>JAITSV010000069.1 GCA_031287575.1 Desulfovibrio sp.
CGGTTTCACGAAATCACAACCTGTTGACGTGATGGAGGCCGCGCTGAAGGAACATTACGAGGTGACGCCCGAGGCGCTGAAGGAACTGGCCACCGCGCGGGCCAAGGCCGTGCGCGACAGGCTGCTGGAGCTTGACCCGGCGCTGGGCGAGCGGGTGTTCCTGTCCGGGGCCAAGGTGGCGCCTGCCGCTGGCGGGGACGGTGGGGCTGGCGCCAAGGGCGGGGGGAGCAGGGTTAATCTGGGGTTGCAGTAGCAGGGGGGATGGAGAAGGGGGAAGAGAAGAGGGGAGAGGTTGTGCGTGGTTGCAACCGGCTTCTACGAAGACACGCCAGAGCTGTTGAATACGCTCGATTTCGTTATGCCTCCGGCGGGCAGGGGGGCCTTTAGCGAGGCCCCCCTGCACCCCCGCGCTCCAGGGGGGCTCCGCCACCCCTGGACCCCCAACGCTTCATGCACCGCGTTCCTTCCGTCGTCAGCTTCCCTTCGGCGCGGGGCGCCTTCGGGTGATCTGCCGACGGGAACGCGAATGTGCGCAAGGCTCCCGCTGGCAGGGCAAAGCGAGTGTGCTATTACCCACGGGCATCATGCACTGCATTCCTGCGTCGCCAGCTTCCCACCGGCGCAAGGCGCCTCCGGGTGATCTGACGACGGGAGTGCGATGTGCGCAAGGCTCTCGGTGTCATGACGAGGCGAGAGGCTCTACCTTCGCCCCCGTTGTGACGCGTATGTAACATGGTCGCTGAACAATAACGGTATCTTGCAGTCGTCCGACCAGTTCCGTACCGATGCGCGTCCTTCGCCTGAACGCAAAAAACTTTGCGCGGCGGAAGCTCCGGCGTCGCGGATGCGCGCCGCAGGAAGTGTGGAATAAAAGGCACCCACCTTTTGCCATGCCAGCGGGAGCATTGCGCACATTGCATTCAGCCGGGCAGATCGCCCGAGGCGCGCCAGCGCCGCAGGGAAGCTGCCCGGCGTAAGAATGCGGTGCAGGACAACCTGGGGGGACCAGGGGGGCAGCGCCCCCCGGAGCGCGGGGATGCAAGGGGCCGCCGCTTAGCGGCCCCTTGCCCGCCGGAGGCATAACGAAATCGAGCGCAATCAACAGCGCACGACTGTCTTCGTAGAAGCCGCACCCAACAGGGCACGACTCCTCCCTTCCCCTCTTGCCTTCCCTGTTCCCCCCACCTTGACGCCACCAAACAAAAGGGACCACCTTGCGGCAGCCCCTGTCAATCAATCCCCATGCCCCCGCGCGGGCTGTTGCGCGTGTCCCCAATGCCGTGAAGCCCTGCCAGCATATGGCGGCCATTCCGGGCATGGGCAACCCCGGTGACTGGCCGCTTCCATCGCGGGGCAGACACTCACGCCCCCCGGAAAGGCGTTCTTTCCGGGGGGCGTCTTTCTGTTCACGGCCGCCTGGCGGCGGGCGCGCGGATCATTGCGCCATGTGTGGCGTCATTCGACTATCCTGACCGAGACAGGCCTGACCACTTGCGTGAAGGGCACCCAGAATTGGGACTGCTTGCCAGGGCCGCCGGACACAACGAACTTGACGGATTCCGGC
Source organism: Desulfovibrio sp. (assembly GCA_031287575.1). GTDB lineage: Bacteria > Desulfobacterota > Desulfovibrionia > Desulfovibrionales > Desulfovibrionaceae > Cupidesulfovibrio. The sequence goes on from JAITSV010000069.1 coordinate 1,565, forward strand.
AAGGCAAAACGGGGGATGAGGGTGTTTGCGTCGTACGGGCCGAATTCCTTGGGCGGCACGCAGATGCTCTTTGCGTAGAGCTTGAAGGGAAGCGCCGCGTTCTTCGCCACGTATTCCTGCATCGCCCGCTTGGTCTTGAAGTCGCGGATCGCGGTCTTGGCGTGTTCCGGGCACACGACGGCAATGACGTAATGGCAGCGATTCTGGGCATTGTTCGGCATGCTGCCAAAGGGATTCTTCGCGGGGTCGTAGATCGTCATGCAACTGGTAATGCCAGAAGCCGCCCCCGCGATGCCGAGGCTGAAAGTGTTCAGCAGGTCCGAACTGTCCACGCTTTCGTGGTCCACGTTGGCGTTGGGCAGATAGGAGGTGGAGATGGTGATGATGCTGTCTTGCCTGGTAAAGCCCTGCTCCTCGGCGAACGTCTGTTCCCAGGGCGTTTCCCTGGCGTTTTCGCAGATCACGTTGGCCACGAGGTCGAACGAGGTGCCCTGCGTGCTTTTGTCGATGTTCGGGGGAACGGAGCCGCCTACCACGTCACCCACGAGGTTGACGAAGTACCCGAGGGCATTGGTCACGGGGTTCTCGCCGCCTGCGGTTCCCGTGCCGGCATTGAGTCCCAGCTTGTCGACGATGGGGCCGCTGATGATGAAGAGAGGGGCCGTGGGGGCCGTGGTGGTGGAGGTTCCACGCCAGGAGGCTTCGGGGGCTTTCATCGCGTCAACGGTGGCGAGCAGCAGGGGCATGTGTTCGGGCTTCGCGCCCGCCATGACCCCGAGGGTGGCGACCAGTTCGACGGTGAGCATGCCCTGGCGCGGCGGAACGACCCAGACGACTTCCGCGGGGTTGCGCCTGGTGCCCTTCAGCATGGCCGCAACGCGCTCGGGCGTGGGCGGAATGATGGGCAGGGACAGCGACCACTTGCGCTTGGCGTACAGTTCGTTGATTTCGGCGTCGGTCCCTTCGAACGTGAACCGCTTGGCGGGGTATGGGGCTTCCGCCTTGGCGTTGGTGTCCTTCTTGGGGGACCATTTCGTGGCGGCCTTGATGATGTCGTCGAAGGCTGCGTCAACTTTCGCGAATACTTCTTCCCGGGGGAGCATGCCCACGGGATGCGGCACGATGACGAAGCTCATGTCCGTCAGCCCCTGGCTTTCCTGGGTGCTGCGGGCAAGGTTGATGAATGCGTCGGTGGCGATGGTGACGGTGGGGATGCCGGCTTTTTCCGCGTTGGACTGGTCAACTACCAGCCATGAGGTGCACGATCCTCAGTCCGCCTGCGCGGCGATGATGAGGTCCGGTTTCATCGCTTGCAGGGCCGAGGTTATCTTTTGCGATGTTTCCACGGTGCCGGAAATGATGTTCAGCGTGGTGTCCCGTTCGTAGGACTTGATCACCGTGGTCTTGGGAAGGCGCTGCGCCATCAGTTCGGCCAGGCGATCAAGGAAGACGTTGCCGTTGTTTTTGCTGTTCCAACGCAGGACGACAGTCTTGCCTTCAAGGCTGGACAGCCGTGCGGCAGGTGCGATGACCGCTTTTTCAATGACTCCAGTGGGGTTGACGAGTTCCCATTTACGGGGAGCTTCAGCTGCCAGGGCAGGCAGGGCGCCCAGCGCGAGCATGAGGGACAGGGCCAGCAGTCGAACCGATTTGAATGTCATGGCGAACCTCTCAATGGTTATGGATGAGCAATGGCTATCCCACAGACAATTGTACAACGTGAAACCGCTGGGAATGTCTGATATTCCGGTGATCCAAGAAAAGGATAGGGCCGCCATGTAAGGCTTGTGTATGCAGGAAGTATTTTTTTGTAAAAGAATGTAGGAGAATGTTTTAGGGCGAGAGTGAAGCCTCTGAAATAAGATGCATATGATTCTAAAAAAATAGTCATGCTACAATGCAATGCATTATAGAAATGTATTGCTCTGGTGTTGCGCTGCAGAAGGGCGGTCATCAGGGCGCGGTTGCACGGCGTTCTGTTCCGGGAGGCTTGGCATGTGTTGCCGAGTCGGTAAGGCAGGGCGCAAAGGGCGGAAGCACGGAGGCGGCCACCGGTCGAGCGCCTGCGCCAGCCCTGCGGATGACGGCTGCAGGGCAATGCCTTGCCTGCCGGATGCACACGCCCTCTTGGGCCGCGCTGCGGAGCGCAACTGCCGTCGTAACGCCCAAGCGAACGAAGACCGTCCCCAATGGCCTGGCGTCGCACATTTTGGCCGACAAAAAGCGGGGCTGCCTTCCGGCAGCCCCGCGACGCTCTTCTTTCCTTCCCTTGGTCGTTCCAGCGCGCTCCGTCTGGCGCGCCCGCGTCATCCCCAACTAATCTCCATACCCTTCCGAGGGCGGCGGCGGGACGAACGTCAAATCCTCGAACGCGGTGTGCGAGGGCAGGTAGGCAAGCTCGGCAACGCCCACGGGACCGTTGCGCTGCTTGCCGATGATGATTTCCGCGATGCCCTTGCGCGGGTTGTCGTCGCGCTTGTTGTAGGCGTCGTCGCGGTAGATGAACATGATCACGTCCGCGTCCTGCTCGATGGCGCCCGATTCGCGCAAGTCCGAAAGCATGGGGCGCTTGTTGGTGCGCTCTTCCACCTTGCGGTTCAGCTGCGACAAGGCAATGACCGGGATGTACAGTTCCTTGGCCAGGGCTTTGAGCGAACGCGAGATTTCCGAAATTTCCAGTTCGCGAGAATCCACCCGGCGGGCGGAGCGCATCAATTGCAGGTAGTCCACCATGACCAGGCCCACGCCGCGTTCCGCCTTCAGGCGGCGAGTGCGGGCACGCAGTTCCAGGGTGGTGATGGCCGGGGTGTCGTCGATGTAGATGGGCGCCTGCGACAGCACGTCGGCGGCATGGTACAGGCGTTGCCAGTCCTCGTCGTCCAGGAAGCCCTTGCGCACCTTGGTCAGGTCTACCTTGCCCAGCGTGCAGAGCATGCGCATGACCAGCTGCTCCATGGACATTTCCAGCGAGTACACGGCCACCGGTGTGTTCTGGTTCACGGCGGCGCGCAGGCACATGTTCAGGGCGAAGGCGGTCTTGCCCATGGAGGGGCGCGCGGCCACGATGATCAGGTCCGACGGTTGCAGGCCCGAGGTCATCTGGTCCAGCTGCACGAAGCCGGTGGTGACGCCGGTGACCACTTCCTTGCGGTCGCAGCGCTTCACCAGGTCTTCGAAGACCTTGTTCACCAGTTCCTTGGCGCTGCGGAACATCTTGCCGCTGACCCGCTCGGAAATGGCGAACACCGCCTGCTCCGATTCGTCCAGCAGCTTCTGCACCTCGCGCGAGGCGTCGTAGCAGTTGCTGATGATCTCGGAACCGGCGCCGATCAGCGAACGCAACAGCGACTTGTCGCGCACGATGGTGGAATAGTGCTCGGCGTTGGCGGCGCTGATGGTGGACTGGGCCAGTTCCGCCAGGTACACGGCCCCGCCCACCCCTTCCAGGCGGCTCTGCGATTGCAGGTATTCCGCCATGGTCACGAGGTCGATGGGGGCGTTGCGCCGGTACAGTTCCAGGCACGCGTCGTAGATCTGCTGGTGGGCGGGCAGGTAGAAGTCTTCCGGGCGCAGCGTGTCGACCACGGAGTGCAGCACGGAGTTGCGAAGCAGAATCCCCCCGAGCACGGCCTGTTCGGCTTCGGTGCTGTGCGGGGGGACTCGGCGCAACAGATCGGCGGAAGCGCGTTCCGTCGGATCGGGAGCGCCGCCCCCGCCCTGATAGGCGGAGGCGGCGTCGGAATCGGAGTGGCTATTCGGCCGGGGTTTCCGGCTCGGCTTCCACGACGGGTTCTGCGGCATCGCTCACCTTGTCTTCGGCAACAACCTTGACGTTCAGGGTGGCCACCACGTCGGCATGCAGGCGGACGCGCACTTCGTGCGTGCCCAGGGTGCGGATGGCGGCGTCGAGCAGAATGCGACGACGGTCGATGTCCACGCCCTTCTCGGCCAGCGCAGCGCCGATGATGGCGGTGGTGACGGAACCGTAGAGCTTGTCGTTTTCGCCCACGCGAACGGGGATCACCAGTTCGGTGGCCGCGATCTTGGCGGACAGGTCGGAGGCTGCGGTGCGCAGGGCGTCCATCTTGGCCTGAAGCTTCTTGCGCTCCAGTTCGAACGCCTTCAGGTTGGCATCGGAGGCCAGCATGGCCAGGCCCTGCGGCAGCAGGAAGTTGCGGCCGAAACCGGGCTTCACGGTGACGACGTCGCCGAGGCGGCCCAGGTTTTCAACGTCTGCACGAAGGATCAGCTTCATCCCATCCTCCTAGATCTGGCTCTTTTTCTTGACGTCGCTGGAGTGGCCCGCGGTGTAGAACAAGAGGGCCATCTGGCGGGCGCGCTTGATTTCACGGGTGAGCAGACGCTGGTGATGGGCGCAGGTGCCGGTGATGCGGCGGGCGATGATCTTGCCGCGCTCGGTGATGAAGTCGCGCAGGATGTCGGCGCGCTTGTAATCGAGGGGCAGGTCCTTGTCGGCGCAGAAGCGGCAGAACTTGCGGCGCGGAGTGAACTTCTTCTTGAAGGCCATGTTATGCAACCTCCTCGACCGCGTCGGCCAGCTTGACGGTAACGAACTTGAAGATGCCGTCGGAGATGCGGATGTTGCGTTCCACTTCGGCCACGGCTTCGCCGGGGGCGAGGTATTCGAAGCGCACGTAGTAACCGCGCATGTGCTTCTGCACGGGGTAGGCGAGATCGCGCATGCCCCAGTGGTCGGCAGTTACCATCTTGCCCTGTTCACGCTCAATGACGCCGGTGAGGGTGCCAAGCAGCGCCTCGCGGGCATCCGCGGCCAGCTCCGGGGAAAGGAGCAGCAGCGTTTCAAACTTCCTCATGGGATTCCTCCTTGTGGGCTTTGGCCCGCCCCACACGTGGGGGCGAGCAAGGCAGAAACAGGGTCTATAGTCGCAGGGGGGCCGGGTGTCAACACCCCGGTTGGCGGCGCCGGGCAAGGCCTTCCGGGCGTGCCCGCCCGCGTGTAGCGGCGCGCATCGGCGCCCGGCAGCGGGAATCGGCATGCGCCGGGGCGCGGTGTCCGGGCCTATTCCCGGTGGGTGCGCGGGTTCATGCCCAGCAGGCACAGCACTTCATAGGATATGGTGCCCCACTGGTCGGCCAGGTCGTCGGGCGTCAGGGCCTCGCCGGGTCCGCCCAGCAGGTAGGCGTCGTCACCGGCGGCCACGCCGGGCACGCCGGTCACGTCCACGGCGGTCATCTGCATGCACACCCGGCCCAGGATGGGCACGCGGCGGCCATGCACGGTCATGGCGCCCTTGCCGGAAAGCCCCCGGCTGTAGGCATCGGCGTAGCCGGTGGCCACGATGGCCACGGTCATGTCGCGCGGGGCGGTGAAGGTGCGGCCGTAGCTGATGCTGCGTCCGGCGGGCAGGGGGTGCACCTGCAGGATGGGCGCGGCCACGTCCATGGCCGGTTGCAGCCCGTCGCCCAGGTGCTCCCGGGCGGTGCCGCGCAGCGGGTTCGACCCGTACAGGGCGATGCCGGGCCGCTGCACGTCGAAGTGCAGTTCCGGGTGCGCCAGCAGCGCGGCGGAGTTGGCCAGCGAACCCTGCGCGGCGGGCCAGTCGGCACGCACCCCGGCCAGGATGCGGCCAAAGGTTTCGCCCTGCTGCCGGGTGAAGTCGGCCCGCGAAGGATCGTCGGACACGGCCAGGTGCGACATGACCAGCACCGGGCGCAGCATGGGCCGGGCGTGCAGCCGGTCGAGCAGGGCGGTCAGGTCGGCTTCGGTAAAGCCCAGGCGGGCCATGCCGGTATCGAACTTGAGGGCGATGTCCACCTGCTGGCCGGGGGCGGCCCGCCCCGCCAGCAGTTCCAGCTGGTCGGCGGAATACACGGCGGGCACGATGGACCGGGCGACGCAGCATTCGGCGTCGGCGGCGTCCGTGGCGCCCAGCAGGGCCACGATGCGGCCGGGAATGCCGCCGTCGCGCAGTTGGGCGCATTCACCCACGGTGCCCGCGGCAAAGGCGTCGGCCCCGGCGGCTTCCAGGGTGCGCGCCACGGGCAGCAGGCCGTGGCCGTACGCGTCGGACTTGATCACCGGCATGGCGGCGGGGGCCATGCGGCGCAACATCTCGAAATTGCGGCGCAGCGCGCCCAGGCGCACGCGGACGGCTATCTTGTTGTAGGCAATGGTCATGCGGGGGGCTCCATGGTCGGGTCCGGCTGGGGAGTCGGGGGCGGTTTCGGCCGGGAAAGGGGCGGGCGTCGGGATGGGCTGCGACCTGCGGCTTTTCCTACCGGGAAAGTTGTGGTAAACGACTGCGGTCCCGGTATTGTGCAGGGAGCGGTTGTACCCCCTCGCGCCGTGACATTCAACATCTTCGACACCCCGCCGCGCGCCGATGCGAGTGCCGTGTGCCGCGCGCCGGGGGGCCGGAATTCCACGTGACTTCATAAACCGGGCTCAGGCCCGGACGATCCGGACCGCGCATGACAGACGGCAGACTCCGCCCGCTCGCCGGGTTCGCGGCATATGTGTTCCTGCTGCTTTCCGGCATCCTGTTCGCGGGCGGGGCGTACGCCCAGCAGCCGCAGCCCAACGTGTTGCAGATGCGCACGGAGGACGACCGCGAGGTGACCTGGAACCTCACGGCCGATACCGTCACGTCGCAGAACGACAGCAAGATCATCGAGGCCGAGGGCCGCGTGGCCCTGCGGCGCGGCCAGGACTACCTGAAGGCCGACTACATCCGCTATTATTCCGCCACCAACTGGGTGTACCTGAAGGGCAACGTCGAGGTGCACTTCGGCAAGGACGACATCGCCGCCGAGGAAGCGGAATTCGACCTGCGCAGCCGCACCGGCTGGATGAAGAACGGCCGCATCTTCATGGGCGAACCCCACGCCTATTTCGCGGGCGAGCGCATCGACAAGAACTGGGGCGACCTCTACACCTTCACCAACGCCAAGATCACCGTGTGCGACGGCGATACCCCGGCCTGGTCGCTGACCGCCGAGGAAGCCGTGGTCGAGATCGACGGCTACGCCCGCCTGTGGCGCTCGAACTTCCAGGTGAAGAACAACGACGTCGCCTATTCCCCCTATTTCGTCATGCCCGCCAAGCGCACCCGCCAGTCGGGTTTCCTGATGCCGCAGTACGGCATCAGCTCGCGCGACGGCTTCTTCTACAACCAGCCGTACTACTGGGTGCTGGACGAGACCAGCGACGTGACCCTGAACGAGTACTTCATGTCCGAGCGCGGGTTCATGCACGGGGTGGAGTACCGCTCGCGGCCCACCACGGACCAGACAACCTGGCTGCGCTTCGACTGGCTGTACGACAACCAGGTGGTGGACAGCGAAGGCGACGACCCCATCGACGGCGGCGACGGCCTGATCCGCACCAACCACGAGCGGTACTGGCTGCGCGGCATGTTCGAACAGCGCCTTGGCGACCCGCGCTGGCGGCTCAAGGGCGACCTGGACTACGTATCCGACCAGAACTACCTGCGCGAGTTCAAGCGGGGGCTCGGCGGGTTCGGCGATTCGCGCGACAACCTGTTCGGGCTGTTCGGCCGCGACATCAACGAACGCGACCGCTACCGCACCAGCCAGGTCATGCTGACCCGCGACTGGGACCGCGTTTCCGTGGCCCTGGGCGGCCGGTACGACCAGGACCCGGATCTGGGCAACGGCAACCATCCGTATTCGTCGGATTCACTGCCCCAGCGCCTGCCCGAGGCCGACGTGTACCTGCACCGGGGCGCCCTGTTCGAAGGGCTGCCGCTGGAAGTGCAGGCTTCCGCGCAGTCGGTGTACTTCCACCGCCGCAACGGCACCCAGGGCGCCCGGCACGACGTGCATCCGCAGGTGGTGCTGCCGGTGAACGGCAAGTACGGCTCGGTGATTTCCTCCGTGGGCCTGCGCCAGACCGTGTACGACACCGAGCGCCGCGAAAGCCTGCCCGGCGACGGCGGCGATTCCTCGGGCGAGTCCCGTACCCTGCCCGATTACAACATCGCGGCATCGACGGAAGTTGCCCGTGTCTACCGCGTGGAAAGCGCGCCGCTTACCCTGACGACCGAGAATGTCGGGCAAAGCCGCTGGACCGGCATCCGCCATGCGGTGCAGCCGCGCGTGGAGTACAACAACCTTCCGCTGCTGGATCAGAACGACAACCCCCGTTACGACGGCGACGACCGTATCGGCGCACGCAACGAGATGGTCTACTCCATCACCAACGTCTTCACGCGCAAGCGCGAAATGGTACGCATGAAGGCCAACGACGAAGGAACGCCGGTGCCGGATCTGGGCACCGACTACCTGGAGTTCCTGCGGGTCAAGCTGCAAACCGGCTACGACATCCGCGAGGCCAACCGCGACGACGAACTCGATACCTACGAGCGCCGCCCGGTGCTCGACTACCGGGCCGAGGTGGAATACTTCCCGGTGGCGTGGCTGGGCTGGCACAGCATTACCGCATGGTCGCCCTATACCGGCGATGTCACCCAGCACGACCACGGCCTGTCCCTCATCGACCCCAACAGGGGGCAGCTGACCCTGGGCTACAACTGGCGCTCGAGGCTCGACGAGTACAACAGGCAGCGCGACTACGACATCAACGCACTGTACCTGCGCGGTGAAGCTTCGGTGTGGGGGCCGTGGAGCGTGGGGGGCGAGTACCGCGTGGACATCGAAAACGGTCGCGATCTGGAGCGGATTTTCGACATCATCTACACGCACCAGTGTTTCAAGCTTATCGGTCGAACCACCGTGGACCGGGAGGAAGAACGCTACGAGTTTCTGGTGGTTTTGCCAGGCCTCAGCGATTAGGGGCTGTCTCGAAATTGTCTTTTCGTCCGTTGGCAGACCGACCCGAAGGGCGCGTAGCGCGAGTCTTACGGGCATCGAGAGCAGAGCTGTCAAACCTCTGTTGACCTCGCCACGCCTCCATCAAGTGATCAGGAACAAGCGACGCCGCCGGGGCATCCCCCGGCGGCGTTTTTGTCTTCTGCCGTCTGTGGTCAGGCGCGGTGCTACACCGTATGCCGCCCGCTTTCGCGTTTCCACTCCGATACCATCTCGCGCACCATGGCCGCGCGCGGTTCCTCCACCTGCTTGAAGCGCTCGGCGAACACGTGCAGATGGGTGCCGCCGCGCGGGGTGAACAGCCCCTTCACCCGGCACCACAGCGGGTCCAGGGCCTCGGTCATGTGGTCGAGCACGGTGTTGGTGATGGTCTCCATGAACGACTGGTGGTTGCGGTAGGCGAACATGTACAGCTTGAAGCTTTTGGACTCCACGCACCGTTGATCGGGGATGTATTCGGTGACGATGGTGGCGAAGTCGGGCTGGCCGGTCACCGGGCACAGCGAGGTGAATTCCGGAAAGGCGATGCTCACGATGTACGGCCGGTCCGGGAAGTTGTTGGGGAAGGCTTCCAGAATGTGCGGGCCGGGACCCGCGTGGGGATATTCGGCCTTCACGCCCAGCGTGCGCAGGTGCCCGGTCTGGTCCTGGCTGCGGGTATAGGTGGCGTCGGCGGTGCCGGAAGCGTTGAAAGGCGCGGTACCGGACGCGGGGGATGCGGTCTTCTTGGTCATGCGGTGCTCTCCCGTGGGAATATGATGCCGTCATTGTCGCCGCTGGGGGCGGGCTTGGCAAGCGGCGTGCGCGTGGACCATGGTGGTACTTGCGGCAACTACTCCGGGCGCCAGAAAACGGTTGCCACGGCGGGCCATTGCGCTATCCTGTGCGGCAAACCGTCCGCCACGGAGGATGTCCCATGGCCGAGTCCCATGCCAAAGGAGTGGAAGAAGCGCTCTCGCTCGTCAAGGGCGGGCTTGGCGGCATTGCCGATCAGGTGGTGCCGTGGTTTTTTGCCAACATGCCGGATTATTACCTGCGCACCCATTCGGTGACCGAGCAGGTGCAGCATTTGCAAGCCATCATTTCGGGTCGGGTGGTCACGGACAACCACGCGGTGCGCCTGGCCAGTCCGGATGGCCGCAAGATCACCTACATTTCCCCCTCCGCATCGCGCGATCTGCACGGCATTCTGGCCGGTCTGCTGGGCGAGCACATCGAAACCGCGCGCATCTACACCACGGCGGACGGCCAACTGGGATTGAACGAATTCCTGCTGGCCCCGCAGCCCCGCGCGGGCAGCCTGCGCACCGCCGAAGGCAACGACCTGTTCAGCGCCGCCCTGGACGCCATGCGCGCCAGCGGCGAGCTGCCGGAAACGGACATGCCTCCCTTCGCCGCGTTTCTGGCCGCCGCCAATGCGGAATACGTGGAAAAGTTCGACCCGGTGCGGGCCGCCCGCCACTTCCGGCTGCTGCGCGAGATAGGCGGCGGCGACGACACCGGGCTGCTCATCGAGCAGTGCTCGGCCCCGACCGTACCCTCCGCGCCCGAAGGGATGGGGGCAGCCGGGGCCGCGTTGTCGGCGGAACCCTGCGACATCCGGCGCGAAACGCGCATCGTGGTGGCCATGCGCCACCCCCCGGCCACGGGCCTGCTGCTGCAGATCGCCCGGATCATGCGCCGCCTGGACATCACCGTGCACCGCTCCTACGCGGACACCTTCGCCGACGAGTCGGGCGAGACGGCCATCATGAGCTTCTACGTGTCGCACAAGGGCGACCTGATCCTGGACGATTCCGCCCTGTGGCAGAACCTGCGCAAGAAGCTGCGCCTGGTGAAGTGGTTCGCCCCGCACGAACTGGAAATCCTGGCCGACGAGGAATCCTGGCCCATCAAGCGCATCATGCTGTTGCAGGCGGCCTGCGGCTTTGCCCACGTGTTCCTGGCCAAGGACAACCAGTGGGCCTTCAGCACCCAGAACGTGGTGCGCATCGTGCTGGCCCGCCGGGCCGAAACCGCCGCGCTGGTGGACTGGTTCGAGGCCCGCTTCGACCCCACCCTGGGCGACCGCGAGGCGACGGCGCGCAGGCTGGAGGCCGACTCCACCGATGCCGTGAACGCGGTGGCCGACGAGCGCGAGCGCGCCGTGCTGCTGATGATCCAGCGCTTCTTCCGCCACGTGCTGCGCACCAACTATTTCCTCGATACCATCTACGGCCTGTCCTTCCGGCTGGACCCGGAATTCCTGCCCCCCGCCTACCGCTACGAGGGCGAGGAACTGCCCTTCGGCATCTTCTTCTTCCACGCGCCGGGGGGCCTTGGCTTTCACATCCGCCACCGCGACATGGCGCGCGGCGGCGTGCGCGTGGTGCCCACCCGCACCCAGGAGCAGTTCGAACTGGAATCGAACCGCCTGTACGACGAGGTGAAAGGCTTGGCCTACGCCCAGCAGGTCAAGAACAAGGACATCCCCGAGGGCGGGGCCAAGGCGGTCATCCTGCTGGGGCCGCTGGGCGACGTGGGTCTGGCCGTGGCCTCGGTCATCAACTCCTTGCTGGACGTGGTGCTGCCCGGCCAGGATACCCCGGCCCTGCCCGGCGTGGTGGATTACCTGGGCCGCGAGGAAATCATCTACTGCGGCCCGGACGAGAACATCCAGCCCGCGCACATCGCCTGGATGGTGGAACGCGCCCGCCAGCGCGGCTACCGCTGGCCCTCGGCGTTCATGAGCTCCAAGGCCGGGGCGGGCATCAACCACAAGCAGTACGGCGTCACCAGCATCGGGGTGATGGTCTTTGCCGAGGAAATGCTGCGCCACCTCGGCATCGATCCCTTCACCCAGCCGTTCACGGTGAAGCTCACCGGCGGCCCCAAGGGCGACGTGGCGGGCAACCTGATGCGCCTGATGTTCGTGGCCTACGGCGACAATGTCCGCATCGTGGCCGTCAGCGACGGGCACGGCGGGGCCTGGGACCCGGACGGGCTGGACCAGGCCGAACTGCTGCGCCTGGTGGATGCGCAGCGCAGCATCAGCGCCTTCGACCCGGCCCGGCTGCGCGGCGAGGGGGCGTGGGTGGCCGCGTCCGACACCCCGGAGGGGGTGCGCCGCCGCAACACCCTGCACAACACCGCCCACGCGGACATCTTCATCCCCGCCGGGGGGCGGCCCGACACCGTCAATACCCGCAACTGGCACGACTTCTTCGACCGGGGCGGGGTGCCCACGGCGCGCGCCATCATAGAAGGGGCCAACCTGTTCGTGGCGCCGGAGGCGCGCAAGCGCCTGGCCGAGCGGGGGGTGCTGGTGGTGCACGGTTCGTCGGCCAACAAGACCGGGGTCATCTGCTCCTCGTACGAGGTGCTGGGCGGGCTGGTGATGACCGACGAGGAGTTCATCGCCCACAAGGACCGCTTCGTGGCCGAGGTGCTGGACATCCTGCGGGTGCGGGCCCGCGACGAGGCGCGCCTGCTGCTGGCCGAAATACGCCGTTGCGACGGCTGCAAGGCCCTGCACGAGATTTCCGTGGACGTCTCGCTGGAGATGAACGCCGTGGCCGACGCGCTGTACGCGGCGCTGGTGGCGCGCGGCGAACCGGTGGAGGCGGACCCCGCCCTGCGTCAGGTGTTGCTGGGCTATCTGCCCCCGGTGCTGGTGGAGCGCTTTCCCGAGCGGATATTCGAACGCATCCCGCTGCGCCACCAGTACGCGCTGGTGGCCGCGCACACGGCATCGCGCATCGTCTACGCAGAGGGGGCGGGTTGGCTGGCCCCGCTGGCGCGCCAGCGCGACGCCGAAAGCGTGGCCCGGGCCTGGCTGCGCGAGGACGGGCGCATCCGCGACCTGATCGCGGCGGTGTCGCGCAGCGGGCTGCCGGAAGCCACGGCCGTGGTGCACCTGCTGGAACGCGGCGCGCGCAAGCGGGCCACGGAAGAAGCACTGGGGCTGGAATGACCGCCGGGGGCGGCGCCTTGCGGGAGGCGCACGCGAATCCGCACTGCCGCCGCGGGGACGGCTGTCGCACTTGCGGGCTTGATTTTTCGCGGGGGCTCGCCCAATATGCCGGTCCGTTTCCGGGGGCGCGGGCAGGCGTGCATTGTCCGGAGGCGGGAAGGAGGTTGCTGCCGTGAACAGGGAAGGACAACACAAGGACGGTCCGTTGAAGGACCGTTACAGGCGCGGTTTCGTCGAGGTCATGTGCCCCAAGTGCCGCACCACGCGCATCATCGTGGTGCCGGAAGAGCCCATGCCGCGCTGCGAGACGTGCCGCGTCGAGATGATCGTCAAGGAAGTGCTTACGGAAGGAAAGTATTAGTCCTCGCCGGGGCTTCCATCCTTCGGGGCATTGTTCGCCCGGAGAACGAAACTCCTGCCGTGCGCACAGGATGCCCCAGGCATCCACGAAATTTCAATGCGGGCTCCCGTGGGGTCCGCGCCGCGCCCCGCGCGTTTTGGGCGGATTGCCGACGCCCGCCGTGCGTCGGGGCGCGGCATCGCGTTGCCGGTTGTGGTTTTTCAACGATATCCGATGGAGGAACGCATGAAACTGTTCAAACTGCTGGCCGCCATGCTGCTGGCCCTGCTCGTCGCCGCGCCCGCCATGGCCGCCGACATCGAGCTGGCCAAGAAGTCCACCCTCAACGAAATCGTGGCGCGCGGCGAACTGCGCGTCGGCTTCGACGCGGGCTACATGCCCTTCGAAATGACCGACAAGAACGGCAACTACGTCGGCTTCGACATCGACCTGGCCAAGGAACTGGCCAAGGCCATGGGCGTGAAGTTCGTGCCCGTGAACACCGACTTCGACGGCATGATCCCGGCCCTGCTCAGCGACAAGTTCGACATCATCATCAGCGGCATGACCGTGACCCAGGAGCGCAACCTGCGCATCAATTTCGCCAACCCGTACATCGTGGTCGGCCAGTCGGTCATCGTCAGCAAGAAGCTTGAAGGCAAGGTCAAGACCTGGGAAGACCTGAACAAGCCCGAATACACCGTGGTTTCGCGCCTTGGCACCACCGGCGAGGAAGCCGCCAAGCGCATGCTGCCCAAGGCCAAGTACAAGTCCTTCGAAAAGGAAGCCGACGGCGCGCTGGAAGTCATCAACGGCAAGGCCGACGCCTGGGTGTACGACATGCCCTTCAACGTGGTGTTCATGGCCGAGCAGGGCAAGGGCAAGGCCATGCACCTGGACAAGCCCTTCACCTACGAGCCGCTGGGCTTCGGCATCAAGAAGGGTGACCCCGACTTCCTGAACTTCCTCGACAACTTCCTGAGCCAGATCAAGAACGATGGCCGCTACGACCGCATCTACGGCAAGTGGATGAAGTCGACCGAGTGGCGCGCCCAGGTGCAATAGAGGCCCAATAGTCGGATAGTCTCGGCAGGGGCGGGCACCCGCCCGCCCCGCCTTGCTCCGGCTGGCCCGCGTCCCCACGGTTTCGCGCGGGCGCGGTTCCCTCGTTGCTGCCCCCTCGTCGGGGAAGGGCAGGGAACCGCCCCCGCGCGAAGCCATGCGGCTTTCGCCGTGCCTTGGCGCGGCCATCTCCCCGGCGCTTTCGCCGTCCGCAGGGTTTCGCACCCGTGCCGGGCGCGCGGCCGCGCCGCAAAAGGAATCACGATGACGCAGTACAGAGGGCTGGACAAGCCCAAGGGCAGGAGCTTCTTCCTGTTCTGGAAAGCCATGTTCGTGGCGGCCATGCTGGCGCTGGTGGCGTTCTTCTGGGTCGCCTCCTCGTCGGTGGAATACATCTGGCGCTGGAACCGCGTGCCCCAGTATTTCTGGGTGAACGAGGCGGCGGACGTGCGCGCCGAGGCGGAAGGCGACGTCACCATCATCGACCGCCAGGGCAACGAACAGCGCGTGGTGGTGCGCGACGCCTCCGGCGAGGAGCACACCCACCTGCTGCCCGGCGAGGGCAAGGTGCTGGTGTCTTCCGGCGACTTCGCCTACCGGGGCGACGTGCTGGGCCGCTATCAGCTGAACAAGCCCGGCATCCTGCTGGAAGGGCTGTGGGTAACCCTTGAAGTCAGCGTGCTGGCCATCATCGGCGGCATCGTCATCGGGGTGGTAACGGGGCTGTGCCGCATCTCCATCAACCCCATGCTGCGCTGGGGCGCCATCGCCTACATCGAGATCATCCGCGGCTCGCCGCTGCTGGTGCAGATATTCCTGTGGTATTTCGTGGTGGGCACGCTCATCAACGCGCTGCTGGAGCACGTGGGTCTTGGGGGCATATCTCCCCTGTGGTACGGCGTCATGGCGCTGGCCCTGTTCACCGGGGCCTACGTGGCCGAAATCGTGCGCGCGGGCATCCAGTCGGTGCACCGGGGGCAGATGGAGGCCGCGCGCTCGCTGGGCATGAGCTACGCCCAGGCCATGCGCAAGGTCATTCTGCCCCAGGCCTTCCGGCGCATCATGCCGCCGCTGGCCGGGCAATTCATCAGCCTGATCAAGGACTCGTCCCTGCTCGGGGTCATCGCCATCCGCGAACTGACCAAGGCCACGCGCGAGGTGGTCACCACCTCGCTCCAGCCGTTCGAGCTGTGGATCGTCTGCGCGGTGCTGTACCTCGTGCTTACCTTCACCCTTTCGCTGTTCGTGCAGTACCTTGAACGCAGGGCCATCCGATGATCAACGCCACCAACGTCCACAAGTTCTTCTACACCCCCGACAAGCTGCACGCCCTGCGCGGCGTTTCGCTGTCCGTCGCCCCCGGCGAGGTGGTGGTCATCATCGGCCCCTCCGGCTCGGGCAAGAGCACCTTCCTGCGCTGCCTGAACCGGCTGGAATACGCCGATGAAGGCGCCATCCGCATCGAGGGCCGTGACATCCTGGACCCCGACTGCGAGATCAACGAGGTGCGGGCCGAGGTCGGCATGGTCTTCCAGTCGTTCAACCTGTTTCCGCACCTGACCGTGCTGGAGAACCTGACCCTGGCCCAGACCACCGTGCGCAAGCGCGGCAAGGCCGAGGCCGAAACGAAGGGCATGGAACTGCTGCGCAAGGTGGGCATTGCCGAAAAGCACAACGTCTACCCGGACCAGCTTTCCGGCGGGCAGCAGCAGCGCGTGGCCATTGCGCGGGCGCTGGCCATGGACCCCAAGGCCATGCTGTTCGACGAACCCACCAGCGCCCTGGACCCGGAAATGGTGGGCGAGGTGCTGGACGTCATGAAGAATCTGGCCCGTGAGGGCATGACCATGGTGGTGGTGACCCACGAGATGGGCTTTGCCCGTGAAGTGGCGGACCGCGTGGTGTTCATGGACCAGGGCAGCATTCTGGAAGTGGGGTCGCCGGACAAGTTCTTTACCGCGCCGGAGCATGAGCGGACCAAGCTGTTCCTGAGCCAGATATTGTAGGTTCGGTCAGGCCGCGTCCTTTTGCCGCCCGGTCGCCCTCCGGCCATCGTGGACAATGCGGCGGATGTCTCGCCGGAGAACGAAAAACCTGCGGCCTGACACAGCCTGGCGCGACCCGGCCTGGCCTCTGAAAGGCAAAGCCCCCGAGTTCCTCGCAGGCAACTTCCGGGGCATTCCATGCACTGGATGCCCCGGTTGTCTTCACGGCGCGTCCCCCTTTGGGGGGGATACCCCCTGTTGCTCCCGTGCGGTGTAACGGGTAGAGTCGCGCCCAACCGCTGATCGCCTGGTGGCGCGTCTGGTGATGCGTCGGGGCTTGCGGTGCGAGGGTTTGCCGTGAATCATGAATTTCTGGCCTTTCTGGGGCTGGCCGCGCTGCTGGTGATAACCCCCGGTCCGGATACCATGCTGGTGGTGCGCAATGCACTGCGCGTGGGGGCGCGGGGTGGCGTGGCCACCACGCTGGGCTGCGTGTCGGGGCTGTTGGTGCATGTGGTGTGTTCCGGCCTTGGCGTCTCCGCCGTGCTGGTGCATTCCGCCGGGGCCTTCCATGTGGTGCGCCTTGTGGGGGCCGCCTATCTGGTGTGGCTGGGCGTGCGCGCCCTGCACGGCGCATGGAAGGGCGGTCCCGATGCGCCGGTTGCGCATGGCGCCCCGGTTGCGCCCGGCGTGTGCGAAAGGGCAGGCACCGAGACTGTCGGCCCGGCCCCCTGGCGCGCGTACCGCGCGACCTCGCGCGGCATGCTGCGCCGGGCGTGGGTGGAAGGTTTTCTGAGCAACGTGCTGAACCCCAAGGTGGCCGTGTTCTATCTGGCCGTGTTGCCCAACGTGGTGGCCGCCGGGGGCATGGCTGACGGTGTGGCCGCCTCCGGGGTGGCCGCGCTGGGCGGCGCCTTTGTCCGGGCCTGTCTGTTCGGCGGCATGCAGGCCGTGGTGGCCGTGCTGTGGTTTTCGTTCCTGTCGGTTTCCGTGCATCGGGCGCGCGCCACGCTGCTGCGCCCCGGCGTGCAGCGGGCGTTGGAAGGCGGCGTGGGCGGGTTGATGGTGGGCTTCGGCCTGCGTCTCGCCCTTGACCGCAATTGACCGCCTTGGCCGGAACTGACCGGGGCTGACCGGGGCTGACCGGGGCTGAATTGTCCGGTCCATCTGGTTCATTTGGCCTTTTTTGGCCTTACTTGCGCATGACCACGCACGGCCCACGTCGTGCGGCAGCTTCAACGGAGGTTTCCATGCGGCGAATTGCCATGCCGGTTTCCGCTCCGGCCGCCCTCATGCTGGCCCTCGTCCTGGCCCTGTCGCTTGCCGGGTGCGGCGGGCGCGGCGGTCTGTCGCACGTGGTCACCGATCCTTTGATGGGGGCCTGCCAGAAGCGTTGCCAGCAGGACGACGAGTACGGCGTGCTCACGCGCAATGGCTGCATGCGCGGGTGCGAGGCCACGCAGGTGCGTTTTCCGCTGCGCGGCAGCCATTACCTGTCCGAGGAAGCCTGCGTGAAGGGCGTGGATGCCCTGAATGTGGACGAGCAACTGCGCGCCATGGACACCTACTGTGAAGACACCTGGGTGAACATCCACTCCCGCAAGGGCTGCAAGGATGCCGCGCGGGCCTTCTACGACGCGATGGGTGAGCATCTTTGCCGCCCCGATGCCCGGTAGCGTTCGTCCGTCCCGTTTGCTCCTCCGGGGGAAAGTCCGAATCATGTCCAAGCCGCACAACGCATGCAGGGAGGCCGCCATGGGCGACGACCGCGTGATGCTTGACGTTGCCACCATGCCCGTCCCCAAGGGGGGCATCATCGCGCTGGCCGCTGGCCCGGTGGGGCTGCCGGGCGCGTTGCCCGCGCTGGCCGCCGTTCAGGCCGACGTGGTGCTGGGGCTGGCCGTGGGCGCCACCCTGCATGACGCCCTGCTGGACCCCATGGGCGATCCGCTGTTCCAGGTGGTGGGCCGCACCCTGCTGCCCCGTTCCGGCTCGGCGCATGCCGGGGCCTGCGTGTTCGTGGAGGCCCTGCGCGACGAACCGGGCGGCCGGGTGCTGCACCTGCTGGCACGGCGCCAGGGGCGCGCCCTGGCCTGGGTGACCCTTTCCGACAAGGGCGCGGCCGGGCTGCGTCAGGACGCCAGCGGCCCCACCATCGCCGAGATGGTGCGCGGGGCCATGCCCCTGTGCATCGAACGCGGCTACCTGCTGCCGGACGACGGCCAGCGCCTGCGTGCCCTGCTGGTGGACCTGGCCCTGACCCAGGGCTACGACCTCATCCTGACCACCGGCGGTACCGGCATCGGCCCGCGCGACGTGACGCCGGAAGCCACCCTGGCGGTCATCGAACGGCGCCTGCCCGGCTTCGAGCAGGCCATGATGGCCGCTAGCCTGGCCAAGACGCCCAACGCGGTCATTTCGCGCGCGGTGGCGGGCACCCTGGGCGGGGCGGTCATCGTCAACCTGCCCGGCAGCCGCAAGGCCGTGGCCGAAAATCTTGCCGCCGTGCTGCCCGCACTGGCCCATGCGCTGGACAAGCTGCAAGGGGATCCGGCCGAGTGCGGCGGGTAGAGCCACTGGGATTGGTGCGAGTTTCCGCATGCCGGGGGCATGCATCACGGCAACCATATCCAACAATCAGCCGGCACCGCAGTTGCCGGAGCGAAAGGAAACGGACATCGCGCATTTCGGGGGAAAGCGCGGTGGGCCGTCCGTCCCGTCAGAGACACACTCATGCAGCAGCCTTTGCAAGTCAGGCTCATCGACCTGACCGTGGCCTTTTCCCGTGCGCTCGACCTGGTGAGCCCAGCCGTGGCCGCGCATCACGTGCACGTGGGGTTCATCGCCGCGCGGCTTGCCGAGCGCCTTGGCCTGCCCGACAGGGACCGGTGCGAACTGCTGCTGGCCTCGCTGATGCACGACGCGGGGGCCGTGCCGCTGAAGGCGGCGCTGGAAGGGCTGGTCTTCGAACAGGACATGGATTCGCACTCCCGCGCCGGGGCCGTGATGCTGGGTACCTGCCCGCGTCTGGCCGAGGCCGCGCGCCTGGTGCGCCATCACCATGCGCCGTGGTGCCACGGCAGGGGTGAGGACGGCGTTCCCGCCATCGCCCATCTCATCCACCTGGCCGACAGGCTGGACGTGCAACTGCGGCGGGGCGAAGATCCGGCCCGCCAGTTTCCGCGCGCCATGGAGCGGCTGGAGCGGGGACGCTCCATCCTGTTCCGGCCCGATGCGCTGGATGCCCTGTACGACCTGACCGCCGACCGGGACTTTGCCGCCGGGCTGCGCGCGCCGGAATGCCATCTGCACACCGGTGCGGGCCGCAGGCTGGAAGGCGAGGTCCTGGATGCCGACGGGGTGATCTCGTTTTCCGCGCTGTTCTCGCTGGTCATCGACTCGCGCAGTCCCTTCACGGCCACTCACTCCAGCGGCGTTGCGGAAACCGCGCGGCTGCTGGCCCGCTGGGCCGGGTTCGACGGCCCGCAGGGCAAGGCCCTGTATGTGGCGGGGCTGCTGCACGACATCGGCAAGCTGGGCGTTCCGCTGGACATCCTGGAAAAGCCGGGCCGCCTCGACGACCTGGAAATGGCGCGCATGCGCCGCCATGCGGAGCACAGCATGGACATTCTGGCCTCGGTGCCGGGGTTCACCCAGGTGGCCACCTGGGGCGCCCTGCACCACGAACGCATGGACGGCAGCGGCTATCCCTATGGCCTCGTGGCCGACGACCTGCCCCTGCCCGCGCGCATCGTGGCCGTGGCCGACGTGTTCACCGCCATTGCGGAGGACCGGCCCTACCGGGGCGGCATGCCGCCCGAGGCCGCCCGCGCCGTGCTGCGCGACCAGGCCCGCGACAACAAGCTGGATGGCGAGCTTGTGGACCTGCTGCTCTCGCGCTACGAAGAAATGGACGACGCGCGCCGTCAGGCCCAGGAGCGGGCGCGTCACGAATTCGGGCTGGTGCGCGCAGCACTGGCGCACGAGCCGGATGATGCCGCGTGCCGCGAATCGGCGGCCTAGGTCCGCAAGAACCCACCGGACCATGCCACACCGTACCATGCCATACCGTACTGAATCGAACTGAACCGTACTGAACCTGACGGAACCGGACCGGACGCCACATGAATCCCTTTTCGCGCATCGCGGCCATCTGCCGCATGATCAAGATCGAACACTCGGTGTTCGCGCTGCCCTTTGCCTATGCCGGTGCCTTTCTGGGCGCCGGGGGCTGGCCGGGCCTGGTGCCCCTGCTGGTGCTTACCGTGGCCATGGTGGCCGTGCGTTCGTTCGCCATGGCCTTCAACCGCCTGGTGGACCTGAAGTACGACCGGCTGAATCCGCGCACCGCGGGCCGCCCGCTGGTCACCGGCGAAATTTCCGTGGCCTGGACCTGGGCCTTCACCGTGTTCATGGCCGTGCTGTTCGTGGCCGCCTGCGCCGGGCTGAACCGGCTGTGCCTGTACCTTGCGCCGCCTGCGTTGCTGATGGCCGCCTCGTACAGCCTGCTGAAGCGCTTCACCTGGCTGTGCCATTTCTTTCTGGGCGGCGTGCTGGGTCTGGCCCCGGTGGCCGGGTGGATCGCCGTGGACCCGCAGTTCACCGTGCCCGCCGTGCTGCTGTTCTGGGGGGTGCTGTTCTGGGTGGCCGGGTTCGACATCCTGTATTCGTGCCAGGACATCGAGTTCGACCGGTCCATGGGCCTGCACGCCGTGCCCGCCCACTTCGGCCTGCCCACCGCGCTGGTGGTTTCCGCCTTCTGCCATGCCAACGCGGCCATCTTCCTGCTGCTGGCGGGCTGGTCCGCCTCGCTGGGCTGGCCGTGGTACGCGGTGTGGGCGGTCATCGCCGGGGTGCTGGCGTGGGAGCACCGCATCATCAGCCCCGACGACATGTCGCGGGTGAACATGGCCTTCTTCACCCTGAACGGCGTCATCGCCTTCATGGTGCTGGGGGGGGCGTTGCTGGGCCTGTATTTCGGCTAGAGCGGGCGCCACCGGCGCCCTTGGGCCCTGGCTGTCTTCGGTTTTCACCGCCGGGAGGTCTTCCATGCGGCTGACCATGGCGCAGGAATACAACCGCCGCAGGGTGCAGGCCATGTATGGCTGGCAGGTTGCGGTTCCCGTACCGTACGACGGCATCGGCATGGACGGCGAGGCGGCGGCGCGGCTGCGCGAAGCCGCCGCGCAGGTGGCCACCGATGCGGGCGTGCCCGTGGCGCTGGTGGCCCGGCGGCTGTTCGACTACGCCTACCGGCTGGAGCCCACCGGTACTTTGGTGCTGCTGGTGGGGGTGCCGGAGCGGGGCGTGGAACTGTTCGTGGAGATGGGCGCCCAGCACTGGCGGCCCGTGCGGCCAGAAGATCAGGCGCCTGAGGGAACGGCATCGGAGGATGACGCTGATGCCAGCACGCCAGACGGCCCCCCTGAAAGCCCCGCGATCCGCGACAGCGTTTCCGATGCGCCCGCAGGTGCCCATGGCCTGCCGGTGATGGATATTTCCGACCTGATGGGCGGCCCGCGCCGCCGGTAGCCCGACACGACGGCGCAGCCACCGGCTCCGCGACCTGGCGGACGACCGGCGCAGCCGTTGGGGCGCCCCTTCCGCCCGTTCCCGCAACTTCGGGGACCGGTCTCATTCACGCATGGACAACAAGGAGAACGCGCATGGCGCGACGCAGGATACCCGACGCCCTGCCCCCGTCCGGGGTGGCGACAGACAACGACATACGCGACGTGAGCCGCTCGCAGAAAAAGCGCGAAAGCAACGCCATGCAGACCCTGGGCCAGGAACTGGTCCGCCTGCCTGCCTCCAGGGTGCGGTCCCTGGGCCTGCCCGACGAGTTGGAGCGGGCGGTGCTGGAATGGCACGCCATGTCTACCCACGAGGCCAGACGGCGCCAGTTGCAGTACATTGGCCGGGTCATCCGCGAAGGGGACTGGGAGGCCGTGTCCGCGCAGATGGGCGAGGTACGCGCCGTGAAGCAGACCGAGGACGACGAGTTCCACCGCATCGAGGAACTGCGTGAGCAACTGCTGGCCGTCGGGCCGGACCGCCTGCAACCCTATCTGGAAGAGTGGCCCGACGTGGACCCGCGCCATTTGCGCCTGCTGGTGCGTGATGCGTTGGCCGAACGCGCGGCGGGCAAGCCACCCCGCGCCGGGCGCGCCCTGTTCCGGCTGCTGCGCGACGTGGCCGAGGAATAGCCGCGCCGTTCCTGCCGCTTTGCAAAAAGACGCGCCGGGTGCTTCCGCATCCGGCGCGTTTGTCGTTTGGCTCGCAAGGGGTTGTTTCTAGATGCCTGCCTGGCGCCACACCTTCAGGGTGTGCCGGGCCACGGTGACCACGTCGTGCAACACCGTGCCGCCCAGCAGGCGGTCCAGCAGTCCGGCGGGTTCTTCGTGGCCGTCCACGTCGATGCGCAGCGCCGTGCCGAAGCGGCCCAGCATGCGGCGGTGCAACTGGGTGCCCAGTTCCGGGTCCGCGCCGGACAGGGCGCGACACACGGCGGCGGCGGTGCGTTCCGGTGCGCTGGTGAACTGGCAGGCGCGGGCCACGTGCTCGTGCAGGGGGGCGCCGGGGGTCAGTTCGCGTCCGGCCAGCAGCGCGGCCGCCGCGTCGTCGATGCGCCCATCGCGCAGCAGGCGCGCGGCCTCCACCAGCAGAGGGTTGGGCGTATCCGGGGGCGCGTCGGCCAGCAGTTCGGCGAATATCTTCTGGGCGCGCCGCCACTGCCGGGCGCGGGCATATATTTCGCCCGCGCGGCTGCGGAATTCGCGGCTCTTGTCCAGGTCGCCCTTGCCGCGCCAGGCATCGGCCAGCCCCAGGCAGGCATCGGCGTGCAGGGCATTGTAGCGCAGGGTGCGGTTGAAGGCGGTGATGGCCGCGTCCCACTGCTCGCGCAGCAGGTGGGCCGTGCCTTCCAGGAAATGGGCTTCGGCCTCGTCGGCGGCCTCGGTTGCCGCGTTGGCGAACCGTTCCAGGGCCTGGTCGAATTCTTCATCCGAGAGCATTCGCGCGCCTTCGGCCACGGTGTGTGCCGTGCGCGATGCCAGCGCGCGCCGGGCGCGCAGCAGCTGCCCGTCCAGCGTGTCCACGGTGTAGGGGCGCCCCAGAAAGCCGCTGCATCCCGCACCGACGGCGGACAGCACCGCCTCGCGCGTGGCCGCGCTGGACACCACCAGCACCGGCAGGTCGAGCAGGCGCGGGTACGAACGCAGCAGTTGCAGAAGGTCGACGGCGGTCATGTCCGCCAGTTGCTCGTGGCAGAGCACCACGTCGACAGGAGGGACCGCGTCGCCAAGGGAACGGGCCGCGTCGCGTTCCCCGGCGGGGTTGCGGTGCTGCCGGGCCAGCTTGCGCGCGGCGGCGGCACCGGAGGTCAGCACCGCCACGTTGCGGATGCCCGTCTGGCGCAGCGCGCGGCGATCCACGGCACTCAGGTCCTCGCGCGGAGCCAGGATCAGCGCGCTGGCGAACCCGTGCGCGGGGGCGGCATCCATGCGCGGCACGGCGGCCCACGGCGTTTCGGCGCGCACCGCTTCCACCAGGTCGGACAGGCTGGCCGCGCCGCGCCCGGCCATGCGCATGGTGGGCGGCACGCCAAGGGCCGCGAGGCCGGTGGCGGTAACGCCGTCGAGCGGCCGAGGCGGATTTGGCTGACGGGCCGGACGGGGTTCCCTGGGCGCCTTGGGCCGCGCGGCCGATTCCACGGACTGGAGCGCCCGGGCCGCCGTGGCGGCAAGGCTGTCGGGGGCGCGGTGGGACGGCGTGGCGTGTCTGGCTGCGGACTGCATGTGGGGCCTTCCTTCCGGGGGATCGCCCCCGTGTACCGGTTTCATCGGCGGCAGCGGGGGAAACTTTAGCGTGGCCGGTGCAGGGCGGGCATTTCCGGCATCCGGAACGGAGACGGCCCGCTCCCTTGCGGGAACGGGCCGTCGATGCATGCGGATGGTGGCTATTTCACGAAAGGCAGCAGCTTGCCGACGCGGGCGGGGCGAACGGACTGCACACCAAGCGGGGGGGGATCGGGCGCCAGATCGTCGCCCGCGCCAAGGCTGGCGGCCCGTCCCGTCCTGTTGGCCTGGTCGGCCCTGCCAGCCATGCTGGCAAGGTCGGCAAGCCCGGCCAGGGCGGTACGCCCGGCGTCATGGGCCGTGGCCAGCGCCGCGCCCAGGCCGAAGCCGGGCGCGGGCATGCCGTAGCGCTGCTCGCGGTCGTGCACGGTGCCGCAGGTGGCGCACTGCCACGTGCCCTCATGGGCGGTCAGGCGAACCAGAACGCCATCGCGGTTGTAGCAGCTCTGGCAGAACGGCCCCTGCTTGATGTTGCCGGTGATGAGCCAATAGCAGAACCCGTCAAAGACAAGATTGCGCGACAGGTAGAGGATGTCCTCGAATTCCTGCACCTGCATTTTCAGCATGGTGTTTTCGTCGCACAGGGAAACGTAACGCGACTGCATTTCCATCAGTACGTGCCGCGCTTCCTCGGTCTTGCCTTTCATGAACAGGTCGTGGATTTCCTTGAATCTGTAATAGTCGAGCATGGCCGCACCTCTGCGGGATGGGGAACCGACGGCCGGACAGCCGCGGCACATGGTTCCCATCGGCAGTTCGGGGCGGAACTTTAGGCCGGGGTGCGATGCGGTACGCGAAGGGGATGGGGCGGAAGAGTAAGATGGAACAGCCCCAGGGGCGGTCCCTAACGGGCGGCGCGCACCAGCCGCTCCACCAACTGGCGCTGGGCCTGTTCGGCGGCGTCTATCTCGGCCGGGGCAAGGCCCGCGCCCAGGGCCACGGCGCGGCGCTTTTCGGCGGACACGAAGTCTTCCTTGCGGTGGGCGTCGTTGTTGATGACCAGCCGGGCACCCGCCGCGCGGGCGGTGATGGCCACGTGGCCGTTGGACAGCCCGTGCGAGGGGCGGGTGGTTATTTCCAGCAGCACCCCGCGTTCGGCGGCGTAGGCGGCGTCCTCGGGCGTGAGCAGGCCGGGGTGGGCCAGCACGTCCGCGCCGCCCTCGATGGCGGCGAGGTTGGTGCCCGTCTCCACCACGTCGGCCAGCGACTGGCCGTGCACCACCACCAGTTGCGCGCCCAGCGCCCGCGCCTCCTTGATGGCGTCGGGAATGAGGGCCGGGGGCACGTGGGTCAGTTCCACCCCGGCAAAGACCTCTATGCCCGCGTACAGCCCGTACTGGCGGGCCATGGGCAGCACCTGGCGCAGGATGAGGTCCATGTTCGATCCGTCGGCATGGTCGGTGAGGGCCACGGCGCGATACCCCGCAAGGCGCGCGAAGCGTACGGCGGTGGCGGGCGTCATGGTGGAGTCGCTGAAGCAGGTGTGCACGTGCAGGTCGATCATGGGGTGGCTCCGGAGGTGGCGCGCGGGTATCGGCGGGGCGGGCATCCGCCGCGCGCAGTGGGGGGCTGGTCACGCACGCGGGCAGGGGTGCCGGTCGGACATGCAGACCGTGCACGGCGGTCGCCCGGCTTCGCCCGGTTCACCCGGTTCTGTTTGATTCTGTTTGGTTCTGTTTGGTCGCGTGGGAAATGGTGGGCCACCGGTACACTACGGGCGCAACGGACGCAACCCGGAGCCCGGTGTGCCGGACGGGTGCGGACGCCGGAATTCGTGGTGAAAGCGGGGGGGGGCGGAAGGCAGGGGCGGAAGGGGAGCAGGACACGGGAGGGCAGGCGGAAACGCGTCCGCCGACGAGGATGGTCGACCGGCGGAAACGGCCTGTCGGCACGCGAACACCACGCCCCGGCGGGGCGCCGGATGGCCCGGATGGCAATGGCGGCCCGGCGATGCGGGCACCTGCCGCGCTACATGCGGTACTTGGTTTCCGGGTCCAGCGAGCGCAGCAGTTCCGCCAGTTGCTCTTCCAGATCGTGCGGGTCGCGCGGGTGGTCTGCTGCCTGGTCCGCCGACTGGCCGGTGTCTTGGTTCGCGGCGTGCTGCTCTTCCACGGCCTCGCGGACGCGGGAAATCTGCTCCACGTTGATGGGGCTGCCCGCTTCGCCGTCGGCCCACGGGGGCTGGCCCGCCTTGCGGCGCACATCGCGGGCCATGGCCGACGCGGCGTCGGTGGGGCGGCGGGCGGCGTTTTCGTCCAGGTTGGGGCGCAGGCGGTCTTCGGCGGCGCGGCGCAGCACGTCCTCGCTGACGAAGATGGGCACGTCGGCCCGCAGGGCCAGGGCAATGGCGTCGGAGGGGCGGCAGTCCACGCGGGTGCGCGAACCGTTCAGCAGGATGTCCAGTTCGGCGAAGTAGGTGCCGTCGCGCAGGTCCACCACGTCCACGGCCACCAGTTGCGCCCCCAGCGAGCGCAGGGTGTTCAGCAGCAGATCATGCGTGAGCGGGCGCGGCACGTCCACGCTGTTGAGTGCGATGGAGATGGCCATGGCTTCCATGGCCCCTATCCAGATGGGCAGCAGTTCCTCCCCGGCCTCGCGGCGCAGGACGAGGATCGGCGCCTTGGTGGCGTCGTCCAGCGACAGCCCCACGACCTTCATCTCTATCATGGGATACCTGCCTGTGCGCCCCTGCGGGCGTTTTCGCATGGTGCCCGGGCCTGCCCGGCCTGCCCGGTCTGTCTGATCTGCCCAGTCGGCCCGATCAGCCCGATCAGTCTGACCAGCCTGACCAGCCTGACCAGTCCGGCCAGTACGGCCTTGCGGGCCGATGCGGCGCCGGAAGCGGATCATGCCCTCAGTACTCCGCGCAGCGAATGCTTCTTGGCCTCGACGATGGTCACCGGCACGATCTGGCCCAGCCAGCCTTCCGGCCCACCTTCCGAACGGGCGGGCATCACCACGTTGACGGGCTGGCCGTAGGGGTCGCGCCCCTGCCAGCTTTCGCCGCCGGGTTTGCCCGCAACGTCGTCATGCACGCCTTCATGCATCTCCGTGGGGGCCATGCCGGGCTTCCTGCTCATGCCGTCCAGCAGCACCATTGTGTGCAACCCTACCATGTTCCGCAAGCACTGTTCAGTATAATCATTCTGCCATGCCTGCAGGCGGGCCAGGCGGGCGGCCTTTTCGGCGGCGTCCAGCTTGCCGGGCAGCATCTCCGCGCGGGTGCCCGGCCTGTCGGAATAGCAGAACGAGAAGCTGGCGGCAAAGCCCACGGCCCGCATGGCGGCCAGGGTGTCCTCGAAGTCCTGCTCCGTCTCGCCGGGAAAGCCCACGATGATGTCGGTGGAAAGCTGGATGTCCGGTCGGGCCGCCTTCAGCCGGTGCACGATGTCCATGTACCGGGCCATGTCGTACTTGCGGCCCATGGCCTTCAGGATGCGGTCCGACCCGGATTGCATGGGCAGGTGCAGGCGCGGGCACAGGTTGTCCAGCGTGCCGAAGGCGTCGATGACTTCCGGCGCGATGTCCTTGGGGTGCGGCGTGACGAAGCGCAGCCGGGCCAGGCCGGGCAGGGCGGCCACGCGGTGCAGCAACTCGGCGAAGGTCACGGCCTTGCCGTCACCCTCCATGGTCGCCATGGTCGCCATGGCCGCCATTGTCGCCTGCCGGGCGGCTTCCGCGTCCTGTCCGTAGGAATTGACGTTCTGGCCGAGCAGGGTAATTTCCCTGGCGCCACGCCGCACCAGTTCAGCGCATTCGCGCACCACCGCGTCGGCCCCGCGCGACTTCTGGCGGCCCCGCGTGTACGGCACGATGCAGTAGGCGCAGAAGTTGTCGCACCCCTGCATGATGTTCACGAAGGCGGAAGGCGGCACCGGCCCGGAGTCCAGTTGGGCGTCGCGCTCGGGATATTCCTCGGAAAAGTCCAGCAGCGAGACGCGCAGGCCCGGTTCCGCGCACAGCCGTTCGATGGCCTGCGGGGCCATGGACGAGCCGTCGCCGCCGAACACCAGGCGCACCTGCGGAAAACGGGTGAAGAACCCGGAGCCGATCTGCTGGGCCACGCAGCCGCCCACCACGGCAAAGGCGTCGGGCAGCTTGCGGGTGGCCTGGCGGATGCGCCCGAGCACGCTGTACACCTTCTGCTCCGGCTTGTCGCGCACCGAGCAGGTGTTGACGATGTTCACGCGGGCCTTGCCAAGGGGGGCTTCCGTAAAGCCGCGCGCCACAAGAGCCCTGGCCAGCCAGTCGGAATCGTTGACGTTCATCTGGCAGCCAAAGGTCAGGATATGAAAGGTACGGTCGCTCATGGTCCGGTGGTATGCTGGTGGAAGGCCGGGATGCCCCGGCACGGGTGGATGAAAAGGGAAGCGGCGGTCCCGGGCTATTCGGAGCCCTTGCCGTCGGCGGGGGCCTGGGCCTGTTCGCGACCCGATTGTGCGCGCCCCGTCTGTGCGCGCCCCGTCTGTGCGTGCTCTGTCCGGGTGCGTGCATCCTCGCGGCCGCTGTGTACGCCCGCCAGGTAGAACAGGGCGATGGGTGCGATCAGGCAGGCCGTGCACCACAACAGGGGGTTGCGGCCCTGCCGTCGGGCCAGGACCGCCGCGCCAATGCCCACGCACGCCCAGATGAGCGCCATGTAGACGTAGCCGGAAGTGGTGAAGTCCAGTTCAAGCATGGGGGTGCGGGGGTTGCGGTGCAGGGGAGGGCGGATGGCGTCACCGGCCGCGTTGCCGTGGGCTGGGGGCCGCCCGGTGCCTGCCGTTTGGCGACTGCCGGAAAACATCCGCGAAACATCGCCACGGTTCGGCGGTTCCTTGAGGTAAGGCATTCACGGGGGGTGCGCAAGGGGTCAAATCCTACTTGCACAGTAGGATAAAAGCGGTATAGTCTCGGCATTGAAGACGAAGTGTCGTCGCGCGCCGGTGGCTGCCCCGGCGTTTCCCTTCACATCGTGCGCCGCGCCTGCGGCATACCGCCCACGCGGGGAGGATTTCCCATGAAGAAGTACAAGGTGAAGGGGCTGCAAAGCCCGGACTGCGCCGCCACCGTGACCACTTCCATCCAGACCAGGGCCGGGATCGAGGAAGTGAACGTGAACCTGGCCACCGGCGAAATCACCTACGGACCGGCGGTGTGCGTGGATACGCGCATGCTGCGCGAAGCCGTGGAAAGCGCCGGGTACACGCTGGAGGAAGAAGAGGCGTAGCCGCATCCATGCGCGGTGCGTGCCGGATGGCGGGCACCACGGTGCAGGTTTTGCTTCGCATGAAGGGGCGGGGGCACGGGCCCTCGCCCCTTCGATCGTTTGCGGTAATGGGGAGCGGCGCTGGGGCCGCGTGCAGCCGTGGCCGCTACTGTTCCTGCGCCGCCGGTTCTGCCGGTTCCACCGGATCAGGGCCATCCTTGACCAACTGGTAGTAGGGCAGGATATCCGCCCCGAAGCTGAGCTTGAACCAGCCCCGGCGGGGGCTGTTCACCCCTTCCAGGTCCACCTCGGTCACGCCCGCGCGGGCCAGCTGGCCGAAGGCATCCCACAGCACGGCGGTGCCGCAGGGGGTGTTGCGCAGGTGCGGATCGCCCGCGCCGAACAGGTAGTAGGCACGCTTGCCGTCCATGCCGAACAGGGCCATGGCCGCCAGTTCGCCTTCCGGGGTGCGGGTGGCGAACAACCGGCCGAAGCCCCCTGCCAGCACGGCGGCGGCCAGGTCGCGCAGTTCGTCCAGCCGTTCGCGCTCCACCTCGATGCCCTGGCGGCCCATGGTCAGGGCGTAGAAGGCGGAAAGGTCTTCGGGCGTGGCGTCTTCGGTGGTGCGCACGCCGGTCTTCAGCGCCTTGCGCACTTCCTGGCGGCGCGAATAGGAAATTTCCGGAAACAGGGGCACGTCTTCCGGCGCGGCGGCATCGGCAAAGCCCGCCAGGCTGGCGTAGGCGGTGTAGCGCACCTCGGCCACGTAGCGGGGGGCGTCGTCCCTGCCGTAGTTGTGCCACAGGAAGGGCCGGATGTCGGTGACCTGCGGCGACAGGGCCAGTTCCACCCGCTGGTAGCGGCGCGACAGGGCGGCGGCCACGTCCGTGGCGATCTCGAACCGCTCCGACAGCACCGTGGAACGGTTCTGCTTGTTGGCGGGCGGCGCGAACAGGATGCCGTTGTGGATGACGAAATCGTGCTGCACCGCGCACGACCCGTCCGCCGATTCGGTGACGGCCACGGCGGCGCGGCGTTCGTTGCCGTTCAGGCACCAATACAGGCGGCTGGGCTGGCGCACGGCGGCAAGATACGCGGACAGCGAGAAGATGGTGCCGTTGGGAGATGCCTCGACAAAGGCGTCCCACTGGGCGCCGGGGGTGGTCTCTTCGAGACGGTATTGCGTGGTCACGGGGGCTCCGTTGCATGGCGCGGAAAGGCTGCCGGGCCGCGCGCAACGCGCGGCGCACCGGTGGGCGCGGGAGCGTCGTCCGCGCCGGGCGAAAAATGACACCGCTGCCGCCCGCCGTCAATATGCGGGGCCACTCGTGCCGGAAGGTACAAGGTGGGGGCTGCCGCAATGGGGCGGTGCGGGAAACTTCCGACACCGAGCAAAATCTGGTGACCTGCGCCGGGGCGGCTGGCGCAAGAGGGGTTTTTGTCTTCTGCCGAGGAAGAACGCCTTTTTATGGAGGGAGCGTACTCTTGTTGTACGTGACCGGAGTAAAAAGGCGTTCTGACGACGGCAGAGGCAAAAAGACCCTTGCGCCTACCAGTTACGCAACAAGCACGCCCGCATACCCCACCACCCGCTGCATATCCCCGCTGACCTCGCCGGAGGTCGCATAGGCCACCACCCGCGCGGTCTGGGCGCCCAGGTCCAGCGCGGCCAGCAGCCCCAGGGTGGCGGGCAGCACCCCGCACATGGAGATGCCCCGGTCGCGCACGGTGGCGTACAGGCCCAGGGGGTCCAGCGCCTTGATGCGGGCCAGGGCCAGGCGGTCCAGCCGTGCGGCATCGGCGTGGGTGACGTAGTGGCTCATGTCCGAGGACACCACCATGGCCACCCGCCGTCCGGCGGCCTCCAGGCGGCGCAGTGCCCCGGCCAGTGCCTGCGATGCCTCGCGCAGGGCCTGGGGATGCGGCTCGGCCACGGCCACCGGCACGATGGCGAGGTCGGGCGTGTATTCCTGCAGGAAGGGCAGGACCACCTCTATGGAATGCTCGCGCACGTGGGCGGCTGTATCGCGGGTGAAGCCCGCGTCCGATTCGGCCAGGGCGTCGGCCAGTTCCTCGTCCACGGGCACCGGGCCGAGGGGGGTGTGCCAGTGGCCGCCCGGCCAGACGGACAGCGGCGCGCCAAGCCCGGTGTGGTTGGGACCCAGCAGCACGATGGTGTCGGGCAGGTTGGCCGCGCCCAGGGTCTGCCCGGCCACCTCGCCGGAATAGACGTAGCCCGCGTGGGGCACCATGGCCAACAGGGTGGGGGCGGCGTCGCGCGGGGCGGCGGCAAGGTGTTCGCGCACGGTGTGGCGCAGCAGGTCGGGGTCGTCCGGGTAGAACATGCCGGCCACCACGGGATTGCGGTCGATGGCGTGTCCGGTGTCCAGATGCCTGTCGTGCATGGCGGCCTCCTGCGGGTAGCGGCGGACATACGGAAAGGGAAAAGGGGCAGCCTGTCCGGTGGTGTCCGGTAGCCTGTCCGGCGGGAATCTCCGGCGGGCTGTCCGGTCGAATATCGGGGCAATCCGCACGGACTCGGAACCACGTCCGTGGGTCCGTACCCGATCTATGCCAGATGCGCGGAAAAACGGAAACAGCGGAGATGGGGGCGACGGTATCAGCACCGGGATGGGGCCGGAGCCAGGGCCGGGTTGGCCGCTGCATCTGCCCGCTGCCTGCCTGCTGGCGAATGGGGGGCTAGGGCTGTGCGCCGCCAGTGAACCCGGAAAGCCCCTTGGTCACGTCGGTGGTACGCAATTCGGACGCGGCCATGCGGCCGTACAGCGACTGCGGGTCGCGCCGGGCCAGGTCTTCCAGGGTGGCCTTCCAGGCGTCCACGTTGCCCATCTTGCGCTGCAGGCGCGCCACGCGATAGCGCATGGCCGCGTAGCCGGGGTCGGAATCGGGCACGTACTTGGCGTACTGATCGGTCCAGTCCAGCGATTCGCGCAGGCGGCCCGCCGCCTCGGTGATGTCCATGAGCGAGAGCAGGCATTCCTTGATGCGCGGCGTGTCTTCCTTTTCCGGGCTGGCCTGGGCCACGGCAAGGAAGTCGGACAGGGTCTCGCGGGTGAGCAGGTAGGCCTTTTCCAGTTCGCGCTTGCGCTCGGCGTCGCGCGACAGGAAGTAGCCCACGTAGGCGCGCTGCTCCTGGGGCAGGTCCTTGCGGTCGTACAGGCGCTGCCACAGGGGCACGGCCAGGTCCGGGTGCCCCAGGTTCTCGTGGGCCAGGGCCAGCGCGTAGTCCGCCTGCTTCTGCACCGGGTCGGACAGGCTCCACCCGGACACGCCCTGCATCACGTCGGCGATGCGCTGCCAGTTCTGGGTTTCCAGATACACCTTGAGCGCCAGGGTCAGCACTGTTTCGCCGTGTTTGGGATCCTTCGGCCCCTTCAGGAAGCCGTCCAGCATCTCCAGCGCCTTCTGGGGCTGCCCGGTGTTGGCGTAGCTGAGGGCGATGGCCACATGGGTGTCCACCGACAGGTCCTTCTCGTTCTCCTGGATCAGCGGGTACTGTTCCCATAGTTGCAGGATGCGGTCATAGTTGCCGTCGGCCACCGACTCGGCCACCATCTGGGTGAAGCTTTGCAACGCGATTTCGCGCACCTTGGGCAGCATGTCGCTGCCGGGGTGGGCCTGGGCGAATTCCACGGCGGATGCCAGGGCCTCGGGGAACTGGCGGTTCCACAGGTACCACATGGTCAGCTTCAGCCGGGCCAGCGGCACCAGCGGGCTTTGCGGATGGCCGGAAATGATGGTGGTGTACGCCTGCACCGGGCGGGTGTTGTCCGGCCTCTGGAACACCGAGACCATCTCGGCGATGCTCGGCGCATCGTGGATGCCTTCCTCCGCGAGGCGCATCAGCGAAATGAGCCCGCCGTCCTTGTCCGGGAAGCGGCGCACCGCCTCTTCGTAGAGCACCCGGGCGGCCTCGGGCTGCTTCTGCCTGGCCAGGATGTCGCCCTGCCGGGCCAGCACGGTGTCGATGTCGTCCGCGTCGGGATTGAGGTTGTAGTACAGCCAGTAGTTGGCGCGGGCATCGTCCAGCTTGCCCAGGTGGTCGGACACGTCGGCGGCCACGGTGAGCAGTTGCGGGTATTCCAGGTAGAAGCGGCCCCAGCGCTTGTCCACGAAGTCGAGGATGGATGCGGCCTGCTGGTAGTACCCCATCTTGTACAGGGTGCGGGCCAGGCTGACGGAGCCTTCGCGCACGTACTTGCTTTCCGGAAAGTCCTGCACGATGGACTGGAACTTGTCCGCGGCCTTTTGGTAGTCGCCGCGTTTGTAGGCCTCTTCGCCCGCGTAGTACATGGCAAGGGCGGCGTTTTCGTCGTGCGGGTACTGGCGCCGCAACAGGTTGAAGTAGCCTTCGGCCTCCTGCGAATTGCCGATGCGCGTGTTCAGCAGTCCGAGGCGCAGCAGGGCCTGCGGCACCCGGTGCGACTTCAGGTTGTAGTTCATGGCCTCGTTGGTGGCCGTGATGATCTTGTCGAAGGCGGGAAGGATGTTGTCCTTGTTCTGCGCGTAGAGCACGTCGCCGATGAGGTACAGCACCTCCTCGTACATGTCCCTGGGGGTGTCGCGCAGGCCCTTCAGGATTTCCAGCAGCTCCATGGCCTTGGGGTAGTCGGCGTTGACCATGAAGGTCTTGGCCTGCTCCAGCAGTTCTGCCGGGACCGGCGGCGGGGGAACGGGGTTGCCCTTTTCGTCCACGTACACCACCTGGGTGGCGTTGGTGCCGTTTGTCGCGGCCTTGCCCGCGACTTCGGCCTGCTTGGCCTGTGGCGAGGTGGCGTTGCCGGTGACCGGGGGCGTGGGCTGGCCGTCGGGCTGCGGGGGCGGCGTGGGGCCTTCGGGGCGGGGGGCCGAGGACTTGCGCGCCTCGCCCTGGTCCTTGGCAGGATCCTTGGCAGGGTCCTTGGCAGGATCCTTGGCCTGATCGGGCTGCCCCGTCTGGCCTGCCTGGTCGGGCTGCCCGCTCTGCGCGGGCGCCTGGGCCACGGCCTGGGGTGCGGCGGATTGGGCCTCCTGCCTGGCCGTGGCGGCGGGGCCGGCCTCGCCGCGCGAGGGCACTGGTGCGGGTGCCGTGGCCTGGGCGGACGCCGCCGCCTCTTCCGGCCAGTCGGAAGGGCCGCCGGGATTGATGCGCGCCCGGACGGAATAGGGCACGGCAAAAAAGTTGCGCTGTTGTTCGGACGGCTGTGCGCCAGTCTGTCCGGCAGTTTGGGCGGCGCCGGGTTGCGGCTGGGCCGGGGGCGTGGCTCCGATTTGTCCGGTGACCTGCGCCGGGGGCGCCGTACCCGGCCCGGAGGAAAGCTTGCCGGTGACCCCGTCCGTGGGCGCGGTCTGGGGGGGCTGGGTCTGGCCGGTGGTGTTGGCGGCCTCGGTACCGTCGGTGAGGGCGCGTTCGACGACGCGCGGCTGCCGGGCGCCGTTCTGCGCCGGTGGGGGCGTCGCGGGCGTTGCCGCCGGTGCGGGTTGGACCGGCCGGGGGGGCAGTTCCGCAGTGGCGGCGGGCGTTGCCGGGGGCGTTGCCTGCCCTGCCTGTCTTGTCGGTTGGGTCGATGGGGCCGATTGGGCAGTTGGCTGGCCACCGTCGGAGGCTGTCCATCGTTCGCCCATGGGATCGCGGAAGATGTCCACCACCACCCTGTCGGGGGCGGGACGGGTGACCACGTAGCCGAACCCCGGCGTGCGCGTGTCGATGCGCAGCCCGCCGGGCTGCGGGGCAACCTCGCCCACCAGCGCGGCGCCTGCCGGATCGGCCCCGCCCATGCGCGCGGGGGCCGCGCCCACGGCGCGCGACGTCAGCGAAAGGGTCTGCCGACCGGTGCGGGCCACATCCACGTCGCCGGGCCGGTCGAGGGTGATGGTCACCCGCTCGCGGTCGGGCAGGCCGCTCCACTGCCACGAGGCCGCGTGCGCGGCCGTGGCGGGCGGCCCGGCAAGGGCCGCGATGAGGAGCAGCCGGGCAAGACCGGCGGCGGAGGGTCGTTTCACGCAAGAATCCTGTGCAAGTGCGCGTACATGGGCATGCGAAGGGAACGGCATGCCGCCCGGCATGGCGGCGGGAAAAAACCGACGCGGGCACTAACCCTTAGCAAAAAACGTGCAACGGCGGACACCTGCGCCTTGTCCATTCCGCCGCGCCCGGCGTACCGGGCGCGTGTGTCGCGTTCGGCGCAAACCGCCCGCCCCTCGACTGTACCCTCCGCGTTCCGGCGGGCAGGGTGGGGCGTGGCGGTCATGAGTCGGCGCGTTTCTTCTTCAGCTTCTCGATGAGCGTGGTGCGCTTGATGCCCAGGATTTCCGCCGCCTGGTTCTTCACGCCCTCGGCCAGGGTCAGGGCCTCGTCCAGCAGGCGTTCTTCCACCGTGTCCAGAAAATCCTTCAGGTTCATGCCCTTGTCGCGCAGGTCGGTGATGGTGGGCCAGCTGAAGCCCGCGGGCGCGCCGCCGGATGCGGCGCCCCCGGCCACGGGCAGCGGATCGGGCGGGGTCGGCTCCGGCAGGGAGACGATGTCGCCCACCTCGTCCAGGATTTTGCGGGGCAGGTCGGCGGGGGGCACCACGTCCTCATCGGCGAGGATGCTGAGCCGCTCCATGAAGTTTTCCAACTCGCGCACGTTGCCCGGCCACGAATAGGCGGACAGCACCTTGCGCGTGTCGGGCGCCAGCGCCAGGCAGCGGCGGCCCTTGCGCTCGCAGAAGCGGCGCATGAAATGTTCGGCCAGCACCAGGATGTCGCCGCCGCGCTCGCGCAGGGCGGGCAGGTGCAGGGGGATGACGTTGAGGCGGTAGTACAGGTCCTCGCGGAAGCGCCCGGCGGATACCTCGCGCTCGAGGTCGCGGTTGGTGGCGGCCACGATGCGCACGTCCACCTTCTTCACCCCCGCGCCGCCCACGCGCTCGATTTCCTTCTCTTGCAGCACGCGCAGGATCTTGACCTGCAAGGTCAGGTCCATCTCGCCGATTTCGTCCAGGAAGATGGTGCCGCCGTCGGCCAGTTCGAACCGGCCGGGCCGCGAGCGGATGGCATGGGTGAAGGCGCCCTTCTCGTGGCCGAAGAGCTCCGATTCCAGCAATTCCTTGGGGATGGCACCGCAGTTGATGGGCACGAAGGGCATGGACCGGCGCTGGCTGTTGCAATGCAGCGCGCGCACCAGAAGTTCCTTGCCGGTGCCCGATTCGCCCGTGACCAGCACGGTGCTGTCGGTGGGGGCCACTTTGGCCAGAATGCGGAAGACGTCCCTGAGCGATGTGCTTTGGCCAATGATGCCGCTGGTGTCGAGATCCATTCCCTCTCCCGGAAGGCTCGCTGAATGTGTCCCGCTTCCCCCCGTGCCACCCGATGCGCGCCCGGCCCGTTGTTCGCCAGTCCGGCCCGTTGTTCGCCAGTCCGGCTCGCTGGCCGCCACGCCCGTCCGTCGCACGGCGCCGATTCGCCCCGGACTTCCCTGATTCGCCCGGACGTCACGGGGCTGGCCCCGAACTGGCCCCCGGCCATGTCTCCGGACAGGTACCTGGGCACGTGCGTGTACGGTCCGTAAGCCCCGGCGGCCCATGCGTCCGCAGTGCGGAGCACGGGCGGCATGGCACGTCTGGCTTCATCAGTGTCAATTCGCTGACGCGAAGTCAAGTATAGGGGCGAAAAAAGCGGCTTCCGCGCGTCGGTCCGGGGTACGCGCCGTCTGTGCGGCACTCGCGGGCACCCCGTCTTCCATGGATGCTCTCGTGTGTGCGCGCCCGCACGCACGGAATACGGGACGGAAGGGGGAACGGAGTCCGTGACGAAGGCGTGCGGGCGGGGCAGGGACTCTTCCGGCAGCAGGCGGGATGAACAGGACGGGATGGTATCCGGCAGGTGCGTATCTTGCCCGTGTGGCCACGCCGCCGTATGTTCGGGGGAGTTCCACCCATCGGCAATCGTTGCGGCGCATTCGGGCCTGCCCGGGCCTGCCCGGGCCTGCCCGGACCGGCCCGGATCTGCCCGGACCTGCCCGGACCTGCCAATATCTGCCAACGGCTGCCAAAAGCAGCCAAGGTCCGCCAAGGTCCGCCAAGGCCGGGCGGTCACGAATCCGCCTGGGAGTTTGCCGTGCTCGACATTCTTTCCGCCCTGGTCCCGGTGTTCGGCATCATCGTGCTGGGCATGTGCGTGGAGCGCATGGGCAGCCTGCCCAAGGGCACCCCCGCCGCCCTGAACCAGTTCGTGTTCCGGGTTTCGCTGCCCGCGCTGCTGTTTTACGCCGTGGCCCGCAAGACGCCGGAGGAACTGGCGCGCGGCGGCTTTGCCGCGGGCACGGTGGCGGGCATGCTGCTGGCCTTCGCGCTGGGGTATCTGCTGTGTTCGCGCGGGGGGCGGCGCCATGGCCCGGAGGTGGCCGTGCTGGCCCAGGCCGCCAGCTTTCCCAACAGCGCCTTTCTGGGGCTGCCCATCGTGACCTCGCTGGTGCCCGGCAATGACGACGCGGTGCTGGCCGGGGGGATGGTCTCCGTGCTGTGCCTTGCCGTGCTGTTGGTGACCATGGCCCGGCTGGAGGCCATCCGCAGGGGCGGCGGCCTGTCGTGGCGGGTGCTGCGCGAGGTGGCGGCGGCCCTTGGACGCAACCCCATCCTGCTGGCCTCGGTGGCCGGGGTGGCGGTGAGCCTTTCCGGACTGGGGCTGGCCCGGCCGGTGGCCGCCATGGCCTCCATGCTGGGGGCCACGGCCTCTCCGTGCGCGTTGTTCGGCATCGGCATGGTGCTGGCCGCGCAACTGACCGCCGAGGGCGCGGGCTGCCCGCCCGAGGGGATGGGGGATGGCAGCGGCGAATGCGACCCGCAAGCCCTTTCGCCGCTGGCCCGGCAAGTGGCGGTGAACGCGGTGAAGCTGTTCGCCCACCCGGCGCTGACCTGGCTGTGCCTGTGGGCGTTCGGGGTGCGCGGGCAGTGGCTGGGCATGGGGGTGCTGTTCGCGGCCATGCCCACGGCGGCGGTGGCCTACGTGGTGGCGGAAAGCTACGGCGCGGGCACGCGCGACACCTCGCGGGCCATCGTGGTAAGCACCATGCTTTCCGCGCTGACGCTGTTCGGCATCGTGGTACTGCTGCGGCATCTGGAATTGTTGTAGCGGCCACCCCCAGAAGACGGGAGAAAGGCGAAAAAGAAGCGCGCCGCATACCCTTTCGGGTGCGCGGCGCGCATGTTGCCTTGGCTCTGCCCGGCGCGTGCGCCGGTGGATTGCGGGGCGATGCCCCTCGGTTGCGGCGGCCTTCCGTTCTCTTGCCTTTCCTCTTTTCCTTTCTTTCAGGATAAGCACGGTCCCGTTGGCGGGCAAGGGCACCGGAAGCCAGGGGCTGTTTTCCAAATTAG
The DNA here is from genome assembly GCA_031287575.1 of Desulfovibrio sp. Lineage (GTDB taxonomy): Bacteria > Desulfobacterota > Desulfovibrionia > Desulfovibrionales > Desulfovibrionaceae > Cupidesulfovibrio. Next base: position 40,136 of record JAITSV010000069.1, read on the forward strand.
GATTTTCGTTCGTTGGCGAGGAAAACAAGCCCGCCATGAGGGAGTATACTCTTATCGTATTTGACAGAAATGGCGGGTGAAGTTTGACGATGCCAACGGGCGAAAGGACAATTTGGAAACAGCCCCTACACGAAGCGGTCGACGAGTATCCCCGTCATCTCGTCCCTCGCGCGCACCACGGCGGCGTTGGCCTCGAAGGCGCGCTGGTCGGTGATCATGTTCACCATTTCCTTGGCCACGTCGGTGTTGCTGCCTTCGACGATGCCCTGTTCCACGGATACGGAGCCGTCTTCATGCACCACGCGGCGCAGGTCCATGCGCAGGGGGCCTTCTGTGGTGCTCTGGCGGATTTCCGCCACCTGCACGCCCTGCTCCTGCCCGTTCTGGACCTGTCCACCCTGTTCCGGGGGACCGGTTTGCAGGCGCACGTCGGACGCACGGAATTCGTCCGTGTTCATGTTCGCCACGTTGTTGGCCGTGACGGCCATGGACGTGCCGAAGGCATCCAGTGCGCCGAGCGATGTGCCGAATCCTTCGATCATGGCGTGTCTCCCGTACGGGTGCGCGGTCGCGCTCTCCCCCCGTATCCAGTCCCCGTCCCCGTTACAGATACTAAAACCGATCACGCCGTCTGTCACGGGGGGGGCGGAGGGGGGCACGGGGGCCGGGGGGCGCGGAAGGCGGGAAGAAATCGCGCCCGTGACGGCGCGGCGGTTTGCTGTCTGCGCGCGGGCGCGCGAATAAAGGCGCCCCCGGCGGTTGATTGCCGGGGACGCCTGGGGTGCGGACGGATTGGACAATGTGCTGCGAGCCAGAGGCGGCGCTAAAATCGTGCCCGGCGGCGGGGGCGGCTACCCCTTGCGCACCTCGCGCTCTATGCTGGCGAAGGCGTTGTGGCAGTGGATGGATTCGAAGCTTTCCACCTCCACCCGGAACCAGGCCACGTGCGGATGGCCTTCCAGCCGCTGGGCCGCCGCGCGCACCACGTCTTCCACAAAGGTGGGATGGGCGAAGGCGTCCTCGGTGACGTACTTCTCATCCTCGCGCTTCAGCAGGGTGTACACTGGCGACGAGCCCGCAGCCTCGGCCAGGTCGATGAACTCTTCCATCCAGCTGAACCCGGTCATGCGGATGGACATGCGCACCACGGCGCGCTGGCTGTGCGCCCCTTCGTCGCTGATGGCCTTGGAGCACGGGCACACGGTCATCACCGGCACTTCCAGTTCCAGCAGGAACGAGGGCTTGCCGTCGCCAAGCTCGCCGGTCAGGCGGCATTCGTACCACACAAGGCCCGAACTGCCCGTGGCGGGCGCACCCTTGCGCATGAAGTAGGGAAAGCGGAACAGCGCGTAGGCCTTGCGGGCGTGCAGCCGTTCCTTCACGTCTTCGAGCAGGCGCTTCATGGAGTTGTAGTCCAGTTCCTCGGACCAGTTCTCCAGCGCCTCGACGAAGCGGCTCATGTGGGTGCCCTTGAATTCGGCGGGCAGGTCCACGCCGATGTCCACGGTGGCCACGGTATGCTGGCTGCCCTGTGCCCGGTCGCGGACCACCAGGGGCAGCTTGAGGTTCTTCACGCCCACGCGGTCGATGGGCATGGCCACCTGCGCCGGGCTGTTCTGTACGTCTTCCATGTGATGCCTGAAAAATCCTTAGGTGAGGTCTTGTCCGGTGGTCGTAAGCGAAAGCTTGCCGTGCTTCACGCCCTTGGTGGAGATGAGCCGCTGCGACAGGGTGCGCACGTCCGCGCCGGGGCCCTTCAGCACCAGCACCTCAAGGCAGTTGTGGTGGTCCAGGTGCACGTGCAGCGAGGTGATGATGATGCCGTGGTGGTCGTGCTGGATTTCGGTCAGCCGCTGGGCCAGATCGCTCTTGTGGTGGTCGTACACGATGGTCAGGGTACCCGCGATTTCGCGGTCCGTGTCTTCCCATTCCTGCTGGACCAGGGTGTTGCGGATCAGGTCGCGGATGGCTTCCGACCGGGTCTGGTAGCAGCGGTCGTCACACAGGGCATCGAATTTTTCGAGCAGGTCGGAATCGAGGGAGACGCCGAAGCGGATGGTGCGGCCCATAACGGCTCCTGTGGTTGCGGTGGCGGTGTCCTGCGGGAAGTTGGATGAAATCCTGAATAGAGGCGAATTTCTAGGGCGAACTCCAAATTAGGACTTTTGCCCGTTGGCAAGGAAAACAAGCCCGCCATGAGGGAGTATACTCTTATCGTATTCGACCGATATGGTGGGCGACGTTTGACGCAGCCAACGGGCAAAAGGACAATTTGGAGAAGCCCTAGGTGCGCGGGGGACGCATCTCCCAGATGTATACGGTGACACGTTCGGCCTGCCGGTACAGCGCGTCCACCTGCATGGTGCGGGCGCAGCGCGTGGCCCAGCCACGGGCCTCCAGGGTTTCGCGGAACGTAGCGTACACGTTTCTGCCCGGTTCCGCCACCCAGACCACCCCGTGGCGTGCCACGGAATAGTCCAGAAAGTCGCTGACGGGTGCCACGAACCGGCGCTCGTACATGATGTCGCCCGCCCAGACCATGTCCAGCGAGCGGGCGGCCACGGCGGGCACGCGCCAGTCCATCACCGTCCACAGGGGCTGCGCCACGCCGTTGCGCGCGGCGTTCAGCCGGGCAAAGCGCAGGGCCTCTTCCTCGTAGTCCATGCCGATGACCCGCGCGCCCAGCCACTGCCCGACAATGGCCGTAAGCCCCAGCCCGCAGCCCAGGTCCAGGCAGCGGCGGCCTTGCAGCGCGGCGTGGTTCTCGGCCAGCCATTCCGCAAGGCCAAGGCTGGCGGGCCACAGCTCGGTCCAGTAGGGCAGGCGCTCGTCGTCCACGAAGGCGGCGCGGGCGGCGTTGGCCGTGCCGGTGGTAGCTGCAACGGGGTTGGGGGTATCGCAGGCGGCCAGTTCTTCCCACAGCGATTCGAGGTCGGCGTGGCGCTCCAGTGTCCAGGCGCGGCCACAGGCATGCACCTCGACCACGGGAGCGTACGTGTCGGGGCGGCAGGGAGTGGATGCCGGTCCGGACGAGGAACCGGACGCGGAAGATGGCGGGGTGGACATGGGTGTTTCGGATAGCAGGGTAGCATGCCCTCGTCCAGCACCGGTATGGAGCGGGTAGGGGCGTGATGCCGCGTCCGGCGGCGCCGTCCGCTTGCGTCGTGTACCAAAGAGTACTCTCCGGTCACGGTCGGTATGGAGCGCGGAGAGGCGTGATGCCGCGTCCGGCGGCGCCGTCCGCTTCCGTCATGTACCAAAGAGTACACTCCGGTCGCGGCCAGCATGCCTTCCTTGCCTGACGCCCCTCCGCGCTTCATACCGTCAGTGCGCGGGCGTCGGGTGGGGGAAAACCGAAAGACAGGGATTCGCTGGCAAGGGCAGGGGCGCGCCCGGTCAGGTGCGAGCCGCGATCACTGCCGCGCTGCCTCCGCGCCTCTCGTTGACCGGCGCGGGCCGTGGCCCTATGTTGCGGGCGCACACCACAACCTCGCGCGGACGCGCGGACGGGAGACACATGCACGACGCCCCGCTGGCGGGCCTGCACCGCCTTGTCTGGACGGCCCTGATGGCCGCGCTCATTGCCGTGGGGGCCATGGTCATGCTGCCCGTGGGGCCGGTACCGGTAACCTTGCAGACGTTGTTCGTGGCCTTGGCCGGGCTGGTGCTTGGCCCCGCGCGCGGTGCCGGGGCCATGCTGCTGTACGTGCTGGCCGGGGTGATGGGGCTGCCGGTGTTTTCCGGCGGCAAGGCAGGGTTTGCCCATTTGCTGGGCCCCACCGGGGGCTATCTGTTCGGGTTCGCCTGCATGGCCTGCATCGCCGGGTTGGGGGGGCTGAGAGGGCGTGAAGCACGAGGCCTCACCATCCGTCCGTCCCGTGTCGCGCTGGCCCTGTGCTGCTGCCTTGTCGGGCTGGCCGTGGCCTATCTGGCGGGCGCGGCCCGGCTGATGCAGGTGCTGGACATTGATGCCGCGCGCGCCTTGGTCGTGGGTGTGCTGCCCTTTCTGCCCGGCGATGTGGTGAAGGTTGTGCTGGCCGTGGCTGCATGGCGGTTTCTGGCCGTGCGAAGGCTGTTGCCCCGATGATCGTCGCCAAGGGCTTGCGCTACACCCATCCCGGCACCCCGGCGGGAACAGGCCCCGCTTTGGACGGGGTGGAATTTTTCGTGCCGCCCGGCGCGCTGCTATGCCTGTGCGGGGTTAACGGCAGCGGCAAGTCCACCCTGCTGCAATTGCTGGCCGGACTGCTGCGGGCGGACGACGGCACGCTGGACGTGGCCGGGCACAAGTGCCCCGGCGCGGAAGCCGCCTTGCGCCGCCATGCCGCGCTGGTGTTGCAGGATGCGGACATGCAGATGCTGGGGGCCACGGTGGCGGAAGACTTGCTGCTTACCGCGCCGCCCGCGCACACCCCGCAAGGCGCGGTTGCCCTGGCCGCCGCGCGCGAGGCGGCGGGCCGGTTCGGCCTTGCCGCGCACTGGGACAGCCCGGTGCACACCCTGTCTTACGGGCAGAAGCGCAAGCTGTGCCTGGCCGCCGCGCTGCTTGCCGCGCCGGGGCTGTTGTTGCTGGACGAGCCGTTCAGCGGGCTGGACCATCCGGCGGCGCTGGAACTGCGCGACATCCTGGCCCGCAACCGGGCCGCCGGGCTGACCCAGGTGGTCTCGGTGCACGAACTGGAGCCGGTGGTGGACATGGCCGACCTGATGCTGGTGCTGGACGGGGGGCGCCAGGTGCTGTTCGGCCCGCCCGCCGCCGTGCTGGACCGGGTGCGCGCCCATGGCATCCGTCCGCCCTGTTCATGGACGGCACGGCGCGAGATCGTTTCCTACGAATAGGGGCGGTCTGGCGAAGGCCCGTTGGTTTATTTTTTCCCACGACACGGCGTGCGTTCGAAAAATCACACGGGGCGCGAAGGCATCACCTTCGCGCCCCGCTTTCGCATCGGGAGTGTCAACGGATCTACCTGCTGCGCCCGGTGCCCAGCCCCACGCCCACCATGACGACGACGGCGGCCAGCATCTGGGTGGCGTTCAGGGTTTCGCCCAGCCACAGCCAGCCGAACCCCACGGCGGTCACCGGCACCAGGTTGATGAACGCGCCCACGCTGCTGGCGGGCAGATGGCTGGTGGCCCAGTTGAACAGGCCGAAGGCTCCCAGCGAGGCTCCGGCGCCCAGATAGATCACGGCCAGCAGCACGTCGGCGGGCCATTGCCCGGCACCGGCAAGCACGGCGTACGCTCCCGGCGCGAAGAACAGCGCCCCGGCCAGGGTCTGCAATGCCGTGAGGGTCCACGGGTTCCAGCGAAAGCTCCCGAGTCCCCCATGAGCCGACAGCTTGCGCACCAGCACCATGTTGCCCGCCGCGCAGGCCATGGCCAGCAGTTCCAGCAGGTTGCCCAGAAGCGGGTCGGGCGCGGCTTCGGTGCCCGCTCCGCCGGACAGGGTCAGCCAGGCCACCCCCGCGCACGAGAACGCAACCCCCAACCACAGGCGGGGCGAAGGCCGTTCGCCCAGGAACAGCCACGCCCCCGCGCCCACCAGCAACGGCACAGAGGCGGAAATGACCCCCGCCTGCGAGGCCGTTGTAAGCTGCATGGCATTGGATTCGCACAGGAAGTACAGGCAGGGCTGCAACAGTACCGTGGGCAGAAGCAGCAGTTTGTGCCGCCGGGGCACGCCGCTCCAGAACCCGCGCCGCACCAGCGTACCCGATGTGGCCACGGCCACGGTGCGCGAGGGGAACAGCCGGGCAGTGAAGGGCGCCAGCAGCGCCATGGCCACCATCGTGCGCGCCCACATCAGCGGCATGGGGCCAAGGGCCTGCACGGCCACCTTCATGGCCGGAAAGGACAGGCCCCACAGGGTTACCGCAGCCAGGGCCGCCAGGGCGGGCAGCAACAGCGTGGCGCGGGGTGGAGTGGCGTCGGCGATATCGGCGCCATCAGCGACATCGGCGCCATCAGCGACATCGGCAGCAGGGGCCACACAGGGGGCGGAATCGGACATGAACGGCGTCTCCGTCGGTTATGGTGTGCGCCGGATGTACCGCAGTGCAAGGCGGTGCGTCTTGCACGGAGTTTTTGCAGGAAATTGCGGTGGCAACAGGGGAGAGGGCAGGCGGGGATGGCGGAGCCGGGTGCACGCGAAGGCCAAGCGCGGCACGCGCGCAGTCTGGCCATTCGCGCCGGGGGGGGGGCGGTGGCAGGGAGCCTCAGCGCGACAGGTACTGCCCCGGCGTGGCGCCCACATAGCGGCGGAAGGTGTTGGCGAAGTGGCTCTGGTCCACGAAGCCGGTTTCCTGCGCGGCGTCGGCCATGGCCCAGCCCCGGCGCAGCAGCAGCTTTGCCCGGTCCACGCGCAGTTGGGTATGGTAGGCGTGCGGGGTCATGCCCGTGGCGTCGCGAAACACCCGCAGCATGTGGAACCGGCTGAGGCCGGTGGCCTCGGCCAGGTCTTCCAGCGAGACCTTGTGCGCCAGGCGTTCGGCAAGGTAGGCGCGCACCCGGCGCACGGCGGCATTGCCGTCGCGGGCGGTGACGGCTTCGGGCCGCACCCCGCCGTGGCGGGCCAGCACCAGCGAGAAGGCCCCAACCATGGCCGACTGGCGGGCCAGCAGTTCCGCACCGTCGGCCACCAGGTCGCTGAGGCGCAGAAAGGCGCGCAGCACGTCGGCATCGGGCACGATGAGCCTGCGGAAGTCTGGCGGGCCGGCATCGCGCCCGCCCAGTTCCACGGCCACGCGGTGCAGCCAGTGCGGGTCTGCGTAGAACATGCGGTAGGTGGCGGGCACGCCGCGCTCCGGCTCGCCGCTGTGCACCTCGCCGGGGTTGAACAGGCAGACCTGCCCGCCCACCACCACGGAACTGCGCCGGGAGCGGCCATGACAGTAGTTGGCCCCTTCCTCCATCAGGCCCACGGCGTACTGGTCGTGGGTGTGCTTGGGGAAGGTGTGCGCGCTGCGGAGCACCCGGTTGGTTTCCAGGCCGTCCAGGTCGTCGCTGCGCCAGTAGCGCACGTTTTCAAGGGGCTGTCGCATGCCGGGGTCCGTGGTTGCGCGGCGGTTCGTTGGGGGGCGTGAACGTTGCGGGCTGTCCTTGCCGCCGCAAAAGGGAAATCTTGCCTGTAGCTGGAGTCTGCCGGGTTCCGCCAGTGGGGTATTGCAGGAAATTGCGGCTGGGGTGGGGCCGTCGGCCCTGACGAATGCTGGTCCGCGGCCGCCCAGTCGCCTTTCTTCCCCTTGTCTCCCCTAGCGGTAGGCCTTCTCGAAAATCGCGATCACCGCATCCTCGCGCAGGTCCACCGGGGTGACGGCGAACAGCCCGCCCATGGTTTCGCGCGCGTTGCGGGCCAGGGCGGGTATCTCGTCGCGGGTCACCCCGTAGTCGGACATCTTCAGGCCATCCAGCCCCACGGCAGCGATGAGCTTGCGCAGCGCCGTGACAAGGGCCAGCCCCTGCTCGCGCAGTTCCATGCCCTCGATGTCCTCGCCCATGGTCACGGCAAGGTCCGCGCAGCGCTTGGGCTGGAAGCGGGCCATCACCTCGAAGTAGGGCAGGGACAGCATGACCAGCCCGGCGCCGTGCGGCATGGCCGGATGGTGGGCCGACAGGGCGTGCTCCAGCGAATGGTGCGAGATGCACGACGACAGCGACTCGCACAGCCCCGCCGCCGTGGACGCCCACGCCAGCATGGTGCGCACCTGCACCGAACTGCCGTCCTGCACGGCCTGCGGCAGGAACTGGGAAATCAGGCTGACCGCCTCCAGCGCCAGCAGGTCGCTGGAGGGCTGGCGCGCCGTGGAAAGGTACGCCTCCGCCGCGTGGAAGAAGGCGTCCATGCCGGTCATGGCCGTCACCGCCGGGGGCACGCTGACCATCAGCATGGGGTCCACGATGGACAGCGCGGGGAAGGTGGAATCGTCGCCCCAGCCGATCTTTTCGTTGGTGTCCTCGCGGGTGATCACCGTCCACGGGTCGGCCTCGGTACCGGTGCCCGCCGTGGTGGGAATGGCCACCACCGGCAGGGCCGGGCGCTCTGGCCGCTTGCGCCCGCCGGTGCCGCTCTGGATGTAGTCCCAGTACGAGCCGGGGTTGGCGGCGGCCAGGGCGATGGATTTGGCGGAATCGATGGTGCTGCCCCCGCCAAGGCCCAGCACGAAGTCGCAGCCTTCGGTGCGGGCCAGCGCCGCCCCCTCGTCCACGTGGGTCAGCACGGGGTTGGGCTGGATCTTTTCAAAGAGTACCGTGGTGCAGCCGCTCTGTGCCAGCAGGGCAAGCACCTTGTCCAGATGCCCGGTGCGGCGCATGGAGCCGCCCGCGCTGATCACCACCAGCGCCTTGCGGCCCGGCAGGCGGGTGCGGCCAAGCTCGGCCAGCCTGCCCGCACCGAAGATGATACGGGTGGGCATGTGGAAGGTGAAGTCGAGCATGGCGGTCTCCTGGGGCTGTGCGCGGGGGGCGCGGTGGTGGGGCGGCCTGATGTTGGTCTGATCTTCGGGCGATCCCGGCGTGATGCCAGCCAACGGCTCGCCAGATGCTCGCCAGACGCTCGCAAGACGCTCGCCGGACGCGCGGCGGTCGGGCTGATGGCCGGTCCGCAGTCAGGGGCAGGCCCGGCAAGCCGAGGGGAAAAACGTCCGCGCGCCGGTCCGTATCGGTTTCGCAAGCCTTCTTTCGGGGCAAGGCGACCGGCGCGCGGGATGGATGTGTCGTCGTGGCGTGCGGCTATTTTTCCAGAAATGCCGTGTAGGCAAGGCGCGTGGCGTACAGGTCGGCCACGCTGGCGAGTTCGAACGGGCTGTGCATGGACAGCACTGCCGGGCCGAAGTCGATGATGTCCATGCCGTAGGCGGCCAGATACATGGCCACGGTGCCGCCGCCCCCGCCGTCCACGCGGCCCAGTTCCGCCATCTGCCACGGAATCTTGCGCCCGTTCAGCACGCCGCGCAGCCAGCCCACGTATTCCGGGTGGGCGTCGTTTGCCTCGTACTTGCCCCGGTGCCCGGTGAACTTGCAGAAGCACGGGCCGTGGCCGATGACGGCGGCGTTGAGTTTTTCGTGCAGTTCCTGCCAGTCGGGGTCGATGGCGGCGTGCACGTCGGCGGACAGGGCGCGGGTGGCCAGCATCACGTCGCTGAAGCGGGCGGCGGGCTGCCACGCGGCGATGAGGTCTTCGATGCAGTATTCGAAGAAGCGCGACTTGGCCCCGGTGGAGCCTTCCGAGCCGATTTCCTCCTTGTCCCAGAACAGCACGCACTGCGGCTGCTGCGGGTTGTCCGCCGTCAGCAGGGCTTCCAGCGAGGCGAACACGCAGATGCGGTCGTCCTGCCCGTAGCCGCCGACGAGAGAGCCGTCCAGCCCCACGTAGCGGGCAGGACCGGCGGGCACGGCCTGCAATTCGGCGGAGTACAGGTCTTCCTCGCGGATGGCGTACTTTTCGTGCAGCAGGGCCAGCATGCGCGCCTTGATCGGGTCCTTGGGGGCGTCCTTCTTGGCGGTACTGTCGGAGGAGGTGGCGTTGGCGGCTTCGGGCGCGGTGGCCGCATCGGCAGGGGCGTCGGCATCACCGGCGGTTTTTTCGGTCACCGGCTTCGGCATGGGGCGGTGCCCCAGCACTATGTTCAGCTTCTCGCCCTCGAAGGCGTCGGCGATGGTCTGCCCGGCCTGCTTCTGGGCCAGATGGGGCAGCAGGTCCGCGATGGTGAACACCGGTTCCGCCGGGTTTTCGCCCAGGGTGATGCGCACCGATTCGCCGTTTTCCTTCACCACCACGCCGTGCAGGGCCAGCGGACGCGCCAGCCACTGGTACTTGCGGATGCCGCCGTAATAGTGGGTCTTGGCTTGGCCAATGCCCGCCTGTTCCTGCAACGGGCGCTGCTTCAGGTCGAGGCGGGGCGTGTCCGCGTGCGCGCCGATGAGCCGCAGCCCCTGCGACAGCGGGACGCGACCCTTCTGGGCGATGAACACGGTCTTGCCCTTGAACACCCGGTAGACCTTGTCGTGGGCGAAGTTTTCCGTATAGCCCGCCGCGCGCAGGCGCGTGACCACGTAGTCCACGGTTTCGCGCTCGGTCTTGCAGCGGGACAGGAAGTCCACGTAACGGTCGGCCAGTTCGCGCATGGCGGCCTGGTGTTCGTCGCTGGCGTAGGCTTCCCAGCAACTGGTGGTCTCGAAGTCCAGTTTGTCCATGAAGGTTCCTTTCGGGGGAAATGCCCGTATGTGATGCGGCGTGGTGCCGCGAAGGTGTCGCAAGGGGCGTTGGGTTTGGCAACGCGGCGAAGGACTAGGTAATATCTCTTGCGGCGGGGGGCAACAGTGGGGTGGCCTGTCGGCGGGGGGATGGGGAAAGTTGTGCGCGGTTGCAACCGGCCTTTACGAAGTCAGTCGTGCGCTGTTGATCACGCCCGATTTCGTTATGCCTCCGGCGGGCAGGGGGTGTTGTAACGAACACCCCCTGCACCCCCGCGTTCCAGGGGCTCCGCCCCTTGGAACCCCGTGTCATCTTGCGCCGCGTTCCTTTCGTCGGCAGCTTCCCTCGGCCAAAGCGCCTTCGGGCGATCTGCCTCCGGGAACGCGAATGCGCGCAATGCTCTCGCAACCACGGCTATGCGCGGGTGCCTTTACCCATGCCCTCGTTGCGACGCATGTGCCGCCGCCAAAGCCCGGCGTCACACGCTTCTACGCACGCCACCTCTCCTTTGATCCAGCCCCACAATCAAAACATCTCACATTCACGATGGCGGAAGCCTCAACTTTACGGGTAGGTGCCGTAGAAGCCTTGCAGGCTTTTGCGTTCCCACCATCCTTAACCCCATATCCGCGCACGCCCCTCGCGTGTGATGCAACCGCCACTATGGCGGTGGCAACCTGCATGCGGCGATATGCGTCCGCAGCCGGAGATCGCCGCCGGAGGCCTTGCGACGGTGGAAGCTCCGGCGTTGCGGATGCGCGCCGCCGTGTCCGTGGGACCGGGGTGCCCATGCGGCGTTCGAGGAAAACGAGATGCGCGTAGAAGCGTGTGACGCCGGGCTTTGGCGGTGGCACATGCGCCGCGGCGAGCGCCGGGGGACCAGGGGGCGGAGCCCCCGGAGCGCGGGGATGCAAGGGGCCGCCGCTATGCGGCCCCTTGCCCGCCGGAGGCATAACGAAATCGAAAGCGGTCAAAAGGGCAGGACTGTTTTCGTAGAAGCCGCACCCAACAAAGCACAACCCCTCTTCAGTCTTCCACCGAAAGGGCTATACCTCTGCCCCTTCCTCCCGCCGCGATCTCAGCAACCCCTCGAAATACGCCACGGTCTTCCGCAGTCCCTCTTCCATGCTCACGCGCGGCTCCCAGCCCAGCTTTTCGCGCGCCTGGCTGATGTCCGGGCGGCGGCGACGCGGGTCGTCCTGCGGTAGCGGGCGGAAGTCAATGGTCGAGCGCGAGTTGACGAACTCGATGATGATTTCGGCAAGGTTCAGGATGGTGCGTTCCTCGGGGTTGCCAAGGTTCACCGGCAGGTGGGTGTCGTCCGGGGCGTGCATCAGCGCGGTCAGGCCGTCCACCATGTCGTCCACGTAGCAGAACGAGCGGGTCTGGCTGCCGTCGCCGTAGATGGTGATGGGCTTGTCCTGCAAGGCTTGCAGGATGAAGTTGCTGACCACCCGGCCATCGTTGGGGTGCATGCGCGGGCCGAAGGTGTTGAAGATGCGCGCGATGCGGATGGGCACCCCGTGCTGGCGGTGGTAGTCGGTGAACAGGGTTTCGGCGCAGCGCTTGCCCTCGTCGTAGCACGAGCGCGGGCCGATGGGGTTCACCCGGCCCCAGTAGTCTTCGGTCTGGGGATGGGTTTCCGGATCGCCGTAGACCTCGCTGGTGGAGGCTTGCAGAATGCGCGCCTTGACCCGCTTGGCCAGCCCCAGCATGTTGATGGACCCGTGCACGCAGGTCTTGGTCGTCTGCACCGGGTCGAACTGGTAGTGGATGGGCGATGCCGGGCAGGCCAGGTTGTAGATTTCGTCCACTTCCACGTAGAGCGGAAAGGTGATGTCGTGGCGCAGCAGTTCGAAGCGCGGGTGGTCCTGCATTTCCTGCACGTGGTCGCGCGAGCCGGTGAAGAAATTGTCCACGCACAGCACTTCCGCCCCCCGGTCCAGCAGGCGGCGGCACAGGTGCGATCCGATGAATCCCGCGCCCCCGGTGACCAGGATGCGCTTGCGGGCCAGTTCCTTGAATTCGCCTTGCTGCATGGGGGCTCCTGTGCCGTCGGGCTGAGGGGAGGGCGGGAATATGGGCTGGGTCGTGCGGGAATGCGCTAGCCGCGCTTTGCGCGTGGCGTCCGTTTTCCAGACCGGGCCGCATTGGGTGAGCCGGGCAGGCCCAGCGCCAGCGCCAGCGCGGCGGCCACCAGGGGGAATTCCGCATCGTCCAGGGTGCGCGGGTCCAGCCGGAAGGTGTCGTCTTCCAGCCTGCCGACCAACGGGAGGGCGGGCGGTGCGACATCAAGCAGCCGTTCCTTCAGCGCGGTGGCGGAACAGCCCGCCGGGGCCACGCTGACCAGCGTGGTGGGCAGGTCGCGCTCCGGAAAGGAGCCGCCCCCCACCCGCGACACGCCGGGGGCAAGGCCGATGGCGGCCGCATCGCCCAGCGCGGCGCGCAGCCGGGTGGCCAGTTTGCGCGCCCGCCGGGCCAGTTCGTCCGCCGGGGCGGTCATCATGCGCAGGGTGGGCACCTTGTGGCGGGCCAGTTCCGGGTCCAGGTACAGGCGCAGGGTGGCTTCCAGCGCGGCCAGGGTCATCTTGTCGATGCGCAGCGCGCGGTTAAGCGGGTTGCGCTTGATGCGCGCGATGATCTCTCGCCGCCCCACGATAAGCCCGGCCTGCGGGCCGCCCAGCACCTTGTCGCCCGAAAAGCTGACCACGTCGGCCCCGTCGGCCACCACCTCGCGCACGGTGGGTTCGCCATGCAGGCCCCACGGGGTGAAATCCAGAAAGCTGCCGCTGCCAAGGTCCTCGATGACCGGCAGGTTGCGCGCCCGGCCCAGGGCCACCAGTTCCGCCAGGGGCACTTCCTTGTGGAAGCCGGTGATGCGGTAGTTGGAGGTGTGCACCTTCAGCAAGGCCACGGTGTGCTCGTTGATGGCGTTTTCGTAGTCGCGCAGGTGGGTGCGGTTGGTGGCGCCCACCTCGCGCAGCACCGCGCCGCTTTTTTCCATGACTTCCGGGATGCGGAAGCTGCCGCCGATTTCCACCAGTTGCCCGCGCGAAACCACCACCTCGCCGCCCTTGCACAGGGTGTCCAGCACCAGCAGCACGGCGGCGGCGTTGTTGTTGACCACAAGGCCAGCCTCTGCCCCGGTGACCTTGCACAGCAGTTCTTCCACGTGGGAATAGCGGCTGCCGCGTTCGCCGGTGGCCAGGTCGAATTCGAGGTTGGAGTAGTTGGCGCAGGCCTCGGCCACGGCGGCGGTGGCTTCTTCCGCCAGCAGGGAACGGCCGAGGTTGGTGTGGATGACCACGCCCGTGGCGTTGAGCACGCGGCGGAAGTGCGGGCGCGCCGCACGCAGCACGTGTGTCATGAGCGCGGGCAGCAGCGCCTGCGTGGAGAGGGCGGCGGCGTCGGTGATTGTTCCGGCCCGGATGGCCTCGCGGCACTGGTCGAGGAAGGCGTTGACCAGGTCGCGCAGCAGCGGGCGCGGCAGTGCGGCCAGGTGGGCCACGTCGGACTGTGCGAACTGTGCGAACTGTGCGGCCAGGTCGGATGCGGCGGACGTTGTCGGTCCGGCCTGTTCCGGATGTGCCAGGGCGGTGAGCAGGACGTCCATGGAGGGCAGGGACCGGAACAGGTTCGACACGTGGGGCTCCTTGCTGGCGTGCGGCGAATGCGGGGCGCGGCCTGTCAGTTTCCTGAATGCGGCGGGCCGTGCGGTGTTTCCGGGGCGTCGTCAGGATGTGTGTCCGGATGTACACCCGGATTTGCGTCCGGTGACGCGGCGGGGGAGCCATGCGGACTGGCTTCCGGAGAATTCACGGGCACCTCGCAGGTGCCGCCAGCACCCCGCGATTCCAGACAATCGGGCCGAAGTGTAAAGAATTCGCCGAGCAAATACAAGGAGCCGCACAACAGCACCGGACCTTGCGGGGCAAGGGCGGTGGCCTCGGCCAGCGCGGCGGCCATGTCCGGCACGGCGCGGGCGGCGGGGCCCAGCAGGGCGGCCAGGTCTTCACCACGCGCGGCGCGGGCGTTGTCCCGGATGGTGGGCACCAGCACGGGCGCGTCACCGGCCAGGCGGCGCACCTCTTCGGCCACGGCCACAAGGTCCTTGTCGGCCAGGCACGAGAAGATCACCACGGCGGGGCGCGCGCACTGGTCGGCCAGGGCCGCGCGCAGGGCCGCCAGCCCGTGCGCGTTGTGGGCGCCGTCGATGACCAGGCGCGCGGGCAGGGGGGGCATGTCAGACATTTCGGGAACTTCGGGCGCTTTGGGCGCGTCCGCTCCGTCCGCTCCGTCTGCCCCGTACGGTTCGGCGGCTGGGCGTTCCACCCATTGCAGGCGGCCGGGAATCCACGCCTCCGACAAACCTTGGCGCACGGCGTCCTCGTGCGATTCCCACTCGTTGGCCTTGGCCAGGGTGGTCCATGCGGCCAGGGCCAGCAAGGCGTTGATGCGCTGGTGTGGTCCGGCCAGGCCCAGTTCGGCCTTGGCGGGCAGCCTAGCCACGTCGTCGGCCTCGTGCAGGGTGGCACCGCAGGCGTCCGCCGCCGTGCGCAGTTCGTTCATGGCGTCCGATGGCTGGGGCGCGGTGACGGCGGGCACGCCGGGCCGTAGCGCCCCGGCCTTGTCGGCGGCGATGGCGGCGATGGTGGCACCCAGCACGTTTTGGTGATCTAGCCCGATGGGCGTCACGCAGACCACGTCGGCGGCCACGGCGGTGGTGGCGTCGTGCGCGCCGCCAAGGCCCGCCTCCAGAACGGCAAGCTGTACGCCCGCCTCGCGGAAGGCCAGCAGGCCGAGCACGGTGAGAAACTCGAAATAGGTCAGGGCATCACCGCCGGCCGCCATGATCCGGTTGGCCAGGACTGGCCACTGGCTGGCGGCCAGCATGGCCCCGTCGATGCGGATGCGTTCGCGCGGGGTGACGAAGTGCGGCGAGGTGTACAGCCCTGTGCGCAGCCCGTGCGCCGTGCCGATGGCGGCCAGAAAGGTGGACGTGGATCCTTTGCCGTTGGTGCCCACCACCTGGGCCACGGCGAAGGGCGGCGCGGCAAGGGACAGCGCATCCAGCACGCGCTCCATTCGGCCAAGGCCAAGGTCCATGTGGAACATGCCCAACCTGTCCAGATGGGCCTGCACGTCGTCGTAGGTGGCGAAGGGAGATGCGGCGGAAGCGTGTGTCATGGTGAGCGTGCCTGTAGAAGGAGCGGAAGCGCACCCGGCATCCGGACATGCGGAAGGGGTGCATCTCCTTCGGTAGGACGCCGGGCCGGGCGCGTCAAGCGGGGGAAGGGATTGCATGCGGAAGGTGGTGACGGTGCGAGGGTGAAGGGTGACGCACGAAGCGGGCAGGTGGTGCAATTCGAACGGGAAGGGGCGGGCGCGGGTGCTGGAACGGACGCCGACGAGGCTTGCGCGGGGGAGCGCGCCAGAGGCGCGCAGGTGCATTGTGTTGGGCGGTTCAGGTGGCAAACGGCGATCCGATGCGCCAGTGGTACGCTGATGACGCGCTGGTGGGAGGGCGGGTGTGCGCTGGGAGTGCGACGGAGGTGCCGGAGCAAGAGACGGATACTGGTCGTGGCGGTCTTGCTGTTCGTATTCCGGCGTAGTCCTGATTGGGGCCCGGCCTGCCCCCCCCACCATACACACCACCACACACGCAGGCACCGAGTTGCCCAACGGTTGCCCCACGGTTGCCCTTGACCGGCGGCAGCGGCTCGGCTAGAAAAATCCCCTCTCGTCACGCGCCCGTAGCTCAGGTGGATAGAGCAGGAGCCTTCTAAGCTCTTGGCCGGGGGTTCGAATCCTCCCGGGCGCACCAAAATGAAATCAAGTGGTTGGATGATAAAAAGGGCTTTCCAGAATAGGGTTGGGAAAATTTTTCCAACCCTATTTCCAACCTTGGGGATGTGAATAGAAATATTCTGGTGGCAGTCCAGGTGAAAGCAGAGGGCGCGGAGCTTGTTCCGCGCCCTCTGCTTTTTGCGTGCGCGGACGTCTATCGTCGTCGGAGTGGCTCTTTGGAGCAAGGTAGCCCACCAAAATAGCCAGAGGCTTGTGGCGTTCACTGCAAGCTCTCGAATTTTCGTCATTGCGGAAAGGGGGGGGCTCGCCACTCCCCCCTCTCTCTACACGCCCCGCATGCGGGCAAGGCAGTGGGTTCGTCCCCGCGGTATGTCGTGGGGAATGCCATCTTTATGATGGCAGCATCTGTCGTCGGCTTCCGCCACCATGCCAAGTATGTCCACGAACGGTTGTCTGTATACATGTGTCATGGCGATGTTGTATTCTTGTAGATGGGAATTGGGAATGAGTTCGGCGAATGTATCGTTGTTATTGGTCGAAATTGTGATTCCTTTTGTTTTTTAATTTTAAATGCTGTAAAATATTAAACAATTTATTCTAAAGAAGGAAGACAGTGAAGAAGTTGTATTAATCTTCAAATGCGTGTGCCAGCGCACAGACGAAGTGGACGAGTCTTGCAAATATGATGGTCCAGCCCCTCGCGATGTCGCGAGAAAAGAATTCATCAGGAGGACATCATGCGTACACCTACAAAACAAGAATTGTCCGTAAACATTCAGAAAAGGGTCAAGTCATTCAGGGAGCAAGCAGCCGGAAACAGGGCGCCGCCAAGACCCTTGCCGTTGCCCGTGGGGGAGTGTCCTCAGGTCACCCCCGCAGGCAAATTCCCTGAGGCGTCAAGACAGATCGACATGGACAGCGCGTTGAGAGATTTGCTGGGTGCTGCCAGAGGGGAAGTTCTCGTTGTTAAAACTGCGCGGGCGGGCGACACGTTCAAGGCCAGCAAGGACAAGTTTGCGAGGAGGTGGCAGCGGCGGCTTGGCGCAGCCAAGATCGCCTGGGGCAAGCTGACCGAAGATGAACTGGTCCAGTCCGAAGGGCATGCCCTGACACTGGTGGGCTTGATACAGGAAAGATACTCCGTCACGCGTGGCGAGGCGGTGGAGCAGGTCAAAAGCTTCTTCGCCAGAACCAGTTGGATCTAAGTATTCGATGCCTGTCGTTTTGCCAGGGGGCGCGGCAGGCATCGTCGGCGTGCTCCCTTGGCATGGAAATGGCCATGCACCATCCGGGAGCATTCAAAATGCAAATGACGGAGACCTACATGTACAAGCAATGCCGCAATTATCTCCTCGTGGCGGCCATCGCGCTGACCATGGTTGCGCCTGTCGGCGCGATGGCGACCGAGGCTGTATCCCAGAATGTCACCGACGCCCGGCAAGAGGCCAGATCTGGACAACGTATGCCCTCAGCCCGTACCTGCGCGCCAGCACCATAAACGTGGCGGTGCAGGACGGCAAAGTCACGCTGACCGGGTACGTTGCAGAAGACGTCACCAAGGAGTTGGCACGGGAAATAGCCATGGGCGTTACCGGCATTCGAGAGGTGGACAACCGGATAATTGTCCAGTTCGGCTATTTTCCGCCCGAGTCGAATTCGACACGCGGCTACGGTGACGTGATCGACGATGCCAACATCACGACCTCGATCAAGTCGAAGCTGCTGTGGAGCAGGCACGCGGATGGTTTGGCAACCAGCGTGGTTACAGAGCGGGGCAAGGTAACGCTGCGTGGCAATGCCGACAACATGGCCGCCAAGAATCTCGCCGGTCGCCTGGCCGTAAACACGCCGGGTGTCGTGTCCGTGGATAACCAGTTGGTGATCGGCAACGTCAGGCCGACAGGTGTTGAAGTTGCCAAGGACACCGCGCCTGAGGCTGGAACCGAGATCGCCGACAGTTGGATCACGACGAAGGTGAAGTCCACCTTCCTGTACTCCAGCAATGTTGCCGGTTCCAACATCACGGTGAACACCAGCAAGGGCGTCGTCACGCTCAGCGGCAAGCTGAGCAGCGGCGCGG
Source organism: Desulfovibrio sp. (assembly GCA_031287575.1). GTDB lineage: Bacteria > Desulfobacterota > Desulfovibrionia > Desulfovibrionales > Desulfovibrionaceae > Cupidesulfovibrio. Next base: position 58,216 of record JAITSV010000069.1, read on the forward strand.
AACGTGCCCTCGCCGTCGAACTCGCGCAGAACGTGCGCGGGGTCAAGAGCGTCAAGTCGAAGGGCCTTACGTTCTGATGGCAGGGGTTTGGTCGAAGGTCGCCGCGTGGCATGAACATGATGCGCGGTGATCTTTTTAGTGGTGCTGGTGCTTTTTCGTCTTTCGGCAGGGAGCTTGCGCCCGCCCGTTCTCTGATGCTGTTCAGGCGAGGATGCGCGCGACACGCTGCGGGACTGGCCTGACGGGATATCGCTTTTGATGACAGCCGGTTGTCCCTAGGCGAGCGTCATCGCACAGGCACCAGCTTGTCTCTGTAGCATTCGCAGGATGCCGCCTCCAGCCCGGTGCGGTTCAGGACGTGGATGTGGCCGCGTGTGTAGTGGATGAGCGCCTTGGCCTGCAATTCCCCTGCAGCAACAGTGATCCCGCTTCTGCGTACCCCCAGCATGTCGGCAAGCGATTCGTGCGTGAGGTAGAAATTGTCGGCGTGCGCACGGTCCTGCGCCAGCAGCAGCCAATAGGCCAGCCGCTGTTCGATGGGGTGAAACCGCGTGCACAACGCAGTTTTCGACAGATCATCTATTGTCGTTGCCAGGTGCATCTGGAGAACATGAAGCAGGCGAGATTTGGCGTGCATGGCACGGAGAAAGTGCATCGTGCTCATCTTCAAGGCGCTACCCGCACCGGAAACAATGGATTTCATGGATGAAGGGTGACTTCCAAGGATCAATGTCGCGCCCAGCATGCCTTCGTTGCCGACCAGGCCGACAGCCATGCGCTGGTGTTCGCCCTGTGTCGCGATCAGCGAGATGAATCCGGCAAGGGGGAAGTACACGCACTGGTAGCGCTGGAACGGCTCATGAAGAACCGTGCCCAGAACCATATCCACGGTGTCGCAATCTTTAATGATCTTGTTGCGTTCGCTGGGCGTCAGGCTCTCGATCAGGCAGTTGACGCCTGGGTGGGGAAGGGCGGCGGACATGCGCGTATCCTTTGGCACAAGGCAGCCAAGGAACGGCACGAGAAAGGTGCCAGCAATCTCGATGCCCCAACATGGATGGTCATCGGGCGGTTGTCTGTGCGCCACGGCACGGTGGATGACGGCTACCGATGCCGCAAGGGACGTCGTCTGCCACCTGTTTGTCTGTCAGCCCCTGCGCGGAGCCGTAATGTACGGAAGAAGGCGGTCGGTTTCCTTCTTCACGACAGCATAGCACTCACAACTCAATTCTTCAAGCTTGGGTCTGTCAAGGACTGTTATTCGTCCGCGACTATATTCTATGACGCCAAGTTTTTGCAGTTTTCCTGCAGCCTCGGTAACACCTTCGCGGCGGACGCCAAGCATGTTTGCGATGAGTTCTTGCGTCATGGTCAGCTGGTTGCTTGGAAGGCGGTCAAGAGAAAGAAGAAGCCATCTGCACAGTTGCTGGTCTATCGAGTGGTGGCGGTTGCAGACGGCAGTCTGGGACATCTGCGTGATCAGCGATTGGGTGTAGCGCAGCATCAATTGCAGCAGCTCGCCATGGCGGTTGAATTCATCCTTCAGGATTTGCCCCTGCAGCTGGTAGGCGTGTCCTGCGCTTTGCACAATGGCCCTGCTGGGTGTGCTCTCCCCCCCCATGAAAACGGCTACCCCGATGAGCCCCTCGTTGCCGACCACGGAGATTTCCGCCGACGCCCCGCTTTCCATCACGTACAGCAGGGACACGATGGCGTCGGTCGGAAAGTAGACGTGGCGCATGGCGTCGCCGGATTCATACAGCACTTTGCCGAGCGGCATCGGCACCAGTTCCAGATGGGGGAACAGACGTTCCTGAACGTTGTGGGGCAGCGCAGCCAGAAGGTGATTCTGGCGGGGTGAGGGTGTCTCCTGCATGCCAGCCTCCTTGATGGAATGGCAGTCTCGTCGGAAAGAATGCGTCAACTGGCGCAGCCTATCTGTACGGTAGCGCACATTGCGCCTGTCCGTCAGCCCTTCGTGCCGTATCATCCGCACCACGCGCCGGTCAGCGCAAGATGAAAAACCCTATGTGCGCCATCGAACGGAAGATATCCGTAAAGGGGCTACATTGGATGTGCTGGGAATTGCCCTGAACGCCAACGGGAGCCGGGTGTCGCTGACATGCTTGAACTTGTTGCAGTCGTGCTCGTTGCCGTGTGGCTGATGGGGCTGGGGGCCTCATCTCCCATGACCGGATTCATCAATTTCCTTCTGGCCGTGGGGGTAGTTGTGGTCGTTGTCAGGATCATCCAGCGCAGGCGGTTGTAATCCCGGCGTGCATGCGGAGCGCATGGTGGCGCGGGGATGTTCGTCCGGGTGTCCCAATTCTTAGACGGACAACTCAAAGTTCGACACAGTTGCAGGAGCGCAATATGGAAAACTTGCTTTGGTTTCTTATCATCGGCGTGGTGGCGGGTTGGCTGGCAGGCACCCTGATGAAAGGGGGCGGGTTCGGCCTCGTGGGTGACCTCATTGTCGGCATTGTCGGCGCGGTGATCGGTGGTGTCGTGTTCGGCGCCCTGGGCATTGGCGGGGGCGGGCTGTTGGGGGCGATCCTCATGGCTACCGTTGGCGCGGTCATCCTGATTCTCTGCCTGCGTCTGCTCAAGCGTGCATGATCGACGTACACCGAACCAGACCCTGACGTTGTCGATGATGCGGGGACATGCGCCGACGCCTGCTTCCCTGCACGACGACAGGAGCGACACGGTTTGGAGGAATGCGGCGGCTGCCGCAGCAACCCTGCATCATCGTTTACACAGGAGTATTTCTATGAAGTTTCCCAAAATCATGACGCTGTTTCTCACAATCGTCATGGCCCTTGCCCTCGGTTGCGCATCGACATCGACCTCCGAAGGAACAGGCGAATACATTGACGATACCGCCATCACCGCCAAGGTGCAGACGGCCATTCTTCAGGAGCCGTCCCTGACGTCTGCCGAGATCAACGTCGAAACCTTCAAGGGTGTGGTGCAATTGAGCGGCTTTGTCGGATCCCGGGCCGAGATCAACACCGCCGTCCAGGTGGCGCGCAAGATCCAGGGCGTGAAGTCCGTCCGCAACGACATGCACGTCAAGGGGCAACAGTAACGGGGCGTAACTGCCCGCCCGCATCTGTCCGTTGGCCGTGCTCCTTGCCTCTGGAGGGGCACGGCCCGACGCGGTTCCCGCCGCGTGACGTTTGTTTGCCACACTGCCCCGTTCCCTCTCCCGCCAGGAAGAGGGAACGGTGCTGCGCGGCCCCCTGCGTCACTGGCGCCATGCGCAGGTTCGCGTTTTTGCCTTGGACCCGCTGTGATTCCGCCTTTGCGAAAGGAGACTCAGGAATGGAGGAGGAAACCAATACCGCACGCGGTGTCCTTGCGCGTGCATGGATGCGTTGGCGTGGGCGGAAGCAGGCGTTGCAGCCGGACGAGAGCGAACTGCCGCTCCGCTCGGAACTGCTCAGTGCCGACCAGATGGAGGAGCGGGGCAAGATCCTGGCGGAGATGCACGGCCTGCGACCGGGCCGGTCGCGTGAGCGCCTGCTGGACAGGCTGGCCGAGAACGAACGCCTGTTGCTCAATGTGCATGGCCTGCTGACGGAAGACATCAGGGCGGAACAACGGATTTCGCCCGCCGGGGAATGGCTGCTCGACAACTTCTACGTGATCGAGGAGCAGATACGCACGGCCAACCGTCACCTGCCCAAGGGGTACAGCCGGGAATTGCCGTATCTTGCCACCGGTCCTTCGGCCGGGCTTCCCCGGGTGTACGACATGGTGCTGGAGACGATTTCGCATGGCGACGGAAGGGTCGACCCGGAAATCATCCATCGCTTCGTAACCGCCTACCAGACGGTTACCCCACTGAAGTTGGGGGAACTGTGGGCGATTCCCATCATGCTGCGCCTGGCGTTGATCGAGAACCTGAGGCGCGTCGCCGCGCGCATTGCCATGCACAGGTCGGAACGGGCGCATGCCGACCATTGGGCCGACCTGCTGACAAGGACTGCCGCCAGGGAGCCGCGCAGCCTGATTCTGACCATTGCCGATATGGCTCGTTCCGCACCGCCCATGACGGGTTCCTTCGTGGCCGAGCTGACCCGTCGGTTGCAGGGGCAGGGGCATGCGTTGGCCCTGCCGCTTACGTGGATCGAGCAACAGCTGTCGGAATCGGGTCTGACCATCGAGCAACTGGTGCGCTACGAAAACCAGCAGCAGGCGGCTGATCAGGTAACGATGAGCAACAGCATCGGCAGCCTGCGGACCCTTGGTGCACAGAATTGGCGCGGATTCATCGAGGCGATGAGCATTGTCGAGCGGATACTGGGTGAAGACCCCGCCGGTGTTTACGACAGCATGGATTTCGCAACCCGTGACCGGTACCGCCATGTTGTGGAAAAGGCGGCCAGGCGCAGCCGGCTTTCGGAAGGCGAGGTGGCCCGGAAGGCGGTGGAACTGGCAGGCGAAGCGGCGGCCCGGACCGGCTGCGACGACCGCGCCGCGCATGTGGGGTTCCATCTGGTCGATGCGGGGATGGCCCGGTTCGAGCGGGCGGTGGGCATGCGTTTGTCGGCCGCGGCGCTGCTGCGCAGGGCAGGGCGCAAGGTTCCCTTGCTGGCTTACGCTGGCGGCACCGTGGCCATGACGGCGTTCTTCGCGGTGTGCCTGGTGGGCAGGGCGCGCGCGGACGGGCTGGACGGCTGGGGGCTGGGGCTGTTCGCCGTGCTCGCGGTCCTGTGCGCCAGCCATCTGGCGGTGGCTCTGGCGAACTGGCTGGGCACACTGTTGGCCACGCCGCGACCGTTGCCGCGCATGGACTTTTCAAAGGGGATACCGTCAAGCGCGCGGACGCTGGTCGTCGTGCCGACCATGCTGACCAGCGCGGACGGCATCGACGCCCTTGCCAAGGCGCTTGAAGTCCGCTTTCTGGCCAACAACCACGCCCACCTGCACTTCGCCCTGCTTACCGACGTGCGCGATGCCCCCGAAGAGGCGACGCCGGAGGACGAACCTCTGGTGCTGCTTGCCCGCCAACACATAGAGGCATTGAATGCGCGATACCCCGGCGCCGATGGCGATGTGTTCTTCCTGTTCCACCGTCCCCGGCGGTGGAACCCCCAGGACAGGGTTTGGATGGGGCATGAGCGCAAGCGCGGCAAGCTGGCCGACCTGAACGCCTTTCTGCGGAAAGGGGATACGGGCGGGTTCGCGCTCGTAGTCGGTGAAACGGCGCCCCTGTCCGGCGTGCAGTACGTCATCACGCTGGATACCGACACGCAACTGCCCCGCGATGCTGCCTGGCGGTTCATCGGGGCCATGGCGCACCCGCTCAACCGGCCCCGCTACGACGGGCATCGCCAGCGCGTCACTGCCGGGTACGGCATCCTGCAGCCACGCGTCACTGCCAGCCTGTCGGGTGCCAACCGGTCGCGGTACGGGCGCATGTGCGCAAGCGAGATCGGCATCGATCCGTATACCCGTGCCGTTTCCGACGTGTATCAGGATCTGTTCGGCGAAGGCTCGTTCATCGGCAAGGGCATCTATGATGTCGACGCCTTCGAGCAAGCCTTGGGAGGGCGCTTTCCCGACAACCGGATACTCAGCCACGACCTGTTGGAGGGGTGCTACGCCCGCGCGGGACTGATGAGCGACGTGCAGGTGTACGAGGACTACCCCTCGCGCTACGGTGCGGACGTGAACCGCAGGCACCGCTGGATTCGGGGGGACTGGCAGATTGCCCGCTGGCTGTTTCCGGGCATCCCCGGCCCGGATGCGCGCATGCGCAGGAACCCGCTTTCGGCGTTGTCGCGCTGGAAGATCCTCGACAACCTGCGGCGCAGTCTCATGGCAGCGGCGTTGACGCTTCTGCTGGTGTCGGGCTGGACCATGCTGCCTTCGGCATGGCTCTGGACGCTGGCCGCGACGGGTATCATCCTGTTGCCTTCCCTGCTGTCCCTTGTCGCGAATGCGGTTCGCAAACCCGACGACGTCACGTCGAGACAGCACCTTGCAGCCGTTGTCCGTTCAGTCCCCCGGTATTTTTCGCAGGCACTGTTCACTTTGGCATGCCTGCCGTACGAGGCGTTCTTCAGTCTGGATGCCGTGCTGCGAACGGAATGGCGAATGCTGGTCTCGCGCAGGCACCTGCTGCAATGGAATCCGTCAGGTGACCCGGAGCAGGGCGGCCGCACGGGGCTCGTCGGATCGTACCGGACCATGTGGTTTGCACCTGCCGCTGCGGCTGCCGTCAGTGCCGCCCTTATGGTGGCAGGTTCCGCCGGTTTTCCGAGGTTGGCTGTTGCCGCGCCGGTCCTGTGCCTGTGGCTTGCCGCACCGGCCATCGTGTGGTGGCTTGATCGTCCGCTTGTCCGTCTGCAGGAACGCCTGACGGCGGCGCAGACCATCTTTCTCCGCAAGGTCGGGCGCAAGACATGGGCCTTTTTCGAGACCTTCGTGGGCCCTGCGGACAACTGGCTGCCGCCGGACAACTATCAGGAACACCCCGTGGAAGCGGTGGCGCACCGCACCTCGCCCACCAACATGGGCCTTGCGCTGCTGGCCAACCTTGCCGCCCATGATTTCGGCATCATTTCCGGCGGGCGGTTCGTGCAGCGCACGGCAGACACGCTGCACGCCATGAACCGGTTGGAGCGCCACCATGGGCATTTCTTCAACTGGTATGACACGCAGACCCTGAACCCGTTGCCGCCTCGCTACATTTCTTCGGTCGACAGCGGCAACCTTGCCGGGCATCTGCTGACGCTGCGGGCAGGGCTGCTTGGCCTCGCCGACCAAAGGATATTGGACGCACGTGTGCTTGACGGGCTTGCAGATGCCATGGGCATCGCGCTGGAACTCGCCACGGGAGTCGCCCCGAATGCCGCCACCGCAGCCGCTCCAAGGGGGGGCGTGCCGGTCCTGCTCACGCAGCTTCGCCGGGACATGGAAGCCGCGGTCCGCGCCCGCCCGACTACCCTCGCTGCCCTCAGGCGCAGCTTGGATCGGTTGGCGTCGTCGTCCATGGCCGTTGATGTTGACATGGAGCCTGCCGCCGGGGGGGCGGAAAATCCGCTGGCATGGTGGATTCGTGCCTTTCACGGCCAGTGTCGGGACGCGCTGGATGAATTGGCCCTGCTCGCACCATGGGCGGAACTGGTGCCCTCGTTGTATGCGTTCGGTGATTTTTCGTGTCTCGACGAGGTGCCGACGCTGCGGGAACTGGCAGGGCTGGAGGCCGCGCTTCAGCCCCTGTTCACCCGGCATGCCGACTTGGAGCAAGGTGCAAGGATTGACGAGCTTCAGCGCTTTGTGGCGACAGCCAGCGGGCACGCCCGTGCGCGCATCGCGGCCATCGACGAACTGGCCGCAGAGTGCGGCGCCCTGGCCCGGATGGAGTACGGGCTGTTGTATGACGAACCGCTGCACCTGCTGGCCATCGGCTACAATGTGGATGAGGGGCGGCGCGATACCAGTTGCTACGACCTGCTGGCATCGGAGGCGCGGCTCGCCAGCTTCGTGGCCATCGCGCAGGGGCAGTTGCCGCAGGAAAACTGGTTTGCCCTCGGACGCCTGCTGACCCTCGCCGGTGGGGAGCCGATTCTCCTGTCATGGAGCGGCTCGATGTTCGAATACCTGATGCCGATGCTGGTCATGCCGAGCTATGCGAACACGCTGCTCGACCAGACCTGCGCGGTCGCCGTGGCGCGGCAGGTGGAATACGGAAGGATGCGCGCCGTGCCGTGGGGTATTTCGGAATGCGGCTACAACGCCATAGACGTGCACCGCAACTACCAGTACCGGGCCTTCGGCGTGCCGGGGCTGGGCCTGAAGCGCGGGCTTGCCGAAGATCTGGTCGTCGCGCCGTACGCCACGGCGCTGGCCTTGATGGTGGCCCCCGGCGATGCGTGCCGGAATCTGGAACGCCTTTCGGCGGAAGGGTTTGAAGCGCGCTATGGTTTTTACGAGGCCATCGACTACACCCCCTCGCGCCTGCTTCGCGGGCAGACACATTCCGTGGTCCGCTCCTTCATGGCCCACCATCAGGGCATGAGTTTTCTGGCCTTGTCGCACGTGCTGCTGGACCGCCCGATGCAGAAACGCTTTGAATCCGATTCCATATTCCAGGCAACGTTGCTGCTGCTTCAGGAACGCATTCCCGCCGCCACGGCAAGCTACGCGCACACGACGGAACTGTCGGAGTTGCACACGGCTTCCGGCGTACAGGAAATGCCGCTTCGCGTTTTCTCCAGCCCCGATACCCCGCAGCCTGAAGTGCAGTTGCTGTCCAACGGCAGGTATCACGTCATGGTAACCAACGCGGGCGGCGGCTACAGCCGCTGGAACGACCTTGCCGTCACCCGGTGGCGCGAGGACGGCACCCGCGACAACAGGGGCACCTTCTGCTACCTGCGCGACGTGGCCAGCGGCGAGTTCTGGTCCGTGGCCCACCAGCCGACCCTCCGGAGGGCGGAGCGTTACGAGGCTGTATTTTCCGAAGGGCGGGCGGAATTCCATCGCAGCGACCTTGGCTACGACATCCACACCGAAATAGCCGTCTCGCCCGAAGACGACATCGAACTGCGCCGCGTGCGCATCACCAACCGTTCGCGGGTGCGTCGAAAGCTGGAGTTGACCAGCTACGCGGAAGTGGTGTTGGCCCCGCCCGCCGCCGACGCGCTGCACCCGGCGTTCAGCAATCTTTTCGTGCAGACGGAGATTCTCCGGCGGCAGCAGGGCATTCTGTGTACCCGACGCCCACGGGCCGAGGGCGAGCATGTTCCGTGGCTGCTGCACGTAATGGCCGTGCGTGGGGTGGATGCGGAGGCGCTTTCCTACGAGACCGACCGCATGCGGTTCATCGGTCGGGGGAACACCCTTGCCGCACCGCAGGCCGTCAGCGGCAAGGACGCGCCGGGCGTCCTGTCGGACAGCGAGGGATCGGTGCTCGATCCCGTGGTGGCCATTCGCTGCCGGATCACGCTGGAGCCGGGGCAGGCGGCAACCGTGGACATGGTGACCGGTATCGGGGAAACCCGCGATGCGGCCATGGTCCTTGTGGACAAGTACCACGACAGGCACCTTGCGGACCGCGTTTTCGATCTCACGTGGACGCACGGGCAGGTACTGTTGCGCCAGTTGGGGGCCTCCGAAGCCGATGCGCAACTCTACGGGCGTCTTGCCGGTTCAATACTGCATGCCAACCCCGCGCTGCGGGCCGACGAGGACATTCTGGCCCGTAACAGAAGGGGGCAGTCGGGCCTCTGGGGCTATGCCATTTCCGGCGACCTGCCCATCGTGCTGCTGAAGATCGAGGACCCGGCCAACATCGAACTGGTGCGCCAGATGGTGCAGGCCCACGCCTACTGGCGCCTGAAGGGGCTGGCGGTCGACCTAGTGATCTGGAACGAGGATCACGCCGGGTACAGGCAGGTGCTGAACGACCAGATCATGGGGCTTATCGCCGCCGGTATCGAGCCGGGCGTCACCGATCGTCCAGGCGGCATCTTCGTCCGGTCGGCCGACAGGATTGCGGAGGAGGACCGTATCCTTATCCAGTCGGTGGCGCGCGTCATCATCTCGGACGGCATGGGAACACTGGAAGAGCAGGTGGATGGACGCGAAGGTGTGACCATGGCGGTGCCCGCGCTCGTCGTCACGCGCACTCATCGTCCGGAACCGGTGGCGGAAGCACCGCTACCGCGTGACGACCTGATCTTCTACAACGGCCTTGGCGGCTTTACCCCCGACGGCCGGGAATACGTCATCACCACCGCCCCCGGACAGCTGACGCCCACGCCGTGGGTGAACGTGCTGGCCAACCCGAACTTCGGAACCGTGATTTCGGAAAGCGGCCTTGCCTGCACGTGGAGCGAAAACGCCCATGAATTCCGGCTTACCCCGTGGGGGAACGACCCAGTGAGTGATTCCCGGGGAGAGGCGTTCTACCTGCGTGACGAGGAGCGCGGCCACTTCTGGTCTCCCACGCCATTGCCCCGTCGCGGGGCGACGCCGTATGTCACCCGGCACGGGTTCGGCTACAGCGTGTTCGAGCATGTCGAGCGCGGCATCCGCACCGAGATGTGGGTCTATGTGGCGATGGATGCGGCGGTCAGGTTCACGGTCCTCAAGGTGCGCAACATGTCCGGCCGCACCCGACGCCTGTCCACCACCGGGTATGCGGAATGGGTGCTAGGCGATCTGCCGCCCAAGGCGGCCATGCACGTGGCGACGGAAATCGCCCCGGACAGCGGCGCACTGCTTGCGCGCAACCCCTACAACACCGAGTTCGCCGACCGGACGGCGTTCTTCGACGTGGATGACGCCTCGCGCACCGTTACCGGCGACCGGGTGGAATTCCTGGGCCGCAACGGTACGCACGAGGCCCCTGCCGCCATGCTGCGCAAACGGCTTTCCGGCAGGGTGGGCGTGGGGCTTGATCCGTGCGCCGCCATGCAGGTGGGGTTTGAACTGGCCGCCGGGCAGGAACGGGAGATCGTGTTCCGGCTCGGCGTGGGGCGCACCCCCGACGAGGCCCGGCAACTGGTGGCCCGATATCGCGGTCCTTCAGCCGCGCGGGCCGCGCTGGACACCGTGTGGGAATATTGGGCGCGCACGCTTGGCGCCATACACGTGGAGACACCGGATCAGTCCCTGAATGTGCTGGCCAACGGCTGGCTGCTGTATCAGACGCTGGGCTGCCGCCTGTGGGCGCGAGCCGCCACGTACCAATCCGGCGGGGCTTTCGGCTTTCGCGACCAGTTGCAGGACGTCATGGCACTTGTGCATTCGCAGCCGCAGCTTGTGCGCGACCACCTGCTGCTGTGTGCCGCGCACCAGTTCGTGGAGGGTGATGTCCAGCATTGGTGGCACCCGCCCATGGACCGTGGCGTGCGCACCCACTGTTCGGACGACTACCTCTGGCTGCCGCTTGCGACATGCCGCTATGTGCTGGCCACCGGGGACACGGGCGTTCTGGATGAGTCCGTCCATTTTCTGCAGGGTCGCCCGGTGAAGCCGGACGAGGATTCCTATTACGACCTGCCGCGGTACTCCGACGAGGCGGCCAGCCTGTACGAACACTGCGTCCGGGCCATCATGCACGGCCTTGCGTTCGGGGAGCGCGGCCTGCCGCTCATGGGTTCCGGCGACTGGAACGACGGCATGGACCGCGTGGGCGAACAAGGCAAGGGGGAAAGCGTGTGGCTCGGTTTCTTTCTGCACGAGGTGCTGACGCGCTTTGCAGAGGTTGCCGCAGCGCGAGGCGACGTTTCCTTTGCCGGGCGTTGCCTGAACGAGGCAGACACCCTGCGCACCAATATCGAACGACACGGCTGGGACGGGGCGTGGTACCGCCGCGCCTATTTCGACGATGGCACGCCGCTCGGTTCGGCGGGCAATGCCGAGGGCAGGATAGATTCCATCGCGCAGAGTTGGGCTGTCCTTTCCGGGGCGGCGGACAAGGAGCGGGCGAGCATGGCCATGGGTGCCGTGGATGAGCACCTTGTCCGGCGCACGCAGGGGCTGGTCCAGCTTCTGGATCCGCCGTTCGATACATCCGCGCAAAACCCCGGCTACATCAAGGGCTACGCCCCCGGTGTGCGCGAAAACGGCGGGCAGTACACGCACGCCGCCATCTGGGCGGCCATGGCCTTTGCCCGCATGGGGGACGGCCGCCGCGCGTGGGAGCTTTTCACCATCATCAACCCGGTGAACCATGCCCTGTCCGGCGAAGCCACCGCCGTCTACAAGGTGGAACCCTACGTGGTTGCTGCGGATGTCTATGCGGCCCCCCAGCACGTGGGGCGCGGCGGATGGACGTGGTACACGGGCTCCGCAGCGTGGATGTACCGGCTGATCGTGGAATCGTTGCTGGGCATCAGTCTGGAAAACGGCAGGTTGCGGGTTTCGCCCTGTCTGCCCGAAGGATGGGCCGGTTTCACCCTGCATTATCGATATCACGGTGCGGTGTACCATCTGGAGGTTCTGCGGTCTTCGGACGAAGGAAGCGGCGTGCGCCTGCGCGTGGATGGTACCGACCAGGAAGGAAACAGCATCCTTCTCGTTGATGACGGGGCCGAGCATCGCGTTGAGGTTCGTGTATCGGCTGGCCATGTGTGAAGGCGGAGTTACTCCATCATGCTGACGGTCGTTGGTTGTGTCGCCCGACGAGAGCGGAGAGCCTTCATGATATCTCGTTGGGTTCCCACTTCCATGCATTCAAGGGCGCACGGCCCTTCGTTTCGTCTTGCCAACGCGCCCCACTGCATACACCTTGGGTAGTGAACCTTTGTCGGCAGGATCAGCGAAGCCGTAGGGCGGTTGACCATTCTCCGCGAACAGGCGGCGTCACTCCGGTTGCGGCGTATCAACCGTATCCGCACCATGCACGGGTCGCTTGCCATAGAAGGCAACCAACTCAGCGAAGCGCAGATCACCGCCATCCTCGACGGGAAACGGGTCATCGCGCCTCCTCGTGAGGTTCAGGAGGTGCGTAATGCCCTTGCTGCGTACGAGCGCTTCGATGACTGGAACCCTGTCGTCGAAAAGGATCTGCTGGAAGCGCACGGCATCCTGATGTCCGGCCTGATCGACGAGGCAGGCAGCTATCGCCGGGGTGGCGTCGGCGTGTTGGAAGGCTCCCACGTTATCCACCTGGCACCTCCGGCGGACCGGTTGCCAGTGCTTATGGGCGATCTGTTTCACTGGTTGGCGACCAGCGATGACCACCCGTTGGTTGCAAGTTCCGTGTTCCACTACGAATTCGAATTCATTCATCCCTTCGCCGACGGGAATGGCCGCATGGGGCGGTTGTGGCAGAGCCTCATTCTGGCCCGTTGGAACGGGCTGTTCGCCGATCTCCCGGTGGAGAACCTGATCTTCGCGCATCAGGCCGAGTACTATGAGGCGTTGCAGGAAAGTACGAGGCAGACGGACAGTGCCCCCTTTATCGAGTTCATGCTCACGATGATTTTCGATGCCGTGATCGCGTCCGTTGCTCCAGATGCCCCCCAAGTCGCCCCTCAAGTCACCCCCCAAGTCGGACAGCTATTGCAGGCCATACATGGCGAAAAATCCCGTGAGGAGTTGCAGGATGCACTTGGTCTGCAAGACCGCAAGTCTTTCCGGAAGCGCTATCTCAAGCCGGCCCTGGCGGATGGGTTCATCGAGATGACCGTTCCTGACAAGCCCAATAGCCGCTTGCAGCGGTATCGACTGACGGACAAGGGGCACCAGTGGCTGCAACTCCGTCGTGAAGGGTAGGTTCCAGACAAGGTTGTTGGCGGTTCCACGGCAGCGCCCGCAAAGCATGCTTGTGGCATAGGGGGGCCGCAGCCCCCCTGCCGGTTGTCCTAGCTTCCTTCTGCCTCACCCTCCGGCAGCGCCAGTTGCGCTTCCTCTTTGCGCTCCTTGCGACCCTCCAGACTTGCCGGGGTGTCCGACACGATGGCCGCCACGAACACGCCAGCGACACCGGCCAGGCAGCCGCCAAGAAACACCCAGACCCTGTTCATTCCCCCGCCCCTGGATTCGTGGTCAGTCATCGATGCTCTCCTTGACGACGTTAAGTACCGCGATGGCTATGGCGATGATTGAGCCCCAGCTTATGCCCATATTCTTCTCCTCTGGGTGCGGACCTTCGGGCAGTCCGCGAAGAGGACGCATTCCGCAGGTGGCAGAAGGCACCTCTTCCACGGCCAGAACCGGCACAGGTACATCCAACGCATACGACCTCCTTGTCGGGGTGATGAAAGAGAAAAACCCCGCCGGAGCGGGGTTGGTGGGATGCGAGCGCAATATCTGATCAGGCTTGCAGAGCGCGTATTGCTGCGTCGGGCGAACGGTCAAAAATTCGCAGCAGTGCGGCGGCTGGGCCTGTGGGTGTTCGTCGGCTTTGCTCCCAGTTCTGCAGCGTCTTGACACTGACACGCAGGAGTGCGGCGAATTCCTGTTGGGAAAGCCCCGTTTGTTCCCGGACGGCTTTCACATCAGGCCCGGTCAACTTGAAGGAACGGGACGGAAATTCGCGCCCCTTGGCGATGCTGACTGCCTCTCTGAGGCTTGTGGTCAGATCTTCAAACAGTGCCTTATCCATGGGCTAACTCCTTGGCCAGTTCGCGCAATACACTGATCTCTTTGTCGGTCAGCGTGTCTTTCTTGCTTTTTGGGTAAATGAGCAACATGTATATCTGACCTCGTGAGCTCAGCCAGTAGTAGATCACCCGCACACCGCCGCTTTTGCCTTTTCCTTGAGCGGAAAAACGGACTTTGCGAATTCCTCCCCCACCCTGAATCAGGTCACCACAGGCGGGGTTATCCGCGAGCATATATTGCAGTTCACGGTATTCATCGTCAGGCAGCAGTTGCAACAGCAGACGCGTGAAGGTTGGCGTTTCGATGAATTCCATAGCATGTAAATATACGCCAATGGCGTACTGGTCAAGGTGAGGAGCCAGAGTGTCCAGTTGCCACTTTTGAAAGAGAGCACGTCATTCCCGACGTGTCGGTCTCACTCGGTGTTGAAAGAGAACGGGGAGGCGTGGTGCCTCCCCGTTGTTCGTTGCCGGTGTTTTTCGTGCTTGCATCATGTCGCGCGCCTTCTAACCAGCGCGCCTTGGAGCAGGCCGAACATCGCCGGGGCAAGTTCGGCCATTGTGTAGATCGTCCGATGCCGTCCCGGCAGGTGCTGCAGGATGTTCACCGCACCGATGCCGATGGCGTAGACCTCGAACCCCAGCCGTTCGGCGTGCCGGATGGCTTCCAGGGCGCATGTCGGTGTATCGGGGTCGCCATCGGTCAGCAGCAGGATGAGCTTGCGAGCCTCACGCAGGGGCAACATTTCCTGCATCACCCACCACAGGGATTCGGCCAGTGGGGTGGTCCCCACGGCAGACATCAGGAGCCTCGAATGTACCCGCTGTCCGTGCCGCACCAGGCGGCCCACCGTTTTCTGTTCTGTAGACACCGGGTCATGGCTGGCCGGAAAGGCGGTGATGGCCACGTTGATGCCGATGGTCTCAAGGGCCGAGGCCACGGCATGACAGGCCGTGCTGGCCAGCCGGATGCTCGTAGTCATGGACCCGGAGCAGTCGAGAAGCAGATGCACGGCGGTGTTGATGCCGACGCGCGTTCCCTTGCGCATGAAGACACGGGCGTCATCCGTGGCGATGCGGTGGAGCCTGCGCGGGTCGAGTCTCCCGCTCCGTGCCCCGTGGGTCCGGCTGATGGTCGCAGCCTGCAACAGGCCATGGAGCCGCGTCCGCAGGGCCGTTGATGCCCGTTTGGCCGCTGCGATGTCGTCGGGGTGCAGGTCCCAGCTTACCTTGTGGGTGACGGTGGCCACGTTCACAGGCAGTCCATCGCTTGCGGGTGTCTCAAGTTTCAGGGCCTCACCAAGGCATGCGCCGAATTCCTGCGGAAGTTCGTCCTCCTGGGCGTGCAGCAGGTTCCGTATCCGTTCCCACGGTGATGCCGTGGACTGGTTGCCACTGCCAGACCCACCCTCCGGAGCGCCCCCAGTTTGATTGGCGTCCGGATTCCTACCTGACGCGGGTGGCGGCGTTTGCGCGGCCTTGCCTAGTTCCGCGACGATGGCCCGCGCATGGGAAATGGCCTCAACAGTGGATGCACACGAGGTGCGTACCGCTTCGACAATGCTGGCCATGCGGGTAAGCAGGCCCGGACAGAGTCTATCGAGATGTGCCGCGATGGTATCGCGCCGTTTTCCAATGGCCGGGACGTCCCATGCTCTGACCGTAAGCAGCAGCCAATTCAGGAACAGCACTGCGGGATCGTCCGGTGTCCCTATCGTTTTGCCGCCGAAAAAGTGGCCGATGAGCCAGTCGAAATTTCCCCGGCAGCCGGGGAACGAGGCTATTAGCCGGTTCTCCACCCTCCAGTCCTCGATGATGTTCCAGACATGGTGCTCAAGCGGGGTAAGGTTCGCGGTCTTCAGCACCGCAAAGTCGGTATCCCGCAGGTGGGCGGCCTCATGGTCCACGTACCCACGGGCCAGTGCGAGGAATGTATCGGGCGCGTCCACTGGCAGAGCGGGCAGATGAATGGCCGCGCCGTCCGTGTAGGCCTCCGTGCCCCCGATGGTCACGGTGACGCCGTATTTCCTGCCGAGTACGCTCGCCACCAGCGGCAGCGAGCGCATCACGGCGCGTGTATCCAGCATGTTGTCCTCCAAATGCGAAAAGGCCCCGAAGCGTGTGCTCCGGGGCCTTTCGTGGCTGGTGTGTATCGGATGATCAGGCGGCGGTGCCGAGCAGCCGCCAGTACGGTTCGAAGCTGGCAGCCACCAGCGCGCCGATCTGCGCCAGGAAGGGGGCGTAGTCGCCGCGCACCCCGATGGCGTCGAGGTGCTCGTAGTACGCGGCCCGCTGTTCCACCGGGATGATCACTGTGGGGAACCCGGCCCGCATCAGTTCAAGGTTCATCAGCAGCCGGGCGGTGCGCCCGTTGCCGTCCGTGAACGGGTGGATCACCACGAAGTCGGCATGGACGCGCGCGGCCAGTTCCACGGGGTGCAGGTGCGCCGTCGCATCCGCGTACCAGCGGAAGAAGGCGTCCATGCGTTCCTGTACGCGCAAGGCATCGGGCGGGGTGTGCCCCGCGCCGGAGATGATGACATTGCGGGTCCGGTAGCGGCCCGCGTCATCGGCAATGCCCCGGAGTACGAGTTGGTGCAAGTCCTTCAGGGTACGTTCGTCCAGCCCGCGCCCGTCTCGCACCGCCTCTTCCAGAAAGCCGATGGCTTCCCTGTGGTTGATGGCTTCAAGGTGCTCGCGCATGGACTTGCCGCCGATGGTCACTCCATCTTCCAGCACCACCTTGGTCTCCATGAGGGTCAGCGTGTTCCCCTCGATGGCGTTGGAGTGGAAGGTGTACCGCAGCACCATGTCAGCCCGCAGGTTGGCCACCATGTCGGGCGGCAGCGGACGATGCCGATCGAGCCGCGCCTTGAGGGCGTCGAGTTGGGCGATGTCGATGGGCGGTGTGGGCGATGGCGTTGTCATGGTGTGCTCACGGGTAACATGCAATCTCGTCAACAGTCTCGATAGGTAAACGGGTTGGCGTGGCCTGTCCAGCCACCTACCACAGGCCGCAATTGGGCAGGACGGGTTGCAGGTCGGGCATGACCTCACGGGGCATGTCGTCGAGCGCAAGGTCGTCCCCAAGGTCGGGCATGTCGTCTTCCCCACCTTCGGGTTCGTCTGTGGACGTTACCCGTCCATTTCCCGTGTCCCCATCCTGCCGCAACAAGGCATCCAGCAGATCGGACGGGCGATGCCCCTCCATGATCCGCTGCCCATGCTCCATGAGTGCGGACGGATCGCGTAGCAGGGCCACCAGCCCCTGCAGCATGAGCAGGTGCGCCCCCTGTATCCTGCCCCGCTTGGGCAGGTTGGCGAAGGCCGTGCCGATGAGGTCGGCCACCGGGGCCACCCTCGGTTCCACGAAGGTGAGCCCGGCCAGTTTCTGGTGGATGGTCCGCAAGGGGGACAGCGCCTTGTGGGTCACTTCGCTGCGGCCCGCGTAGCACTTGTGCCAGGCCTCGGTGGCGGCCTTGGCCACCTCGTCAAACAGGGTCCGACCAAGCCCTCGCACCTCTTCCGCAAGCCCCTGGGCCACCGGCTCCGCATCGCCTGAAGCAGGCGGCACGATGCGGTAGACCTGCCAACGAAAGCCCATGCGGCTGCGCACGTAGTCCGCGCTGACCGTGGAGTCGGCGATGATGCGCTCCCACTCGCCGTGCCGAGCTATCCAGTCCCGAACGGCGTCATCGTACCGGGTGAGGAAGGTATCCCTGGCCGCCAGGAATTCGTCCCGAATGCGGTCGAGTTCTTCCACAAGGACGGGGGCTTTTTCCTCCGGAATGCCCCAACCGCCAAGAAAGCGTACGCCGTGGCGGTCGAGCAGGTTCACCGCACGCGCCTTCAGCGTGCCGAAGATCTTCAGTTCCTCGGGATCGCAGATGCGCTTGCTGCCGAGCGAGGCAAGTTCCTCCGGCGGCAGGTCCGCGCCGCCAAAGTCCGCCGGGGTCAGTTTGCGCCGGGCGGTCCAGATGTTCACGTCGAGGTTGATGGCCATGAGGCAGTTCAGGATGGTGTCGTTCATGTGCGTGCTCCATAAAAGCGGAACGCCCCTCGGGGGAGGGGCGTCCTAGATTCCGTTGTGGAAGTGGTAGTGATCCTTTTCGATCTTCTCCGCGGCCTGTCGCCACATCTCCTGTACCGGGTCTTCGTCGATGCACTGCCCCCACCCGATGGTGTGGACCGTGACCCGAGAGGGATGGGGTTCCTCGTCATCCCCGGTCCAGGTGCTGACCTTGAGGAGGTAGAGTTCCGCTTCCGCCTTCCAGTGGTGGCGGACGCCGTTGGTATGGATATCCCGGACGAGGTGGATGCTGCGGGAGAAAGGGAAGATGCGCATGGCGGATGTCGCTTTCATGAGAGTGTGCTCCTCGTGGGTGCTGTGTAGGTCGAGGTCGTTCCAGAATGCGGAATCGTCGGGAGAGAAATCGCGGTTACGGGAGGGGGCCGTATGACGAGGTGAGCCGGTAGCCTTCCTTGAGCTTGCCGAAGACGCGTGACCGCGCCTCGCGGATGGGACTGCCCCGGTTACACCGGGTGATGGCCAACGCGAGCTGTTGCCCTTGCGTGTTGCGCTTGCCCCAGTGGAGGTCGATGCCGTGTTCTTGAATGGTGCAGGACCAGAACTTGCCGCCCGAAGGCGTGTCCTTTTCGAGGTGCAGACAGGGAGACGAGGGGAGGGAGGCGAAGAAGGCGGGATCACGGGCCTGGCGGGCGAGCAGGGAGTCCATGAACTGGAGCACAAGACCGGTATCGCCTGGGATTCGAGGAGACGCGGCATCCTTGCCGAGGGTGTCCGTATTGGACGTGTTCGGCTCGGTAGCGGCGTCCCCGTTCACTCCCCCGTGGGGAACATGCGCTGGGCGATTTCGTGGAGAAGCGTTCGGGTTTCCCGTGTGGCCTTGAAGCCGAGTGTCCGGTCGAGGGCGTAGGCCACGGGCTGGATGCCCTGCCGGGCCAGTGGCTGGAACCGCTGGGTCAGGTCGGCCCAGCGGATCAGGGTGCGGGTGGAGAAGGTCACTTCGATGGAGGCGCCATGCGCCGTGCCCGATTCGCCCATGAACAGACGCCGGACCTCGTTGGCGTAGTCGATCATGGTGCGCCGCAGGGGTGCAGGGAGTTGCGGGGCGATGCGTTCCAGCAACCGTTCTTCCGCTGCGGGTTCGGGGTAGCCCATCTCGCACAGCCAGAACCGGTCGAGGAAGGCAAGGTTCTGGCGCAGGGTGCCCTGGTAGAGGCCCGTTTCGTCGGAACCGCCGTTGGTGTTGGCCGTGGCCGCGAACCGGAACATGGGGTGCGGCGTGACCAGTTCACCGCCATTCTCCGGGATGCACAGGGGCTGGCCGTCGAGGATGCCGTTGAGCCCCGTGGCTGTAGCGGGTTCCAGCAGGTCCAGTTCGTTGAGCAGGAAGAGCCCGCCATGCTTCATGGCCAGCGCCAGCGGTCCGTATCGAAACTCCATGGAACCCTGATGCACGGAAAGATGGCCCACCAGGTCGGGGAACTCCAGCCTGCCGTGCCCGGTGACCTCGAAGACAGGGTAGTTGAGCCGGGCGGCCAGTTGCCGGATGGCGCTGGACTTCCCGCTGCCGGTGGGGCCGAACACGTAGAGCGGATCGGATGCGGTCATCAGCCAGACCACGATGTCCCGCGTGGTCTCGTGAAAGATGTAATCGGGGTCGGCCTTGGGGGTATACGTCGAGGGCTGGCGATAACCCTTGATCATGCGGCCCGACGGGGTGCCGCTGAACACGGCGCCAGCGTCAAGGTCGACGGGCTGCAACGCGTGCAGGCCCGAATCGGCATAGGGCATGGGGGTGCTCCTTGATGTTGTGTCGGTTGGTGATGTTGGCTATGCCGTCGGAATGGGGAGGTACGCATGGCCGATTGGGATACGCATCTCGACCCGGAAACGAAGGAACGGCTGAACGCTCTGGCCAAGGCCATGGGCAGGCCCGTCCCTGAACTCGTGGCCGACGCCGTTCGGCGGTATGTCCGGGACGAGGAATGTGCTGTGGCCGCCATCGCGGAAGGCGCCCGTCAGGCGGATGCCGGACTCTTCGCATCGGATGATGAGGTCCGGGAGTGCTTCGCGCAGTGTGGCGTGGACACGGAACTACGAAAGAACCCATGAGGCAGCCTGGTCGGGCGTAACCACCTACGGAGTGATCATGCCGCATTCGACGAGCATCCGTTTCGACAAGGCCACCGAGGACCGGTTGGACGAGATCGCCACAGCCACTGGCAGTACGCGTGCCGCAGTCATCAAGGATGCCGTGGCGCAGTTCCTTGACCGCGATGCGCGGTTTTGCCGCATGGTGCGGCAAGGGC
>JAITSV010000071.1 GCA_031287575.1 Desulfovibrio sp.
GCCCTTGCCGCACCATGCGGCAAAACCGCGCATCGCGGTCAAGGAACTGCGCCACGGCATCCTTGATGACTGCGGCACGCGTACTGCCAGTGGCTGTGGCGATCTCGTCCAACCGGTCCACCGTGGCCTTGTCAAAACGAATGCTCGTCGAATGCGGCATAGTCACTCCGTGGGCATCCACGCCTGATCTGATCGCTTCACGAGCCCTTTCGAAGTTCCGTGCCCACGCCACACTGCGCGAAGCACTCACGGACCTCATCATCCGATGCGAAGAGTCCGGCATCCGCCTGACGAACGCCTTCCGCGATGGCGGCCACAGCACATTCCTCGTCCCGGACATACCGCCGAACGGCTTCGGCCATGAGGTCAGGCACGGGCCTGCCCATGGCCTTGGCCAGAGCGTTCAGCCGTTCCTTCGTTTCCGGGTCGAGATGCGTATCCCAATCGTCCATGCGTACCCCCCCATTCCGACGGCATAGCCAACATCACCAACCGACACAACATCAAGGAGCACCCCCATGCCCCATACCGATTCGGGCCTGCACGCGTTGCAGCCCGTCGATCTCGACGCTGGCGCCGTGTTCAGCGGCACCCCGTCGGGCCGCATGATCAAGGGCTACCGCCAGCCCTCGACGTATACCCCCAAGGCCGACCCTGACTACATCTTCCACGAAACCACGCGCGACATCGTGGTCTGGCTGATGACCGCATCTGACCCGCTCTATGTATTCGGTCCCACCGGAAGCGGGAAGTCCAGCGCCATCCGGCAACTGGCCGCCCGGCTCAACTACCCCGTCTTCGAGGTCACCGGGCACGGCAGGCTGGAGTTCCCCGACCTGGTGGGCCACCTGTCCGTGCATCAGGGCTCCATGGAGTTCCGGTACGGGCCGCTGGCGCTGGCCATGAAGCACGGCGGTCTCTTCCTGCTCAACGAACTGGACCTGCTGGAACCAGCCACGGCCACGGGGCTCAACGGCATACTCGACGGCCAGCCCTTATGCATCCCGGAGAATGGCGGCGAACTGGTCACGCCGCACCCCATGTTCCGGTTCGCGGCCACGGCCAACACCAACGGCGGTTCCGACGAAACGGGCCTCTACCAGGGCACCCTGCGCCAGAACCTCGCGTTCCTCGACCGGTTCTGGCTGTGCGAGATGGGCTACCCCGAACGCTCAGCGGAAGAGCGATTGCTGGAACGCATCGCACCGCAACTCCCTGCACCCCTGCGGCGCACCATGATCGACTACGCCAACGAGGTCCGTCGCCTGTTCATGGGCGAATCGGGCACGGCGCATGGCGCCTCCATCGAGGTGACTTTCTCCACCCGCACCCTGATCCGCTGGGCCGACCTGACCCAGCGGTTCCAGCCCCTGGCCCGGCAGGGCATCCAGCCCGTGGCCTACGCCCTCGACCGGACGCTCGGCTTCAAGGCCACCCGCGAAACCCGAACGCTCCTCCACGAAATCGCCCAGCGCATGTTCCCCACGGGGGAGTGAACGGGGACGCCGCTACCGCGCTGAACACGTCCGCTGCGGACACCCCCGGCAAGGATGCCGCGTCTCCCCGAATCCCGGGCAATACCGGCCTGGTGCTCCAGTTCATGGATTCCCTGCTCACCCGTCAGTCTCTTGATCCCGCGTTCTTTGCCTCCCTCCCTTCGCCTCCCTGGCTGCGCCTCGAAAAGGACACGCCTTCGGGCGGCAAGTTCTGGTGCTGCACCATCCAGGAGCACGGCATCGACCTCCATTGGGGCAAGCTCAATACGCAAGGGCAACGGCTCGCACTGGCCATCACCCGGTGCAACCGGGGCAACCCCATCCGCGAGGCGCGGTCACGCGTCTTCGGAAAACTCAAGGAAGGCTACCGGCTCGTCTCGTCATACGGCCCCCTCCCGTAACCACGATTTCCCTCCCGACGATTCCGCATTCTGGAACGACCTCGACCTACACAGCACCCACGAGGAGCACACACTCATGAAAGCGACATCCGCCATGCGCATCTTCCCCTTCTCCCGCAGCATCCACCTCGTCCGGGATATCCACACCAACGGCGTCCGCCACCACTGGAAGGCGGAAGCGGAACTCTACCTCCTCAAGGTCAGCACCTGGACCGGGGATGACGAAGAACCCCATCCCTCGCGGGTCACGGTCCACACCATCGGGTGGGGCCGGTGCATCGACGAAGACCCGGTGCAGGAGATGTGGCGACAGGCCGCGGAGAAGATCGAAAAAGACCACTACCACTTCCACAACGGAATCTAGGACGCCCCTCCCCCGAGGGGCGTTCCGCTTTTACGGAGCACGCACATGAACGACACCATCCTGAACTGCCTCATGGCAATCAACCTCGACGTGAATATCTGGACCGCCCGGCGCAAGTTGACCCCGGCGGACTTCGGCGGCGCGGACCTGCCGCCGGAGGAGCTTGCCTCGCTCGGCAGCAAGCGCATCTGCGACCCCGAAGAACTGAAGATCTTCGGCACGCTGAAGGCGCGTGCGGTGAACCTGCTCGACCGTCACGGCGTACGCTTTCTTGGCGGTTGGGGCATTCCGGAGGAAAAAGCCCCCGTTCTTGTGGAAGAACTCGACCGCATTCGGGCCGAATTCCTGGCGGCCAGGGATACCTTCCTCACCCGGTACGATGACGCCGTTCGGGACTGGATAGCCCGACACGGCGAGTGGGAGCGCATCATTGCCGACTCCACGGTCAGTGCGGACTATGTGCGCAGCCGCATGGGCTTCCGCTGGCAGGTCTACCGCATCGTGCCGCCCTCGCCGGGCGATGTGGAGTCGGTGGCCCAGGGGCTTGCGGAAGAGGTGCGCGGGCTTGGCCGGACCCTGTTCGGCGAGGTGGCCAAAGCCGCCACCGAGGCCTGGCACAAATGCTATGCGGGCCGCAGCGAAGTGACCCACAAGGCGCTGTCCCCCTTGCGGACCATCCACCAGAAGCTGGCCGGACTTACCTTCGTGGAACCTAGGGTGGCCCCGGTGGCCGACCTCATCGGTACGGCCTTCGCCAACCTGCCCAAGCGGGGCAGGATACAGGGGGCGCACCTGCTCATGCTGCAAGGGTTGGTGGCCCTGCTGCGCGATCCGTCCGCACTCATGGAGCATGGACAACGGATCATGGAGGGGCATCGCCCGTCCGATCTGCTGGATGCCTTGTTGCGACAGGATGGGGACACGGAGAATGGACGGATAGCGTCAGCAGACGAACCCGAAGGTGGGGAAGACGACATGCCCGACCTTGGGGACGACCTTGCTTTGGACACCATCCCCCGCGAGATCATGCCCGACCTGCAACCCGTCTTGCCCAATTGCGGGCTGTGGTAGGGCTTACATTCCCCCATCCATTGGCGCTACTACCGGGCGGACCGGCCACTACGGGCTGCCCCTGCAGGAGGACAACATGCTGGACACACGCGCCGTGATGCGCTCGCTGCCGCTGGTGGCGAGCGTGCTCGGCAGGAAATATGGCGTCACTGTGACCATCGGGGGCACGGAGGCCTACACGGACGGTAGCGCGATCCATCTCCCCGCCTTGCCGGTGGGCGCGCCCGACACCTTTCTCGCACTGGCCCGTGGGTACATCGACCACGAGGCCGCCCACCTGCGGGATACCGACTTCGCAGCATTGAAGGCCGCGAATCTTACCCCGCTTGAGCACCATGCCTGGAACATCATCGAGGACTGGAGGGTGGAAAACCGCCTGGTCGCCTCGTTCCCCGGCTGCCGGGGGAACTTCGACTGGCTCATCGGTCACTTCTTCGACGGCAAGGCGACAGGGCCAACGGACGATCCCGCAGTGCTGTTCCTGAACTGGCTGCTGCTCACGGTCAGGGCATGGGATGTCCCGGCCATCGGAAAGCGGCGCGACACCATCGCGGCACATCTCGACAAACTCTGCCCAGGCCTGCTTACCCGCATGTCCTGCGTTGTCGAAGCGGTACGCATCTCGTGCGCATCCACTGCCGATGCCATCGCCCATGCGCGGGCCATCGTCGCGGAACTGGGCAAGGCAGCGCAAACGCCGCCACCCGAGTCAGGTAGGAATACGGACGGCAATCAAACTGGTGGCGACCCTGAGGGTGGGGCTGGCAATGGCAACCAGCCCACGGCATCACCGTGGGAACGGATACGGAACCTGCTGCATGCCCAGGAGGACGACCTTCCGCAGGAATTCGGCGCAATCCTTGGTGAGGCCCTGAAGCGTGAGGCTCCCGCAAGCGATGGACTGCCCGTGAACGTGGCTACCGTCACCCACAAGGCCAGCTCAGACCTGCACCCCGACGACATCGCCGAGGCCAAACGGGCATCAACAGCCCTGCGGACGCGCCTGCATGGCCTGTTACAGGCTGCGGCCATCAGCCGGACGCACGGGGCACGGAGTGGGAGACTCGACCCGCGCAGGCTCCACCGCATCGCCACAGATGACGCCTGCGTCTTCATGCGCAAGGGAACGCGCGTCGGCATCAACACCGCCGTGCATCTGCTTCTCGACTGCTCCGGGTCCATGACCCAGAACATCAGGCTGGCCTGCACGGCCTGCCATGCCGTTGCCTCGGCTCTTGAGACCATCGGCATCAACGTGGCCATCACCGCCTTTCCGGCCAGCCATGACCCGGCGTCAACAGAACAGAAAACGGTGGGGCGCCTGGTGCGGCACGGACAGCGGGTACATGCGAGGCTCCTGATGTCTGCCGTGGGGACCACCCCACTGGCCGAGTCCCTGTGGTGGGTGATGCAGGAAATGCTGCCTCTGCGTGAGGCTCGCAAGCTCATCCTGCTGCTGACCGATGGCGACCCCGATACGCCGACATGCGCCCTGGAAGCCATCCGGCACGCCGAACGGCTGGGGTTCGAGGTCTACGCGATCGGCATCGGTGCGGTGAACATCCTGCAACACCTGCCGGGACGACACCGGACGATCAACACCATGGCCGAGCTTGCCCCGGCGATGTTCGGCCTGCTCCAAGGCGCGCTGGTCGGAAGGCGCGCGACATGATGCAACTACGAAAAACACCGGCAACAAGCAACGGGGAGGCACCACGCCTCCCCGTTCTCTTTCAACACCCCGACAGGGAGGTCATATGCGCTGGATGTACCTGTGCCGGTTCTGGCCATGGAAGAAATGCCTTCTGCCGCCTGCGGAATGCGTGCTCTTCGCGGACTGCCCGAAGGTCCGCACCCCGAGGAGGATAGAGATATGAACTGGGGATCAATCCTCGCCATCGCCATCGCGGTACTTAACGTCGTCAAGGAGAGCATCGATGACTGACCACGAATCCAGGGGCGAGGGAATGAACAGGGTCTGGGTGTTTCTTGGCGGCTGCCTGGCCGGTGTAGCTGGCGTATTCGCTGCTGCCATATTGTCAGAGACAGGCACCACGAGGACGGAGGGCTGCGAGGACGAACCGTTGGCGCTGCCTGAAGGCCGTCCCCAAGAGGAGTAGTCCATAACGAAGGGGGGGAGACTGTCATCCCCCCACAACGGAGTAGGGGGAGCGTCACTGGCGCACTCCCCCACCCCGGACGCACTAGGCCACCATGCTGACATTACTATTTTTTTCTTTTTTAGCCCTCAATTTTTCACCGATTTTCGGTGTATAACCACCGAATCACCGGTGCATTTCGCGGCACAACCCCACCGCATCACGGTAAAAGCACCGCGCATGGCCGGGCATTCCAGAAAAAGGAAGGGTGCCCCGTATGCTGAGGCACCCGTTCAAGGCGGAATCGCTTGCAAACAGTTCTACGCACAACGGTAGTAGGTGGACTTGCCGCGGCCTGCCCTTACGATGATCTCTCGGTCCGAAAGATTTCGGAGTATCCCCCCAAGCTTGTCCGCTTTGAGGCCGGTCCGTGTTTCCAATTCAGACCTGGAGCTATTCTTCTCTTTCAGCGCACTGAACACCTTTTCCTCGTCTGGCGACAGGGAGTCCATGTCGACATCCCGTGTGGGAACAACGGGGGGCTCTACGGCCCTCGGCTCGCTGCTCAACCCTTCAGACATAGGCGATTGCCCGACGTCTGCGAGGAAGCCCTCGATATGGCGCCACCCACTACCTACCGGAAGGTGGTAGGTACAGGATTTCCTTTCAAGTTGGGGCGCAGCCTTGCACTTGGTAACGGTCATTCGCACGACTGGACCGTCGGCTTGGCAAACCTCCTCCAACTCAGGGCTCCGGTTCTCCTGGCTTGCCAACTGCTCGCGCCCATCCAGGCGGATGACGTTCTGGGACAAACTGGAGAGATCGGCTGATCCTTTGAAGTTTGTTCCATCCTTGCCGGAGTGATGCACGATGATGACCGCGATCCCTGCTTGTTCAACTTGTCGGACGAAGTTGAACAGCCCATCGGCGTTGCTTTTGGCCGCGCTTGGAGCCAACGACAACAGGTTGTCGATGACAAGCACATCAGCCTTTTCGTGGCGGAGTTGTTCGATGACTTGTTGCGAGCATGCCGCATCCAGAATGTTCAAGCCGGATTGGGGCAGGATGCTCAAATTTTGATCCACGAGGGCCTGGGCATTCGGGTTTCCGTGAAGGAGTTGCTGACAACGCGCCTTGAAGTCTTCCCCGCCAACCTCACCATCAAGGTAGCAGACGCGGCGAGGGACCATCGCAGCTAGTCCGAATGCTTTGAATCCACCAGCCATAGCCAAGGCCAGTTGGATAGCGACCCAGCTTTTGCCCGCATTGGAGCATCCCCAAATCAGCGTCGTGTATTGGGGCGTGATCAGGATATCCAGAGTCAGAAGAACTCGGGCACCCGGCTCTTTTCCCTGAATGTCGCCAAGACGAAAAAACTGGATGGTTCCCTTGCTTTCCCGAACCTCCTCCGTGGGCACGGACACAAGGCCCACGGACGCCATCCACCGCCTATAGTCCGCAGCCGGAATAGACAGACGGCACACGTCCTGAGCAAGCTTTGAGGGCAATTCAATGCGGTCAAGGTACACCGCCCTCCCCCACAGCTCCTTTTCCCACGACTCAGGGGGACAAGAGGCATCAATGACCGGCACACCGGTGGCAATGATGGGCCACGGGTAGACGCTCACGTTCGCGGCACCTTCCCTTACGCAACGTTTCGCCCAGTCTTCAGCCCCCTTCACCCCCTCACGAGTGGAGTCGGGGATAATCACGACAGGATGCCCGGCTAGGTCTTTGAAGTGCAGGGCGTCAAATGCCGTCGCCCCCCCAAAGCAGCCAGAAGCAATGATGCCTGCCCGTTCAAGCAACCGACCCTCCCGTGCCTTCTCCCGAAAGTGCATGGCCACCCGCGTACCGAGGCAGAGCAACACGGGAGCCTTCCGATATCTTGCCATCCTCGTGCGCGAATACAGCCAGGCAGAGGCTGGAGCCGCACCGATACGCAGTGCAGGTTCGCTACCGATATCGACTCGGCTTGCGATCATAAAAAAATCGTCATTGTCGCGGGCGTAGCGGCAGACAGCTTGCTCCTTGAATCCGCTGAAGTCATGCAGATAGTCCACATCTTCGAGCAGGTAGGAGCGCCCTCTAACGATAAGCCGCTTCGGGATATACTCCTCAATGATGCTGGCGCGCGTTGGCAGGGGGTACGGGGCATTGCTCCCAGCCGGAAACGTACGGAAGCAGTATTCCGGCTTCAACCCGAGCAGCCCTCCCACGACTAGGGCCGCTTCGAGGGGGCCTCTATTCAGGCTCGAAGACGCCAGGGAAATGATGCTCTCGTCCCCGTTGCCATTCTTGGAATTCCCACCTCGGCCAAACCAACAATGCCTGGCAACATCGATGCCAAGCGCCTTGAGCAGTCGCCCGCGACGGTCAGCGGCGAGCCTTGCAAATTCCCACTCGACCAGCGAACTGAATACTTCCGCATTTGAATCCGCCGTGAGGGCCGACGGCAGGCTCGAGCCGTCATTTTTGGCCAGCATCCGTTCCACCCTAGCGGATGTTCCCGGAAATGCTTGCGTGCCTGTCGAATCGTCCACTTGGCTGCCTGACAGGCGTGGGGCTGGTGCTGTCCGGGGCAGCGGCGCCGTGTCTCCCTGCTGCACACCAAGGTTTGAATTCGGTAAGGGCCACGAAGAGGCCCGCATGGGGGCGATGTCGATAACGCAACTATCAGGTTTTGGTGAAATTTGTCCGTGTAACACTAACGCGAGGCTCTCGGGTTGCCTTGTAATTTTGACTTTGGTGATTAATCGTCTGAAATGTTGTGTGTGCATCTTGATGTCCTCTTCGCCATTGGGCCGAGTAAAACTCGGCCCAATGGCGGTTGGTTGATCTTAGTCGTTTGGGAAGACAGATATCTTGATGCCATAGAGAACCTGGGGTTCTACGGCGATCTCAATTCGGCCAATGCCTTCGAGCCCCTCGGCTTTTGCTGCTTGGATAAGAGACCGCAACTCTTGTTCAATTTCCTTCATGGGCAGCCCCAGAGTTCTAGGGGCTGCGGAAGGCTGCGGTGTCGAATCGTTTTGCTTGTTCATTAGTGTCCTCCGTGGGGTGCGTTGGGGGGATGCTTGACAGCGCCTTCTCATGGCCTTTTTGTCTGGCTATGAGAGGTGGCGTTGGCTATCTCCGTGGTTTGACTTGGTGGGCGGCCATGTAACTTTGCACTTCAGCGGCAGAGTACCGTACTGCTCTTCCCAGTTTAGAATAGGGAATTCCTCTCCCAATAAAACGATGCGCTCGTAGCGTAGAGAGGCTGATGCGGGTTATGGCTGCAACCTCTCTCTCGGTGAGCCAGTAGATTGGCTCGGCCTCTGCCGCTGTCTTTGCCGTTCCGTTTTGCATTTATTCCTCCTGAAAGATTTTTCTCCGAAGAGATGCTTTCAGGATAGCAGGCAGGAGATGACGCCGTTTTTTTAAAAACGGCGAGGGCGCGTGGCTCTAAGGGAAAATGTGATTAAGGGGGGAGAATGACGGCGCAGACATTTGTTTCGGCGGTGTGTCCGAGGAGGGGCTTCCCTTGGGCATTGGGCATAAAAAACCAAGCAGAGGGGGTGCTGCGGAATAGGCTCGTGCGGACCTGCGGCAGGGAACGGGGAAGCGGAGTGCTGCAAAGGAGGGCAAAGTCGGCGGCGTGTCTCTTTTTTAAAAGATGGAACGGGCTTTAGGCTTTGTGTGGGGAATGGTGTGGGGAAAAGAAAAAAGGTCTTGGAGCAAAATACTCCAAGACCTTTATTTATCTGGTGGGTCGTGCGGGTCTCGAACCTGCGACTCTCTGCTTAAAAGGCAGATACTCTACCGACTGAGTTAACGACCCGAAAGGGAGAGGTCCTATACGACCAGTGACGGCCTTGTGTCAAGATTGCCGGGCGGGCTCGCCGTGCGGCGCGTGGCCCGGCCATGGCGGAATGTCCGCCGTGCCCGCGCACCCGCCAGCGGCGCTATTCCGCCGTCACCCGCTCCATGCCGCCCATGTAGGGGCGCAGCTCTTCGGGGATGACCACCGATCCGTCTTCCTGCTGGTAGTTTTCGATGACCGCCACGAGGGCGCGGCCAACGGCGAGGCCCGAACCGTTCAGGGTGTGCGCGAATTCGGGCTTGCCGCCGCCCGCCGGGCGGAAGCGGATGCCCGCGCGGCGCGCCTGGAAGTCGCCGCAGTTGGAGCACGACGAAATCTCGCGGTAGGCGTTCTGGCCGGGCAGCCAGACCTCGATGTCGTAGGTCTTGGCCGACGAGAAGCCCATGTCGCCCGTGCACAGGGTGATCACCCGGTAGGGCAGGCCCAGGCGCTGCAACAGCACTTCGGCATGGCCGCGCATCTTTTCCAGTTCGTCGAACGACCGTTCCGGATGGGCGAAGCGCACCATTTCCACCTTGGTGAACTGGTGCTGGCGGATCAGGCCGCGCGTGTCCTTGCCGTAGCTGCCCGCCTCGGAGCGGAAGCACGGGGTCATGGCCGCGTAGCCGATGGGCAGCTGCGCCTCTTCCAGCATTTCGTCCGCGTGCAGGTTGGTCAGCGGCACTTCCGCCGTGGGAATCAGAAAGTAGTCCCACCCTTCGAGCTTGAACAGGTCTTCCTCGAACTTGGGCAGCTGGCCGGTGCCGGTCATGGTCTTGCGGTTGACCATGAACGGCGGGATGATTTCCACGTAGCCGTGCTCGGTGACGTGCGTATCCAGAAAGAAGTTGGCCAGGGCGCGTTCCATCCGGGCCGCCCAGGTGCGGTACACGGCAAAGCGGCTGCCCGCCAGCTTGCCCGCCCGCTCGAAGTCCAGCCCGCCAAGGGCGGCGCCGATCTCCCAGTGTTCCCTGGGGGTAAAGGAAAAGGCGCGGGGGGTGCCCCAGCGCAGCACCTCTGGGTTGTCGGCCTCGCTACGGCCAAAGGGCACCGAGGCGTCGGGAATATTGGGCACGGCCAGCAGCCAGTCGTTGACGGCGGCCTTCACCTCTTCGGTTTCGCGGTCCAGGTCCTTGATGCGGTCGGACAGCCCGGACAGGCGTTCCAGCAGCGGCGCGGCGTCTTCGCCAGCGCGCTTCATGCGGGCCACTTCGCCCGAGGCCTTGTTGCGTTCGCCCTTCAGGGCTTCCACCTCGGCCAGAAGGGCGCGGCGGCGTTCGTCCAGGGCGGTGAATTCGGCCATGTCGAGCGACGAGCCCCGGTCGGCCAGGGCCTTGGCCACCACTTCGGGGCTGCGTTGCAGCAGCTTGAGATCGAGCATGCGGGGGTTCTCCTTGTGGAAAAAAGACGCCGGAGAATACCCGCATCGCGCGAGGGGCGTCAACACGCGCGTCCTTGGCGAGAAGGAACGCCGGGATGCCGGAGCGACGGGCGACAGGGGACGGGCACGGGGCGACAGGCGATAGGGGGGGCACCCACTTTGTCACCCGTGTGGTGCACGGCAAACGTCGCAGGCACCGGATGATGGCCTGGCGACAGTGCGAGCATGGGAGCGTCACTTGGTCGTGCGGAGATGAAGGCAGGATATTGCGGAAGCGCTGGCGCGATCGATGCGTACCGGTGGAACCCGGCGGCAGGGCGGACGCTCGGTGCGGGCAGGCGGAAGCACAGGCCCGCAACTGGCCGGAAAAAGCGGAACCGTGCGGCTCATTCCGGGGCAGTTTCTTCCGGGGGCGGTTTCTTCCAGGGGCGGCTCTTTCCGGGCCAACCCGACGGAGGGCGGCGAGACCCTGCCGTCAGGCTGTCCCCGTGCGCCGGGCCGGGTGCCCGATGCCGGGCGCGTGACCGGCGTGCGCGCGGGGGCGGACGCCGATCAGTTGTCGGACATGACCTCGGGGGCGACGCGCATCTGTTCGGGATGCAGTTCGCGCAGGTAGTCGATGAGGGTGGGGTAATCCTCGTCGTAGACCATCTCGTCGCTGTCGTCGCGCGCGTAGAACCCCGCCCAGGCGGGACCGCGCAGCGAAGCGGGCAGGCCTTCGCGCGAGTCGTCGGTAAGCCACACCACCACGTTGGCACCCTTGCGGACCAGCGCACGGGTAAACGCGGGCACGCCGCGCGGGGTCAGCGCGATGACGTAACCCAGCGCCAACAGGATGCGGTGGGCGCGGGTGCGGGTGTCCTGGATGCGGCCGATCTTCTTCAGCCGGTTGCGGAACAGGGCCGCCTCGCTGTCCTTGCGAGGCTGGATGTCCTGCCGCGTCACGGGGATACTGGAATGACGGGCGGGCATTTGTGAAACCTCCATCAGAGAGTGTATTCGTCCCGGGTGGTTCCGGGCGCTGTTTGATTGAACAGCCTACATGGTTGCGCTGTCAATCATTATCTTCACTATGGGAGTTGAGATGGCCCATGTCAATGGTGAGAGTGAAGGCTCAACAGGCCATGGTGGGGGTAGAATTTTTTGAATTCGGCCCCGGTGGTCATGTCCGGCCTGGGTGAGCGAACGCCCAATGCCTTGTGAAATAAGGAATTATCAGCAAGTCCGGGGGAGGTTGCCTGTATGCGGCGGTCCGGAGCGGAGTGGTCGGAAAAAATGTCTGAGCAAACAGTTTATATGCTGCCGCGCAGGTAGGGTTCAATTTTTTTTACGACAGGGATTGCCGCCTTGTGGCGTCCGTAGCGCGGGTTGTCTTATAATTTGGTGAATTGACTAAGCAAAACAAAACACCGCCCGGTGGGGGCGGTGTTGGCACGCGGGTTGCTAGACCCTGAGTACCTTCCTTTCTTTTGCAGACAGCTTTTCCTCCAGAACGGCTTGCGGGCGGTCCGCAAGCCGTTCTGCGTTGTGGCGCGCGGTGTTCCGGCATCCGCCCCGGCGTCCGGTGAGCACTGCCGAAGCCTGCGCCGCGGGCGTCACCCTTGCACGGCCTTGTTGACCATGTTCGCCACGGCGCGCGCGGCATCCTCGTCCACATCCACATACTTCAGCCCCAGCAGGTAGCCCCCGGCGGAATATTCCGCGCGGGTCACCTCGGCGATGGCCTGCAGATACTGGTCGGCGTCGTTCTCGTACACCTTGAAGAACCCCGGCGAATACTTGTTCAACGTGGGGATGTGCACGCGCACCTGCAACTTGGTACCTGGCTCGAAGGTGCGGGGGCTGTGCACGCTGAGCCCGCCAGCGCTGATGTCGCAGCACTGGGTCTCGAACCGGCCCTGGCTGGACGGGGGGAATCTGATCTCGTTGGCCTCGACGGGAAAGGGCTTGGGAAGCCGAGAATGCTTGCGTCGATCGTTGGGGGAGTCTGTCATGGTCCCGAAGTCTCCTGGCGGGGGTGGAAATGAGGCCGGGGACGCGGTTCCTGCCGCCGACCTTCCTGCAAGGACGGTGTGCGCTGCCCGGCGCTGCTCCTGCGGGCCTCCGGCCCGAGCCATGCAGCAAGGGTACCACACGCGGTGGTGCCGCGCCACCCCGCGCCGCATCAGGCCGGGCAGAATGACGCGGAGGGCGGCAAGCCCGTGTGGCGCAGGGCCATGGTGTGGCATGGCGGGGGGCGTGGCACGCCCGGTCGGGTCGTCTGGCGCATGCACGGGTGTGCGCAAGGGCACGCGGGCAAGGAACCGGCACCGGTTGCCTGCCTGGCTGGCAAATGCCGGTCCTTTTTTGCCGTGCCTGCCTGAATCCGGTGAAGTAAGTGGTCATTGACTTTCCGGGGCAAAGGATTATCAGGGGCGGAACGCATATTCGTTACGGAGGATTGCCCCATGCTCAAAATCGCCCTGCCCTCGCGAGACGGCATCATTGACGAACATTTCGGCCACTGCGAGTATTATACCCTGCTGACGGTGGACGAGACCCGCAACATTGTGAAAGAAGAGCGCCTGACGCCACCCCCCGGCTGCGGGTGCAAGTCGAACATCGTGCCCATCCTGGTGGACCTTGGCGTCAGCGTCCTGGTGGGCGGCAACATGGGTGAAGGCGCCGTGATGACGCTGCGCCGCCACGGCATCGACGTGGTGCGCGGGGCATCCGGCCCCGTGCATGACGCTGCCCGAAGCTGGCTGGACGGTCGCCTGACCGACCGGCAGGAATTGTGTACATCCCACGGCCATCACGGCTGCGGTAACCATTAGCGGCACGCCGACGGGCTTCGCGGGGCGAAGCGTCGGGCGGCGGGCCGAAGGATCGACCCACATGTCCGAGACCACGCTTTGCCCCTGCGGCTCCGGCCTTGCGCTGGACGCCTGCTGCGGCCCCTACGTGCGCGGCGAAAAGCCCGCCCCCACGGCGGAAGCGCTGATGCGTTCGCGCTATTCCGCCCACTGCCTGCACGCCTTCGACTATCTGGATACCTCCACCCACCCGGCCATGCGCGAGGACGTCAGCGTTGACGAAATGCGCGCTTGGTCCGAAGCCGTGGACTGGAAGGGCCTGGAAGTGCTGTCCGTGAAGGGCGGCCAGCCCGGTGACGAGACCGGCGAGGTTTCGTTCGTGGCCCACTACGTGCTGGGCGGCGTGCCGCAGGAACTGCGCGAGGACAGCTTTTTCCGGTGCGAGGACGGCGTGTGGTACTACGCCGACGGCCTGGTGCACGGGCAGGAGCCGTTCCGCCGCGAGGCCCCCAAGGTGGGTCGCAACGAGCCCTGCACCTGTGGCAGCGGCAAGAAGTTCAAGAAGTGCTGCGGCAAGTAGATTGACTGCCGCCTGATTTCACGCCGGGGATGGAGGGAAGCCTTCCGTCCCCGGCGTTTGCGTTTGGGGTACGGGGCGGTGTGGTGTATGGGCGTGCGGGCAGACGGCCGGCGTTGCCAGCCCCGTCCGGTCGGATCTGCCCTGTCCCGTACAGTCCCGTATAGTCCCGTACAGTCCCGCCCCCTTGCCCTTCACCCTGGTATCTGCTTTGCTGCGCGCAATCACGGAGCATCGCCATGCGCACCTTTCTGTTCGTTCCGCCGCTGCCCCGCATGACCGGGGGCCTTGCCGTGCTGTACCGCATGGCCGCGCACCTGCATGCCGCGGGCTATCCGGTGTTTCTCGTCCCCCGCGAAGGGGGCGCGCCCGGGCTTGATCAGGAGGGCGAGGCTGGGCCGCCCGCGCCGGTCATGGGTTGGGACGAGGCGGCCGCCGCCGTGACGCCGCAGGACGTCTGGCTGGTGCCGGAAGGCTGGGTCAACGCGCTGGCCCCCGGCCTGCGCGCTGGCGCGCGGTGCGTGGTGTATGTGCAGAACTGGGCGTACCTGCTGTCGTCGTTGCCGCCGGGCGTGGCCTGGCCGCAACTGGACGTCTCGTTTCTGGCCGTGTCCGACCCGGTGGCCTGGTATACCCGCGAGGTGACCGGGCGCGAGGCCCCGGTGCTGCGCCCCGGCATCGACCTTGAACTGTTCCATCCGGCCTGGGCAAAGGGGAAGGAAGGGGCGGATGGCGTGGGCGGTCCGGATGCTTCTGATGCCGGAGGTGCCGGGGGAGATGTCCCCGACGGCCCCGCGCACGGGCCGGTGCGCATTGCCTGGATGCCGCGCAAGAACCGGGCGCTGGCCCAGCAGGTGCGCGACCTGCTGTCCGCCCGGCTGGCCCTGGCCGCCTCGCGCGGGGAGCGGGCCGTGGAGGTGGAGTGGCGCGAGATTCATGGCCGCTCCCCTGCCGAGGTGGCCGACCTGCTGCGCACGTCGCAGGTGTTTCTGGCCACGGGCTTTCCCGAAGGTTGCCCCCTGCCCCCGCTGGAGGCGCTGGCCAGCGGCTGCCTGCTGGTGGGCTTTGCCGGATTCGGCGGGTGGGACTACATGCGCCAGGCCCTGCCCGGCGGGGTGACCCCGTGGTGGACCGGGGGCGGGCCGGAAGCGGACCCGGCGGGCGGAGGTATGGATCTGCCGCCCAACGGTTACGTTGCCGCCGATGCCGACGTGGTGGCCGCCGGGTTGGCCCTGGAGCGGGCCGTGCGCCTTGTGGCCACGGGCGGACCGGAACTGGCCGCGCTGCGCCGGGCGGGCCTTGCCACGGCGCGGGCCTGTTCGCTGGAACGCCAGCGCGCAACGGTGCTGGCCCTGTGGGAGCGGGCGAAGAGGGGAGCGTTGTTTCCCCCCGCGCGCAGCTAGGCGCGTCTTTCCTCAGCCCCGTCGCGAACGTCTGCCCACTGGACAGGCGGTTCGCGAAGACGCATGTTCCCCGTGCTTCCAATGAACATTTCGTGACGCCCGCGTCAGGCACATGGGCCGCTGACGCGTCAGGCATATGGGCCGCTGACGCGTCAGGCGCTGCCTGCCGTCCGCCCGTGCGCCCGAGCCGGGGCGCCGGTCCCGCGCCTTTCACGCCCGCGCGCGTCATCACCATAAGGAATCCGCATCATGTCCAAGAAGAAACCGGAACGTCCCGCGCCGGAAAGCCTGGGACTGCCCTGCACCGGCGTGGAATCGCACGCCCATCTCGACGGCAGCGAGTTCGACGCCGACCGCGAGGCCGTGCTGGACCGCGCCCGCGCCGCCGGGGTGGCGCAGTTCGGCAACGTGTTCCTTGGCCCGGAAAAATGGAGGGCCAACCGTCAGCTGTTCGCGCAGCGGCCCGAGGTGTTCTTTCTGCTCGGCATCCACCCCTGCGAGGCGCAGGCCTGCGACGAGGCGGCCCTGGCCGCCATGCGCGCGGCATTCGCACAAGACGACCGGCTGCGCGCCGTGGGCGAGATCGGCCTGGACTTCTACTGGGACGACTGCCCGCCCGACATCCAGCGCGCGGCCTTTCGCGCCCAACTGGTCATGGCGCGCGAGGTGGGACGTCCGGTGGTGATCCATTCGCGCGATGCCTTCGACGACACCCTGCGGGTGCTGGAGGAGCAAGGCTTTTCCGGCTACCCGCTGCTGTGGCACTGCTTTGGCGGCGACGCGGCGCAGGCCGCGCGCATCGTGGCCCATGGCTGGCATGTCTCGCTGCCCGGCCCGGTCAGCTACCCGGCCAACGAACCCCTGCGCGAGGCCGCACGCACGCTGCCGCTGGACCGGCTGCTGCTGGAAACCGACTGCCCGTACCTGTCGCCGGTGCCCTATCGCGGCAAGCGTAACGAACCCGCCTACATGGTGTTCACCGCGCAGGCCGTGGCCCAGGCACGCGGCATGGACGTGGCCGAACTGTGGACGGTGGCCGGGGAGAACGCCCGGCGGTTCTTCGGAATCTAGCGCGCCAGCGGCGGCATGCCGGGAGTGGGAATGTCTGGCTCGTTGTACGGCGCACCGCCGCCGGGGAGGCTGCATGCCTGACGACAAGATACCAGGCGATCACGCTGTCGTGCCGCCGCAAGGTGGTGATGGCGGGCGTACCCCGGACGGTGAAATGCCGGGCAGTGGTCCCCCGGCCAGGCACATTCCGGACGGGCGCACGCCGGACGAAATCCGCCGCTTCGACCGGGCGTTGGCCCTGTTCGAGGCCGGGGCATGGTTCACCTGCCACGAGGTGCTGGAACACCTGTGGCTGGATGAAACCCGGCCCCAGCGCGACGTGTACAAGGGCATCCTGCAGATTGCCGTGGGCCTGCTGCACGAGGAAAACGGCAACCGCACCGGTGCGCTGCGCCTGCTGGAACGCGGTGCCGTGCATCTGGTCCCGTTCCTGCCCGCGTGGTTCGGGGTGAATCTGGCGGCCCTGCGGGAGGAGGCCCTGCGCCTGCGCGCGGTGCTGGCCGATGTGCCGCCCGGACAGCGGCTGGATGCCACGCGTTGGAAGGAACTGCTGCCGCGTGTATCCCGGACGGTTTGAGCGGAGGGCAACGAAAACGCCGGACACGAGGGTGCCCGGCGTTGATCTTTTTTGGCGGGAAGTGCTGCGGCATCCCGTTCGGCGTCGTCTTCTTGCCGGCGAGCTCAGTCGATGCCCCCCGTCGGGTGTCCGAAGCCTTCCAGAAGCCGCGCGATGAACCGGTCCACCAGCGCGTGTTCCGGCAGGCCGGTGACGCAGGCGTTGTCCAGCATGCGCGCCGCAAGGCCGGGCAAGGCGGGCACGCCCACCCGCGTTTCGGGCAGCCCGACCAGTTCGGGGCTGTCAGGCAGCTGGGGCAATTGGGGCAGGTATTCGTCTTCGGCGCAGGCCACGCACGGACCGGCCAGCCGGTTCAGGGCCAGCACCTGGCGGTGCAGGCCAAGGCCGTGCGCCAGCCGGGCGATGTCCGCCGCCGTTTCCAGGCTGCGCAGCCCCGGCTCGCTGACCACCGCCAGACCGTCCACTGCCGCCACGGTGCCCCGGCCAAGGTGTTCCACCCCGGCCTCCAGGTCCACCAGCACCCATTCGCGCCGGTCGTATACCAGGTGGGCCAGCAGGGCCTTCAGCAGGGAATTGGCCTCGCAGGCGCAGCCGCCACCGGCCCCGGCCACCGACCCCATGACCAGCAGCCGCTTGCGCCCCGGCGCAATGCCGGGGGCCGCATCCCCCCCAAGGGGCACATCCACCGCCAGTGCTTCGGGCAGGTCGCCCACCTCCGGCGTCAGGCTGATCATGCCCGTGCCGATGCGCTGCATGATCAGGTCGTGCCGCTCCACCAGCGGCACGGGCAGGCCGTCGCGCGCCAGTCCCGACGCGCGCCCCAGTGACAAGGCCGTGTCCGCGTCGATCATCCACACGTCGTGCCCGTGCCGGGCCAGATAGTCCGCCGTCCAGGCCGCCAGCGTGGTCTTGCCTGCGCCGCCCTTGCCTGCAAATGCCAGTTTCATGCGTGCCTCCTGTGTGGCGCCGCGTTGAAGCGAAGAAAACGAGAGCGGAAAAAAGTGGGAGTGAAGAGAATCGGGGGCGGGGAAGGGACCATTCCAGGAAAGGGTCTCATTCCCCGCCCCCGGACCCCCACCCCATCCCCCCAAAGCTTTTGAAAGGGGGATGGCGCCGGATGGTACGGAGATGCCCCGGTAGGGGCTGTTTTTTTTATGGTTCTTTCGCCCGTTGGCTGACCGCTCCGGAGGGCATGTGGCGAGCCTGTTGCCCCGCGCGTCCCGGCCAGGGCCGGAGCGCCGGAGCTGGGCCGGGGCAGGAAGTGCCTGCCCCGGCCCGTCCCGGTGCGGGAAGGCGCGGCCACGGGCCGGTGACCGCGCCGCCGGGAGATGCGCAAGGCGCGCGCCGGGATGGTCCCCGATGCTGATGGCGCGCCTGCATGTCGGTATGTCGTGCTATGCCGAAAGCCCCAGCTTTTGGCGCCGCTTCACGATATGCGCCTCCAGCAGGTCCGCCGCCTTCACCGGGTCGGCTTCCACCATGAACGCCGCGCCCACCAGCCCGTTCAGGCCGTCCACGGCCATGCCGGTCACCACGTCGCTGCCTAGGATGTTGGGCGGCAGGCCGAGGTGGGTGGGAATGCCGCTGGCCACGGCGTACAGGCCGATGGCCGCCGCCTTTTCCGAATACCATTCCGGCGACGACGCCCCCACGGGCAGGTCGCTGATGTCCACGCCCAGTTCATCGGCCAGCAGGCCGCACAGTTGCAGGATGCGCGAGTTGTCCACGCAGCTGCCCATGTGCAGCACCGGCGGCACGCCCAGCGCCTTGCACACGGCGGAAAGGCCCGGCCCGGCCATGTCGGCGGCCTCGGGCATCAGCAGCCCGGCCTTGCCCGCCGCCGTGGTCACGCAGCCGGTGGCCAGCACCATGATGTCGCGGCGGATGAGTTCCTTGGCCAGGCCCACGTTGCCGGAATCCTGCATGATCTTGGGGTTGTTGCACCCCACGATGCCCACGAACCCGCGAATCTGCCCGGCCTTCACGGCGTCCAGCAGCGGGGCCGGGGTGCCGCCCAGCGCGGCAAGAATGGCCTCGTTGGAAAAACCGGTGGTGATGGGCACCGGCTGCACGGGAATGCTCACCCGCGCGGGGTCGCGCCTGGTGAAGGCCTCGATGGCCAGCAGTACGATCTCGCGGCATTTTTCCTGCGCGTTGTGGGGGTGCACCTCGATATGCGTGGCCCCGGTGAACCGCCCCTTGGGCGAGGTGGTCACGAAGCGGGTGTGGTAGCACGCGGCAATGCGCACCAGGCTGGGCATGATGCACTGGTAGTCGGCCACGATGGCATCCGCCGCGCCGGTGACGATGGCCAGTTCCGTCATCAGGTGGTTGCCCGCCATGGGAATGCCCTGGCGCATCAGCAGTTCGTTGCCGGTGCAGCACAGCCCGGCCACGTTCAGGGCGGCGGCCCCGGCATCGCGGGCGGCCTGCTGCATGGCGGGTTCGCGCGCGGCGGCCAGGATCATTTCCGACACCACGGGGTTGTGCCCGTGCACCAGGATGTTCACCGCGTCTTCGCGCAGCACGCCCAGGTTCACGGTGGACTGGCGGGGCATGGGCGTGCCGAACAGGATGTCCGAAAGTTCCGTGCCGATCATGGACCCGCCCCAGCCGTCGGCCAGCGCGGTGCGCGCGGCGTGGGTCAGCAGGCTGGCGGGGTCGTTGTCGCAGCCCATGTGGGTACGGTGCATCATTTCGGCGATTTCGCGGTCGATGCCGCGCGGGGTCATGCCCAGGCGTTCCCACAGTTCGCGGCGGACCTTGGGGGCGCGCTTCAGAAAGGCCAGTTCGCTGCGGCGGCTGCCGAAGTCGGCGTAGCAGATATCCACCAGGTCGCGGGCCACGTCCAGGGTGGGGCGGGTGTTAGCGTCGGCCACGCCCAGTTCGCCAGCAATGCGGCGCAGCTTGGCCTCGTCGCGGATGGTGTAGCCGGGGGCATGGCCTTCCACCACGGCTTCCAGCGTTTCGATCAGGTCGCGGCCATGGTCGGAGTGCCCGGCGGCACCGCCCGCGATGAACCGGCCGAAGTTGCGGGCCACGATGACGTCGGCATCGGCCCCGCACACGCCGTAGCGCATCTTGCCGTCCTTGCGGTTGGCGATGCGGCAGGGGCCCATGACGCAGTTGCGGCAGGTGGTGCCCAGTTCGCAGAACTTACAGTGGGGCGTCTGCTCGCGCATGCGGTCCCACGCGGTGGGAATGTTTTCGGCCTCGGCCTTGCGCAGCATCTGCCGCGCGTCTTCCCACAGGGTGCGTTCGGTGTCGGGGGTTCCGGAATTCATGTTGCCCTCCCTGGGCGGTGGCCCCGCACGGGGCCGCTGCGGTTGCACCACGTCCGCTGCCGTTTCCCGCGACGCGTGCGGACGCATCCGCCGCCCCCGCACGTCCTCTCCTGCGCGCGGGCGGCACTGTATGGTGCGAACGTAGCGCGGCAGGCAGGGTGAGTATGTCGGCTAGCCGACAAAAGGCGCGAAGGTGCGAAAAAAGTGGGAAGGTGGGGGAGGAGGCGCGGCAAGGTTGCGGAATGACGGGAAAGACGT
Organism: Desulfovibrio sp.; assembly: GCA_031287575.1. Taxonomy (GTDB): domain Bacteria; phylum Desulfobacterota; class Desulfovibrionia; order Desulfovibrionales; family Desulfovibrionaceae; genus Cupidesulfovibrio. Next base: position 20,622 of record JAITSV010000071.1, read on the forward strand.
GGCGGAAACGGCAGGGGGAAGTGGCGGCAGGGCGTACGCCCCGCCGCAAGTAATGGAAGGGCCGGAACCGTGGCCGCAGGCTGGCAGGGGGGCGGACAGGATTGGACGGGACCGGACAGGGTCGGCTGACGCCGATCTACGCGCTGGCCAGTTCGCGCAGGCGGTCCATGTCGCGCACGCGGTAGGCGCCGCGTCCCACCCGTTCGAGGATGCCGGAGCGGATCATGTCGTTGAGCAGGGTGGATACGGTCTGACGGGTGGCCCCCACCATGCCGGCCAACTGTTCCGTGGTCAGGTCCATGCGGATGATCTGGCCGCTGCCGGGCTGCACCCGGGACGGCATGGCGTGGTGTCTGGCGGGAGCATGGGCGGGGCGCGGCGTGGCCGGGGCGTTGGCCGAGGGGGTGGCCGGGGGGGCGGCAAGGACATGCTGGGGCGCATCGCCGGGTGCCGATGTCATGCCCGTGCCGGTGGGGGCATCGTCCGCAGCGACCATTTCGGCGAGGCCTGCCGGGTCAATGGAATCGTCAGGGTCGGGGGTGGGAGCCCGTTCGGCCTGCTCCAGCAGCAGGGAGGCCAGGCGGGTGTTGCTGTCGCGGAACACCAGCCCCTCGATGAGAAAGAAGGTGGAGCGCAGCATCTGCCCCAGCACCCGCACCATGATGGCCGAAACCTCCGGCAGGTCGGTCATGCGGCGGCGGAAGGCGCGGGTGTCGGCCAGCAGCACCTCGCCGTCGGCCAGGGCCTGCACGTGCGCCCCGGTGTGGCTGCTGTAGATGTCGCCCCGTTCCAGAAAGGCCAGGGTGAATTCCTTGCCCCCGTACGAAAGGTACACCCGGAACCGGCCCGACTTCACCACCAGCACCAGGTCTTCCTGCTCGTCGGGCCAGAAGATGCCCTGCCCGCGCGCCACCCGGCGTACGGAAAACATCTCGCGCAGGGGCGCGCTTTCGGGGCGCTCCAATGCTTCCAGCAGGTCGACGTCGGAAAGCTTCATCATCATGGCGGTGGCTCCTGGCGTTCCGGTGCGTGGCGGTGGGAGGCATTGGTGCGTGGGCAGGCGTGGAACGTACGTTCCAGCATGGCACAGCCGCCAGCCCGGAGCAACGCATCACCTGCGCGGCGCGGATGCGCGGGTGCGCGGGGCAAAACGACGCATCCCCGTGCCCTCGTCACGCGGTGACGGCACGGGGATGCGGAAAAAGAGGCAGGGCGGTTGTCAGGAGATTGTTTCGGGTGACCGGCGGACAATGGGGACGGCGGGCAGGCCGGGAGACGGTCCGGCACGTTTCGCGCTACTCCAGCCCCGCCTTGCGAAACGCCTCCGCAATGCTCTCGGTGTACGGGGCACGCAGCACGCCCACCTCGGTGACGATGCCCGCGATGAGCGCGGCGGGGGTCACGTCGAAGGCAAAGTTGTACACCGGCACCCCGTCGGGGGTGATCTGGGTGTCGCCCACGTGGGTCACCTCGCGCGGGGTGCGGTCCTCGATGGGAATGTGATCGCCGTCGGGGGTGTTCCTGTCGATGGTGGACAGCGGCGCGGCCACGTAGAACGGCACGCCGTGCTCGCGGGCCAGCAGGGCCACGGAATAGGTGCCGATCTTGTTGGCGGCGTCGCCGTTGGCGGCAATGCGGTCGGCGCCCACCACCACCTTCTGCACCATGCCCTTGCGCATCAGGTGGCCGCAGGCGTTGTCGCAGGCCACGGTGACGGGGATGTGGTCCTCGTGCAGTTCATAGGCGGTCAGCCGGGCGCCCTGCAGGAAGGGCCGCGTTTCGTTGGCGATGACCGCAATCTTCTTGCCCGCGTCCACCGCGCCCCGGATAACCCCCAGCGCCGTGCCGTACCCGGCGGTGGCCAGCGCGCCCGCGTTGCAATGGGTCATCACCGTGTCGCCCTCGTCGATCAGCGCGGCGCCGTGGCGGCCCATGGCGCGGTTGATCTCGATGTCGTCGCGGTGGATGCGCCGCGCCTCCGATTCCCACAGCGAGATCAGCGTGGCGAAGGGCGCATGCCCGGCGGTCTTCCATACCTTGCGCATGCGGTCCACGGCCCAGCGCAGGTTCACCGCCGTGGGCCGGGCGGCGGCAATGCGCTCCAGCAAGCCGTCCAGCACCGGGTGCCAGTGGTCGCCGGCTTCGGCGGCCTCGTAGGCGGCCAGTACGCAGCCCCACGCGGCGGTGACGCCGATGGCCGGCGCGCCGCGCACCACCATGACCTGCAAGGCCGTGACGATGTCTTCCGTGGTCCGGCACACGAAATCTTCCTGCCGGGTGGGCAGCAACCGCTGGTCGAGCAGGATCAGGGCGCGCTGGGCGGCGTCGTAACGGATATGGTGTTCCATGGGGATCTCCGTGGAGTGGGCGCGGGTATGGGGTGCGCGAAACGGGGGCGCGGTCGGGCATGCCGAGAAGGGCGCGCGGGGCGGCAGCGGCGGCGGCCCACGTGGGCCGCCGGGCGTGCCGGGGCCTGCCGCCGCCGTGTGGGCGGCGCGTGGCCCGCGATCAACCCTTCCCGCCGGGTGTACCGTCCCGGAGGCGACTCGGCAAGGGTGTGGCGTCAGGATGGGCTTGGCAGCGGCGGCGGGGCGCGTCGTGCCTTCGCCGTATCGTCTCTACTGCCCTCCCCCGCGCAGTGCCGCCCGGCCCTGCTTCGCCGCCTCAGCTACACCGCCAGATCCGCCGCGTCGGTCACTTCGGCGAACACCCCGTTCAGGGCGGCCAGGAACGTGGCGCGCACCGTGTCCGCATCCACCTGCGTGCCGCCGTACGCCAGCGCGGGCGAGGCCGTGGCGTCGCCCGCCACCCGGCAGCGGAAGCCCAGGTCGAAGGCCGCGCGCACCGTGGTGTCGATGCACATGTGGGTCATCATGCCCACCACGACGAGGTCGGTGGCGCCGATTGCGCGCAGGCGGTCCAGCAGCTCCGTATCGCGGAACGAGTTGGGGAAGAGCTTGGTCAGCACGGCCTCTCCGGGCAGCGGGGCCACCAGCGGGTGGATGTCCGCCCCTTCCGTGCCGGGCAGGAAAAAGGTGGAGCCGGGGCGAATGCTTTCATGGCGGATGTGGATGATCGGCATGGACGCCGCGCGGCAGCGGGCCAGCACGTCCGCGGCGCGGCGCCCCGCGTTATCGGCATCGGGCAGGGCCATGCGCCCGCCGGGAAAGTAGTCGCGCTGGATGTCCACGAGAACGAGTGCCGTGACGGATGCAGCCGGGGCTGCGGCGGGATTGCTTGCGGATGCGGACGACATGGCGGCTCCATGAGGTTGTCGGGTTACGGTTGGGATGACTGTGCGTATGGGTCGTAAGGGCCAGACCGGCCAGGCGGGCCAGGCAGACCAGGCGGGCCGCCAGACGATTCCCACGGACGGGCCCCCCGAACAGGCCGCGCCGGGCGTGGCCCGTCGCTGTATGGATAACACCCACGCACACGACAGGCGAGGCCCGGCGGTGGCAGGCAGCCGGAATGGCTTGTTGTGCCGCCTGATTGTCCGGTTCCGTCAGCGCGGATTCCGTCTTTCGCATACTGTATACAATTCTTGACAGCCGTTCCGGTTCACGGCATGAGCATTCCATGCACACCGCACCCTCCCTGTCGCCGGACCTGCTGCCGCCCGCGTTCCCGCTGTCTGCGGGGCCGCGTCGCCGTGGGCACCTGGTCCACCAGTGGTGGCGGCCCTGACCCCAGGGCCGTGGAGGTTCGCGCACGCCGTCGCCACCGGGCGCGGCACCCGCTGAAAAACCACGCGGCCGGAACTCCGGGCGCGCCGCCGAACCCCGCGTATTGGCCGCCGCATCTAGGCCGGAGTCCTGCTGCAACAGCACGAGGAGCTTCGACCATGTCTACCATTCCCCGCATGTTTCCCGCCGGTGTCACCTACGGCGCCACCCTGCCCACCGATGGCGGCTGTGCCTGCGCCGCCGCCGCACGCGCGGCCAGCCTGGCCACGCCCCCCGCGCCGCCTGCTGCTGACGGCCTGTTCGGCCCCTACGGCGGGCAGTACGTGCCGGAGCACATCAAGCCCGTGCTCGACGAACTGGCCGCCACCTTCGAACGCTACCACGCCGACCCGGACTTCCTGGCCGAACTGGAATACTACCTGACCCGCTATTCCGGCCGCCAGACGCCGCTGTTCCTGTGCGCCAACCTTACCGCGCGCCTTGGCGGGGCCAAGATCTACCTCAAGCGCGAAGACCTGAACCACCTTGGCGCGCACAAGGTGAACAACACCATCGGACAGATTCTGCTGGCCAAGCGTATGGGCAAGAAGAAGGTCATCGCGGAAACGGGCGCGGGCCAGCACGGCGTGGCCACTGCCGCAACCGCCGCGCTCATGGGCATGCAGTGCACCATCCACATGGGCGCGGAAGACATGGAGCGCCAGAAGCTGAACGTGTTCCGCATGCGCATGATGGGCGCGGACGTGGTGCCCGCCATGAGCGGCCAGCGCACCCTGAAGGAAGCCGTGGACGAGGCCCTGGCCGCCTGGCTGGGCGATGCCGAAAACACCTTCTACCTGCTGGGGTCCGCCGTGGGGCCGCACCCGTACCCGCGCATCGTGCGGCACTTCCAGTCGGTGATCGGGCGCGAGGCGCGCGCCCAGATGCTGGAGGCCGAAGGCCGCCTGCCCGACTGCGCCGTGGCCTGCGTGGGCGGCGGCTCCAACGCCATCGGCCTGTTCGCGGAATTCATCCCGGATGCAGGCGTGCGGCTCATCGGCGTGGAGCCTGCCGGGCGCGGCCTGAGCTACGGCGACCACGCGGCCACCCTGTGCATGGGCACGCCGGGGGTCATGCACGGCTTTCATTCGTACATGCTGAAGGACGAGGCGGGCGAACCCGCCGCCGTGTATTCCATCTCCGCCGGGCTGGACTACCCCGGCGTGGGGCCGGAACATAGCCACCTCAAGGACCTGGGCCGCGCCGAGTACGCCAGCGTGACCGATGCCGAGGCCCTGGACGCCTTCTTCACCCTGTCCCGCACGGAAGGCATCATCCCCGCGCTGGAATCGTCGCACGCTTTGGCCCACGCCATGAAGCTGGCCCCCGCCATGGGCAGGGACGCCATCATTCTGGTGAACCTGTCTGGCAGGGGCGACAAGGACGTGGCCCAGGTGGAGGAAATGGTCAGCGCTGGGCTGGTTACCCCGCCGAAGCTGTAGGCACCGGGGGGATGGGCGAACGCCGGAGACCGGCATGCCCGCACGACAAAACGCAACGCCGGGCGGCGCGGGAAGCATCCCGTTCCGCCCGGCGTTTTCGTGTTGCCGCACCGTGTTGCCGCCCGGGGGGGGGCCGCGCCGGGGGGCCGTTGTCGCCCGGCGCGTATCAGGTGTGTGTTGACGCCTGCCCGGCGCGCTTCAGATGCGCAGCATGTTGCCGGTATACGGCGCGTTGGCGGGCGTTTCTTCCGGCGTCGCGGTGGGGGCCATGCCGGTTGCGGGGCGCGGCGTGCCGTCCGTCCTGCCGGGGCGCTGGGTCTGCCAGTGGTCCAGTTGGGCAAGGAACCCGTTCAGCGCCGTTTCCAGCGCGGGGTAGTCGGGAAACTCGTCGCTCCAGCGCTTCCACAGCAGCAGTTCGCCCGTTTCGGGAGAAAGGCCGAAGGCGGCCCCGCCCGTGCGGGCGCCCAGGCAGGCATCGGTCAGCAGTGCCCGCAGATCGTCCTCGCGCAGGTGGCCGAACCCCGCGCCCACGGCCCCCACGGGCGCGGCGGCCAGCAAGGCCCGGTCGTCCGGGTCGTGGTACAGGGTGACGACGTACTTGCCGTCAAAGCACAGGGTGCAGGGGGTCTGACCGTCAAGGGTGAGCGGGCCTGTGCCCATGCGGGTTCCCAGTTCGTGCAGCAGTTCCTGAATGGTCATGGTGCGTCCTTTGCGGCGGTTGATACGCCTAGTCTGCCTGGAAGTAGTACCGGGAAAGCAGCGGCATTTCGTGCGCGTGGGTGCGCAGGGCGTCTTCCACGCGGGCAAGGTAGGCGTCGTTGTCCAGGGTGCGCAACTCCGCCAGATCCTGCCGTACCGCGGCCTTGAGATCGCCCAGTTGTCCCGCCGGCACCGAGGGATCGGGCGCTTCACCCATTTGCAGCATCAGGTCGTGCATCAGGGGCCGGGCGTACACGGCGGGGTCGGTCAGCCGTTGCAGCAGCGCGGCCTCGTGCGCCAGTTGTTCGCGCAGGCGATCGTCCTGCGGCAGGATGCGGCCATCGGGCAGGGTGACCGGTTCGCGCAGGAAGGGGAAGCGCGCCGGGTCGAAGTCCTGCGTACGGCTGATGTCCAGCGAATCCGCGCCCTGCATCAACAGGGCCTCTGCCGTCAGCGGCCTGTGCTGGTCGCGGTGGTCCGGGTCGTCGATCTGGAGGCGGTACTGGGTTTCATAAGCCTCTCCGAACGATTCCACGCCAAAGGCGGTGCGCATGGCCTGCATGCCGATGTCGGCGCTTTGCGTTTCGTACACGTCGCTGCCGTTGGATTCGCGCCCGCTGTCGTGCGCGGCGATGCCGCAGAGCACGGCGTTCTTGTCCACGGGCACGCCCCGTTCGCGCATGATGTTGGCCATGACGTTGGCGAATATGAACCCCCGGCAGGCGTGCCCCATGCCGTGTACGCCCACGTCGCCGTCAAACGTGTCCTCGTGGTGGCGGTATCGCTCCAGCATGCCGGTGAAGAAGGTGCGCCGCTGCGCCTGGGTTGCCGTGGCCAGGCCGCCGGGGGTGGTCGGCGCGGGAAAGGGCGCGATGGTGCGCGGTGCCTTGGCCGGAAAGTGGGTGTCCAATGCGGCACCAAGGCCGGGTATGGCCGCTCCCAGCGCGCTCCGCACGGTGGGCGGCATGTAGTCGAGCGGGGCGGCAAAGCCCGGCTGCTGGGGCTTGGGCCGGTCCAGCTGCTGGGCAAGGCCGGAGGCCGTGTAGTTCATGAAGTCGCCCAGAAAGCGCGTGGTGGCCAGCCCCTCCGACGGGAACAGCGGGTCGTTGGCCGGGTCGTGCAGTTTGAAGCACACCCCGCGCAGGTTGCGGGCGGCGGGCGATTCCAGCGCTTCCAGCATGCTGCCCGCCAGCGCCGGGTTGCTGGCATGCAGCAGGGTGGCGGCCATGAAGGCGGTGCGGTTGAATTCGGTGAACACGTCGTCCGGTCCGAATTCCTCGGGGTTGGTTTGCGCACGGAAGGCGTCGATGCTGACGCCAAGGTTGCCCACGCCGGTGGCGAATTCGCGCACCAGGGCATCCAGCGGCGGGTTGGGACCAAGCCGTTCCATGCGGGCTACCTGGGCCATGGCGTTGGCATGGATCATGCGCATTTCCAGGGGGTTGTTCAGGGCGCGCGCGCTGACGACCCAACTGCGAAAGGCAACGCGCTGCGCTTCGTTGTCGAAGTGCAGGGTTTCCATGTCGCGCAGCAGGGCGGCCTTTTGCGCGATGGGCCGTTCGGCGGCGGCGCGGATGGCGTCGGAAAGCACTGCCTCCATGTTCACGCCGCGCCCTTCGGCATCCGCGCTGGTGATCGCCCGTTCCACGTTTTCGCGGAAGCGGGATTTCACCCGGTCCAGCGCGGCCCCGGCAAGGGGCACTTCGGTCAGGCCGGAATCGGGCGGCAGCAGGCTGAGCAGGCGGGCGTTGAATTCTGCGGCATTGCCGTCCAGCAGTGCGGCGGCGGCTGTGCGCAGTTCTCCCACGGATTGGTGCGAGGTGCCGAAGGCGGTGCTTTCCGCCAGCCGCTGGCGCTCTACGGTTTTGTCGTGCGAGGCGTCGATGTCCGCCTGCGACAGGAAGGGCACCCCCATGCCGCGCAGTTGCGTCACGGCCTGTTCCTGCCATCCGCGCGAGGCGCCCACATCGGTAAAGTCCATGAAGGTCAGCTTGATGTCGTGCGCACTGGCAAATTCCACAAGGCTCGCCACCTTGCGCGCGTCGACGGTGTGTGCCCGCCAGTCCAGCAGGTCGCCCACATCCATGCGGATTTCCGCCACGTCCCGGCCGGGAATGAACGTGCCCTGCAACTGGGCCTCTATGTAGCGGCCTTGCAGGGCAAAGGTGTTCTGCCCGGTGGTGGCGGCATGCATCAGGCTGGTGCCGTCCACGTTGCCAAGGTGCGGCAGCAGGTTTTCCAGCGTGTCGAAGGTGGCGGTGCGGGCGCGCTGGGCATCGGCGTCGGCAAAGGCGCGCACCAGCATGGGGCGTACCCAGTCGTTGCCGATGGCCCCCATTTCGCCGCGCACACCAGCTTGCTCCACCAGCGCCTCGAACTGCTTCAGGGTCATCTGCGCGCCTTCGGGCACGCGGGCCAGTGCGGCGGAAAGATCGCGCCGCAGTTGCGATTCGGGGTTGCTGAGCACGGCGGCTGCATCTGCGGGCAGGCCGGGCAGGGCGCCTTCACGCAGGGCGTCCAGTTGGGTATTCAGGGCGGCGGTGCGCTGGGCGCCGAACTGCATGGGCACGGTGACGAAGGTGTCGTCCACCGTGTAGGTGGCGCGCTGGGCCGTTTCCGGCCGCAGCACAAATACGCACCCCCCGTAATTGGAGGCCGCGCCGTTGCGCACGCCCGCCACATTCAGGGCCGCGTACAGGGGGCGTTCGTTGGCCTGCGCGGGCTGGCCCGACAGTTCGGGAAACACGCTCTTTTCTATCTCGTCGCGGAAGGCAAGGTAGTGCGCCCCGCGCGGCATGATGCCCCGGTCCGCCAGGTGAAAGGCGTTGCTCCACGCCGTGTCGCCCAGTACCTGCCCTTCTGCGCCGAAGAAATGCGTGGGGTCGATGTTCATGGTCAGTTCGCTGCCCCGCAGAATGTCGCCCAGTGCGCGCGGGTCCAGCGGGGCGCCGTCGGGGGCGGTGATGCGCCTGTCGGCCAGCATGGCGGTGGTGGTGGCGTGGGTGTGTTCGGCCTGCGTGGCGGACTGGGCGGTGGTTTCCACCAGGGTTTGCATGTTGCGGGGCGAAATGTCGCGGGCGTGGGCATCCGGCCCTTCGTGCACCCGTTCGCCAAAGCGGTGGCCCTGGCGCAGGGCGGCGTCGGCGTCGGGCGTGTCCGCAAGATCCATCACCGAAAGGATGCGTTCGCTCACGTCCTTCAACACCACGGCTTCCATGTCGAACAGGTTGGAAAGCGCGGCGCGCGCGTCGGCGTTGGCGGGGTTGGCCCGCACCTCTGCCTGCAAGGCTTCCTTCAGCAGGGCCATCTGGGGCGACTGAAAGGTCTGGTACACGGCGGTCAGGTCTGCATTGGAAAGCCCCTGCACGGCGCGGGTCATCTGGGCAAGGCCCACGGGCTCCGTCTGGGCGGGGGTAAGGCGGTTCAGCCCCGCGAACCGGCCAAGGCTGGTCTGGAAGGACTTCAACCCGCCCAGCAGGTCGGCGGGTTTCAGGCCGCCGCCGGGGCGGGTCAGCGCGTGCAGCGCGGACGAGGCGTTGGCCTGCATGCCCGCCTCGGCCCGTTCGATGCGGGTGGCGGTGGTGAACCCCTGGAAGGGCAGGGCGTTGCCCTTGATCTTGTCCAGCCGTAACGGCGACTGCCCCGCAAGCTGCACGGTATGTTCGCCGATCTTGCCGACAGCTGCGCCGCCAGTGGCGGAAACCTGCGGGCCGGACGGGGGAAGGTTGCCGATCTGTGACATGGAGCCTCCGGAAGGTTGCGGGCACGATGGGGGTGGGTTGCCGGCCGGGTGTCACGCCGACCGTGATGTGCGGTGGATGCCGGGCTGCGACCACGCTGCGGTGTCTGCGTTGCGTGGCCATGCCGGGCATGAGCAAGATGCGCACCAGAATGGCACGCGCTTCCGTATGATCATATAGATGGAATACCGTTCCGTTCGCAAGACATGCGCCACACGGGGGGCGCTGTGCGATGGCACACGGGACAGGTGGTCAGGGCGGAAAAAGGTGCAAACACGGTTGGCGCCAAGCGGGGATGGAGGTGGCAACCCTGGCGGTGTTGATGACGCTCCGGCATGATTTGCTGGCCGGGCATGCTGCCAGACGGGTGAACGAGCCAGGAGACGCACGGAGAAGTTCAGTTTTTTGCGATTTTATTTCAGCATGTTATGGAAAAAGTGCGATACCGCTGAAAAAAGTGGTTGACCTTGGCGGGCGATACGCATAGATACCCGCTTCCGCGACGACGACCGGCGGCAGCGCGCGAACAGCGCGTCGCCATTCGATTTTCCGAGCGGAGTGCTCTTTCTACCTTGCAGGCCCCGCCGGACGATGCGCCAACTGGCAAAGTCGACCGGCCACGAAAAAAAGTGAAAAAGGGTGTTGACAGCGGATGCGGGATACGGCAAAAGGGCCGTCCGCGCTGCGACAAGGTCGACGGCACGGCGGAGCGATGGCTCCGACGGCTTCAACAAGCCGGGTTCGAAAGACTGCGGTTCTTTGACAAGTAAATAGCGAGTCGGGAAGGAATCAGCCTTTACGATAGTAATCAATCGTACGGGTGCCTCAATTACGAGGTGTTCGTACGACTTCAGTTTTTCAACTGGAGAGTTTGATTCTGGCTCAGATTGAACGCTGGCGGCGTGCCTAACACATGCAAGTCGTGCGTGAAAGGGCTTCGGCCTGAGTAAAGCGGCGCACGGGT
>JAITSV010000075.1 GCA_031287575.1 Desulfovibrio sp.
CGACCGCAGAGCGAAAAGGGTCTCCCTCCCCCGGCCCCTCCCTCTTTCCCCAAAACGTTTTCATTGTTGGCGGGTTGGTGATGGCAAAAGGCTCTGGAACCTCCAGGACCAATTGCCCACCGTACTGCCCACAAACAAAAAGTTTAGGGGGGAGCTTCAGCCGTTATGCGAGTCTTCGAGCATTACGGATGAAGACAGCAGAGCGGGGTCCGGGGAGGGAGACCCTTTTCGCTCTGCGGTCGCCATCCGTAAGGTTCGCACTTCGTGCTCACCTAACGGCTGCCGCAAAGGGTCCCCTCCCCGGTTCTCTTTTCCAACATAGTTGCCGCGATACGCGGAACACCTACCCCGCCGAAAGCGGCAGGGGGCAGCGGCGTTCCAGCACCTTGACGATGCGGTCGAAGGGCAGCGGGCGGGAGTACAGGAAGCCCTGCCCGTACAGGCAGCCCAGTTCCAGCAGCACCTCGGCCTGTTCGGGCAGTTCGATGCCTTCGGCCACCACGCCGAGTCCAAGGCCCCGGCCCAGGCTGACGATGGACTGCACGATGCCGTAGGCGGCCTTTTCCTCGTGCACGCGGCTGGTGAACGACTTGTCGATCTTGATCATGTCCATGGGGAACTGGCGCAGGTAGTTCAGCGAGGAATAGCCGGTGCCGAAGTCGTCGAGCACCAGCGAGACGCCCAGTTCCTTGAACTTCCACAGCTTGTCGGTGACGGCGTCCACGCCGGTCAGCAGCAGGCTTTCGGTGATCTCCAGCCGCACGTCCAGCGGGTTGCAGCCCGATTCCAGGATGACGGCGGAATAGCTTTCCACCATGTTCCAGCGGCGGAAGCTGCGCGCGGAAATGTTCAGGTTCAGGGCGAATTCCGCCGCCGGTCCGGCCCGCTCGCGCAGGGCGCGCACGGAGGCGCAGCCCAGTTCCAGCACGTGCCGGTCCAGGTGGTAGATCAGCCCCGATTCCTCGGCCAGGGGGATGAACTCCGACGGCGTCAGCAGGCCAAGGTCCGGATGATTCCAGCGCACCAGCGCCTCCAGCCCGGTGATGCGCGCGGTACGCAGCGAAACAACGGGCTGGAAATACAGTTCTATCTCGCCGCGCTCCATGGCCCGGCGCAGTTCGTTTTCGCGGCGCAGCTTGTCCGGGGCGGCGGGAACCACGTCCTCGTCGAACAGTTCGTAGCGGCCCTTGCCCGATTCCTTGGCGCGGAACATGGCAAGGTCCGCGTCGCGCAGGATGTCCTCGGCGGATGTATACTGCCGGGCGCGTACCACCACGCCGATGCTTGCGGCCATGTACACTTCGGTGTCGTGCACCGGAAACGGCGTACGCAGGGCATCCTGGATGCGCTCGACGATGGTGCCCACCTCGGCGGTGTCCTCCACGTCGTCCAGCAGCACGGCAAACTCGTCGCCGCCGCAGCGGGCCAGGGTGTCCACCTCGCGCAGGCAGGGCAGCACCCGGTCGGAAAACAGCCGCAGCAGTTCGTCGCCCGCGCGGTGCCCCAGACTTTCGTTGACCACCTTGAAGCGGTCGATGTCCAGAAACAGCACGGCAAAGCGGTAATGATCGTGGCGCCGGGCACGCTTGAGGGCGCTTTCCACGCGGTCCAGCAACAGTACCCGGTTGGGCAGGCCGGTGAGCACGTCGTGGAAGGCGGTCTGGGTCATGCGCTCCTCGTCGCGGGTGGCCGGGTCGCGCCCGGCGCGGCCGTTGCCGCCCTCCAGCGGGGTGACCTGCAACAGCGCGCACGGGGGGTGGCCCGCCTCGCCGGGCAGGATGCGCAGGCTCTGCTGCATCCAGCGCTTTTCACCGTCGGCCCGCAGGAACGGCCACGAGGTCTCCACCATGGACCCGGCGGCCTCGCCCATGCCCGCCGCCGCCCGGATGGCCGACACCGAAAGCCACAGTCCGCCGAACTCGCGCAGGGCCTGCCCAGCCACGTCGGGGGGCAGCAGGTCGCGCAGGTCCGTGCCCGCCAGCACGCCGTCGGGGTAGCCGAAGGCGGCCTCGAAGGCCCGGTTCACCGCCAGCAGCCTGCCCCCGGCATCCAGCAGGGCCATGCCCGCCACGGCGTCCATGAACGAGGCGCGGTAGCGCACCTCGTCCAGGGCCCGGCGCCCCAGGTCGCGCCGGGCGGCCAGCGCGTCGGCCACGTGGCCGGACACCAGTTCCAGCAGGCGGCGGTCCTCCGCCGAAAAACCCGGTCTGGCCCGCGCGGGCACGGCACGCGGCAAGGGCTGCGCGTCGGGCCGATCGGCATCGCTCTCGCCTTCCACCTGGCACACGATGGCCCCCAGCACCTCGCCGGTGCGGGTGCGCAACGGCACGCCCAACCAGTGGGCGGGCACGGGGTCGGGCAGCAGGCATTCGCCAAGCTCGGCCAGTTCGCGCAATTCGTCGGCGTCCACGCGCACGGTTTCACCGCGCAAATACACCCGCGCCGCAAGGTCGCACGGGGGCGCGGCATCCTTGCGCCCCGCCGCCTCGGCGGAAGAGTACACGGTGCGGCTGCCATCGCCGGGGTAAACCACCAGTTCCGGCGGCCCGCCCGGCAGCAGCGAGCGGAAGATGCGCGTGAAGGCCGCCCCCAGACTGTCGGAATCGGCCTCGTGCAGGGTGGCATGGGCGATAAGGTGCAAGGCGGCGCGGTAGCGGTCTGGCCGCGCTGTGCCGGGTGTCTGGGCGCCGTCGGTGGCGGACCAGCCCACGGGAAAGGGCACGTCGTCGAAACGGCGCCGGGCCAGGGCCTCCGGCCGGTCGCCGCCCCTTTCTGCCCTGTCCGACCGGTCCGACCGGTCCTGTCGGTCCATACGCTCCAGCGGCCGCACCAGATGCACCACGTGCAGCGGCAGCCCCAGGGCGTCGTGCACCGCATACAGGGTGACCGAGGCGAGCATGGTACCGCCGTCGCCGCGCAGAAAGCGCTTGCGCACGCTGCCGCCCTCGTCCTGGCCGGAGGCCACGCGCAGGAACAGCGCCAGCACGTCGGCCGTGCCCTCCAACCCCACCATGCGGGCGCAGAACAACGAGGGAATGTTTTCCGGGCCGCAGCCCAGCAGGTCGGACATCCGGCCGTTCATGTACAGCAGCTGGCCCGCCGGGTCGAACACGCACACGCCGATGCCCGCCGCGCCGAACTGCGCGGCAAGGTCGCCATGGGGCCAGAATCTGGCGGAGGAGGTCTGTTTCGGCTCTGGCTCGTCGGATGGGGAATCCTGCGCGGCGGGGGCGGAAATTGTCTCGGAGGTACCGGGTATGGGCGACGCGCCCAGTTCTTCCCGCAACGCGCTCGGTGCGGGCTTGCCCAGCATGGCGGCCAGGTCCGGCAGTCCGGCGAACAGGCCGTCACCAGCCACGCAGAGGGGTGACGGCAACGGCGACAGCGAGGGCAGTGGTGCGTCCGGATGGCCAAAGGGCCGGGGGGCGTTCGGACTCGCCATGGCATCGACCACGGTGGGGCGTTCCGGATCGGGATGCGATTCGGCGGAGCCGGACACCGGGTGTGCACCGGAAGGTTCGCGCAACACGTCTCCCCCTGCGGGCCGAAACCCGGCTCATCGACGGTTTGCGATACAAGGCCGGACGTACCGGCGGGGCCGCGCTTCGCACCGGTCACGGCGCATGGCCGTACGGCGGCGGACGACGCGCGGGCGGTCAGCGTTCACACCAGTCCACGCCTACCGGTAACCTTGAAAAATGGCAAGAAGGGCACGCGCGTACGAAATCCGCGAGTTTCCGGCCCAGGCTACGCCCGTGGCCGCCGCTATCCGCCGCCCTTTCCTTCTGGCGGCGCGGTTGCTGCGTCTCCGGCCCCCTCCGCCCTGCGGTCCGGCACCGGACAATTTGTCCCGTTCGCCGCCTGTGGGGCCAGGATGTCGCGGTATTCCTCGCCGTACAGGTTCAGCATGACCATGGTGAAGCTGAGAATGAGCGGGCCGTAGATGATGCCCGCCATGCCGAAGGTCTTCAGCCCGCCCAGGATGGACAGGAAGATGTAGAACACCGAGGCCCCGGAACTGCCGCGCATGAAGTAGGGCCGCAGGAAGGAGTCTGCCCCGGCCACCACCAGCGAGCACCACAGCACCAGGAACACCGCGCCCTTCCACTGGCCCATCAGCAGCAGATAGATGGAGGCAGGTCCCCATACCAGTCCCGTGCCCACCACCGGCACCAGCGAGGCAAAGCCCATCACCGTGCCCCAGAACAGGCCGGGCATGCCCACGATGGCCATGCCAAGCCCCCCCAGCACGCCCTGCACCACGGCCACCAGCAGCCCGCCCACCAGCACGGCGCGGGCCACCCGGCGCAGGCTCTGGATGATCATGTCCTCCTGTTCCTCGCGCAGGGGGCACAGGTACTTCACCCCGTCCACCATGCGCTTGCCGTCCTTCAGCATGAAGAACATCACCAGAAGCAGCAGCAAAAAATGCAGGAAGAACAGCATGGTGTTCCCCAGCACGTATGTCCCCCACTGGATCAGCGTTTGCCCTGCCGTGCGCGACAGTTGCAGCAGGCTGGTCTGGAAGTCGATGTGGCCCAGGTCGATGAACGGCAGGTTCACCCGCACCCATTGCAGCCACGGCTCCAGGTTCGATTCCGACAACAGTTCCGCCGGTCCACCGCCGCTCAGCCACTTGTTGATGGCCGTCACCGTATGCATGCCCTGGGGAATCAGCAGGGCCACGAACACGCACAGCGGAATGACGATGCACACCACCAGCCCCGTCAGCACCAGCAGCGCGGAAACGATGGAGCTGCCCCGCACCAGCGGCTTGCAGCGCAGGTACAGCGGATAGCAGATGGCGGAAAACACCGCCCCCAGGATGAGGGTGTGCAGGAAGGATTCCACCAGTTGGTAGGACAGCCACAAGGCCAGCAACAGCAACAGGAAGAGGAAGTACGAGAACAGGTTGCGCGAGGCGGTGGCGCGATTTCCCTTGGCCGGGGTGATCTTCATGGATGGGTGCCCGCTGGTGGGATGATGCATGCGGCGCAATGGATGCCGCGCATCGGACAAGGTGGAAGGAGGCGTCCATGCGGCCCGCCCCCTCGGTGCAGCAGAACTGAGGATATGAACATGGTCCGGCCTTGAGCCGGGCCTGAGTCCGGGCCTGAGTCCGGAGCCTACATGGCGCCGGCGGGCTTGCCAGCCAGCCCGCAATAGCCTTCGTCGCCTTCGCCGTTACGCTGGGGGTGCTTGTAGCGCCACATCATGCACTGGGCGCCGACGCAGAAACGCATCTTGTCGTCGCTGGTCTTCAGAAAGGGACAGTAACGGAACTTGGCTTCGTTCTGCGGCATGATCATGGCTGCCTCTCTGGTTCCCTGGTTCCCTTGTTCCCTTGTGGGTACGGCCTGTCGCGTTCTGTCCGGCCCGTCCGGCTTTCCGTGTCCCGTGCGGCAGAAGGGGCAGGCAGGACTGGTGGGACTGGCGGCGATGATACGCAAGACAGGTGCGGAATGCATCCGTTTTCGTGGGCACCCCTGTGGAAAGCGTGGCACCTGCCGATAGGAGGGATACGGGGTGACTTCTCCCCCGGAAAGGAGGTGCGCCATGCGGATAGACCAGTTTACCGGTGGCGCGGAGGGCATCCTGAACGTGCTGGAGCAGACCCGCCTGATGCAACAGGACGGGCAGCAGCTTGCGGGCATTCAGGCAGACGCCCTTCCCCGGCAGGAACGCCGGGACGCCGGGCAGACGCAGACCGAGTCCTCCGTGGCCGTGCGCGGCCTTGGGGAGCACGTGGACGTCACCGTCTGACGCGCGGGCGCCAATGGGCACCGGGGTGCGCCGTGGCGGAACGGTTCCGTTGCGGCGCACCCGACCTTTTTTGATGGGGGCAGGGATGCGGCGGGCGGAGATGCCTAGGTGGTATCGCACGAGCAAAAATTTTGCCCCCTGCCAAGGAAGAACAGTTTTTTATGGAGGGAGTGTACTCTGCTCGTACTCGACCGGAATAAAAAACCATTCTGACGAAGGAATCGGGCAAAAGGACGCCCGTGACGACACCACCTACGAAAGCAGGCGCATCAGGTCGTCAAGCCCCGTCACCGGGTCGAACGCCCCCAGGTCGTGCCCGTCGGGCGCTTTGGGGGACATGTCCTCTTCCGCCGGGTCCAGCGCGGCGGGGCGACCCAGCACGGCCAGGCACATCCGGTCCATCAGGCGCACCCTGCGGCGCGCCTCGGCGGCATCCAGGGACGGGGCGTGCACCCCTTGCAGCATCAGGATTTCCATGTTCAGGCGGCCCAGCCGTTCGGTGAACTCGCTGGCCTCGCGCGCGGCGCGGGACAACCGTTCACGCCGCGCGGAAAGGGCCGCGTGCGCGCTCCTGCCGGGCGGCAGGTCGTGCAGCAGGTCCAGCCACAGGGCCAGCGTCTCGATGTAGCCGGGGTCGGACGGGGGCATGCGCCGGATGAACCGCAGCACCAGATCGGGGCGGCTTTCGCGGGCAGGCGCCGAAGGACTGCCGGAGGAATCACCACACGGGACGGGTGCGGGTTCCGTCAGGTCGAACCGGGCATCGCGCAGGGCCAGGCGCACCGCCAGGGCCTGCGGCTCCGGCAGGTGCTCCGCCACGGCTGCGGCCATGGGCGCGGGAATCACCCGGTCCAGCCGCAGGCGGCGCACCAGAAGGGCCATGGCCCAGCGGGGCACGGGCAGGGTGAGCCGGACGGGGGTGGACACGCCGCCGGGGTCGGGCGTGCCGGACGAATTGGGCGCATGGAACACCCGGCCAGAGTGCGGCCATCTGGACAGGTCGGACAGGTCTCCGGAAACGCCGGAGGCATCCGGAACATGCAGCACGGCGCTGGCGCCCGGCGGCAGCAAGGCCAGCACCGCGTCCGCGAGGTGGGCCGCTTGCGCACCGGGAACGGATACGGCCCGTGCGTCTTCGCCAGCCTCCTGCGCCAGCAGTCGTTCCACGGACAGGCGCAACGCGGTGTCCGGATACAGCAGGTATTCCAGCGCGACTTCTGCGGCAGCGTCGGTTGTATCGGGGACACCGGGGGCGTCTGGAACGGCAGGGGCACCGGGGGCAGTTTGGGAATCGGGAGCGGCCTGCCCTTCCGGTTTGGCCCCCAGCAACGGGGCCAGCCGCGCGGCGACCTCCCTTGCAGGCAGGCTCGCAAGTCCCGTCACGCCCAGTTGGGCCTCCAGAAACGTGCGGGCCGGGGTGTCCAGGCGCACTCCGCTGGCCAGCCAGCGGAGGATGGCTTCGGCAATGGGCCGGGCGTGCGGGGCCAGCGTCGTGTCGGCCCCTGGAAAAGCGGCGAGGCCAGGGACCATGACCGCCACCGTGACCGGGCCAGTGCCATCCGGCGCGGCATCCCGCCCGATCACTCCAATCGCACTGGCCGCGCTGGCCGCACGGATTGCGCGGGCCAGGCGGCCAGGAAGGGGCGCGGGAGCACAGGCGGCCAGGCGCGCCCCGCGCTCCCCGCCACGCAACGCCGCGACACCGGCATGCCGGTCGGGCATCAGGCCTTTTCGGCGGCCTTCACCTCGTTCCACAGCGCGTCCTTTTCTTCAAAGGGAAGGTTGGGAAAGTCCAGCCCGCGCTCGCGGGCCAGCGCCTCCATGCCCTCGAAGCGGCGCAGGAACTTCAGCGTGGCGTAGTCCAGCGCGGCGTTGGCCTTGATGCCCTTGCGGCGGCCAAGCTCCACGATGGTGAACAGAAAGTCGCCCAGTTCCTGCTCCTGGCGCTCCTTGTCGCCGCTGGCCGAGGCGTCCAGCCATTCCAGCCACTCGGCTTCCACCTGCTGCTCCACGTCCTCGTCGCTCTCCCAGGTGAAGTCCACGCGGGCGGCCTTGGAATGCAGGCGATACGCCTTGACCAGCGGGGGCAGCCCCTTGGGCAGGCTGTCGAACACGCCCCCCGGAGTATCGCCGGACGTGCCTTCGGCGGGCGCGGCTTTCGCGTCGGCGTCGGCATCGGCACCATCCCCGGCCATGGCCGCCGCCTTTTCCTCGCGCTTTATGCGCTCCCAGTTGCGCAGCAGTTCCTCCCGGCTGGCGCATTCGCCCTCGGCGAACACGTGCGGATGGCGGCGGATCATCTTGGCGGCGTTGCCTTCCACGGCATCGGCCAGGGTGAACGCCCCCTTGTCGGCATACAGGCGCCCGATGAACGCCAGCAGGAACATCACGTCGCCCAGTTCCTCGCGCACGTCGTGCACCTTGCCCGAGCGGATGGCCTCCACCAGTTCGAAGCATTCCTCGATGACGTAGTCGGCCAGCGATTCGGGGGTCTGCTCACGATCCCACGGGCAGCCTTCGGGGGCCAGCAGGCGGTCGATGACGTCGGTGATGGCCTGAAGGCCCTGGGGCGAAGCTGGGGACGTGGGTTCGGTGCTCATGGTCTGCGATCCGTCGGATACCCGGCGCGCCGGGCGTTGGGGGTGGGGTTGGAGAGTCGGACCGGCGTCCGCGGTCCGTTGGGAATTTGGCTGGCATTCGCCGTCCGGCAAAAAGCCGGAGCTGCCTGCGCGGTCGGCGAAAATGCAGGCCGGTGTTCACCGTCCGTCAGAACAATTGCTGCGGCAAAAACGTCTTCACGTAGCCTGTGATCATTGAAAGGTACGGAATCACGCGAGAATCACGCACGAACGCGGCGTCGGGCAAGAAGTGCAGCAGCACGGCCAGCAGGATGGAGCAGATCAGCAGCCCCTTGGCCGCGCCCATGACTCCGCCCGCCATGTGGTCGAGCCACCCCGCGAAGGTGATGACCAGCAGTTTGCGGATGATGCGTGCCACGATGGCCACCACCAGCAGCACACCCAGGAATACGCCCACGTAGGCGATGACGTTGACCCAGCCGGGGTCGCCCACCACCTTGGCCACGTGGGGCGCGGCATCGCCGTGGTGGCGGTTGGCCAGGATGAACCCGCCGATGACCCCCACCAGGCCCGCCACCTCTTCCACGAAGCCGCGAAACAGCCCGCGCAGCACGAACAACCCGACAATGATCAGGAACGCTGCGTCCAGCATGTTGAAATTCATTCGGTTTCCTTGGGCGAAGGGGAATGGCGTCCGCACCCGACAGCGAATGGTGGAACCGGGGGACGGGGAACTTCGGATGCGCTCCGCCACTGGCGGACGCTCACCGGAAGGAATTGCCGGAACGTTTACCGGACATTCCCGAACATTGCCGGATGCTCCCGGACATTCCCGGATATTTCGGAACTGGCCGGGCTGGCTGCCGACGCCCCGGAACAACACACTGGACGAACCCCGGAGATCGGCATGCGCCACACGGGGGACGCGCATGCGGCGCGGGTCCGCAACCTCCCGGTCCGGGCACGTACCTACCAGAACTCGCACCGAAGGGGAAGCAACGCGCGGCGGCCAAGGCACGGGGGCAGGCGCAGCGGCGGTAACGGGGCGGCATGGGGTGGTGCACGGCAACCCTGTTGCATGCGCCCGGTCATTTCCTGTACTATGCTTCGGGTCCGTGTTGCCCTCGTGCGCCTGACACGCCAGGCGCACCTGAACAATCTGGCATGCCAAGCATCCCTCGCCGGGCTGGGCACACGCCAGATCGTCCGGTCGGGGGCACAGCGAATCATGCCAGTTCTGCCCAATCAGCCAGTTCAGCCAGTTCGGCTAGGCTGGCAGAACCAGCCAGACTGGAAGGATCAGCCAGACCAGCAGAATCTGTCGGACCATACCGGACCACGCCGGGCCACAGCAGCCCGGCACACAGGCCGCGAGCCGTTGCGGGCATCTGCCCGCAACCCCCGCACGGAGCCTCATGACACGGATCAGCATCACAGACCTGAAGCCAGGCATGCGCGTGGCCGACGACATCCGCGACGGCAACGGACGCCTGCTGTTCAAGTGCGGCGACGTGCTCTCGCCCGCGGGCCTGCGCATCCTCAAGATATGGGGCGTCACCGAGGCCGCCGTCATCGGCGAAGAGGACAACGAAGGAGGCATGCCGCCCACGGTGGCCGCCCGCTTCGACGAGGCCATGGAGCGCACCCGCGCCCACTTCGCCCTGCACGAACCGTCCAACCAGCACGTGGCCGCGCTGATGCGTCACTGTGCCATGCGCCTTGCCGCCACGCCCACGCCATGGCCCATCGCCCCCGGCGAGACCCACAGCCCGATGCGGCCAGACCCGGCCCCCCGCCCGGTGGCGCTGGAATCGGTCCTGCGCGAGGACATGCGCTTCGGCACCCTGCCCAGCGTGTTCCACCGCCTGGTCGAGGTGGTCAACGACCCGCGCAGTTCCGCCGCCGACGCGGCAGAAATCATTTCCAAGGACACCGACCTTTCCGCGCGGCTCCTGCGCATTGCCAACAGTGCCTACTACGGGCTGCGGTCGCGCATAGAAACCATCACCCGAGCCGTATCCATCATCGGCACCAACCAGCTGGTCTCGCTGGCCATGGGGGTCAGCGTGGTGACGGCCTTCCGGGGGGTGCCGCAGGACCTCGTGGACATGCGCGCCTTCTGGACGCACTCCATCGCCTGCGGCGTGGCCGCGCGCATCCTGGCCGGGCTGCACCGCATGAGCAACAGCGAGCGGTTCTTCGTGGCCGGGCTGCTGCACGATCTGGGTCGGCTGGCCATCTACGGGCAGCTGCCCGACCACGGGCGTCTGCTGCTGGCGGAGGCCCGGGCGCGTGGCACCACGGTGCGCTCGCTGGAACGCGACATCGTCGGCTTCACCCATGACGAAATGGGCGGGGCCATCCTGCGGCAATGGAAATGCCCGGTCTCGCTGGAACGCAACGTCCAGCGGCACCACACCCCCGAAAGCTCCAGCGGCAGCTGCGAACCGGCCATCATGGCCGTGGCCGACCTTCTGGCCAACGCCCTGGGCTACGGCACCAGCGGCGAAGTGCTGGTGCCGCCCCTGACGGAAGAGGGCTGGGCCGCCCTGGCCCTGCCCCCCGGCGCGGTGGTGCAGACGGCCAACCAGATGGAATATCAGGTGCTGGAAATAATCAGGTTCCTGGAAACGCATGACTAGCAACGATCCCACCTTCGGCAGCGCGGGCCTGCACGCCCGGCTGCGCCACCTGGAAGACCAGGCCCGGTTCACGCTCGACGTACTGGACATGGCCTTCAACCTCGGCGACTTCCAGACCTGCATCAACCGGCTGGAAGAACCCTCCGCCCTGCTGGACGAGGCCGTGGCGCGCATCGGCGAACTGGTGCAGTTCTCGGTGACGGCGTTCTATCTGGTGGACGAGCACACCTCGGACTTCGTGCTGGGCCTGTGCCGCCCCAGCGAGGAAGGCCCGGCCATCGAACGCGAGGTGGAACGACTCATCGAGACCGGGGTGTTCGCCCTGGCCGTACGCGAAAACCGGCCCATCACCGTGTATTCCTCCGACAACAGCCACCGCCTGGTGCTCAGCGTGCTGGCCACCACCTCGCGCGTGCGGGGGATGTTCATCGGGGCCATGCCGCGCACCGAAAAGAACCTTTCCGGCATCCTGCTCTCGCTGCTTTCGCTCATTCTCAAGCACTGCGCCAACGCCATCGAGAGCTTCGAGCTGTACCGCCTGCTGCGCGAGCACGAACGCCGCCAGCGCGAATTCATCGATACCCTGTCCGTCACGGTGTTCGAAACCGATCCGGCGGGCGTCCTGCGCTCGCTGAACCGCGCCGCCGCCGCCCAGTTCGGCATCGACCCGGCAGCCCTGCCCCCGGCGGCGGGCCTGCTGGACCTGCTGGCCCCGGACGAGCGTCCCCGCATGGCCGCCGCCATTGCCGCGGCGCTGCGCGACGGCCAGCCCGCCTCGCTGGCCTGTACGGCCATGCACGCCTCGGGCGCCACCTTCCCCGCCGTGCTGCACCTTGCCCCCTGCATGCACGAGGGGCTGTGCATGGGGCTGCGCGGCGTGGTGGGCCGCCATCCGGGGGAATAACGTTCCACGCGCCGGAGCGGCAGTCCGCTCCGGCCATCCGGCGCCATGCATCCCGTGCGGTCCCCATGTTCCTTGGAGCCCAGGCGACCAGGCATGTGAGCGCGCAGGCCACGCGGGCTGTCAGGACACTCTGGACGCCCCCCACCCATGCCCACCCGTCTCATCCCCGGACTGTGCCCCACCCCCTTGCGGTGGTTACCGCCGCCTGCTAGTGTTCGCATACTCGATACGTATCCGGCCATGGCCTGTCGCCATGGCGTGTCGGGCCGTGACGTGCCGGTCGTGACGCCTCGGATATCCGGTCACCCCCGTTCCGTCTGGTTCCACCCGGTTCCGCTCGATTCCGCCGGTTCCGCCCGGTCCCGCCGGTCCCGCCGGTCCCGCCGGTCCTGTCTGGCCCCGTCCCGCCCGGCCAATCCGCCACCCATCCCAACCCGGTCCTGCGTACGCCCCGCCGTACTTTCGGAACGTGCCATGCCCACTCCTCCCAGCATCCTGGTCATCGACGACGACCCGCAGGTCCGCGGCTCGCTGGCCGACTTTCTGTCGGACAGCGGCTACGAGGTATTGCAGGCCGAGGATGGCCGCGCCGGTCTGGATGCCTGGCAGACACACCAGCCCGACCTTGTGCTGGTGGACCTGCGCATGCCGGTGCTGGACGGGCTTTCGGTAATCCGGGCCATCACCGCATCGGGCCTGGGCACGCCGGTGATCGTGGTTTCCGGCACCGGCGTGCTGCGCGACGCCGTGGCCGCCCTGCGCGAAGGTGCCTGGGACTACCTGACCAAGCCCCTGGAAGACATGGGCGCCCTGGAACACACCGTGGAACGCTGCCTGGAACGGGCGCGCCTGCTGGCGGAAAACGAGGCCTACCGGGCCGGGCTGGAGGCGCGCATCGCCGAGCGCACCCGTGAACTGCGCACCGCCTGCGACCAGCTCAGCGGCATGATGGAAGCCACGGTGGATTCGCTGTCGCGGGTCACCAACCTGAAGGACGCCTACACCGGCACCCACCAGGCCCGGGTCACCGTGTTGGCCACGGCCATGGCCCGCAGGCTCGGCATGCCCGACGACGAGGTGGAGGCGGTGCGGGTGGCGGGCATGCTGCACGACATCGGCAAGCTGTGCATTCCCGCCCAGTACCTGCTCAAACCCACCGTGCTCGATACCCACGAAATGGCCTTCATGCGCCAGCACCCCCAGTTCGGGCACGACATCCTGGAACGCATTCCCTTCCCCCATCCCGTGGCGCGCATGGTCTTGCAGCACCACGAGCGGCTGGACGGCTCCGGCTACCCGCACGGCGTCGCGGGCGATGCCATCCTGCCGGGGGCGCGCATCCTGGGGGTGGCCGACGTGGCCGAGGCCATGTGCTCGCACCGCCCCTACCGCCCCGCCCACTGCCTGGAGGCGGCCATGGACGAGCTTTCCGCAGGCAGCGGCACCCTGTACGCCGCCGATGTGGTGGACGCCTGCCTGGACCTTTTGCGCGGCAACCACGCCGACCTTCCGGATGTGGCCGAAGTGCTGCGCCAGTTGCGCAACGGCGACGCCGTGTGCTCGTGAGCGCGCGGCCCCGCGTCCGCCCGCCCAGGCCTCACCGATTCCCTGCGCCCGCCGCCCCCGCCCCCCCCCGTCACCTCCCGTCACCCCCCGTCGGGCCACGGCCAGTCCCACCCGATGTGCGCACCGTGGCCACACCGTGTCCGCACCGTGGCCATGCCGTGGCCGCCAACGCAAGACCGGGACCGCCCCCGCAGGGACGATCCCGATCCTCGTTTTCGGCCTGACGCCTCGGTACCAGGCTGACGCCTTTGGCCCGCTCAGGCGTTCTCGCGCTGCATCTGCCCGATGATGGCCTTCAGCTTCTGGGCCTGCGCCGCAAGCTCGCTCACGGCCAGGGCCGACTGGCGCATGGCGTCGCTGGTCTCGGTGGAGATGCGGTTCACCTCCTCCACGGCCCGGTTGATCTCTTCGGACGCGGCGGACTGCTCTTCGCTGGCGGTGGCGATGGAGCGCACCTGATCGGACACGGAATCGGCCAGGGCCACGATGGACGCCAGCGACTGCCCCGCCTCGTGCGCCCTGCCGGTGACGTTTTCCACCTCGCGCGCCGTCTCGCCCACCTGGGCGATGCTCACCTTGGCCCCCTGCTGGATGCCGCCGATGGCCTCGCCCACTTCCCGGGTGGCGGTCATGGTCTTTTCCGCCAGCTTGCGCACCTCGTCGGCCACCACGGCAAAGCCGCGCCCGGCATCCCCTGCGCGAGCGGCTTCGATGGCGGCGTTCAGCGCCAGCAGGTTGGTCTGGTCGGCAATGTCGGAAATCACGCCCAGAATGGCCCCGATGCGCTCTGTGCTCTTGCCCAGGGCGTCCATGTCGCGGTTCAGGGTCTCGGAATGGCGCTGCACCACGCCGATGCCGTCGATCATGGCCTCCACGATGCCCGACCCGGCGGAGGCCCTGGTCTTGGCGTCGCCCGCCGTTTCGGACGCAAGGCCCGCGCTGCGGGCCACCTCGAGCACGGTGGCGTTCATCTCTTCCATGGCCACGGCGGTCTCGCCGGTGCGGCGGCTTTGCAGTTCGGCCCCGCGCGAGGACTGTTCGATCTGCGCCGAAAGCTCTTCCGACGCGGCGGAGACGATGTCCACGATGCCTTCCAGCTCACGCGCGGCGTGCAGCATGCCCTCGCGCCGGGCCTGCTCGCCGCGAGCGCGGGCCTCTTCGGCCTCTGCCATGGCCTGCTGGGCCTTCTTCGTTTCTTCCGCCGCAAGGCGGGTCTGCTCCTGGGCCTCGCCGATCTTGTCCTTGAGCGTGCCCACCATGGACCGCAGGGCGTCGGCCAGTTGGCCCACCTCGTCGCCCGTACGCACGGTAAGCTCGGAATCCAGGTCACCCCCGGCCACGGTCGTGGCAAAGGCGGTGGTGCGCGCTATGGGCCGCGACAGGGCGCGGGCCAGTAGCCAGGCCACCGCGATCATTACCGGCAGCACGCCAGCCATCACCGCCAGCGATGAATCGGTCACCCTGTCCTGGGCCGCCAGAATGCTGGCCACCGGCATGCCGATGAACCACATGCCGATGGTCTTGCCATCCATGTCCAGAATGGGCCAGTAGGCCGTTTCGTATTCGCTGCCCAGAATCTGGTTGCGCGCCAGAAAGGTCTTGCCCGCGTTGAACACCGTCTCCATCACCTTGGGGTTGTCCATGCGCGTGCCGATGGCCCGCTTGCCGTCGCGCACGATGGTGGTCATGACGCGCGTGTCGCCCTTGAACACGGTAACCTCAAGGCCGGTGAACGACTTCAGGTCGTCCACGAAGCCCTCGCGCACCAGCGAGGTGCCGATGGCCACCGTGCCCACCACCTTGCCGTCGCGGCGGATGGGCGCGCCCGCGCGCAGGGTGAACGGCACCACCGTGCCGGAAATGACTCCCACGGATGCTTCGCCGCGCAAGGCCCGGCGCACGGTATCCTGATCAAGCACCGAATCGCCCGTCTTGTCCGAATGGCCCCGCGCCAGCACGTTGCCCTTGTCGTCGGTGACGGTCATGAAGTCGGACCCCACGTCACGCATCAGCCGTTTGGCCAGTTCGGACGTGCGCGCGCCGTCGCCCGCCGCCACGGCGGCCACGAAATCCGAGTGCTGCGCAACCAGTGCCGCTTCTTCCAGAAATTTCGCGGAACGGTCGCCGATGTTGCGCACCACCACGTCGCGCAACCGGGTTACCGCCTGGGCAGATTCGCCGGCGAAACCGCGTTTCATGAAGTGGTGGGCCGTGCCGAAAATGGCCGCCGCCGTCAGCAGCACGATACAGATGACCATGAGGAGCAGTTTGCGAAGAATCGTCAGCTTCATGCACGCCTCGCACGGTAACAAGGTGAGTGTGTACTTCACATATCGGACAACCACTCACGAACATTAGGGAACACGTGATCGCCCAATGCTTTTTTGAACCGTGGCACGCGCCTGCCCGGCGGCCTGCCTTTCTTGCCATGTAACAGAGATGACAAGCCGTTGTCTCGTTCCGGCAACCAAAAGGTCGCGCACGCCGACTGTCGCGCCGTGCAATAAAGAAAAACCATGCGCGGAAAAACCGCATGCCCAGGCAGCGCGGGTGGGGGGACATTCGTGGACGTGCAACGGAAAGGGAGGGGGAGGTGCCCGGTCAGTTGCCGGTGCGCAGCGAAATGGAATGCTTCTGCAACAGTTCGTACAGCCGGGCGCGGGAAAGGCCGGAAAGGGCGATGGCCGAGGCTATCTCGCCCCGGCTGCGGCGGATGAGCTCCATGAGGTAGGCGGACTCCATGCGGTCCATGGTCACTTCACGCGCGGAACGGAACGAGGGGAACACCTCGTTGGCGAAGCCGAACCGTTCCCGCTCCACGGGCGGCGGGCAGGCATCCAACGAGGGTTCGGACATGGCGCCGGGGTCCCCGTGCCGGTCGGCAACGGCCATGGCGAATGAACCGCCAATGCCCGAATGAATTGCCGAGCCCGGCATCCCCGCTCCCCCCGTCGGGGCAGCGCCGCCCGGCAGGCCAGACAGACCAGACGGACCAGACAGACCAGACGGACCAGACAGACCAGACGGACCAGGCGGGCCAGACAGACCAGACGGACCAGGCGGGCCAGAGGGACCAGGCGGGCCAAGCCCGCCAGAAGGGTCATACGCGCCAGTCAGGCCGAAATATCCAGGCAGACCGGACGGACCGGACTCCACCTCGTGGCCGCGGCCGTTGTCTCCGGCCCCGGTCCCCGTATCCGCCGCACCCGGCATCGAAGACATCACCGCACCCGTCCCCGCATGGAACAGGGGCGGGTGCATCTCTTCCTCGTGTTCGCGCGCGGGGGCATGGTCGCGCCGGGCGCGCATGACGTGGCCGCGTATCTCCACCGGCAGATGCTGGGGGTACAGCCGCTGCTCGGCAAAGGCCGCCTGCACCGAGTAGTGCAGGGCGTTGATCAGGTCGCGTACGTTGCCCGGCCAGTGGTAGAGCTGCACCGCATCCACGAAGTCGGGCGACATCTGCTTGGCGGCCAGGCGGTGCTGGCGGCAGATGCGGTCCACGTAGTGCCGGGCCAGGGGCTCTATGTCGTCGCGCCGCTCGCGCAGGGGGGGCAACTGGATGATGCGGGTTTTCAGGCGGTGGTACAGGTCCTTGCGGAAGGCCCCGCGCCGCACCATGTCCTCGATGTCGCAGTTGGTGGCGGCCACCAGGCGGAAATCGCTGCGCACCTCGTTGCGGGCGCTGATGGGACGAAAGGTGCGTTCCTGCAACACCCGCAGCAGCGACTTCTGCACCGAAAGATCCAGGTCGCCGATTTCGTCCAGAAAGATGGTGCCCCCGTCGGCCTGCTTGAACAAGCCGTCGCGCGCTACTTCGGCCCCGGTGAACGATCCGCGCTCGTGCCCGAACAGGATGCTTTCGGCCAGGGTGCTCGGCAGGTTGGTGCAGTCCACCACGATGAAGCCGCGCCCGGCACGCTCGCTGTTCTCGTGCACGGCCCGCGCGAACAGTTCCTTGCCGGTGCCCGTTTCGCCCAGGATCAGCACGTTGGTGTCGGTGCGGGCGGCCACGCCCAGCGAGTGCAGGCAACGCTCCAGCGGCAGGCTGGTGCCGATGATGTCGCCACGTTTGATGTTGGCCTGACCGATCAGGGCCACCTTGGCGGCGTGGTGGTACAGGCAGCGCTCCAGCACCTGGCGCACGGAGGATTCGGGGATGGGGTGCAGCAGCACGTCCCAGGCCCCGGCGCGGATGGCGTCCTCCGCCCGGTTGCCCGTGCGCTGGGCCGTAAGGGCCAGCACCTCGGGCTGGCCGCGCATGGCGGACAGTTCCGACAGGCAGGCCATGCCCTCCGGGCCGGGCGTATCCACGTCCAGCAACACCACGTCACACGCGCGGCGGCGCCCGCTGGCCATGGCCTCCTCGCAGGTGGAGACCACGCGGCACGCATGCCCGGCGACAGTAATGGCGGGCACAAGGTATTCCCTGTACCGCCGCGTGGGATCAATCACCAGAATGTCTGCCATGGTCCCCTTCCACCGGCCGTATCCGCCGGCCCCCGCTCGTGCGCTATGCACCGCCTGTCGTGTATCCACGCGTCATGACATACTTGGACGCACCCTTACGCAACCAGACGTGCTGCTCCGAAACCCGCAACATCCTGACCGAACGCATCCACCCCGCGGTGATGCGGCGGCACCCGATTCCCCCCTCCGGCATCCCGCTGTCCAGAAGTACGAGCCATGCGTCGCGCACCTGTCCATATGTTATGCCACAGCATTATATTTTCTGAAAGGGGGGTAGATTTATGCCCTGCTGCATCACGCAGGTTCCTGTACCCCGTTTTGCCCTCCGCACCGGCCCTGCTGTCCACATTCTCCGGACGCGGACCGGCCCGACCGGACCGTTTCCGGGTCTGCCCCGACCGGAAAAGCATCACGAGAAAAACATATAATATAATAATATAATTATATTATTTTAAAAAATACCACAATTTGCCACACCGCTGGCACGAACTTTTCATGTCTTGTCGTCAAGCGTCATTGTCTGCCTTTTGTGGACAACCTGGAGAGCCGCCATGAGAAGATTCCGCGAACTTCGTGTTCACCCCGACCTGCTGAAGCGCATCGACACCGCCGCGGAAGAAATGGGCATTACCACTGCGGCCCTCGTGGAGGGGCTGCTGGAACGCTACCTGCTGCGACGCGATGCCAAATCGCGGGACGACACGGACCGGCGTTCCTTCGAGCGCCATCCCATCCGCCTGCCGGGGGTGGTGTACGTCACCGAGCCGGACGGCCATTACGGACGCTACCAGCCCGTGGAACTGCACGACATCTCGCTGAACGGCGTGGGATTCCGGATGCCCCCCAATGCCGAATTGGACATGCGCCTGGCCGACGCCGAGTTCGAGGTGATCTTTCGCCTGGACGACAGCAATCCGCCGGTGCGCATGCGCTGCCGCAGCACCCGCAACGAACGCGGCAAGGGCGCCACGCGGGTAGGCGCATCGTTCATCGGCGGCGATACGGCCAGCCACGCCCTCATGGAGCGCTACTTCGTCCAGTAGCCTCTCCTCCACCGCACCCGCCGCGCGGCCCCGAAGGCAACTCCGGCCGCGCGGAAGGCATGCTTTTGCCAGCGTCCGGGCCGCACGCCGCCCCGGCACTGCCGCCTTTCACGTCCCGCTTCCCTCCCGCCCTTGCACCGTGCGCCGCGCCCGCCCGTGCTGGGCACCCGCTCGTGCCCTTCATGGTGCTTGCCCCTGCCGTCCTCCCCTTGCACCTTGACGCGCCCCGCGCCTTTCGCGCAAAGTCTCGTCCACGACGACGCGGGGACGACGCGGAGCGCGTCGGACAACTCCGGTCACGCCGGACAGCTCCGATCAACGCCGGTCAACGCCGAGCTGGCCCGCCGTGCAGGTACGGGCAACGGCTCCAGCCCCCGCGAACGCGGAAGCGCCACGGCGCACGCCGCCACCACACGAGCACAACCCCAGGAGACAGGGACATGGCGGAACATACTGCGGAAAAGCTTGACGTGCAGCCCTACTTCGACGTGGAACTGCTGATGAACACCAGCCAGGAGACGCGCATCGGCGGCGAGGTGATGAACCGCCTGATGCAGCGCTGGGAAGACTGGATGGACAAGCTGCACGCCCTGCACATCAACACCGGAAAGATCCAGTACCTGGTGGTGTGGCTGGACAGCGATGTGGAAGAAGACGTGGACGCCGCGTGGGAATCCTCTCCCTCCGACGCGTTCATCATCAACTCCCTGGCCCAGACCATGGTCATGAGCGCGGTCCACATGCTGCTGCCCGAAGTGGAGGACGTGGGCTGCGCCCCGGCTCCCAAGCCCACCGACAAGCTGCGCGCCGCGCTGGAAGCCGAAGGCCTGCCCTACAGCGGCGACGGCCCCACCCTGTCGCGCCGCTACGCCGTGGTCACCCACTTCCCGTTCAAGGGCGGCTGCGAAATCTGCACCCTGCTCAAGGACTGTCCCAAGGGGTCCGGCGCGGCGGGGGCACCGTCGTCCATCGTGCTGCCGGGGTACGAGCAGGGTAACGACTAGGGGCTGCCCCACCGGCCTACGGGACCGAGCTACGGAACACAGGGCCATGGCGCGCACCAGCACGCCATGGCCTTTCCGTTGCGTGGGGCGCGCCTTTACTTCACCCGGCGACTACCCTAGAATGCGCGCCCAAGGAACCGGACAGGATGAACGGCCCGGAGGCGGACATGTCCACGGATTTCGCCACGCAGCTTCCCGGACTGCGCCGCATGAGCCCCGGGCTGCTGCGGTCCATGTCCGCACCACTCGAACCGTGGCGCGACCCGCCCTACCTGACGCCGCCGTCCCCCACCCTGCTGGACAAGACCCGCACCATCATCGATGACATGGAGGCCGATGCGGCGGCCGAACGCCAGCGCCTGCAACGCGCGGGCTACAGCCCCCCCAGGGGCGACACCCGCCGCCAGAGCCCGCTGGTGGCGCCCGAACGCATCGCGGGCACGCTGGTCTCGCTGATCGGCTGACGCGGCAACCGGCCTTGCCGGTGCGCTTTATTCGCCCTGTCTGGCTGTCTGGCGGGAACTGGCCGAATCTGCAGCCGGTCCCATACTTTCCCAAGGAGCGTCCATGAGTCAGGACCCGAAATACCCGACCCGAATCCGCTACGAATACGAGCACGATTCCGGCGTGCGGTTGGAATACGCCCACGGTGTGTGGGGCGGCATCAACCCGCAGGGCGAGATCGAAATGAGCTTCTACATAGAAACCGACAAGATGCCGCCGTTCTCGGAACGCCTGGTGGCGCCCGACGGCAGCTTTGGCCACGAAGTGGCTCCCTACGACGAAAACCTGAAGGTGATCACCCGCCACATCCGCTCCAAGGTGGTCCTGAACTACCACACCGCCCGCGCCGTTCTGGAATGGCTGGAGGAAAAGGTGGAAACCCTGGAGATGGAAGAAGAAGGCGGCATGATGTACGAAGGCGAAGGCGGCCTCGAACAGTAGCCACCCCGCCCTTTCGGCACGGCCCGAAGCCCCTCGGCGCGGTTGACGCGACGGGGGGCTTTTCATGTGGCGCGACAAGTGGATACCGGAAAGGGCCGTGGAAAAAGGCGGGACGGCCAAGAAGGCGGATAATGAACGCCGGGGCCTGAAATGCACCGCCCGGCGGCCCTCGCCGCACCCGTCTATGGGCGTCGCAGGCGCGACAGCAACGGGCGCAGCCGCGACAGCACCGGTTCCGCCAGCTCCGGGGCAAGGCGGCGCGCCAGCAGCAGGTAGACGACGGCAAACACCGGGCCGCTGACGGCCAGCGCCAGAAACGCCCCCCACAACTGGCCCGCCGGGCCGGCCGGGGCCAGCAGCGGCGCGTACGCCAGCGCGGGCCAGGCGGGCAACGCGGCGGCTGCGCACAGGGTCAGCGATTTCGCGCCGCACCCGATGATGCCGGAAAGGCCGCCCCCGCCGTGGCGCCTGCGCCACACAAGGGCCAGCACCACGGTATACACG
Source organism: Desulfovibrio sp. (assembly GCA_031287575.1). Lineage (GTDB taxonomy): Bacteria > Desulfobacterota > Desulfovibrionia > Desulfovibrionales > Desulfovibrionaceae > Cupidesulfovibrio. Next base: position 21,421 of record JAITSV010000075.1, read on the forward strand.
GCCACGGCCACCGTGCCCGCCACGGCCACGCCCAGGGTGCCGCGCGTGCCCGCGTGGCCCGCCAGCACGTACAGCGGCAGCGCGGCCAGGGTGGCCAGGGTGCCCACCACCGCCGGGGTCACCGTGTCCTGATGGGCATAGAAGGCCCGTCCCACCACCTGCTGCACGGCCCAGAAGGCCACCCCGCACAGCATCACCCGCAACAGGGGCGCGGAGGCCAGCGTTTCGGCGGCGGCGAACCCGCCGCCCTGAAAAATCAGGCGCATGGTGGGTTCCGCCGCCAGCAGCATCCACACGGACAGGGGAATGATCACCGCCAGGGCGTTGCGCAGGGCCGTGGACAGGGTGGCGTCGAAGGCGTCCGTTTCTCCCCTGGCGGCCAGCGCCGCCAGGAACGGGTACGAGGCCACCCCGGCGGCCTGGGCCACCACTCCCACCGGCACCAGCATGATGCGCCGGGCGTAGTTGAGCAGGCTTACCGCGCCCTCGCCGGTCATGGAGCCGAAGATGCGCACGAACTGCTCGTCCAGCACCACCACCGACTGCCCGATCATCAGCGGCAAGGCCAGCAGCGCAAAGCGCCGCACGCCGGAGTGACGCAGCACCGGGCGCAGCCGCACCCCGCCGCCACGCGCGGCAGCCAGCACCGGCAAGGCAAAACTGCCCAGCGCCGCGCCCGCCAGCACGCCCCAGCAAAATCCCTCCATGCCGCGCGCCGGGGCCAGTGCCCACGACAGCAGGCCACCGCCAATGATGCAGCCGTTGTACACCAGCGGCCCCATGGCGGGCACCGCGAACTGGCGGCGCATGTACAGCAGCGCGGTGACGCACGCCCCCGGCAGAAAGAAGGCCTGCGCGGGCAGGATGATGCGCAGGAAGCGCACCAGCCGCGCCGTGGACGATGCGTCGAAGCCCGGCGCGGCCACGCGGGCCAGTTCCGGCGCGAACCACCAGGCAACGCCGGTCAGCAGGCAGATGGTGATGGTTATCCACCAGAACGCGGCGGCAAAGAAGCGCCAGCCGTCCTCCGGATCGCGCTCGAAGCGCTCCGACAGCAGGGGAATGAGGGTGATGGAGAAGTAGCCGCCCGCCAGCAGGTAGTTGATGAAGTCGGGCACCACGAAGGCGGCGAAGTAGATGTCCGCCTCTGCCGTGGCGCCGAACAGGTAGGAGATGACCTTGTCGCGCAAGAGGCCCATGAACCGCGACGCGAAGACGCTGGCCGCCATGATCAGGGCGGCGGCGCCCATCTGGTGGGTGCGGGTGAACAGCTTCATGCGGCGGCGGACTCTCCTGTGGCGGGGCAAGGCGTGTTGGACGTGCGGTACGCAGGAACCACTACCCCATACTCCGGCCGTTGACAAAGTCCGCTTTGGGGCGCTTTCGGCGACCCCCTGGCCCCCGTTTTCCGGGTTTTCGGTCGCGCGAGCACATTTTTTTCAGCAGTGGTACTATCCGAGACCACTTTTTATACGCTCTATCATGTTGAAAAACATGCTATACAAGCACTTCCTGATTTCCTGTTCATCCATTGACAACTGTGCACTCAACCGCTAGATATGCCCCATTCATGGAGAGAGGCGCGAGGGTACGGCCCTGTGACCGCCCGGCAACCTGCCCTGACGTGACGCCGTCGGTCGGGACAAGGTGCCAACACCGACCGTGTAGCGCACGGGATCATGATCGCGGGCTTGCGGCGTCGGCCTCTCCATGCGAGGGGCCTTTTCTGTTTTGGGGGCATCGTCCGGACGCTGGAGCCGTGCGGTGCATGTGGGTGGATTTCAGGCCAATTGCGCACCCACAGAAAAAAAATGCAGCTAACAGGCCGTTGCGCCACGGGGGCCGCCACACACCCAGCCGGAACATCCGGCGGGACGGCGGACAGCCCAAGGGTGCACGGTGGTCCGCCGGCCCAGCCCCCGGCGGATTGACCACGCGAAGCCCGGACGGCTTTGCGGAAAAAAGGGAGACACGATGAAGGATTTTCTGGAGAAGTTGCAGCCCGTTGGCGAGTGTGTGATCTACTACCTCTACCACAACGAGGACGACCCCATGCCTACCTGCTGGTCCGACCCGCTGGAACTCATGGGGGACATGACTCGCCTGCAACTCACCGACGCACAGATGCGCGAACTGCGCGACATCGTGAGCGAGGAAATCCGCAGCGAAGGCCCCGAGGCGGTCTGGAAGGGGCGCACCCTGCGCAAGAACATCATCCATTCCTGCGGCTACCTGGTGTAGCCGGGCACCTTCGGCGGGCGCGTCCGGCAGCGCGCCCTGCCCGAAACGGTGCCCGCTCCGGCACCTGACCCGGTACCCGACCCGGCCTTCGACGCATCGCTTTCCGGGCCACTCCCCCGCCCCGCGTGCCCGCGCGCCCCGGCGGCCCACATGGCCCGGCACACATGACGACAAACACAATGCCCCCGTCGGGAAACCGGCGGGGGCGTTTCTGTTGATGACAGGGCGTGCGTGAGAGGGCATGCGCCAACGGCAAGAGCGGATGTTCACGGCTCGATGGCAATCCGCCCCGTCAGCCTTCGAACCCCAGTTCGGCCAGCAACGCAGGCAGTTCCCGGAAATCCCGCATGGTGCGCACGCGGGGCGCGGTGCGCGCCTCGCGCACGTTGCCGTTGCGCGGCGGATCGAACCATATCCCGGACATTCCGGCCTGCGTGGCGCCCCACACGTCGCCGGTCCAGTCGTCGCCGATCATCACCACCCGGTGGGCAGGCAGGCCCAGGTCGCGCAGCGCATACGCCCAGAACTGCGGCCAGGGCTTGGGCGTACCGGCAGAACGCCATGTGTACACCCCGGCCAGCAGCGGTCCCACGCCCATGGGGGCAAGGGCCGCGCGGATGGGGCCTTCGTCCGATTCCGAGGCGTTGGAGGCCAGGGCCAGCCGCCAGCCTGCGGCCAGCGAACACAGTACCTCGCCCGCGTGGGGCATGGGTTCCTCGTCGGTCCAGCCGTGCTGCTGCCCCATCCAGCGGGGCATGACGCGCATCAGCGTGCCGCCCCAGTCCAGCAGCAGCGCCCTGCCGGGGACAGGCGATGCGGTCGGGTCGTCCTGTACGCCGGATGTGTCGGTATGCTTGGCCGTCGGCATGTTCACTCTCCTGCCCCGTGGTGCCCGTGCGCCGGGTCCGCGTCAAGCCGAAAAGGCCCGCATCCCCGCCGCTCCCCCCTCCGTACAAACGAAAAGGGCCGGAACCCGAAGGTTCCGGCCCACAGTCACGTGCGATGATGCGCGGACCGTACCAGCCTTTCGGCCTAGTACATGCCGCCCATGCCGCCCATGCCACCCATGCCGCCACCGGGCATGGGCATGTCCTTCTTGGCTTCGGGCTTTTCGGCAATGGCGCATTCGGTGGTCAGCAGCAGCGAGGCAACAGAGGCCGCGTTCTGCAGGGCGATGCGGGTGACCTTCTTGGGGTCGATGACGCCAGCCTTGATCAGGTCTTCGAAGTCGCCGGACGCGGCGTTGAAGCCGAAGCCGTCCTTGCCTTCGCGCACCTTCTCGACAACGATGGAACCTTCGTAGCCAGCGTTGGAAGATATCTGGCGCAGCGGTTCTTCGATGGCGCGGCGGATGATGTTCACGCCGGCGGCTTCGTCGTCGTCGGCGGGCTTCACGTCGTCCAGCACCTTGCAGATGCGGATGTAGGCGGTGCCGCCGCCGGGGACGATGCCTTCTTCCACCGCGGCGCGGGTGGCGTTCAGGGCGTCCTCGACGCGGTCCTTCTTTTCCTTCATTTCGGTTTCGGTCGCGGCGCCCACGTTGATCACGGCCACGCCGCCCACCAGCTTGGCCAGGCGTTCCTGGAGCTTTTCGCGGTCGTAGTCGGAGGTGGTTTCGTCGATCTGGGCGCGGATCTGCTTCACGCGCGCCTTGATGTCGTCGGACTTGCCAGCGCCGTCAACGATGGTGGTGTTTTCCTTGTCCACAACCACGCGCTTGGCGGTGCCAAGGTCGGCCACCGAGATGTTTTCGAGCTTCACGCCCATGTCTTCGGACACCACGGTGCCGCCGGTCAGGACGGCGATGTCCTGCAGCATGGCCTTGCGGCGGTCGCCGAAGCCGGGGGCCTTCACGGCCACGACCTGAAGGGTGCCGCGCAGCTTGTTGACCACCAGGGTGGCCAGGGCTTCGCCTTCCACGTCTTCGGCGATGATCACCAGCGGACGGTTCATCTTGGCCACCTGTTCGAGAACGGGCAGCATGTCCTTCATGCTGGAGATCTTCTTCTCGTTGCAGAGAATGAAGGGCTCGTCCAGTTCGCAGATCATCTTTTCGGGATCGGTCACGAAGTAGGGCGACAGGTAGCCGCGGTCGAACTGCATGCCTTCGACCACTTCAAGAGTGGTTTCCAGGCCCTTGGCTTCCTCGACGGTGATGACGCCTTCCTTGCCCACCTTGGCCATGGCCTCGGCAATGATGTTGCCGATGGTGGTGTCGGAGTTGGCGGAAATGGTGCCGATCTGGGCGATTTCCTTCTGGTCGCGGGTGGGCTTGGCCAGGGTGCCAAGTTCCTTGACCAGCTTTTCCACGGCCTTGTCGATGCCGCGCTTGATGGCCATGGGGCTGCGGCCGGCGGCCACCAGCTTCACGCCTTCGCGGTAGATGGCCTGGGCCAGGATGGTGGCGGTGGTGGTGCCGTCACCGGCGATGTCGCTGGTCTTGGAAGCAACTTCCTTGACCATCTGCGCGCCCATGTTCTCGAACTTGTCTTCGAGTTCGATTTCCTTGGCCACGGTCACGCCGTCCTTGGTGATGACCGGCGAGCCGAAAGACTTTTCGATGACCACGTTGCGGCCCTTGGGGCCGAGGGTCACCTTGACGGCATTGGCAAGCTTGTCCACGCCGCGGGAAAGTTTTTCACGGGCCTTGACGTCGAACAGGATTTCCTTGGAAGCCATTGTATTCATCCTCCTCGGGAGTAAGTGCTGAGTTCGCGGGGCGTTATTCGATGATGGCGAGAATGTCGTCTTCGCGCATGACGAGGTGCTCGACGCCGTCAAGCTTGATCTCGGTGCCCGCGTACTTGCTGAACAGCACCGTGTCGCCCTTCTTGACGGTCATGGCGATGAGCTTGCCGTCTTCCGCGACCTTGCCAGGACCGGCGGCGACGACTTCGCCGCGCGAGGGCTTTTCCTTGGCGGTGTCGGGGATGAACAGGCCGCCAGCGGTCTTTTCTTCGGTTTCGAGGCGCTTCACCAGAACGCGGTCATTCAAAGGCTTCAGATTCATGACAACTAGTCCTCCAACTTTAGGTGATCGCTGTTTGTCCCGTCCTTGGCACTCGCGGGGTGCGAGTGCCAACAACAAGGGCGGTCATCTCGCCGCGCGTCATGACTGTGTCACGCGCGCGCCCTCCCGCCGCATGGCGGGGGGCGAAATTCGTCTCGCCCGGTGTATCGTGGCTTTTCGGCAGAGGCATGACCCGCAAATGCCTTGTCTGGCACCGGGTGCCTTCCACCGGGTACGGCTGCGCGCCCGCTTCCGCTGACGCGGCGGCGGTGCATGGCAACCGCGTTGGATAATAAGGCAGGTTTACGGGTTGAAAAGGGGGGCGTGTGCATTTTTTTGCATTTTCTTCGCGCGCCATGCAAATTCAGCGGGTTGCATACCCGGCACGCCCCTTTGAAAAACCGTGCCCAGCTGCGCCGTTCCGCACGTTGCCCCCCCCCTGCGCCCCCTTTTCGCCCATTCCCCAGCCCGGCCTTGCACCGGGCTACGACGGATGCGGAAAGATATGCCGCTGGGGACAAGGCCTGAAAACCGGGCAATCGGCAAGCCGGGCAAATCGGGCGCTACGCCCGCTCGGCCCCCGGCATGTCCGCTCGCGGGGCGCGCGGCACCCCGGTGACGATGGCCAGCACACCCGCCGCGCCCAGCAGCAGGCAGTAGTAGTTGGCCGACAGCACCGCCACGGGCGAGATGCCCGCGATGGACCCGGCCAGCAGCACCTGCGCCGCGTGCGGGGCCAGCCCCTGCACCACGCAGGAGAAGATGTCCAGCAGGCTGGCGCTGCGGCGCGGGTCCACGCCGGAGGTGGCGGCGATTTCGCGGGCCATGCCCCCGGTCAGGATGATGGCCACGGTGTTGTTGGCGGTGCACAGGTCGGCCACGGCCACCAGGCCGGAAATGCCCGCCTCTCCTGTGCGGGCCGCAGCCCCGCCGCGTTTGCCGGGCCGGTCGGTAAACCGGCGCACGGCGGCCAGCAGCCAGGCCACCCCGCCCTGATAGCGGATGAGTTCGCCAAGGCCACCCATGAGCATGGACAGCACAAGTATCTCGTGCATGCCGGTGAAGCCCTTGTAAATGTCCTGAGAGAATTTCAGCGGGGTGTAGCCGTCCACCACGGCCATGCCCACGCCGCCCGCCAGGGCTATGCCCGCGAACAGCACGGCGAACACGTTCATGCCCGAAAGCGCCATGACCAGAATGGCCACGTAGGGCAGCACCGTGACCACGCGGTACCCGCCGGGCGCGGCGGCCCGGCCCGCGTCGCCGACCAGCCAGAATACGGCCACTGTCAGCAGCGCGGCGGGCAGCGCGATGGCGAAGTTCATGCGGAACTTGTCGCGCATGTCGCAGCCTTGGGTACGGGTGGCCGCGATGGTGGTGTCGGAGATCATGGACAGGTTGTCGCCGAACATGGCCCCGCCCACCACCGCGCCCATGAGCAACGCGGCATCCACGCCGGTCTGGGCGGCCACGCCCGCCGCGATGGGCCCCACGGCGGCGATGGTGCCCATGGAGGTACCCATGGCCGTGGCCACGAAGGCCGAAATGACGAACAGCCCCGGCAGCACCAGCCGCTGCGGCACCAGCGACAGCCCCAGGTTCACCGTGGATTCCACCCCGCCGATGGCCGAGGCCACCGAGGCAAAGCCACCCGCCAGCAGGTAGATGACGCACATGGTGACGATGTTGATCTCGCCCGCGCCGGACAGGAAGACGTTGACCCGCCGGGTCAGGCCGCCGGGCCGGGCCGCCGTGGCCGGGTCCTTTTCGCGCAGGACCAGGGCCAGGGCGATGGCGGGCAAAATGGCCACCGTGGGTGACAACTGGTAGAAGGCCATCTCCGTTCCGGCGGCGCCAAGGGCCAGCCCGGCGCCGATGAACAGCGTCAGGAACAGGCCCAGCGGCAGCAGGGCCACGGGATTGGGGGCGGGCTGATGCGGGGGCGCGGCAACGTGAGACGTCGGAGACATGGTGGTATCCTTGATGAAGCCCGGCGGCTGCCGGGCCGATGCATGCATGTGCGGTAGGCCGTGGTACCGGGACCGGAGGGGAAGAGGCCCCCACTCGCGTGGTGCGCGTGGCGCCAGTGGTGCCAGCAGGGCCAGCAGGGCCAGTAGGGCCAGTAGGGCCAGTAGGGCCAGTACGGTCGGACGCTGCACATAGGAACGGGGACGCCGCATGTCCAGACCAACTGGCGCGGGCGTCCCCGAAATATCATGCCGCGCCGGTTATTGGCGGCTATTCGCGGTTATTCACGAAATTGGGCCAGTTCGGCGATGCGTGCCTCCACCACTTCCCAACGTTCCAGCAGGGCGGTCTGCTCGCCCTCCAGCGCGGCGACGCGCGCGGCGGCGGCATTGAAGCCCTCCGGGTCGGTGGTGAAGAAATCCGGCTCGGCAAGGCGGGCTTCCAGCGTGGCCTGTTCGCGCTCCAGCGCGTCCAGATTGCCGGGCAGGGCCGCCAGTTCCTCGCGCAGCCCGGCCAGTTCGCGCTGTTCCTTGAAGGTCAGCTTGCGGATCTGGCCGTTGACGGGACCGTTGCCGGAACCGTTCCCAGGGCCGTCGCCCGCCTGACCGTTCCCTCTGCTGCCCGCCTCTCCACCGGCATTTTCTCCTCCGGCACCATCGGCTACCGGCTTCGGGCGCTGGCGCAGCCAGTCGGTGTAGCCGCCCACGTACTCGCGCACGTTGCCGTCGTCGTCAAAGGCCAGGGTGCTGGTCACCACGTCGTCAAGGAACGCGCGGTCGTGACTCACCAGCAGCACGGTGCCCTGGTATTCGGCCAGCAGTTCCTCCAGCAGGTCCAGCGTTTCCACGTCCAGGTCGTTGGTGGGTTCGTCCAGCACCAGCAGGTTGGAAGGACGGGTGAACAGCTTGGCCAGCAGCAGGCGGTTGCGCTCGCCGCCGGACAATACCTTGGCGGGCAGGCGCAGCCGGTCCGGCTCGAACAGGAAGTCGCGCAGATACCCGGCCACGTGGCGGCGGTTGCCGTTGACCTCTATGGTGTCCGCGCCCTCGGCCACGTTGTCCATGACCGACTTCTCGCCGTCCAGCGCCGTGCGCAGCTGGTCGAAATAGGCGATCTCCAGCCGGGTGCCGTGGCGCACCTCGCCGGAATGCGGCGTAAGTTGCCCCAGCAGCAGGCGCAGCAGGGTGGTTTTGCCGGAGCCGTTGGGACCGATCAGCCCCACCCGGTCGCCGCGCTGGATCAGCGCCGAAAAATCGCGCAGCACCGATCTGGCGTTCTCATGGGCGAAGCACACGTTGCGCGCCTCGATGACCAGCTTGCCCGAGCGTTCCGCCTCTTGCGCCAGCATGGCCACCCCGCCCTGCTTTTCGCGGCGGCGGGCGCGTTCCTCGCGCAGGGCGTACAGGGCGCGCACCCGGCCCATGTTGCGCGTGCGCCGGGCCTTGATGCCCTGACGCACCCAGGCCTCTTCCTGGGCCAGTTTCTTGTCGAACAGGGCGAACTGGCGTTCCTCGTTTTCCAGGCGGGCCTCGCGCTGCTCCTGGTACTGGTCGTACCCGCAGGCATAGGAATGCAGCTTGCCCCGGTCCACCTCCACGATGCGGGTGGCCAGACGGCGCACGAAGGCCCGGTCGTGCGAAACGAACACCAGCGTGCGTGCGCGGCGCATCAGATAGTCTTCCAGCCAGGCAATGGTGTCGATGTCGATGTGGTTGGTGGGTTCGTCCAGCAGCAGGTCTTGCGAGGCCACCAGCGCGCGGGCCAGCAGCACGCGGCGCTTGCGCCCGCCGGACAGGGTGGAGAACTCGCGCTCCGGGTCCAGCCGCAGATGGTTGCACACCGACAGCACGTCGCCGTAGTGCTCCCACCCCTCGCCCGATTCCAGCCCGCGCCGCGCCGCCGCCAGGGCGGCCTCGTCCACGGGGCGACCCGCCTCGCGCGCGGCCTCCAGCACGTGAAAGGCGGCCAGCGCCTCGCCTTCGGGGCCAAGCCCTCCGGCCACTATGCCGAACACCGGGCCGGTCATGTCCACCGGCACCTCCTGCGGCATGCTGCCGAAGCGCATGCCCGGCGTGCGCACCACCTCGCCCGCGTCGGGGCGCAGGTCACCCGCCATCAGCCGCAGCAGCGTCGATTTGCCCGCGCCGTTGCGCCCCACGAGGCAAATGCGCTCGCCCTGCTCCACGTGCAGGGTGGCCCCGTCCAGCAGCTTGCCGGTGCCAAGGTTGAGCGAGACGTCCTGAATGCCCAGCAATGCCATGCGTGTATCCCACCAGAAATATATGTTTCCGCAAAAACACCGAACAAAAAAACGCGCATCCGAACAAATGTTCGCAAAGAGTCCGCCAACAACTGGATATAGCGTTCAATCAATCAGTCTAGCGCGCAACCGCCCCCTGAGCAAGCCGGACAAAACAAGTCCACAAAACCCTGCGATACCGGACTGTTATCACGGAGACACCAAAACATGCGTAAGTACGTGCTAACATTGACACGTCTGCACAGCAGGAGATAGACGCAGCACTACCGTCGCATCAAGCGCCATGGGAAATGGCGCACACGCCACAATCCCATGGGGTACCCATGCGCCACATTTCTTCACAAGCAGTGTTCTGTGCCATGGCCACCGGCCTTCTCGCGGCCGGGGCAGCCGTTCTTGTGCCGCTCGTTTCCGGCACGCTCTCCGCAGCGCACGGCATTGCCAGTCTGGCCGTGGCCTGCATTGCCGCAGTCGGCCTGCTGGTGTGCCGCACACGAGGGCAAGCCGCCGACGCGCGCCTGCTGCACGATGCAGCACTGAAGGGCCTTGGCACTGTCGCCGGGAATGCCCCCGCCGCCCTGGCCGATGCCGCCGCCGCCATCGCCGCCCTGCGCGACGAGGCACTGCGCAATGCCGCCGCCGGACAGGCCATCCTTGAAGCACTCGACGCACAGGACGCCCCCAACGCTTCCCTTTCCGACAATCACGCGGACGGAGCCGTCCCCTACGTGCTGCTGGATGCCAAGGGCATGGTCACCTGTGCCTCCCCGACCCTGCTGGCCCTGCTTGATGCAGGCACCACCCCGCCCGCGCTGCCTGCCGCCCTGGAAGTAGTGGGCCTGCGCCCCGGCTCCACGGACAGCGCCGGGGCGGAACTGCTGCGCCATATCCGCGAAGGCCGCGCCATCACGGGCGAACTGGCCATCCCCCTGGCCTGCGGGACGCCGGGCAATGATGCAGCCTCCGGCGTGTCCTGCCTGATCCACCTCGCGGTGTCCTCCCGGCCCATCACCGACACGGCGGGCCGCGCCCACGGCAGCTTCGTGCTGCTGCGCGACATGACCCGGCTGCGCGCCGCGCAGTGTACCCTGGCCAGCACCTCGTCGCGCATCGAACGCTTTGCCGCCGATTCCATGTCGGCGGCCGGCGAGGTGACCCGCGCCGCGGAAGACCTGGCCACCCTGATCCAGGAAGCCAACGCGGGAGCCAACAGCCAGCAGGAACGCACGGCGGAAACCGCCACCGCCATGGAACAGATGAACGCCACGGTCATGGAAGTGGCCCGCAATGCGTCCCACGCCGCCGACCAGGCCGCCGAAACCCGCCGCCGCAGCGTGGACGGCGCCCGCCAGGTGAACGAACTGGTGGCCCACATCGACGGCGTGGAACAGGTCATCGGCCAACTGGCCGAACGCGTGGGCGCGCTGGACGCACAGGCGGGCAACATCGGCCAGGTGATGAACGTGATTTCCGACATCGCCGACCAGACCAACCTGCTGGCGCTGAACGCCGCCATCGAGGCTGCCCGAGCCGGGGACGCCGGGCGCGGATTCGCCGTGGTGGCCGACGAGGTGCGCAAGCTGGCCGAAAAGACCATGAACGCCACCCGCGAGGTGAGCGAGGTGATCACCGGCATCCAGCAAAGTTCGCGCGCCGCCGCCCGCGAGATGGACGGGGCACGCACCGCCGTCAACGAGGCCGCCCGCCGCGCCCAGGATTCCGGCACCGCGCTGTCGGAAATCCTTACCCTTACCGACAACACCAGCATCCAGGTGCAGTCCATCGCCACCGCCGCGGAGCAGCAGTCGGCCACATCCGCCGAGATCAACCGCGCGGTGGAGGCCATCACCGGCATTGCCGGGCGCACCATGGACATGATGAATCACGCCGCGCAGGACATCTTCAGCCTGGCCGGGCGTTCCAGCGACCTTTCGCGCACCGTTGCGCGCATTTCCTCCACCGGGGACGACGACGCGGCCGAAGCCGCCATGGCGGGCAAGGCCCTGCCCTGCTGGGAATTCAAGAAGTGCGGACGCGAAAAGGGCGGCGCCAAGGAAAGGGAAATGGGCATCTGCCCCGCCTGGCCCGACCACGGCTTCAGCTGTGCCGGGGTTACCGGCACCTTCTGCGGCGGCAAGGTGCAGGAAACCTTTGCCAAGAAGATCGGCAACTGCGCCAAGTGCGACTTCTTCAAAAGCGCATCCTACCGGCGCGAGGCGCACGATTCGCAGATGTCCGGCGGCATGTCCGGTGGCACGTCTGGCAAGGGCTTGCGGCTGGAACTGCGGCGCTAGTCGTTAGCGTCCGGCGGGGCCCAGGCACCCGCACATCGCCGCCAACGAACACCAGGGGGGGGGGCGCACGACGCCCCGCCCCTTTGCAATCCTGCTTGCCGCCCCCTCCACGAACCTGCCCGCCCTGTTCCAGCCCAATGCGCGCAGCCCAACACACGGAGCGCAACGCTTGCGCCCCGGCCTGCACAAGGGTACTAGGGCTATACAGGAGGTGCCATCCATGCCCGCCACCGAACCCGACGCCCGCAAGGGGCGCGAAGCCCTTGGACACTGGCTCGAAGAAATGGCCGCCACCGTGCGTGACATCGAACGCGAGGCCGAACAGGCGCTGCACAGGAACGAGGACCAGGACGCCTACCGCGACCTGATGCGCCGCAAGGCGCAACTGCTGACCTCGCTGCCTGACCGTGCCCGCGACCTGCTGCCCCAGTTCGAGGGGCACGAGCGCGACGCCATCGCCGACCGGCTGTCGCGCTTCGCCTCCAGCGCATCCAACGCCCTGCGCATCGATTCCGTGTTCTACATGTCCGCCCTGCTCTACCCGGAGGACCACACCCCCGGTCAGCCCAACGACCTCGAAACCTTCGCCGCCGCCGTACGGGCGGGACGGGCCGGGTAAGACGGACAGAGCGGGCGGATCACGCGGCCCCAAGAGACTGATCGGCGCTGCGAACCGCCTGACCTCTCGTATGAGAACAACAGCACCAAAGACAACCGCCCGGATACGAGAAGTATCCGGGCGGTTGTCTTTGGTGCATACACAAGCTGAAGCCATTGCGGCTGATACCCGCGAAGCGCCCGCCTTCAACTCACCACTATCTTCCGCCATCAGGCCCTTGCCCACCTCCGCCCGCGCACCGGGCGGGGCGAGGGGATGGGCTGCGATGGCGAAACGCGGCGGCGGCCCCGAAGGCAAGGCACGGTGCGCCACGGCGACGACGGCGTAGCAGCGCTACGTCGAGGAAGCCGGGGCGTGCCGCAACGCAGCCAGCGGGGAAGGGCGCCGCGTTGCTCCCTGCACCGCTTTGCGCATCCGGGAATTTTGTCCCGAGGGCAAGGAAGACGGCGCGTTGCGCGAAGGGAGCGTGCGTCCAGCCGTTATGCGAGGTTGCGAGCATTACGGATGGCGACCGCAGCGCGCTCTTCTCGTACGTGACCGTAGCGCACGCGCCGTCTGACGCAGCCATCGGGCAAAAGGCCCGATGCGCTAGGCCTTCATGTTGACGAACTGAAGAGGCACGCCCAACTCCTCCCCCCGCAGCAACTGGATGACTTCCTGAAGGTCGTCGATCTTCTTGCCGGTCACGCGCACCTGGTCGTCCTGGATGGCGGCCTGCACTTTCAGCTTCGAGTCCTTGATCTTCTTGACGATCTTCTGGGCGACATCCTTGGTGATGCCTTCCTGGATCACCACGTCGCGCTTGACCTGGCCCTTGGACGTCGGCTCGATATCCTTGAATTCCAGGCACTTGGGGTCTACCTTGCGGCGGATGCAGTGGGATTGCAGCATGTCTTGCAGGGCGCGCATCTTCATTTCATCGCCCGCCAGCAGGTGGATGCGCTTGTCGCCGCGATGCAGTTCGATTTCGGTGACGGAATTGCGGAAGTCGTAGCGGGTGTCCACTTCTTTCTTCACGTTGTTCACGGCGTTATCGAGTTCCTGCATCTCGACCTTGTTGACCACGTCGAACGAGGGCATGCGAACCTCCGGATGAAGCGTGCCGTGGGGCACGCGGATTGAAACGTGTTCCGGGGACCGACTGGCCTGAACGAGGCTGCCCGCACGAGGTGACCTCCACGAACTGGCCGACGATCTGATCACCATCCGGCCGGGCCGGGAAAGGGCCTTCCGATCCCGCATGAGGACACAGGATGTAACAAAGGGCTCGCCATGGTTCAAGCCGATGCGCGGGACGCCGAACCCGGTACTGCGCCGCCCCATGTTCCGGCCTCCTGCGGTTTCCGCGCGGACCGGGATGCGCCGTCAGCTTGCGGATTGGGGACCGGAGCCGCCAGAAGAGCCGGAAGGCCCGCGTCCCCCGCCCTCGCGTCCCATGCCGTCCCGTCCGGCCTTGGGGCGCGCATCCTGCCCCGCATGCCCGGAAGTGCCGGGGCCTTGCTGCGGCCTTGCGGACTTGGCCGCCTGCTGGCCCTGCGACTGCGGCGCGCCGCCCAAGGTACCCTGGGCCGCCGGGGGCACGGCATGGCGGGCCGGGCGGGGCCGGGCTGGCTGACGCGGCGGTTCCGGGGCCTCGGCGGGTTGCAGTTGCGGCTTGCGCCCGCCGGGCAGGCGGGCCTGCCGGGGCGGCAGGGCGGGGCGTGCCCCTTCCGGGCTGCGCGCCGCCGCGCCGTAGTCGAAACCCTCGAACCGGCAGCGGGTCACCGGGCCGCCCAGGGCGCGCTCGATGTGGCGTACCGCCGTCTCGTCGCCGGGGACCACCAGGGTCATGGCCGTGCCCGCGCGGGCGGCGCGTCCGGTGCGGCCGATGCGGTGGATGTAGGCGTCCGCCGTGGCGGGCACGTCGTAGTTCACCACGTGGGTCACCCGCGAAATGTCCAACCCGCGCGCGGCCACGTCGGTGGCCACCAGCACGGCGTAGCGCCCGGTACGAAACCCGTCCAGGGTCGCCTGCCGCCGCCGCTGCGAAAGCTTGCCTTGCAGGCACCCCACGCGCAGCCCGGTGGAGGCCAGTTGCTGCCACAGGCGGCGCGCCCCATGCCGGGTGCGCACGAACACCAGCACCGCACCGGCCAGGGGTTCATCCTCGATGGCGTGCAGGGGCGGATAGCCGCCGCCCATGTCCCCGGCGGAAACGGCAGCGTCATCGGTGTCGAAGCCGTCTGCAACGCCAGCATCGATGCCGTCGCCGATGCCTTCCGGCAGGCCGGGCATATCGGGTGCATGGGGCGCGACGGCATGCGCCGCAACGCCGGACAGCAGCCGGGCGCGCAGCATGGCCTTCAGCAGCGGGGTCTTGAGGTGGGCGGGCACCGGGTACAGGGCATGGTCCACGGTGGCCGCCGGGGCCTGCGCGTCCACGCTGACGGTGACGGGGTCGCGCAGGGCCTCGCCCGCCAGCCCTTGCACGGCCTGCGGCAAGGTGGCGGAAAACAGCATGCGCTGGCACCGCGCGGGCACGGCGGCCAGCAACGCCCGCACGTCGGCCAGAAAGCCCATCTCGAACAGCGAATCCCCCTCGTCCAGCACCAGCACGTCCAGGGCGGACAAATCCAGGTTGCCGCGCCGCAGGTGGTCCAGCAGCCGACCGGGACAGGCCACCACGATCTCCACCCCGGTGCGCAGCCGCAGGGCCTGCGGCATGATGCCCACCCCGCCGTAGATGGTGGTGGAGCGCAGGCGGGTCATGGCGCCCAGCCGCCGGATGTGGTCGTGGATCTGCTCGGCCAGTTCGCGCGTGGGGGCCACCACCAGCGCCCGCACCTGCCCGCGCGGGCCTTCCAGCAGGCGTTGCAGCAACGGCAGCGCGTAGGCGGCGGTCTTGCCCGTGCCGGTGGCGGCCAGGGCCAGCACGTCGCGCCCGGACAACGCGGCGGGAATGGCCCGGCGCTGCACGGGGGTGGGCAGATGATAGCCCATGCTTTCCACCCCGGCCAGCAGGCGGGCGTCAAGGGGCAGTTCGGCGAAGGTCACGGCGGAAACACTCCGGAATGGCCGGGGGCCGGGCTGTTCGGACATGGAACGCGGAACGCGGAACCGCAACGCCGGGTGATACTACGTTGCCCCGACGGTCGTGGCAATGCCGGGAAAGGTCCGGACGCGCCATCCGCCCACACCGCGCGCGCATGGTCCTGCCCGGCTCCCCCGCCTCCTTGCCGCCTGCTTGCCAACTGGACACGGCGCTCCCGGCATGGAACACTGCGTCCTTCCGTTTTCCGGCCACCGCAACCGCCACGCAACCGTCCCGGAGTTTCCATGCTCGACCTGCTGTACCGTTTCGGCATCACCCCGCGCCGCCTGGCCACGGAATTTCCCCTGCCCGGCAGCCCGGAACGCTGCCTGACCCGCACGGCGGTGCAGGGCGACGACGGACGGCTGTGGATGCTGGAACGGCTGGCCCCGGCGCAGGTTCCCCGGCGCGAGGCCATGGGCGACCTGTTGGCGCAACTGGCGGACCCGTCCGTGTCCGGCCCGGAACTGGCCGCGCTGGTGCCCGCGTATCTCCCGGTGGAGGATGGCGACCTGCGCCACGTGCTCAAGGCGGACGCCCCGCCCCACGCCGGGTACTGGCAGCTTTCGCCCTTCGTGCCCGGCGCGGAACCGCCCCGCCCGGACTATCTGGACCACGCCTGGCGCGGACGCGCCGTGGCCGCCCTGCTGCTGGCCCTGCACCGGGCCGGGGACAACCTGCCCGCCGGACTGCCCCCCGCGCCGGTGCCGCCGCTGCCCGCGTTCATCGGCGGTCTGCACGAGGCCGTGGCCCGTCGCATGCCGGAAGCCGCCCGCCGCCTGCACCCGGTACGCGATGCGCTGGAGGCCCTGCCCGACGTGCTGGCCGCCCAGCCGGTGGTGCTGGCCCACGGCGACGCCCACCCCCTGAACCTGATCTGGACGCCCCGCGGGGATGGCGACAGCGCCGGAGATGGCGACGACGCCCCGGCGGATGACAGAGGGACTCTGGCCTTCGGACCGCTGGCGGCATTGCGCGGCGTCATCGACTGGGAATTCGCCGGGGCGCAGCCCGCGCTGTACGACGCCGCCAACTGCATCGGCTGCGTGGGCTTCGAGCATCCTTCCGGCCTTGGGCGCGGCTTTGCCGCCGGGTTCACCGCCGCGCTGCGCGATGGCGTGGCCCCGTGCGGCCTTGCCGGAATGGAGACCGATACGCTGCGCCACCTGCCGCTGATGGTGCTGGCGTCCCGCTTCGGATGGCTGTCGGAATGGCTGCGCCGCAGCGACCGGGACATGCTGGAAATGGAACTGGACTATTGCGACATCCTGCTGCACCACCGCCAGCGACTGGCGGACATGTGGGCCGGGGGGTAGCCGCCGCCGCTTCCGCCATGGGCACCCCGCCGCCCGTGCATGACGCGTCCGTTCCGCCCGCGCAGCAGCCACGTCACCCCACTCCCTCCCCCCTGTACTCCCGGCGCGGGCGTGCTATATCTGACATGATGCCCGAAGGGGCGCGCCACTTCCGGCGCACCGCCTCCGGCACGGGAGTGCGCATCATGTCCACCCTGCTTCAGTCCCCGTTCATCGAGAGTGCAACGTCGGCGCTGACCGCGTTGGCGCACCTGTTGCCTCTTTCCGCCCTGCTGCTTGCTACCCTGCTGCTGCCCGCCACGGCCCGCGCCGCGCAGGCCGACGCAGCCTCGGCCCCCCGCCAGACCGCCACCACGGCCACCGCCGTGTTCGCCGGGGGCTGCTTCTGGTGCATGGAAAAACCCTTCGACCAGTTGGACGGCGTGCTGGAAACCACCTCCGGCTATACCGGCGGCAACGTGGATGCGCCCACCTACAAACAGGTGTCCTCGGGCCTTACCGGCCACGCCGAGTCCCTGCGGGTGACCTACGATCCGGCCAAGGTCAGCTACGAAACCCTGCTGGACGTCTTCTGGCGCAACGTGGACCCGCTGGACGCGGGCGGCCAGTTCTGCGACCGGGGCAGCCAGTACCGCTCGGCCATCTTCGTGGCGGATGCGGCGCAGCGCCAGGCCGCCGAGGCCAGCAAGAAGGCCATCGAGGCGCGGTTGGGCAAGCCGGTGGCCACCGGCATAGAGGATGCCGCAACCTTCTGGCCCGCCGAAGAATATCATCAGGACTACTACCGCAAGAATCCCATCCGCTATGCCTACTACCGGACCGGCTGCGGGCGCGACAAGCGGCTGGAACAGGTCTGGGGCGCGGAAAAGTGACCCGGCGCGGGGGACCATACCCCGAAACAAGAAAGGACGCCGCCCATGATGGGGCGGCGTCCTTTTTTCCATGCTTTTCCGTCTGGGAGTGCCTTCGGCCATTCCGAAGACCACACCGCCCTCAATCGCAGCGTCGCCGCCCGGTACAGCCCCACATGCCCGACTGGCCAGACTGGCCAGACATGCCTGATTGGCCTGATTGGCCTGGCAGGCCATGTCCATGGCGCGGACGCTCCGGCTGCATGGGCAACAGTCCCAGCCCGCCCAGCGTACCGCCGTCGCCCAGCAGTCCGGCGGCGTCGGCCCGGCAGCGGGCACAGTGGCGCATCTGGGGCAGATGGCGGCCCGCCGCCGCGCGCACGGCGTCCATCAGTCGCGGTCCCGGTGCCTCCACGCCGCCCAGCGGCGTCCCCGCGACCGGAATCAGCCCGATGCAGTTCATCAGCGATGCCCCCAGCGCGGCGGCGCGCCGGGCCACCGCCTCCACGTGGGCATCGTTGACGCCGGGCACCACCACGGTGTTCACCTTCACGGCAATGCCCGCCCGCGCAAGGCGCGCCAAGCCTTCCTCCTGCCGGGCCAGCAGATGCGCCGCACCTTCCGCGCCGTGCAGCGCGCGGCCATCCTCCCCGGTCACGTGGGGGTACAGGCGCGCGCCCACCTCCGGGTCCACGGCGTTCAGGGTCACGGTGACGTGCCCCACGCCCAGCGCGCCCAGTGCATCCACATGGTCCGGCAGGGCCAGCCCGTTGGTGGACAGGCACAGCAACAAGCCGGGATGCGCCCGGCGCACCAAGGCCAGGGTTTCCAGCGTGGGACCGGGGTTTGCCAGCGGGTCGCCCGGCCCGGCGATGCCCACCACCGACAGGTGCGGCAGCGCGGCCACGGCGCGGTCCACCAGTTGCGCGGCCTCCGCCGGGTTCAGCACGCGGCTGGTCACGCCGGGGCGCGACTCGTTGACGCAGTCGTGCCGTCGGTCGCAATAGCCGCAACGGATGTTGCAGGCCGCCGCCACCGGCAGGTGGATGCGCGCGTGGGTTGCGTGCGCCCCGGCGGTAAAGCACGGATGGCGCGAATCGCCCGCGTTCATCGCGGCTTCCGCCCCATGCCGATGCAATCCTGCGGGCACGAGCCAAGGCAGTCCCCGCAGTTGGTACAGTTTGTTTCCTCGGGCCGCGTGGCCATGTAGCAAACCTTGCGGCACTTGTCGCAACCGTTGCAGGCGTCGGTCTTGTACACCGAGAACGGCGCAAAGCGACGCACCACTTCCAGCACCCCGCCAGCCGGACAGGCAAAGCGGCACCACGCGGCGGACACCGCCACACCCAACGACAGAATGCCCACCACCGTCCAGGTGCGCACCAGCCACGGCGGCATGGCGTGCTCGAAGGTAAGGGCCACCGCGCCGAAGAATTCCCCGGTACGGATGGGCACGTTGACGCGCGGCTGCCCCAGCACGAAGTAGGCCCACAGGGCCAGCGCCAGGCCGCCGTACTTGCCGAAGGGCAGCAGGCGCGCGGCCAGGCCGCCGGGCTTCAGGCGCAGCGGCGCGAAGAGGCCCAACAGGCGGTTCACCGTGCCGCCGGGGCAGGCCCAGCCGCAGAAGGCGCGACCGAACAGGGCCGCCAGCGCCAGCCACCCGGCCCACACGCCCCAGAACATGGTGAACAGCCGCCCGTGGCAGGCCACCACCGGACAGTTCTGACAACTGATGTACGGCACCACGAAAGGGCAACGGAAGATGCCGTAGAACGACCACTGGCCGATAACCAGCAGCATGACGGCCTGCGCCGCACGGTTCCACAGGCGCACGGCGCGGGCGCGCGCGCCCTGACGCACGGCGCGGGGCTTCAGTTCCGTCAGGTTCACCGTGCCGCCCGTGGCATGCACGGCATTCACGCCCGCATCAGACATCCTTCACCCCCAGCTTTTCCACCAGTTCCTGCCCGCGCGGCGAAATGGCGGGGATGAACCCGGCCCGCTCGAAGTGCGCCTGCCCTTCGGGAGACGTCACCCATGCCACGTAGTCGTCGGCCAGTGCGCGGTCACGCGCTTCCTGCATGACGCCCACGGTGAAGGTGAGCGGCGGCGGCGGAAACAGCCCGGCGGGAATCTCCACGATGTCCAGCTTGCCCGCGAATTGGGGCAGGCGGGTAACCCGCAGTTCCACGATCATGGCGTCGGCCTTGCCGGTGGTCACCGCCTCCACCGAACGCTGCACGCAGGTGCCGGGGTCGGCCACGTTGGCCATCACCGCATCCAGGCAGCCCGCCTTCTTGAGCAACCCAAGCACCGCCGCGCCGCCGGGGGGTGACGCCTCCGGCGCCATGACCACCCGCACGCCCTTGCGGGCCATGTCATCCACGGAGCGCACGTTGCCCGGATTGCCCGTGGGCGTGACGATGACATAGCTGGTGAAGCACAACGGCCTGAAATAGGTCATCCGCCCTTCTGCCCGCAGCTTTTTGGCAAGGTCCAGCACCCGCCCCGCGAACACCTCTGTCGAGCCGCTGCCCAGCAGAGACTTGCCCAGCGCCGCCGCAAACGCCCCGGTGTACACCACCGCCGCGCCGCTGCGCCGTTCGTACTCCGCATGGGCGGGCTGCATGGCTTCCGCCAGCCCCCCGCACGACCACACCTGCAACCTGCCGCCGGGGAATGGCGCGGCCTGCGCCGCCCCCGGCAACGAGGCGGCGGCCAGCCCCGCCACCCCGGTCAGCGAGGCGCGCAGAAACCCGCGCCGCCCCTCGTCCTGCAACTGACGCATGAACACCTCCGCGTAGTATGGGTAGTGGCGCCCACCCTATACGCCACGCGGCATGCCCACAAAGCGGAATAACCGATTCATTCCAAGACATTCGATAGTTTCAACCTATACAACCGCCCGGACAGATGATGCTTTCCGCGCCATTCCGCCCCCACGCGGCATGCCAGATGCCGACGGATGCAGCCACGAATCCGTAATAATTCATGAGCAAAACTTTCAGCGCCGCCCGCAATTGCAGTGACACTGCAACACGACCATGCTGCATCCCCTGTTTCATGCCTTGACTGCGGCGGCAAAAGGCGGTGTAGTCCCGCATGATCCCCCATGCCCCTCATGGTCGGGACCACAGGCCATCCCCTGCCCGCGCACGCCGGGCATCCTCCTTTCCCCCACCTGCAATCCGGAGGCATCATGAAGGCTTACAAACAGTACATCGATGGTTCACTGGTTTCCTCCAGCAGCAAGGACGTCATAGAGGTTGAAAACCCGTTCACCGGCAAGATCGTGTCCACCGTGCCTGACGGCAACGAGGCCGATGCCGTGCGCGCGCTGGAAGCGGCCCGCGCCGCACAGCCCGCCTGGGCGGCCCGCAGCGCCCCCGACCGCGCGGGATACCTGAAGAAGATGGCGGAACTCATCCGCAAGCACCGCGTGGAACTGGCCCATGTCCTGGTGGAGGAACAGGCCAAGGTGCTGCCGCTGGCGCAGGTGGAAATCGACGTCACCGCGGAATACTTCGACTACTACGCCGGGTGGGGGCGCATCTACGAAGGCGAGATCATCCAGAGCGACCGCCCGCGCGAAAGCATCTTCCTGATGCGCAAGCCGGTGGGGGTATCCGTGGGCATCTGCCCATGGAACTTCCCGTTCTTCGTCATGGCCCGCAAGGTGGCCCCGGCCCTGCTCACCGGCAACGCGGTGGTCATCAAGCCAAGCTCCGTGGCCCCCAACACCATCATGGCCTTTGCCGAACTGCTGACCGGGCTGGACCTGCCCAAGGGCATCGTCAACTTCATTACCGGCGCGGGGGGTACGCTGGGCGAGGCGCTGGTGCGCAGCCCCATTCCGGGCATCATCTCGCTGACCGGCAGCGTGGAGGCGGGCCAGCGGGTCATCGCCTCGTCCGCAAAGAACATCACCAAGACCTCGCTGGAACTGGGCGGCAAGGCCCCGGCCATTGTCTGCGCCGATGCCGACCTGGAACTGGCGGCCAAGGCGGTGGTGGCATCGCGCGTGATCTTCAGCGGGCAGGTGTGCAACTGCGCCGAACGGCTGTACGTGGACGCACGCATCGCCGACCGGTTCACCGACATGCTGACCAAGGCCTTCAAGGCCGTGACCTACGGCGACCCCATGGCCGCCACGGCGCCGGACATGTCCAGCCAGGTCAGCGCGGAACAGCAGAAAAAGGTGGCGGACATGGTGCAGCGCGCCGTGGAGGATGGGGCGCACGTGATCACCGGCGGGCACATCCCGGATACGCCTTCCGGCCACTTCTACCAGCCCACCCTGCTGGGCGGCTGCCGCCAGGCCATGGAGATAGTGCAGCAGGAAATCTTTGGCCCGGTGCTGCCGGTGCTGACCTTCACGGACCTGGACGAGGCCATCGCCCTCGCCAACGACAGCGAATACGGCCTGACCTCGTCCATCTTCACCACCAACGTGAACAGCGCCATGTACGCCATGAACCACCTGAAGTTTGGCGAAACGTACGTCAACCGCGAACACTTCGAGGCCATGCAGGGCTTCCACGCCGGGTGGCGCAAGTCCGGCATTGGCGGGGCCGACGGCAAGCACGGCCTGATGGAATACCTGCAAACCCACATCAGCTACGTACAGTGGTAGAGGGGCCGCAGACGCGCTGCCCCGCACCGGGCTTGTCCAGTTGAACACCTGGTGTTGCCCACTCCACCAAATAAAAATCCCCCGGCATAGCCGGGGGTATTTCATATGCGCCTGTAAGGCTCTGTTTCCAGCAGCGCCCTAGCAGGCGCTTTTTAAAAGATCTGGCATCTGCATATCTGTTACTTGC
>JAITSV010000007.1 GCA_031287575.1 Desulfovibrio sp.
TTCCCGTCGCGGCGAGGAGCATGTATGCCCCAGCGCCCCGCCAGGTGTCAACCGCTTTTTTCGTTTTCTTCGATTTTTCTCGAAGACCCCGTGAAGCCCGCAAGGGGTTCAGGAAAGCGTTGACTGTTCGGCTAGAAAGAGCGGTGCCATGTCCGTTTGCCCTTGCACGAAGTGACCGGGGCAATCAGTCGCGGCGAAGGGGGTATTTAGGGTATCAGGCGGCCAAGTGTCAACACGGTTTTTGCGAAAAGCCCAAAACAAACATGTAACACACCGGTTATTCATATATTAATCATCGGAGAAGAGTGCAACGCTTTCGCCCTTTTCTCCCCGCCTCTTGCCGGATGCCGCGCGCGCGGGTAACACTGCCCACCTGACCGGGGCTCATGGAGCGCCTGCCGCACCGTGCCCGCGCACACTTTCCTACATATGAATGGAGCATCCATGTCGCAGACACACCGAACGCAGGGCCGCCAGCAGCAGGACGGCGACTACGTCCGCAAGTCCACCATGTACATGGCCGTTGCCGTGGCGCTGATCGTCGGCGCGTTCCTTGGCGTGCAGGTGGCGAGCATGTATTCGTCCGCGCCCGCGCAGGAAAAGCGCGCCGTGTCCGCCCCCACCCAGCAGTCCCAGAACGGCGCGGCCAGCCAGATATCGCCCGACGTCATGGCCCGCATTCTGGAAATGGAGCAGGCGGTGCTGAAAGACCCCAACGACGTGGCCGCATGGACCAAGCTGGGGCACCTGTACTTCGACACCGACCAACCCAAGAAAGCCATCCCTGCCTACGAAAAGTCGCTGGCGCTCAAGCCCAATGACCCGGACGTGCTGACCGACCTTGGCGTGATGTACCGTGAAGACCACCAGCACGACCGCGCCCTGGCCACCTTCGAGAAGGCCATCGCCGCCAATCCCAAGCACCAGATCGCCCGCTTCAACAAGGGCATCGTGCTGTACTTCGACCTGGAACGGAAGGACGACGCCATGAAGGCCTGGCGCGAACTGCTGGCCATCAACCCCGACGCCAAGGCCCCCAACGGCCAGCCGCTGAAGGAAATGATCCAGTCGTTGCAGCAGCAGAACAAGTAGGACGGGCACCCGCCCCACACCGTGCGGATGCGCGCGGCGGCCATGCGTCGCCGCGCGTTTTTCGTTTACGGGCCGCCTGCGGGCAAGGCACGGGACATGCGGACCTGGCGTGGGCCAGTGGCTGGCGGCTCCATATGCGGTCAATCGTCGCTGCCCGGTGGTGTCGTTCTTCTTCGGCGCCAGTGCGGTGTCGGTGTGGCAACGGCTGGCGCCAACATAGCAACAGCCAGCGTCCGCCGGTCCCATCGGGCCTTCATTTCCGCTCGCCCCCCATGCCGAAGTGCGCTATGTTCCGACGGGGCGCGGCCCAAGCGCCGCGCCGCGCACGGTCAACACGCAACCCGCGCGCCCCGCGCGCCCACGGAACCATGCCGCACGCCCCGACCATCGCTTCGGCCCCCCGCTCGCCCCGCGTCCTGTCGCACCGCGTCTGCCCCTCCCGCGCTCCCTCCCCCCGCGCCCTGTCATTCCGCACGGTTTTCTCCGGCCAGTGGGGCATCCTGCCCCGCATGGGCGTCTGGCTGCTGCTGGCCTGCTGCCTTGCGGCCTGGTCGCTGCCTTCGGTGCCTGCCGCCGTGGCAGCCCCCGCGTCCAGTTCCGGCCAGTCCGGTTCCGGCCAGTCTGGCGCCAACCAGACCAGTGCCGCGCCAGCCCCCGCGCCCGCGCTTTCCAACGCCACCCGCGCGCTGGACACCTCTGCGCTGCTGGCAACCCAGCCGCTGGCCCCGTTCATCGAATTCCTGGTGGATCCCACCGGCACGCTGAGCGTGGACGAACTGCTCTCGCCCTCGCACCAGGCCGGGTTCACCCCGCTGGGCAACGGTCTGCCCCTGTTCCGCTCCGGCTCCACCTGGTTCCGCCTGACCCTGGCCCCCCGCCCCTCGGACGGACAGAACCGCCAACTGCTGCTCGACCTTGGGCGCGATCTGCCCGGCACCGCCACGCTGTTCCTAGCCAAGCGCAACCAGCCCGGCGAACCCAACGAGTGGCAGGCGCAGGCCCCCGAGGGCGGCAACGTGTTCACCCTGCCCGACCCCGTGGGCAAGCCGCTGCCCGTCTACGTGAAGCTGGACGGCGTGCCGGGGCCGTGGTTCGCGCCCATGCTGCGCACCCCCCAGAACGCCGCCTCCAACAACGACGCCCTGGCCCGCCCGCTGGTGATCGGGGTGCTGGTGGCCGTGCTGGCCCTGTGCCTGCTGCGCGGCGTCTTCGAACGGGGAGAGTGGCGGCTGTGGACCAGCCTGTTCGTTGCCGCCGTACTGGCCCAGGCCGTGGCGGGACAACCGCCCACGCCCGCCGGATACGTGCCGCTGCGCGGCCTGCCCGGCGTGCTGGCCCCCGGCCTTGCCCTGATGCTGCTGCCCCACGTTGCACGCCATCTGCTGCGCACCCGCGAGCACGCGGCCAGCGCCGACATGCAACTGCGGGTGGTCTCGCTGGCCGGGGCCGTTCTGGCCCTGCTGCCGCTGGTGCCGGGCATGGCCTGGTCCTCGCGCCTGCTGGCGCTGTGGCCGCTGCTGCTGGTGCTGCTGTTGCCCGCCGCCGTGGCGTGCAAACTCCGCAAGCTGCCGGGGTCGCGACGCTTTCTGACCGGATGCCTGGCCGCGCTGGCCGGGGCCGGGGTGGGCATCGCCGGGCTGGTATCGCCGGTGCCCGCCGTGTGGATTTCCACGGCCCCGCTGTGGGGGCTGGCCTTGCTGGCCCTGCTGGTGGCGGGCACCAGCGCGCCGCGCCCGGCCGAGGCCGAGGGCACCCTGACCGGCGGACGCGGCTACCGCGTGCGCAAGAGCCCGGCGGCGGAACGTCCCGACCTGGACGACCCGCTGGCCGACGAGCCCACCCTGCGCATGATCTCGCCCGAAGAACTGCGCGGCGGGGTAACCCCGTCCCGGCGCATGCCCGCCACGTCCGCCACAATGGGTGTGCTGTCCCCTGATGGCGCCGCCGCTCCCGAAGGCGCCACCGTTGACGGCAACATGGCCGACGAACCGCTGGAACTTTCCCTGGGCGACGTGCTGCCCGAACTGGACGGTACGCCCGCTCCGCGCGGCTCGCGCCGCCTTGCCCGCGCGGCGGCCATGACCGGGCGGGCCGACTTCGCCACGGGTTTCGCCACCGGCGGTGACGACGGGAGCGCCGGGGATGATGTGCCCCGCGCCACAACCGCGCCCGCGCCCTCCACCGGCCTGGACCCGCTGGCCCTGGCCCGCATGGAGGAAGCCCTGCTGGCCCCCATCGATGCCATGTTGCAGGAACTGGACGGCCTGGAGAACTGCGCGCTGCCCCCCGCCGCCCGCAGCCACGCCGAGGCCGTGGGCGCCGCCGGACGTCAGTTGGCCTCCATCGCCGAGGACCTTGGCCGGGTGGCCGCGCCGCAGCGCACCGCCCCGCGCCGGGCCGTGTTCGATCTGCAACGCATGCTGCGCGACGCCCACGACGCCGTGGCCGACCGGGCGGAACGCAAGGGCCTGGCCATCTCGTGGTTCATGGCGCCGCATCTTTCGCAGCTATACGAGGGCGACGCGGGGCAACTGGGCGAACTGCTGCGCCTGCTGGCCGAAAGTTCGGTGCGCTCCACGGACAAGGGCTCGGTGCACATGTCCGTGCGCCGCGTGCCCGACAGCACGGACCCCGGACACCTGCTGTTCACCGTCAGCGATTCCGGCGCGGGCGCGCCGCCACACAAGCGCAGCGTCAGCGCGCTGGCCCGGGCGTGGGAAATGGCCGACGCCGCCGGGGGCACCCTGACCGTGGAAAGCGGGCGGGGCCAGGGCACCACCATTTCGTTCACCGCGCGGCTGGTGGCCCTTTCGGGCGACGCCACCGCGCCGCGCCCCTTCGTGGGCGTGGACCTGACCGACGACCTGCGCGTGGCCCGGCCCATGCCCGATGCCGTCACGGCGGCGGACCACCTGCACCTGGGACCGGTGGCCCCGCGCCGCCCGTTGCAGGTCATCGTGGCCGACGACGTGCCCAGCAACCGCCAGTTGCTGGCCTTTTTCCTGGAAGGGCTGCCCCATGCGCCGCTGGAGGCGCGCGGCGCCACCGAAGCGGGCATCCTGTACCGGCGCGCACCCTCGGGCCTGGTCATCATGGACGGCGACATGCCCGAAGACGACATCGTGGCGGCCCTGGCGTCCATCCGCGCCTTCGAGCAGGAGCACGGGCTGCCCCCGGTGCCGGTGCTGGCCCTTGTGTCGCACGAGGCGCAGGCCGGGCGCATGCTGGCCGCCGGGTGCACCGAGACGCTGGAAAAGCCCCTTACCCGCAGCGGCCTGCGCGCCGCCGTGGAACGGCTGGCCCCGCCCCATGCCGAGCCGGAGCCGCAACCCGCATACGCCGGGTACGCCGGATCCGGGTCTGCCGCCGCCGGGATGCCGTACGGCGAGGGGCACGACGAGGCCCCTGCCGCGCCGCCGGAATTCGCGGAATTGCCGGACCTGTTCATGGCCGGTGCCGGGAACGGCGCGGGTGGCGGCGATGCTGGCCATGCCGGGGCGGACGCGCTTTCGCTGGCCGGCGATGCGGCCCCGGACTGGAATATGACCCCGGACTGGCATGCCGCCGAGGCGTGGGACACCCCCGAGGCCACACGGGACGATGCATACCCCCACGATGCCCCGGCCCATCCCCATGACACGGTCATGGACGCACTGCCGGAATTGCCGGACGGGGAGTCCATGCCTGACGGGGCAACACCCGATGCGCCTGCAACCGACGAACCCACGGCGTGGCACCCCTGGGATCGCCCCGTGCCCGGCTCCGTGGTGCCTGATGCACCGGGGACTGGCGCACTGGCGACGGGCACGCAGGAACAGGTGCCGCTCGCGCCCGAAGCCGACGCCGCCCGCGCCATGGCCGATGCGGCCAGCACGGACGAGGCCGAGGAACTGCCCGACCTGTTCGGCGCGGACATCTTTGCCGTGGGGCATGCCGATCCCGCCGCTGGGCCGCAGCCCCCGGCATCCGGAGCTGCCCCGGCCACCGGCGTATCGCATGGGAGCGCCGGGCTGCCCGAAGGCGGGTCGCTACTGGACCTCATCGTCACCGACGCCGAGGATTCCGAACCCGTCGACCCCGCTGACGCGTCCCCGACCGCATCGGGCCAACCTCCGGCGACTCTGGCCCCAGCAGGTCTGGCCTTGCCGATTGCCGCGAAGGAGTCCGCCGCCACTGTCGCGGCTGCGGCCACGCCCATGGGGATTGCCCCCCCGGCCTGGGGCGACGATTTCGAGGAATCCGTGGGCGAACCCATGCCCGTGACGGCCCCCCCGGCCCAGCCGCCGGTTGCGGGTACTGCCGTCGCCACGGCCCGGCAGGAGCGCGCCGACGCCCGTCCCGATGACGCGGCCACCGTGGTGCGCAAACCTTCCGCCCCCGCAGACGGCGGCGAATGGGTGGGCGACCCCATGCCCATGGAACCGCACCGGGCCACGGCCCATGCCGGGCCCAGCGCCTCTTCGTCCTACGGGGCGGCGGCGCGTCTGGAGCGCTGGGAACGCGCCCAGCGGGCGCAACAGCAGGGGCAGCGCGCCGCACCGCACCCGTCGCCGGAGCAAAAGGAGCAGCAGGCGGCGGAGCAGGCCCCGGCCCAGCCCCAGCCCGATACCCGGCCCATCCGCGACCTGTCGGCAGAGGTGCGCCCCGGCTACCGTCCCAAGCAGCCCGCCGGGCAGGGAGCGACCGGACAGGTAATGACCGGGCAGGCACAGACCGTCGCTTCAACTGCCCCGTCCGTTCCGACGGGCCCGTCCGTTCCGACTGTTCCGGCTGCCCCGACTGTTCCGGCAGCTCCGGCATGGCCCACCGGGCAACAGACCAGCCAGCCCCTGCCGCCGCAAATGCAGTACACCAGGCCCCAGCCGGGCCAGCAGGCGCCCCCGGCCCCCCACGTGCAGCCCGGCTTTCCGCTCGTACAGGCTTCGCACGGTCAGGCCCCGCACGCCCCGGCACACTCGCAGGCAGCCACGCCGCCGCAGGCAGCCCCGGCCAAGAGCTTTGCCGAGCGCATCGCGGAACGCATCGCCGCGCACCTTGGCCGGGGCGCGGAGCGTGCCCGCAATCCGGAAGGCGATACGGCGCGGCGCGCCCCGGCCCAGCCCGCCAAGGCCGATGCCCCCTCCGCCGGGCGGGGCGAACGCGCGGCCCGGCCCGGCGCCGCCCCGGCGCGCCCCGCTTCTCCCGTTCCGCCCGCCCCTTCGGGTGGCCAGCGGGCCGAGCCGCACGGGCACATGGGCGACGACATCGAACCCTTCATCCCCGGCCTGCTGGAAACCCTGGATGCCGCCCTGGACGACGCCCGGCGCGGCCGGGCCGACGGCAGCACCTTTGCCGTGCAGGAAGCGGCGGCGCGCATCGCGGGCAAGGCGGAAAGCTTCGGCCTGCGGGTGCTGGAACGCATCGCCCGCTGCGTGGAACGGGCCGCCACCGCCGATGACATGGAAGCGGTGCGCGACCTGCTGCCCGAACTGGAGGCCGCGGTGGAACGCAACCGCATCGCCCTGGCCCCACGCGCCGGCCAAGCCGCCCGCCGGGGCTGAACCACCTGCCGGACAACACGCGCCCACCCCGCCCCGGCCATTCCCACCCAAGCCATTCCGGGCCGGGGCGCGTCGTCTGGCGTGCCGTTTCCTGTTCTTTCCACGTGTTGCGGCACCCGCCAAAGGACCGGACACGCCGGTAACGGACGCCTGTTGCACACGGATTGCGTGTTCGCCCAACACCAACGTTGACACCGCTCAGGAGTGGGGTTAGCCTTCTCTCGTTTGAGCGTTCACTCCTCGCTTCTGCCGTATCGCGGCAGACACTGAAAGGATTCCGACATGAAGCGCGACACCATCCTGCTTACCGCCGCCAAGCTGTTTGCCGAGCGCGGGTTCAACAACACCCCCACCAGCCTTCTCGCCAAGGAGGCGGGCGTGGCGGAAGGCACCATCTTCCGCCACTTCAAGACCAAGGACGACATCTTCCTCACCCTGATCCGCAACGTGAAGGATCAGCTCATCAGCGACATCGAGAAGTATCTCGAGGTGCGCGCCCCCGAGACCAGCGTGGAGAAGGTGGTCTCCATCATCAAGTCGTTCTACGTGTTCGTGAAGAAGAACCGCATGGAGTTCTGCCTGATCTTCCGCGACGCGCCCACCCGCTACGGCGAACGGAACGACGACGTGTTCCTGGCCATCAAGGAAATCTACACCTACCTCAACGAGTACCTGCTGGTCGCCCTGCGCGACGGCCAGAAGGACGGCTCGGTGCGCACCGACATCAGTGTCGAGGACACCGCATGCATGATCGTGGGCATCATGGTGGGCATCGTGCGCACCATCCACTTCCAGTTCGTGGAACCCACCGACGATCTGCTGCGCAACGTCATCGACAACGTCAGCCGCTTCCTGAAGCCGTAGCGGAGCCATCCGCGCCGTTTTCCACTGGGCCGTTCCGCGCATACGGGGCGGCCCTTTGTCATTTGCCACGGAGGGGCGGTCAGGGGCGGCAATCATGGCGCTCCGGCGCGCGGCATCTTCGCGCCAGTCACCCCGCGCAGCCCTTCGGAGGATGCCCGCATGCCCATGTTCCCCGGTCGAATGGCCATTGTCCTGCCCGCCCTGCTGCTTCTGCTCAGCCTGTCGGCGGCGCCGTGGCCCGCCCGGTCGGCCCACGCTGCCCAGCCAGTCCAGCCAGTCCGGCCAGTCCGGCCCGATCCTCCCAATCCGCAAAGTCCGCAAAACCCGGCGCAGCCATCCGTGCGCCTGCCCGCCTGCCCGGACCGCCCCAACTGCGTCATCACCCAGGCCGAAGGCGCCGTGCGCGACGGGCAGTACATCGAGCCGCTGCCCTTCACCGGCGATGCGGCCACGGCCATGCGCCGTCTGGCCGTGGCCCTGGGCGCCCTGCCCGGCTGCACCGTGACCGAAATGGACGGCCTGACCGTGCGCGCCCAGTGCCGCAGCAAGGTCTTCGGCTTCATCGACGACGTGGTGTGCGTGGCAGACCCGGCGGCCTCCGTGGTGCACCTGCGCTCCGCCGCCCGTTCCGGCTGGTGGGACTTCGGCGTCAACCGGGACCGGGCGGAGCAGTTGCGGCGCAGGTTCCTGGGATTGGCGCGCTAGCTGTAGCCTGCCCGCCGCCCCCGCGCATTTCCGGTTGCCAAGCGGACCAAGCGGGCGTAAAGCAGACCCCGCAACGCGCCACGGCCTGTTCGTGGCACACCGGGCGGCGGCCAAACGGCCCGCCCGCACCTCCAGCAGGAGCATAGACGTGGATTCCGGCGACAGTAGTAGATGCCCCATCGCATCGCACCGTTTCGCAACGACGCACCAGCGCCGCTGCCGCCGCCACGTCCGGGCCTGATCCCTTCCCGGTCCGCCCGGCGGCGTTGCGCGCCCCCGGAGGTGGACCATGTTCCGCAGACCGCTTTCCCTGCTTTCCGCATCTTCCCTGCTTTCCGACCGTTCCATCCGGCGCGCCCGCTGCCGGATGCATCGTCGCGTGCTGTCCGTGGCCCGTTCCGCGGACCCGTACTCGTGACGCTCCATTGCCTCCGCCGCCGCACCCTGCCCTGTTCCCCGTGCATCGGGCCTGGCGCGGCGCGCGGCTGTTTCCGGCACGCGCGGCCCCGCGCCGCGCGCCAGACCGCACCCCGGAACGGACGCAAGGAGCCTTGCCGTGTTCACCATTCACAAGACCATCGACGGCGTGCTGACGCCCGTGGACCACATGGAACCCGACTGCTGGGTGAATCTTTCCAACCCGTCGGATGAGGAATTGCGCCGCGCCTCGGTGCTGCTGGGCATTCCGCTGGACTACCTGACCGACCCCCTGGACGCCGACGAACGCGCCCGCCTGGAACACGAGGACGGCATACTGCTGCTGGTCATCCGCGTGCCCCTGGAAAACGAGGCCGACGTGCGCGTGCCCTACCTGACGCTGCCCATCGGCATCGTGATCACCCGCACCGCCGTGGTCACGGTGTGCCGCTCGCCGCGCGACATCGTGGCCGAACTGCTGAACGGGCGCGCCCGCACCATGGACACGGCCCGCCGCCTGTGCCTGGCCATACACCTGCTGCAACGCACCGCCATCACTTATCTGAACGACCTGAAGGACATCAACCGGCGCACGGCGTTCATCGAGCAGCGCCTGCAGCAGTCCATGCGCAACCAGGAACTCATAGAGCTGCTGAACATCGAAAAGAGCCTCGTGTACTTCACCACGTCGCTCAAGGCCAACGACATCATCATGGAAAAGCTGCTGCGCACCCGCACCCTGCGCATCAGCGAAGAGGAAAGCGACCTGCTGGAAGACGCCATCACCGAGAACCGCCAGGCCATCGGCATGACCAACATCTACAGCGACATCCTTTCCGGCACCATGGACGCGTTCGCCTCCATCATTTCCAACAACATGAACACGGTGATGAAGTTCCTGACCGGGTTCACCATCATTTTGATGATCCCCAACATCATCACCGGCATCTACGGCATGAACATAGACACTCCCCTGCACGATTCACCGTATGCCTTCGGCATCGTCTCCGGGGTGACCGTGGGGCTGTGCCTGGCGGCCTGGCTGGTGTTCATCAAGAAGCGCTGGCTGTAGCCGCGCCCCCCGACGCAGCAACGAAACGCCCCGCATGGCCATGGCCGTGCGGGGCGTTCTGGGTGGATGGAAACGCGGGGAGGGACAGGGGGATTCGGTGCGCGGACCCGCGAGCGCGACGAGACGAAGGAAACGTACTGGTGGACGAGAGGACAATCCGGGACAACCCCTAGCGCTTGCCGTCCTTGTGCCGGGTCTTGGCCTCGGTGCGCTCCGGGTTGCCCGCCAGGTGCCGATGGCGCTTCACGGCCAGTCGGGCGAAGTCGCCCGCGATGCGAGGCAGGTCCGAATCGCTCCAGATATCCGCGAAGCCGGAAAGGGCACGCACCGGCGGCGCCAGCACATACCCTTCGGTCGCGTCCGGCGTCAGGGTCACATCGTCGTGGCGCACCGCCCCTGCCGTGCCCAAGGCGTCGGACAGCAGCGTGGACATGGTTTCGGCAAAGAACCTGCGCACCTCGTCGGGCGATTCAGCGCGGTCCAGCCGTTCCCGAAAACCGGGCAACTGCGCCTGCTCCAGCCGGGTGAACGAAACCTGTCGGGTCATGGGCACCTCCTTGCCGGGGCCGCCGTGACGAAGAAAGGCAGTGGACGCGCGGCCCCCGAAGGGTCCACCGCCTTAGCCCCAGCCTAGCAGAAATGCCCCCCCGCGCAAGCGCGCGACGGGCGCCGCGCGCGCGGTGCGGACCGCGACCCACGCCCGTGCCGCGCCCTCCGCTGCATTGTTATAATTCAGCCCCCACCAGCGGACGGATACGCTTGTCCGGCTTGCGAATACCCTCTGCCCCGCGCACGCCCATCCCAGCGGAGTATCCCATGCCCCATCCCGCCCCCGGCCCAGCTCCCACCCCGGTCACGCTCCCCCCCATGTCCGTTCCCGCCGCGCCCCGTTTCGAGGCGGGGGTGGCGCTGCGCATCATCGCCCTGGCCACGTTCATCGCCCTGCTGTTCGTTACCGCCACCCTTGGCGGGTTCCTGCCGCACCTCCGCGCCAACCTGTTGAAAACCCGGCAGACGGAATTGCACCATCTGGTGCAGGCGGCCGTGAAGCTGGTGGAAGGCCTGGACGCAAAGACCGCCCGGGGGGAGATGTCCGTTGACGAAGCCAAGAGGCGGGCCGCCGACGCCCTGCGCCAGATGCGCTACGGCAACGGCGACTATTTCTGGATAAACGACGACCGCACCCCCTACCCCACCATGGTCATGCACCCCACGGCCCCCACGCTGGAAGGCCAGACCCTGGACAAGCCCGCCTACAACCGGGCCACCCACTGGCGGGCCGCGCCCGGAGCCCCGGCAACCGACTATCCGGGCGGCAACCGCAACCTGTTCCAGGCCTTCGTGGACGTGGCGCATCAGCACGGCGAAGGGCTGGTGGCCTACGTCTGGCCCAAGCCGAAGCAGGGCGGCGGCGTGACCGACCAGACCTATCCGAAGGAATCGTACATCGCCCATTACAAGCCATGGGGATGGATCATCGGCACCGGGGTGTACGTGGATGACCTGGAAGCAGAGGCGGACAGCCTGCGCAACATGGTGCTGGCGGTCACCGCCGCCATTCTCGCCGTGGGCTGCGTGCTGACGGTGCTGGTCACGCGGTCCGTGCGCACGCCGCTGCTCGCGCTGGTGGCCTATGCCCGCGCCGTGGCGGCGGGTGACCTGGATGCGCAGCCGCGCGGCACATTCCGCGCCGAACTGCGCGGGCTGAAGCAATCCATCGCCAGCATGGTGGAATCGCTGCGCATGCGCATCGAAGAGGCCCGTTCGCGCACCGCCGAGGCCGCCGACCACGCCCGGCGCGCGGAGGCGGCCACCGCCGAGGCCGAAGCGGCCCGGATGCGGGCGGAGCAGGCCCGGCGCGACGGCATGCAGGAGGCCGCGGGCATGCTGGAAGGCATCGCCGCCGCCATCGTCGACGTGGCGGACACCGTGGGCCGTCAGGTCAGCCTGGCGGGTGGTGGCGCGGACGCGCAGAAGACGCGCGTTGCCGAAAGCTCGCGCGCCATGGAGCGCATGGACGCCGCCGTGGCGGGCATGGCCGGGGGGGCGGCGGGCGCCGCCGACACCGCCGACGACGCCCAGGCCAAGGCCCGCGAGGGGGCCGAGGGCGTGCAGCGGGTCAAGGAGGCCGTGGTCCGCGTGGAGAAAGGCGCGGCCAGCCTGCACGCGAGCATGGCCGACCTTTCGCGCAAGGCCGACAGCATTGGCGGCATCATGGCCGTGATCAGCGACATCGCCGACCAGACCAACCTTCTGGCGTTGAACGCCGCCATCGAGGCGGCCCGCGCCGGGGATGCCGGACGCGGCTTTGCCGTGGTGGCCGACGAGGTGCGCAAGCTGGCGGAAAAGACCATGCACGCCACCCGCGAGGTGGGCGAGGCCATCCGGGCCATTCAGGAAGGCACGACGGCCAGCGCACGCCAGGTGGACACCGCCGTGGAGGCGGTGACCCAGGCCAACGCCCAGGCGGATACCGCCGGAAGATCGCTGGACGAAATCGTACGGCTGGCCTCCGGCGTGTCCGCGCAGGTGCGCGCCGTGGCCACCTCGGGCGAGGAACAGGCCGCCGTGAGCGCGGACATCGTGCGCTCGCTGGGCGACGTCACCACCATCAGCGAAGATACCGCCCAGGCCATGCGCGACGCGGAACGCTCGCTGGACGACCTGAACACCGAGGCGCAACGCCTTGGCGACCTCGTCGCGCGGTTCAAGGAAGGGTAGCCAGTCCCAAGCGCGACGGGCCACAGCCGCGCATGCTCACAAACACGCACAAGGCCCCCGCACCGTTTCCGATGCGGGGGCCTTTTCATTCATTGCGTCGCAAACTTACCGAGTCAGCTTGCGGAACTTGATCCGGTGCGGCTGGTCGGCGTCCTTGCCCAGGCGCTTCTTGCGGTCCTCTTCGTATTCCGAATAATTGCCGTCAAAGAACACCACGCTGGAATCCCCTTCGAAGGCCAGGATGTGCGTGGCGATGCGGTCCAGGAACCAGCGGTCGTGGCTGATAACCAGCACGCAACCCGCGAAGTTCTCTATGCCGTCTTCCAGCGCGCGCATGGTGTTCACGTCAAGGTCGTTGGTGGGTTCGTCAAGCAGGATGACGTTGGCGTTGGACTTCAGCATGCGGGCCAGGTGCACCCGGTTGCGTTCGCCGCCGGACAGCACGTCCACCTTCTTCTGCTGGTCCTGGCCCATCAGGTTGAAGCGCGAGCAGTAGGCGCGGGCGTTCACCTCGCGGCTGCCCAGCTTGACCGTTTCGTAGCCTTCGCTGATCACTTCATACACGGTCTTGCCGGCTTCCAGCGAATCGCGGTTCTGGTCCACGAAGGCCACCTGAACGGTATCGCCGATCTTCAGCTCGCCCGCGTCGGGCGTTTCCACGCCCGCCAGCATCTTGAACAGGGTGGTCTTGCCCGCGCCGTTGGGGCCGATGATGCCCACGATGGCCCCGGCGGGGATGATGAAGTCCACGCCTTCCATCAGCAGACGGTCGCCCAGCGACTTGGCGAGGCCGGTGGCCTCGAAGACCACCTTGCCCAGGCGCGGTCCCGGCGGGATGTAGATTTCCAGGTCCGGGGCGCGCTTTTCGCTTTCATGGCTCAACATGGCCTCGTAGGCGTTGATGCGCGCCTTGCCCTTGGCGTGGCGGCCCTTGGGCGACATGCGGATCCACTCCAGTTCGCGCTGGAGGGTCTTCTGGCGCTCCACTTCGGACTTTTCTTCCTGTTGCAGGCGCTTTTCCTTCTGCTCCAGCCACGAGGAATAGTTGCCCTTCCACGGAATGCCGCGCCCGCGGTCCAGTTCCAGAATCCAGCCCGCCACGTTGTCCAGGAAGTAACGGTCGTGGGTGACGGCAATGACCGTGCCGGGGAAGGTCTGGAGGAAGCGTTCCAGCCAGGCCACCGATTCGGCGTCCAGATGGTTGGTGGGTTCGTCCAGCAGCAGGATGTCGGGACTTTGCAGCAGCAGGCGGCACAGGGCCACGCGGCGGCGTTCACCGCCGGAAATGACCGACACGGGGGTGTCGCCGGGGGGGCAGCGCAGGGCGTCCATGGCCATTTCGAGGCGGGCGTCCAGGTCCCAGGCGCCCTTGGCGTCCATCTGTTCCTGCACCTTGCCCTGGCGCTCGATGAGCGCGTCCATCTCGTCCGGCTCCATGGGCTCGGCGAACCTGGCGTTGATGGCCTCGAATTCCTTCACGATATCCACGACGTCCTGCACGCCTTCTTCCACCACTTCGCGCACGGTGCGGGCCTCGTCCACCAGCGGCTCCTGCTCCAGGTAGCCGATGGTGAAGCCCGGCGCGAGCACGGTCTTGCCGTCGAAGTTGGGGTCCACCCCGGCCAGGATCTTCAGCAGCGACGACTTGCCCGAGCCGTTCAGGCCCAGCACGCCGATCTTGGCGCCGTAGAAGTAGGAGAGGGAAATGTCCTTCAGCACCTCGCGCTGGCCGTGGCGCTTGGTGACGCGGATCATCGAATAGATGATCTTGTCCGGTTCGTTGCTCATTGGTCCACCTTTCGGGGTTATTCGCGGGTCGGGGTTATTGTCTGGTCGGGTTGTTTCCGGGCCGGTGACCGCTTGCCGGTTGGTTGGCCGGGGCGCGCCGGGTGCGCCGGGCGCGGGGTCCGCCAGTCGCGGAGTCGCATGCCGCGCGGGGCACCGCACGGGCGGTCCGGCACTGGCGTGCGGAAACGGCTCCATTGCCGTGTTCGGGGATATGCCGACGAAGCGCGGCCCTTGTGCTTTTGCAGACCGCAGGGATTTTGTCCAGTGCGCGGGCGCGCGCGGGATGGGCCAGCCCCCCTGCCGTTCCGGAAACATTCATGGTATGCTGTACGGCGTGACGCCCGTCACGGCGCATGGCCGCGCCCGGTCTTACCTTGGTGGCATATCCGCCCTGGCGGCATCTCCGCCCTGACGGCATATCCGCCCTGACGGTACATCCGGCCATGCGCTTCCGGCCACAGGCCGTTACCGCGCCGAGCGCACCACAGACCACACGAAACCCCACGGGAGGCCCCATGCATCTCGCCCCGTCCACGTCCATACACGATCTTGTCTCAGAGCACCCCTACCTCATCGACGTGCTGGCCGACTTCGCGCCCGCCTTCGCCAAGCTGAAAAACCCGCTGCTGCGCAACACGCTGGGCCGGGTGGCCACCTTGCAGCAGGCGGCGGACATCGCCGGGCTGGAGGTCAACGGCCTGATGCTGCACATTGCGCGCGGCGTGCTGGACCATTCTTCCGAAGCCGTGACCATCGTGCCCAAGGGCGCGCCCGGCACGGGCGCAAAGCCCGGCCCCAAACCCGCTGCCGTGGCCGGGGCATCGCCCTGCGCCAGCACCTGCGGCACGCCGTGCGATGCCGGGCAGGCCCCCGCGTCCGGCTCGCCCCTGTCCGATGCCGCGCGCATGGAGACCCTGAAGGAACTCATCCGCGAACTGCACGCCGGAGCGGACCCGGCAACGCTGAAGGCCCGTTTCGCCGCCGCCGTGGGCGACATTTCCGGCGGGGACATTGCCCGGCTGGAACAGGCCATGGTGGCCGAGGGCCTGCCGGAGGCCGAGATCAAGCGCCTGTGCTCGCTGCACGTGGACCTGTTCAAGGGCGCGCTGGACGAGGCCCCGGCGGTTTCCGCGCCCGCCGGACACCCGGTGCGCACCTACATGGACGAGAACGCCAAGGCCATGGAACTGGCCGACGAGATCATCTCGCAGGTGGACCGCATGCACCGCACCCCCGGCGACCGCACCTCACCCATCGACGAAATGGCCTGGTCGTTCAGCAGCCGCTACATCAAGGAATTGCTGGAAGACCTGGCCCACATCGAGGTGCATTACACCCGCAAGGAAAACCAGTTGTTCCCCCTGCTGGAGGAAAACGGCATAGAGGCCCCGCCCAAGGTCATGTGGGAAGTGCACGACGACATCCGCGGGCTGTTCAAGGCCGCCCGCGCGGCCATGGAAAACCTGGCCGCGACGGCAGCCGCGCTGGCCACGCGCGACGCGGCGGAAGCCGTGAAGGACATGGTGTACAAGGAAGAGAAGGTGCTCTTCCCCATGGCCCTGGAATCGCTGACGGAAGCCCAGTGGGCGCGGGTGCGCCACGGCGAGGACGAAATCGGCTACGCCTGGGTGACGCCCGGCGACGAATGGACGCCGCAGGCGACCTATCTGGCGGGCCTGACAGACACAACTGGCACAGCTGGCACAGCGGGCACGGCGGGCACGGCTGGCCGGGCGCGCGCCAGCGGGTCTGCGCAACTGGTGCAACTGGATACCGGCGCGCTGGCCCCCAACGTGCTCAACCAGATGCTGCGCAGCCTGCCGGTGGACCTCAGCTTCGTGGATGCCGACGACCGGGTGGCCTACTATTCCGATGTGCCGCACCGCATCTTTCCGCGCAGCGCGGCGGTTATCGGGCGCAACGTGCGCAACTGCCACCCGCCGAAATCCGTGCACATGGTCGAGGACATCCTGGCCAAGTTCAAGGCTGGCGAACGGGACACGGCGGAATTCTGGATAGAGCTTGGCGGACGGTTCCTGCACATCCGCTACTTCGCTGTGCGCGACACCGACGGGACCTACCTCGGCTGCCTGGAGGTGTCGCAGGACGTCACGGACATCCGCGCCCTGACCGGCCAGCGCCGCCTGCTGGAATGGAGCTGACGGCAAACCTGGTGACGCCCGGCACCCGGCTTCGGGAACGGGCGAAACGGGCAGGAACAGACAGGAACAGATAGGGGCAGGCAAGAGCAGACAGGAACATCAGAAAGGCCCGGCGGTTTTCGCCGGGCCTTTTTCGCCTTCCGCCATGAAGAATCCTTGCGCATCGGCTAAAGTTGTGTCCTAGTTGACCGAAAAAGTCCTGTACGTACGTATGGTGCCCGCCGTCTGCCCTCACCCCGCAACGCACCTCCACAAACCTTCCTTCATCCCTGGGGGGACCGCCCAATGACCATACGCCAGAAACTCATCTACGGCCTCGGCACGCTCACCCTGCTCAACCTTTTCATGGGCGTGGCCATGGTGCTGGCCCTCGGCAACATCAACACGCTGGTGGACGAACTGGTCTCCAAGCACGTGGAACTGGAAGAAACCGTGTACGCCATGCAGCACGATGCAAGCCAGTTGCGCCGCTACGAAAAGGACACCCTGCTCAACATCGCCAATGCCGAACGGCTGCGCGGCTACCTGCCCCGGCACGAAAAGGCCGCCGCCGACCTTGCCGCCCACACCGATGCCGCCGAACGCAAGCTGCGCACCATGCCGGAACTGGCCGACCTGTTGCAGCAATTGTCCGCCATCCGCTCGCTGACCGGCCCGTATCTTTCCTCCTTCTCCAGCCTGACCCGCGAGGCCCCTGCCGCCGGTCTTTCCGCCGAACAGGCCAACATCCGCTTCGATGCCGGGCGCGAACAGGCCCACAAGCTGGAGCAGGCCATCGACGAGTTGACCAAGGGCACCATCGAGGCAACCCGCGAGCACGCGGAAGAAACCAACGACACCGGGGCCATGCTGCGCACCGGCGCCGCCGTGGCCTTCTCTCTGGCCGTGTTGCTGGGCGGCCTGATGGCCGTGGGGCTGTACCGCACCATCCAGGCCCCGCTGGCGGCCCTGACCGACTTCGGCAGGCGCATCGCCGACGGCGACTTCGAGTACAAGAGTTCCTTCCGCTTCACGGCGGAAATGGGCCAGCTGCACGAAACCATCACCCACATGGTGGACGCCATCCGCGAGCGGGTGGCCTACAACCGGGCCATCATCAACCGCGTGCCCGACCCCATCATCGTCACCGGCCCGCGCCGCAACATCCGCGCCCTGAACAGCGCCGCCTGCGCCCTGCTGGGCCAGGCCGAGGACGACCTGATCGGCAAGCCGCTGGGCAGCTACCAGGGGGCTGACGTGTATGGCACGGAGCCTCCCATCGACCATCTGGCCCGCACCGGAGAATCCGAAACGCAACTGGATTTCACCCGGCAACTGGGCGGCGAAACGCGCTATTTCCACTCCCGCGCGGCCACGGTGCGCAAGCCCGACGGCACGCTGGTGGGGTACATGGAAATCCGGCAGGACATCACCGCCGTGAAGCGCGGCGAGACGGAGGCACTGGAACGCAGTGAACGCATTGCCGGGGTGGCCCGCGATGCCGACGCCATCGCCACCACCGTGGCCGATGCGGCCAGCCAGCTTTCCGACCGGGTGGGCGAGGCCGCGCGCGGAGCCGACAGGCAGTTGCAGCGCAGTTCCGAATCGGCCACGGCCATGGACGAAATGGCCGCCACGGTGCGCGAGGTGGCCCGCAATGCCTCGGACACCAACCGCACCACGGCGGAAATGTCCGAACAGGCCCGGCAGGGGGCGAACATCGTGGAAAAGGTGGCCGCCGCCATCGAAGGGCTGGGCAGCCATTCGCGCGAACTGCGCAGCGAAATGGAAAAGCTGGGCACTCAGGCCAGCGACATCGGCAACGTGCTGGGCGTCATCAGCGACATTGCCGACCAGACCAACCTGCTGGCCCTGAACGCGGCCATCGAGGCGGCCCGCGCCGGGGATGCCGGGCGCGGCTTTGCCGTCGTCGCCGACGAGGTGCGCAAGCTGGCCGAAAAGACCATGAACGCCACCCGCGAGGTGGAGGCGGCCATCGGGGCCATCCAGCAGTCGGCCCGGCGCAGCGCGGAAGCCACCGACGTTGCCGTGCGCGGCGTGACCGACAGCCAGGCCCTGGCCAACGAGGCGGGCGGCATGTTGCAGGAAATCGTGCAGGCGGTGC
Organism: Desulfovibrio sp.; assembly: GCA_031287575.1. Classification (GTDB taxonomy): domain Bacteria; phylum Desulfobacterota; class Desulfovibrionia; order Desulfovibrionales; family Desulfovibrionaceae; genus Cupidesulfovibrio. The sequence continues at coordinate 18,466 of JAITSV010000007.1, forward strand.
AGCAGGCCTCCGACCAGGTGAACTCCATCGCCACCGCCGCCGAACAACAGGCCGCCACCGGCGACGAACTGAACCGCATCATCGCCGAGGTGAACGAAATCTCCGGTTCCACGGCCATGCGCATGTCCGAGGCGGAAACCGCCATCGCCGAGCTTTCGGCGCAGGCCGCCGCCCTGCGGCGGCTGATGGATTCCATGAAGTGATACATCGATGACCTGACATGCGGCGCCCCCCCCGACTCGGAAGCGCTTTACCAGACGGCCCGATCGGGGCAGGACAAACAGGAAGGACACAAAGCCCCCGGCGCACGCCGGGGGCTTTTAGACTGCTGACAAACCCAGGTTCTTGGGGGGGGGGGGGGGGGGGGGGGGGGGGGGGGGGGGGGGGGGGGGGGGGGGGGGGGGGGGGGGGGGGGGGGGGGGGGGGGGGGGGGGGGGGGGGGGGGGGGGGGGG
>JAITSV010000010.1 GCA_031287575.1 Desulfovibrio sp.
TTCCCGTCGCGGCGAGGAGCATGTATGCCCCAGCGCCCCGCCAGGTGTCAACCGCTTTTTTCGTTTTCTTCGATTTTTCTCGAAGACCCCGTGAAGCCCGCAAGGGGTTCAGGAAAGCGGCAACCTATTGATCCGGCTGAAAGAGCGAGCCGCGTCGAACGCTGTCCGTTGCGGCGAAGGGGGTATCTATGCGCTTCGCCCTCCGGCGTCAACAGGTTTTTCGTCAGCCCGCTGATTTTATTCCCGCGTTTTCCCTCCAGCCCGCGCCAGTCGTGGATTTGCGCGCCGACAAAAAGCGGCCCGTTCAAAACGACAGCGCCCCGGCGAAACCGGGGCGCTGATGCAAGCATGATGTCGTGTGCCGCTATCGGGCGGCGCTACCGGATGGCTCCGGGTACCGGTTGCCACTACTGGGCGGCGTGCACGGTAATCTGGTCGCCGGGCTTCAACTGCGCGTCGCGCTCCAGGTTGTTCCAGCGCAACAGGTCCTTGGGTGGCACGTTGAACTTGCGGGCGATGGCCCACATGGTGTCGCCTTCCTGCACCTTGTACACGATGGCCCGGCCCAACGGTGCGGCCGATGGCGCGGCAACCTGGGCGGCTGCGGGCTTGGCTCCCGCGCCCTTGGACGCCGTGGCCATGGCCACGGGCGTGGCGGCCCGCTCGGCACCGCCGCGCGAAGCACTGGCCACGATGGCCTTGTTGGCGGCTTCCGCCTCCTGCCGGGCGATGGCCGTGGCCTCGGCCCCGGCATCGGGAATGTACAGCTTCTGCCCCAGTTGCAGGGCGATACCGGAAAGGCCGTTGGCCTTTTGCAGGGTTTCCACGCTGCTGCCCTGGGCCTTGGCGATGCCGTACAGGGTGTCGCCCTGCTTGACGATGTACGTGGCGCGGCGCTCGGCGATGTCGCGGGTGCGGGCAGGGGACGGCCTGTCCGATTTGTCCGCCCTGTCCGATTTCTCCGGCTTGTCCTGCCTGTCCGCAACGGCCTTGCCGCCCTTGGCCGAAGCCGCCGATTTCGACGACGGCGCCTCCGCCTGGGCGGTGAAGCCCGTTGCATCACCCCCGCCGGGGATCATCAGCTCCTGCCCCACCTGCAACTTGCCGCTGGCCTTGTTGACCCGCTTCAGCACCGAAACGGGCACCCCGCAACGTTTGCCGATGCGGTCCAGCGTATCGCCCTGGCGCACCTTGTACACCCGCCAGCCCGCGTAGCTGCGCTGCTGCGGCTTGGCCAGGAAGGCAGTGGCCGCTTCAAGGTGCATGGGGTGCACGTAGGCGGTGGTATGGGCATCGGGCGGTGAAATGTAGCGCCGGAAGCCGGGGTTGTTGGCGGAAAAGTCGCTCCAGCTCTGACCCATGGCCTGGGCCAGGGCCATCAGGTCGGTGCCGGGCTTCACGCGCAGCTGCTCCAGCCTGGGCGGGCAGCTGTAGTCGGGGGCCTGAAAGCCCAGGGATTCCAGGTTGCGCATGATCTTGGCCACGGCAATAAACCTGGGCACGTACTGGCGTGTTTCGTCCTTGAGCTGGGCCTTGCCGTCGAGCATGTGGTTCTTGGCGCGCAGGTCGAAAAACCCTTCGGCCCCCGTGCCTTCCAGCGCCCGCGAAATCTTGCCCTCGCCCGCGTTGTACGCGGCCATGGCCAGGTGCCAGTCGCCGAAGTCGCCGTACAGCTTCTGCAGGTAATCCGCCGCCGCGCGGGCCGACTTGTACGGATCGCGCCGTTCGTCCATCCACCAGCTGTACGACAGCCCGTAGCGCATGCCGGTGTAAGGCATGAACTGCCACACCCCCACCGCGCCCGCCGGGGACACGGCGTTGGGGTTGAACCCGCTTTCGACGATGGCGAGATAGGCGATTTCTTCGGGGATGCCTTGCTGGCGGAACACCTCGCGGATATGCGGCAGGTAGTTCTGCGAACGCTTCAGATAGCGTTCGAAGGTGCCGCGCGCGCGGTGGGTGAAGTACTTGAAGTGCAACTCCACATCACGCCGGGCCTCCGGGGTGAGATCCTTGTCCAGTTCGCCGGTGGAATTGAGGGCCGCCCATTCCTGCGGGGTAAGGGGCACGCCGTCGTCGGCGGGCGGGATGGGCAGTTCCACCACCTCTTCGGGTTCGGCGGCGGGGGCGGTGGCACTGGGCGGCACCGGGCAGGCTTCTGCTGGCTGAATGGGGGGGATATTCTTCTTGGGCGCGCAGCCGGCGGCCAACAACGCCACCGCCACAAGCACCAGCACGTGCCGGACGGCACGACGCGCGCGCAGGGCGGAAGACAGGAGTCTGGTTCGCTGCATGGATATTCCGGATGTGTTGGGAGCGGCGGAAGAAGGCCGCGAGAAGGAGCGTGTGTCGGATCGTCCGCCGCGTTCCGCCTGGCCCCGGCGCCTTTCGGCCCGGCGGGTGCGGCACCGTGGCCCTTGCGTGGAAGCACGTTCAAGGGTACCTGCGGTGTATGCGGCATCCCGACCCTACCTCATGCCGCCCATCCAACGCAACCCGTCTACCCGCGCCCATCCGGGCGAAAGCGACACATGCCCAAGAAGCACCCCCTTTGGGGCACCGACGTGCGCGACAATGCGCCACGCGATGCCCGCAGCGACGATGCGCGGGACGACCGTTCCCGTTCCGCCAACCGCAACCGCAAGGATGGCCGCCCCACGGGCCGGCCCGGCGAACGCGAGGGCGGACGCGGCGGCAAGCCCGGCAAACCCGGCGAACGGGGCGATTCCCGCCCTGGTTCGGGCCGTGACGCCCGCCCGGAAGGCCGTGGCGATGACCGCCGTTCCCCCCGGCCCGACTCCCGGCCCGGCTCCCGTAACGACCGGCACGGCAGGCCCGAGCGGCCCGGCCGCCAGCCGCACCGGGGCAAGCCAGCCGATGCACGCGCCGATGTCCATAAGGACGCCCGCGACATCCTGCCCGACGTCCCGGAGTCCCCGTGTTCCATCCTGCCCGGCGTGAAGCCGGTGCTGGAACTGCTGGAATCGGACCCCAGCCGCGTGGAGACCGTGCTTATCCGCAAGGGCAAGCGCGGGCGCGAGGTGGACCGCATCGTGGAACTGTGCCGCGAGGCGCGGGTGCGCTTCATCTTTGCCGAGGCGTACGCCCTGGACCGGCTGTTCGCGTCGGGCAAAGCCATCGGGCAGCCTGCCGAGGACATGGCCGAGCCGGACATGTCCGCAGACCTCGGTGACCTCGGCGGAAACCAGGCCGACGACGACCTTTTCGCCGATGACGACGCCGCCTGGGACATTCTGGAAGGCCGGGGCACGGCCCGCGACACCGACGCCGATGACGACGATGATAACCGCACCGATGCACGCGCCGGACGCGCTTCCCAGTCGTCGCCCTCTTCACATTCTTCACATCAGGGCGTCATAGCGCGGGTGTTCGACGCCGGGTTCGCGGAGTTCGGCGACATCCTGCGCGACGCCCCCGACGCGCCGCTGCCGCTCATCGTGGCGCTGGACCAGGTGCAGGACCCCGGCAACGTGGGCACCCTGGCCCGCACCCTGTACGCGCTGGGCGCGGCGGGGCTGGTGGTGGTGCGCCACGGCGGGGCCGCCCTGGGCGGGGCCGCCGCCCGTGCCGCCGCCGGGGCGCTGGAAAAGCTGCCCGTAGCCAAGGTGACCAACCTGGCCCGCGCGCTGGATGAAGCCGACGAGGCGGGCTACACCATATATGCCGCAGGCGGGGCCGCGCCGGAAACGGACGGCAAGCCCGGCAGCGGGCCGCGCAACCCGTTCACCGAACCGCTGCGCACCCCCGCCGTGCTGGTGCTGGGCAACGAGGACAGCGGCATCCGGCCCAACGTGGCCAAACGTTGCCACTTCACCCTGTCCATCCCCATGGCCCGCGACTTCGATTCGCTGAACGTGGCCCAGGCCGGGGCCATCCTGGTGGGGTGCTTCGCGGCGCGCCGCCACAAGGGCTAGCCGCGCCCGCGCCATCCCGTACCGACGCGCGAAGGCTCCCGCCCCTCCAATTGGAAGGGCGGGAGCCTTTTCATTGCACCGCATCCGGCACCGCTTTGGGCGCCATGCGAAATACTACCGGATATAATTGGGAATGTTCAGAAACACATCACGCGTGTAGGTGATCATCTTGTCCATGATCCACGGAAACGAGATGAGCAGCGCGAGAAAGATGGAGACGATCTTGGGAATGAACGACAGCGTCATTTCCTGAATCTGGGTGGCGGCCTGGATGATGCTGACCACCACGCCCACCACCAGCCCCACGCCCAGCATGGGCAGGGAGATGAGCAGGGCGATTTCGATGGACTGGCGCGCGAAGGCAATGACCATTTCCGGCGTCATGCGATGTACCTCTTCAGACCGCGAAACTGTTGACCAAAGACCCCACCAGCAGCGCCCACCCGTCCACCATGACGAAGAGCAGCAGCTTGAAGGGCATGGAGACCATCATGGGCGGCAACATCATCATGCCCATGGCCAGCAGGATGCTGGACACCACCATGTCCAGCACCAGGAACGGAATGTAGATCAAAAAACCGATGGTGAACCCGGTCTTCAGTTCGCTGATGACGTAGGCGGCGGCCAGCATCACCGTGGGCACCTCTTCCTTGGTGCGCGGCTGTTCCATCTTGGTGATGGCGTAGAAGATCGACAGGTCCTTCTCGCGGGTATGCTTGAACATGAACGAACGCAGCGGGGCCTGGGCCTTGTCCAGCGCCTCGTTGAAGCCGATGCGTTCCTCGAGGTAGGGTTGCAGGGCGGTGTCGTTGATCTGCTTGCCCACGGGCATCATGATCACCACCGTCATGAAAATGGCAAGGCTGGCCAGCACCTGCGAAGGCGGCAGCTGCTGCACCCCCAGCGCCTGGCGGATGAAGTGGAACACGATGATGATGCGGGTGAAGCTGGTCACGGTAAGCATGATGGCCGGGGCCAGCGAAAGCACCGTGAGCATGAACAGGATTTCGAGCAGCAGCGAGACCTTTTCCGGCTCGGTCTGGCCCGCGCCAAGGGTAAGCTGCATGGTGGGCATGACCAGGTCCTGCGCGGCATGGGCCAGCCCGCTGCCCAGAAACAGCAGGGGGAGCAGCAGCGCGGTGGCCAGGGAGAGCAGGCGGCAGACGGAAGCGGGACGGGTGATGCCGGGCAGTTGGGGACCGCCGGGCAGGGCCGCGTGGCCCACGGACAGGTCGCAGGGAGCCGGGGCAAGGGGGCGAACGGCTGCCGGGCTGGTGGTGCCCTGACGGATGGCGTCTGGCCTGGCGTCTGGCCTGGCGTCTGGGGAGACGTCTGGCGTGATGGTCTGGACAGGAGCCTGGGCGGGGTCCGCCGTCAGGCCGGTGACGCCCCGGCGGGCGGATGCCGGGGCGGAATTGACGACGGTGGCGTCAGTTTCCCGAAGATGCGCGCCCCTTGCCGAGGGCACGCCCCAGCACCGAGGAGAAGCCGCCGGAGCCGCGCCCGCCGGGCTGATCGGAAAGGCTTCCGGCGTCGGAAGGTGCGTCGTCGCTGCCGTGCTCATGGTCAAGATCCTGCTCCGTGAGTAGCGTTATCTGCTGGTCGGTGACGCCCAGCAGCAATCGCTTGTTCAAGAAGCGTACCACCATGAGCCCCTTGCGCGGGCCGATGGGCAACTGCGCCTCCAGGCGCAGGTCGTCGCGCGAAAAGCCGCCCGCGCCCGGCACGGCGCGGAACAGCCCACCGTGGCGGCGCACGGCCCACAGGGCCAGCCACAGCAGCCCCACCAACAGGAACAGCACGCCCACGGCCTGGATGTACCCGCTCCACGAAAAGGCGGGCACGGCGGCTGCCGCAAGGCCGTCCGAGGCGCCCATGGCGGTGCCCCCCACGGTCCCCACGGTCGCGTTGGCCGTGGTCATGGTGGCATTCACCGCGTTGGCGGCGCTGGCCGCCACCTGGCCTGCGGCATGGGGCAGGGACTGGGCCGCATCGCCCAGGGTGGCGTTGGCGGAAATGGCGGCGCGCACGGCACCCTCCGCCGGGGCCGAAGCCTGCGCGGCCATGTCGGCGGCGGCGCCCACTGTGGATTCCGTGGCGTTAAGCAAGCTGCTTCACCCGTTCGATGGGGCTGATGATGTCGGTCAGGCGCACGCCGAATTTCTCGTTGATGACCACGGCCTCGCCGCGCGCCACCAGTTTGCCGTTGACGTAGACTTCCAGCGGTTCGCCGGCCAGTTTGTTCAGTTCGATGACCGAACCCTGCCCCAACTGGAGCAGTTCGTTGATCAGCAGGCGGGTGCGGCCCAGTTCCGCCGACACGTCCAGCGGAATGTCCAGGATGAAGTCCAGTTCGCGCCGCCCGCTGTCGGGCCGGGGCGACTTGGCCTCTTCCGTCAAATCCTTGAACTTCGCCTCGCGCGCGGCAGAGGCGAAGAAGCCCTGTTCCTTTTCCTTCTTCAGCTGGGTCTGCTCTTCGCTGGCCAGGGCCTTGGCCCATTCCTCGGCCAGGCGGGCGTCGTCCTCGCCGCCCCCGACCGCGGCACCGGACGCGGCAGCGGGCGCGGCCTTGCCGCCGCCGTCGCCGCCGTCCTCGTCGTCCTCTCCGCCAAGGGCGGCAGCCCACTGGGCCGCCAGCAGATCCTGATCGACATCCTTGCCGTCACTCATGGGTATTCCTTTTGCGCGGATCGCGCCTACTGGATGACCATTTCGGTAATGTACACCCGCAGCACCTTGGGGCCGCCCAGAATCTGGTTCAGGCGGTCGGCCACCTCGTTCTTGAGCTGGAGCTTGCTTTCGATGGGGGCGAGGTCCGCGTACGACTTGCTGGACAGCAGCAGGATGACCGCGTCGCGCACCTTGGCCGACTGGCCTTCCAGTTCCTTGACCGTGGCGTCGGAGCCCACCTCCACTTCCATGGTCAGCTTGAGGTAGCGGCGGCCCGTGGGGTCGGCCAGGTTGACCAGAAATGTCGGAAGCTTGGCAACCTTGGCGCTGCGGGCCGGGGCCTCGGCGCCCTTGGCGTCGGCCTTGCCCTCGGCCTTGGCCGGTTCGGGCGCGCCCTCGGCATTCTGCGCGGCGGGCCGCAGGACGAACCACCAGTAAGCCCCGCCGCCACCGCCGCCAGCCAGCAACAGCAGCAACAGGATGAGGATGATCCACTTCAGCTTGCCGGATTTCTTCTTTGGGGGTGCGGCTTCTTCCGCCACTGCGCTCGCTCCTTGGGACAACTGGACATCTCGGGGCTGGGCGGGCGGGGCCAGGCCCTCCGCCGGGCCGCGCACTGCGGTCCCTGCTAGTATCCGCCGAGTCTCGGCGTGGTCTTTACCAGAATTTCCACCCGGCGGTTGCGGTCCGGGTCGTTTGCCCCCGCTGCCGCGTCCGGGCCGTCGGCCTCGCCCGGCACACTCGGCACACCCGGAGCACCGGGCGCGGGGGGCTGCCCCGCCAGGGATGGTCGGTCCGGACCGTAGCCCGCGACGGAAAACCGGGCCGGGTCAAGTTTTCTTTGCACGAAATATTCCAAAACCGTCAACGCGCGCCGTCCGGCCAGTTCGTATCCGGCGGCATCGCCCGTCCCGCCCGTTGCAGGGGCATCGCCCGATGCGGGCGTCCCTTCGGTGCGCGGGTCGCTGTGCCCGGCAATGGCCACGTCGGCGGTGACGTATTCCAGCACTTCGGCCAGCATGCCCAGCAGGGGGCGCGCCACCTCGCGCAACTGCCACTGGCCGGGGGCGAACAGCAGATCGTCGGTCAGGGCCAGCACCACGCCCTCAGGATGTTCCAGTATCCGCAGGTTCTTGTCCAGTGTACTTCGGTCGATGCCGGGGGGCAACTCGGCACCGGGAAACAGCAGTTCCTTGATCTCGCGCTGGTGGGCGAACACCTGCGCGGGCCGTGCCAGCAGCGGCTCCAGCAGTCGGATGCGCTCCGGCACCGTACCGGTGGCGCCCGCGGCCTGCTCGCCCGCCTCGCCGAAATGGCTGCCGATGCGCGACAGGGTCACCCGGTTCATGGACGACATGGACAGCAGCAGCACGAAAAAGGTCAGCAGCAGGGTGACCAGGTCGGAATAGGTCAGCAGCCACGGCTGGCGGGGCTTGTCCTCCGCCGGGGCACGGCGCGGACGGCGCGCGGGGCCGTGTATCTGCGGGGGCGCGTGGGGGGAACCCTGCGGTGACGCGGAGAAGGGAGGGATGTCGGCCATCTCAGTTCCCTCCCCCACTCCGGGCGGATTCCTGGTCGGAGTCCGGACCGGGACTCTGCCCCGAACCGGCGTCAGACGCCGCACCGGTGCCCGCCCCGCCGCCGGGCATGGCGAAATCGAACCGGAACCCCTTGTACTGGAAGGTTTCGCGCACGGGGGCGCCCTCCTTCAGCGATTCCATGCGCCGTGCCCATTCGGCGTTGCGCCGGTCGAGCACGATGTCCACGCGCCGGTTGGCGCGCCGCCCTTCAGGGGTCAGGTTGTCGAAACGGGGGCGCGTGTCGCCGTGGGCTTCCATGAGCATGCGGCCGCGCGGCACGCCAAGATCGGCCAGCTTGCGGTACACCGCCGTGGCCCGCCCCAGCGACAGCCTCCACGGCGTGGGCAGGGTTTTTTCATCGCCACGCAGCCGGAACAGGATGCCCTCTTCGTCGCGCGCGGGCGAGGCATGCCCGGCGATCAGCACCGGGTGCTCCACCCCGCGCAACACCGGGGCCACGCGCGCCAGCAGGGCCGCGCCGCGCTCGGTCAGCTCCGTCGAGCCGGTGCGGAACAGCACCTCGTCGTTGATGGAAAAAATCTGGATGTACCCGTTTTCCTGGTAGTTGATGTCGCGCTCGGCATCTTCCCACAGCATGTCGCGCAGGGGGGTCAGGTCGCGGCCGCGCGGGGGCGCGTCGCCCAGGGGGACGACGCCCGGCACGGGCCGTCCGTCCGCCGGTTCGCGCAGGCTGGCGGTGCCCTGATCCTGCCCGAAGCTGCCCGCCACCGACCCCACGGCCATGACCCTGCGCCGCTCGTCGATGACCGAAATGGCCACCAGCAGCACGAAGAAGGTCAGCAGCAGGGTCATCAGGTCGGAATACGTGATGAGCCACGGGGGCTGGGTGATGCCTGCGGGCTGCGGTTTCCGCCTGTTGCGCGCCATGGTCCGTGCTCCGGGGTGAGGGGCCTAGCTGGTGCGCCGCTCGCGGGGCGGCTGATAGCAGCTCAGCTTTTCCAGGATGATGCGCGGGTTTTCGCCCCGGGCAATGGCCAGGATGCCTTCCAACTGCATTTCCATCAGCTGCACCTCTTCCTTGCTGCGGTGGCGCAGCTTGCCCGCCAGCGGCAGGAAGACCAGGTTGGCCAGCACCACCCCGTAGAAGGTGGTGATGAGCGCCACGGCCATGGCCGGGCCGATGGCCGAGGGGTCGTTCATGGAACGCAGCATCTGCACCAGGCCGATGAGCGTGCCCACCAGCCCCAGCGCCGGGGCGTACGAGGCCAGCGCGTTGAAGATGTCCACCCCCATGGAGTGGCGCGTCTCCAGCGCGGCGATCTCGCTTTCCATGATCTCGCGGATGGCGTCGGGCTCCAGCCCGTCGATGGTCAGCTGCAACCCCTTGCGCAGGAAGGGGTCGTCCAGGTTGCGCACGGCGGGTTCCAGCGACAGCAGGCCCTCTCGCCGGGCGCGGTGGGCGAATTCCATGAACTGGTCGATGACCAGGTCGATGCGGTGCAGCCGGGTGGCGAAGGCCTTGCGGGTGATGGACAGCACGCGCAGGGCCACGGGCAGCGGATAGTGCACCAGCGCGGCGCCCAGGGTGCCGCCCAGCACGATGAGCAGGGCCGCCGAATCCACGAAGAACAGCGGATTGCCGCCCATGGACAGCGCCGTGCCGATGAGCCCGAACGAGATGAGGATGCCGAGTACGGTTGCCAGATCCATGCGGTACCCCTACTGCGTGCGCGGGCGGTTGGTGGGTGCCCCGCGTGTGGCGAGGTGATCGGGTGGCTCGGTGGTCGGTTTCCGATATACCATTCGCCAACCGATCGTTCTAAATTAGGATTTTCGTTCGTTGGCAAGGAAAACAAGCCCGCCATGAGGGAGCATACTCTTCTCGTATTCGACCGATATGGCGGGCGAAGTTTGACCGCTCTGCGCTCGATGCCCGTAAAGCTCGCAGACTCGCTTGACGGGCACGCTGCGCGCCCTTCGGATCGGTCAGCCAACGGGCGAAAAGACAATTTAGAGTCAGAGGCGGGCAGGGCGCGGGCCGAAAATATCGGTCCCCACCCGCACGATGGTGGCCCCTTCGGCCACGGCCACTTCCACGTCGTGCGACATGCCCATGGACAGGTGCGGCAGGGGCAGGCCCACGCGGGCGGACAGGGCATCGCGCAGTTCGCGCAGTCGGGCAAAGTACGGGCGCGAGGCCTCGCCGTCGTCGAAAATGGGCGGCATGCACATCAACCCCAGCAGGCGCAGGCGCGGCAGGGCCAGCACCGCTTCCGCCAGGGCGGGCAGGTCGTCCGGGTCCACCCCGGATTTCTGTTCCTCGTCGCCGATGTTCACCTGCAGCAGAATGTCCTGCATGGGGGCCACGCCCCCGGCCCCCTGCGCGGGCAGGATGGCCAGACGCTGGTCCAGCTTGCGGGCCACGCTTTCCGAATCCACGGTATGGATGAGCGCAAAGCGCCCCACCACATCCTTGGCCTTGTTGCTTTGCAGGTGGCCGATGAAATGCCAGCGCGGGGTTGCGCCCCCCGCCATCGCCATTTCTGGGGCCGCATCCGGACCCATGCCCGTCATATCGGCAACTTCGGCCTGTTTCCGTAGTGCTTCCTGCACATAATTCTCGCCAAAATCACGCTGCCCGGCGGCGGCCAGCGCGGCCACGGACGCGGCGGGGTGGTATTTGGACACGGCCACCAGGGTCACCCCGGCGGGGTCGCGCCCGGCGGCGCGGGCGGCGCCGTCCACGCGGGCGCGCACGGCGGCCCGGCGGTCCAGCAAGGCCTGTGCGGCTGCGGGCGGCAAGAAGGCGGAGGCGGCTGCAATATCGTGCGGCATGGCATCATCCCGGTTGGCAAAAAAGCGTGAGCGCCGCCCACCGCACGACAAACGGCGGACGGACGGCGCGAAAACCGCTGACGGCGGTCCGGCAGGGGCCATGCGGGGCCAACCTGCCGGGCGTGCGTCGCTATTCGTCGGCCAGACCCAGCGAACGCAGAAAGCCCACGTCCTCGGTCCAACCTTCGCGCACCTTGACCCACAGTTCAAGGTGCACCTTCTTTTCCAGCAGGGTCTGGATATCGACGCGGGCCTTGGTGCCAAGGTCCTTGATGGTGGCCCCGGCCTTGCCGATGACCATGGACTTGTGCGACGGGCGGCCCACGTAGATCACCGCGTGGATGGTCACGAGGTCGCGCCCTTCCTCCTCATCCCACTTCTCGATTTCCACGGCCACGGAATAGGGCAGTTCCTGGCGCAGGGCCAGGAACAGCTTTTCGCGCACGATTTCCGCCGCCATGAAGCGCACCGGCAGGGTGGAAAGCTGGTCTTCCGGATACATGGCCGGGGCCACGGGCAGCTTGGACTTCAGCAGCTTGACCAGTTCGGGCAGGCCGTCGCGCGTCAGGGCCGAGACGGGGAACACCTCTGCCTTGGGCCACAGCTTCTGCAACTCGATGAACAGGGGCAGCATCTTCGACTTGTCGCGGAACAGGTCCACCTTGTTCACGGCCACGATGACCGGGCGTTCTTCGGCGGCCACGGCGTCCATCAGCGGCTTCACGTCGTTTTCGAGAAAGTCCGGCTTCTTGATGTACAGGTCCGCGTCCAGCATGACCAGGATCACGTCGGCGCTGTGCATGGACTGCCACGCCGTCTGCAACAGGATCTTGTTCATGCGGCCGCGCTGCTGGTGGATGCCGGGGGTATCCATGAAGATGACCTGCGCGTCCGGCTCGGACAGGATGCCCACGATCTGGTTGCGGGTGGTCTGGGCGCGCGGGGTGACGATGGCCACCTTGTGCCCCAGCGCGGAGTTGAGCAGCGTGGACTTGCCCGCGTTGGGCGGCCCCAGCAGGGCAACCCAGCCGCAGCGGTGTTCGGTCTTGGTCATTATATGGGCTCCTTGCGGAAAAAAGGTCGTGTTCTCCGCCGCATGTTCCACAGCACGGGCCGTGCGTCAAGGAACGGCGGGAAAATTTGGCGGACGTGCGGGGTGCGGCGGGCAACGCCGGGCCAGTCACGAACCGGACGCCGGGCCTGCGCTGGCATGCCCCGAACCATCTCCGGGCCTGCTCCGATCAGAACGCAGGGCTGTGGCCGGACAGGATGTAACAAAGGAATGTGGAGATGCGGACGCCGCCCGCGTCATCAACTGACGGGCACTGACAGGCGACAACGGGTGGCATCAGGCGACAACGGGCCTGCTCCGGAATTTCGCCGGGCATGGCGGAACAGGCCCCATACGCGGCGTGGCGCGGCCCGTCAAGGCGCAGCAACCGCAGAAAGGCCCAACGCCCTGCCCGGAAAGGCGACGGAAACGGGAGCGGCAATGGCGGCGGGTGGGACAAAAGGGGAACGCACGGCCCACCCGCGCCCATTCTTTTGACCCGCAGTGGGAGACACCTTCTGAAAAAACCGGAAATCCAACCCCGATAGACCGTTGACGTTCCGGATACCATCTGTATTACTGACCGCACGACGGAACGTGTATCGGCCACTTGGCGCGCACGTTCCGGCAAGCCTTCGGCAAGCGCCGCGACGGCTCCCCCATGCCCCGCAGCTGATGCCCGCGCGCCCCGCGCCCACTCGCTCCCCCACGGAGAACGCCATGCCCCGCAAGGTCAAATCGGTTCGCGTGCCGGAAGAACTTTCGGCCATCGACCTTTCCGGCATCATTGCCGAATGCGAAAAGTACCTGCGCGACCTGGAATCGGTCGCCATGCTCAACCAGCAGGGCGAACGCGAGGCGGCAGAGGCATTGCTGCGCGCTCGCCAGTCCGACCTTGGCCGCCGCGTGGGCATGAAGGTGTGGGAGGCCCGCAAGCAGGCCGCCATGGAGCGGCTGCAAAAGGGAACGAATACACCCGGTTCAATTTAAACAATAGGAGCCGAAGATGACTGACGATAGTGATCCATGGAAAGAGCGTTACGACAACAGCGAAACGCGTCGTACCAATGACTGGCGTACGCAATACTATCGCGACATGGCAAGAGTTATCCATGGCGGGGCATTCAGGCGATTACAAGGAAAAACTCAAGTCATGGGCGCAGGAGAAGGGGATTTCCATCGAACTCGCTTAACTCATTCACTAGAGGTTCATCAAATTGGACGCAGCCTCTTCCATGGCAAACTTGAGAAAGAAAATGCCCCATCAGATCTCACACCATACTTAGAAAATGCTGGAGATGTAATCTCTACTGCTTGCTATGCGCATGACCTTGGCCACCCCCCCTTTGGCCACGGTGGGGAGCGTGCTTTACATCAAAAAATGCACGCATGTGGGGGCTTTGAAGGAAATGCGCAAACAATTAGAATTTTAACAAAACTAGAGAAATACACAGAGAGATACGGAATCAATCCTACAAGACGAACACTTTTGTCCGTTCTAAAATATCCCGTCTGCTATTCAGCATACCCCACGGCTGAAGAAAACAAAAAACCACCAAAATGCTATTACATTGACGAGCATGACATTATATCGTGGCTTCTCAAGCCATTCTCAAATTGCGACAAGGAGATTTTCACAGCTCTTAGTGAAAAAAATAAACCGCAATACAAATCCCTAGACGCCTCTATAATGGAATGCGCTGATGACATCGCCTACAGCACACATGATCTTGAAGACAGCGTTGCACGAAAATTTCTAGACAAGGATATTATTATATCTGACCTGGAATGTTTCTTCAACAAAAATGGCAATATAGACATCGATGGAGGATCACTAAAGGCTGAGGAATTTTGTGAATTGTTCTCAAACAGCGTCAGAAGGAAAAAATTCACTGGAAAGCTTGTAAATATAATGATGACAACAACGTCGCTACAGGAAAACCGTGATTTTTCTCACCCACTGCTTAGATATAATCTAAAGATACACGAACAAATCAAAGAGCTCATTGATTTTATTACAGACAAAATAATAGCCCGCCATGTTATAAAAACACCTAAGGTTCAGATGCTTGAGCTCAAAGGGCAAAGGATAATCAAAAAATTATTCGAGGAGCTTTCAGCATCACCGGAGCAACTAATCACGAACTGGAACGACGGATTGTCTATTAGCAAAGAACGAAAAATTTGTGACTATATTGCCGGGATGACCGACAGCTACGCAGTCAAAATCTACAACAGATTATTTACCCCCGGCCAAGGCACAAGCACCGACGAGCTATAGAAACGCCCCAACCACCGCCATCTCGCACCCGATGTCCACCCCCGCCATGCCCACCAAGGCGCGGTGGGGGTGCATTTCGACGCCCGCCGCACGGGCCTCGTGGAACAGTTCGGAGTAGGCCGGGTCGATGTAGTCCGCCGGGCCGAAGCAATGGCCGTCGGGCCGCTGGACAAGGTAGAACCCGGCGGCGCGTTCCCCGCGCGCCACAATGTCCATCATCTCGCGTAGGTGCTTGGCTCCGCGTTCTGTGGCGGCATCGGGAAAGGCGGCCACGTCGTCCTCCACCAGCGTCACGTTCTTGCATTCCACCCACAGGGTGGGCAGGCCGGGGCCGTCCAGCCGGGCGTCCAGCCTGCTTTCGCCGCGCTTGGCCTCGCGCCGCAGGGTGGTGTACCCGGCGGCCCACGGCAGCCGCCCAGCATGGAAGGCCGCCTCCAGCAGCCGGTTGGGGACGGAGGTGTTCACCCCCACCCAGAAGCCGCGCGGGCCGTCGCCGTCGCAGCGCACCAGTTCCTGGGTATATTTCAGCTTGCGGTCTGGATTGGCCGCAGGCGATGCCAGCACCGCCGCGCCGGGGCGCATCAGCCCCAGCATGGACCCGGAATTGTTGCTGTGCACCCACAGGGGCGCGCCATCCACCTCCAGCTCCACGCTGAACCGCTTTACCCGCCGCACAAAGCGGCCCACGATGCAGCCGGACGGAAACGGCAGCAGCGGCGCGCCATGGCCCGCCGTGCCCATGATCGGCAAATCATCCCCCATGTTGCCACCCGCCCTGCCCGTGACACCGGCCATTCGTCCCCCTTCACGTCCTTTATTCACGGCATGTCCTTTACTCACGACATGTTCAGCACTCACCGCACGTCCTCACCATTGGCATCACTGGCACCACCGGACACGGCCCGTCCCTCGCCCCGCGCTCCTGCGGCCCCCTCTTTTGCTTGGCGTTTTCCATCGCCCGACATCGTCTTTCCTTACGGCAGGTTGGCGCATGGTGCGCACCGTGCGCCACGGCACGGCCAACTGCCCGCGCATCCTGCCGGTATGTTTTGATGTTTCCGCAATTTACAGCCGCCCCGTAAGCTGGTAACCAGCCGCCGAGAAGAGGCGCGCCCCAAAGCCCGCCCGCCGCACGATGTTCTCATGCGCGCCCGCCATGCCACCGTGTCTTTCATGCCTTGCGCTCCACGTGGCACGCAGGCGGCAGCGCACACCATACCACGCGAACAGGACGCACCGTAATGAGAATCTCCGATCGTCTCACCCGCATCAAGCCCTCGGCCACCCTGGCCGTCAACGCCAAGGCGCTGGAGCTCAAGGCCAAGGGCGTGCAGGTGGTCAGCCTTGCCGTGGGCGAGCCCGACTTCCCCACCCCGGAACACGTGCGCGAGGCGGCCAAGACCGCCATCGACCAAGGCTTCACCCGCTACACGCAGGTGCCGGGCATTCCCGAACTGCGCCAGGCGGTGTGCGGCTACTTCGCGCGCTTCTACGGGGTGGAAGCCCCCATGGAAGCCACGGTGGTCACCAACGGCGGCAAGCAGGCATTGTACAATCTCTTCCAGTGCCTGCTCAACCCCGGCGACGAGGTGCTGGTGCCCGCCCCCTACTGGGTGAGCTACCCCGCGCTGGTGGAACTGGCGGGCGGCGTGCCCGTGCCGGTGGCGTCCCCGGCGGAACGCGGCTTCAAGGTCACGCCGGAAGAACTGGACCGCGCCGTCACCCCCAAGACCCGCGTGCTGCTGCTGAATTCGCCCTCCAACCCCACGGGCGCCTGCTACACCCGCGCGGAAACCGACGCCCTGATGGAATGGGCCATCGCCCGCGACCTGTTCGTGGTGTCGGACGAAATTTACGACCGCCTCGTCTACGAACCGGCGGAAGCCGTCAGCGTGTGCGACTGGTGGGAACGCCACCCCGAGAACGTTGCGGTGGTCAACGGCCTGGCCAAGACCTTTGCCATGACCGGCTGGCGCGTGGGCTACGCCCTGGCCCACCCGGACCTGATCAAGGCCATGACCAAGATCCAGGGCCAATCCACCTCGAACATCTGCTCCGTGGCCCAGAAGGCGGCGCTGGCCGCCCTCAGCGGCTCGTACGACGCGGTGGAAGAAATGAAAAAGGCCTTCCGCCGTCGGCGCGACCTGGCCCACGCCATCGTCTCCGCGTGGCCGGGCGTGGTCTGCCCTAAGCCCGACGGCGCCTTCTATCTGTTCGCGGACATGCGCGCCCTGTTCACCCCGGCCCTGCCCGATTCGGCCAGCCTGTGCACGCACATCATGGAACAGGCCAACGTGGCGCTGGTGCCGGGCGCGGCCTTTGGCGACGATGCCTGCCTGCGCTTCTCGTACGCGGTGTCCGACGACACCCTGATGATCGCGCTGGACAAGGTGGCCAAGGTTCTTTTTGGATAACGTCCTGCGTTGCCCACCGGCCTCGCCCTTCGCTGAAAAGTACGATATGACGGCGGCATGTCCCGCGCGGCTCGCGCACGCGACCGAACGGGGCATGCCGCCGCTTCGCTGGCCCCGCCCGCGCGACGGCAAGGTGCCCCCGAAATTTCACGTCGCGCCCCGCGCGGCCACGCCGCGCATCACCGGCACGCACGCCATGGGCCTTTTCCCTGGCCCGCAAGGAGCATGACCATGCCCCAGCCCCACCGCCTCGACTGGACCAACGCCTGGCCGGCCGCGCCGCTGGGCCGCCTGACCCCCGACGCCGCCGCCATCCACGACCTGCACAAGGGCGAGATGGCCAACCGCCTGAAGGCGGAACTGGCCGCCGGGCACCTGCCGTTCATCGACATGCCCTACCGCGACGCGCTGGAAGCGGGCCTTGCCGCGCTGCAACCCACCCTTGCCCGCTACCGCCACATGGTGCTGCTGGGCATCGGCGGTTCCGCGCTGGGCGCGCGGGCGCTGCAACGGGCGTTCTTTCCCCGGCAGGACCGGCCCGGCCATGACGGCCCGTGGCTGTGGATAGCCGACAACGTGGACGCGGGCACCATGGAGGCGTGGTTCGCCAGCCTGCCGCCGGAACAGACCATCGTGGTGGCCGTCAGCAAGTCGGGCGGCACCATCGAGACGCTGGCGCAATACTTCCTGGCCAAGGAGTGGCTGCGTGAAACGCTGGGCAACGCCTGGCGCGAGCACATGCTGGTGGTCACCGACGAGAAGGCCGGTTTCCTGCGGCAGGAAGCGCAGACCGAGGGCCTGCTCTCGCTGCCCGTGCCCGACCATCTGGGGGGGCGCTATTCCGTGCTCTCCGCCGTGGGGCTGGTGCCCGCCGCATTTCTGGGGCTGAACTGGCGCGCCCTGCTGGACGGCGCGCAGGCCGCCGGGGCATCCCTCGTGGCCGACCCGGCCCACGCCCTGCCCGGCCACCCCGCGTGGCGACTGGCCCTGTGGAACATGGCCCTGGCCGATGCCCACTACTCGCAGCTGATCTTCTTCTGCTACGTGCCGCTATGGGCGCCCTTCGGCCCGTGGTTCGCCCAGCTGTGGGCCGAAAGCCTGGGCAAGGAAGGCAAGGGCACCATGCCCCTGCCCGCCGTGGGCGTGACCGACCAGCACTCCCTGCAGCAGATGTTCCTGGACGGCCCGCGCGACAAGGGCTGCCTGTTCCTGACCTGCCCCGGCCTGCCCCAGGGCCGTCCCTTCCCGGCGGATCTGCCGGACAAGTGGGCCTTCCTGAAGGGCCGCCACTTCGGCGAACTGCTGGACGCCGAGGGCCTGGGCACCCGCATGGCCCTTGCCAGGCAAGGCACGCCCCTTGTGGAACTGCGCATGGGCGACACCGGGGAAGCCGCCGCGGGCCGCCTGATGGGCCTGCTGGAACTGGCCACCCTGTTCACCGGCTGGCTCATGAACATCAACCCGCTGGACCAGCCCGCCGTGGAACTTGGCAAGCGCCTTGCCAACGCCCGGCTGGGCGCCCCCGGCTACCCGGCGGAAGAGGCGGACCTTGCCGCCTTCCTGGGCCGGGCCGAACAATCGCAGGAGTTCTAGCCGGTGCCACGCCGTTTCGAACTGCCGGGGGGCCTGCCCTTCGGCTTCGCCCGCTTCCTGTCGTGGATATCGCTGGTGCTCATCCTGGCCACCAGCATCGTGATGTCCGTGGTCATCACCGATTCGGCGCGCAACACCATGTTCCGCAAGCAGCAGGAATTCGCCTCGCTGCTGGCCGAAAACCTGAACCACCAGATATACCGGCGCTTCACCCTGCCCACGCTGATCGGCTTCGGGCGCATCGCCCTGCGCCAGCCGGTGCAGTACGAACGGCTGGACCAGCTGGTGCAGTCGGTGATCCACGGGTTGCAGGTCTCGCGGGTGCGCATCTACGACCACGGCAAGATCGTGTCCTATTCCACCGACCGGGCAGACCTTGGCCGGACAGACCTGGCCGGGCCGGAAATCACCGTGGCCCTGCGCGACGAAGACCCCAGTTACACCATCGACGCCGGCATCTCGTTCTGGCAGGCCCTGTTCACCCCCCGGCTGGAGCCGGGCAGCTTCATCCTGCGCACCACCTATCCCCTGCGCGTGGAAAACCCCAAGGGCCGCATCGACGATGACGACGACGGCCCCATCATGGGCGTGCTGGAGATGACCCAGGACATCACCAACGACACCCGGGCCATCATCGCCTTCCAGTGGCTGATCATCGGCACGGCCAGCCTTTCGTCGCTGGTGCTTTTCGGCATGCTGCTGGTGTTCATCCGCCGCGCCGAACGTGTGATGGCCGAACGCATGCAGGAAAAACAGCGCCTGGAGCGCGAACTGCACCAACACGAGAAGCTGGCGGGCATGGGCCGCGTGGTGGCCAGCATCGCCCACGAGATCCGCAACCCGCTGGGCATCATCCGCTCCAGCGCGGAACTGTTGCTGAAACGCCCCAGCAGCGCCGACCCGGTCACCGCGCGCATACTTGAAGCCATCTACGACGAGGCCAAGCGGCTCAGCCAGACCGTCAACGACTTCCTGGACTACGCCCGCCCCCGCCAGCCCCGGCAGGACCCGGTGGAGACCGACGGGGTGCTCGACCGCGTGCTGGGCTTTCTGGAGGGCGAACTGGCCCGCCGCGAGGTCACCGTGGCCCGCGAGACGGAGCCGGGCATCACCGTTCCCGGCGACGGGGACCTTCTGTACCGCGCCTTCTACAACATCATGGTCAACGGGTTGCAGGCCATGGACGGCCCCGGCGCGATCACCGTCACCAGCCGCCGCGACGGCGACGCCGTGGAACTGGCCTTCCGCGACAGCGGCCCCGGCTTCGACCCGGCCAACCGCGAACGGCTGCTGGATCCGTTCTTCACCACCAAGGATGACGGCACCGGCCTTGGGCTGCCCATCGTGAATTCCATCATCACCAGCCACGGCGGCAGCCTGCGCATCGACAACGCGCCGGAAGGCGGGGCCGTGGTGTACGTGCGCCTGCCCCTGCGCACCGAATAGTCCGGCCTTGCGGCGGCCCGCCCCTGTCGGCGGCGGCTGGCGGCATTGGGCGCGCAGATGGCGGGCGACCGGCGGGCACCCGCCGCAGCGGCGCAGGTTGCGCCTTCGGCCCGACCCTTTTTGCGTGTTCCACCCCATTCGCGCGCGCCAAAGCCCCTCGCACGGGTTGCGCACGCGGCCTTCCGGCCCTATCTCTGTCCCTTGAACCTCTCCTGGCACCGCCGCGCCCGCGGGCCCGGCACCACCACACCGCAACCGGATCCATCATGAACGAAAAGACGCATCTGCTCGTGCTCGACGACGAGAAGAACTACCTGCTCGTGCTCGAGGCCCTGCTGACCGACGCGGGCTACACCGTCACCGCGCTCAACGACCCGGAGACCGGCCTGGCCTTTCTCGAGGAGTCGGAGGTCGACGTCATCGTCACCGACATGAAGATGCCCAAGATCACCGGGCGCGAGGTGCTGGAACAGGTCAAGAAGAACTGGCCGCACATCCCCGTGCTGATCATGACCGCCTTCGGCTCCATCGAAAGCGCGGTCGAGGTCATGAAGTACGGTGCCTTCGACTACATCACCAAGCCCTTCTCCAACGACGAACTGCTGCTGTCCGTGCACAACGCGGCGGAACTTTCGCGCATGCACCGCCAGTACCGCGTGCTGCGCGAAAATCTGGAAGAACGCTACGGCATGCACCAGATCATCGGCAAAAGCAGGGCCATCCGCGAAACCCTGGGCATGGTCGACCGCGCCGCGCCCAGCCGCTCCACGGTGCTCATCTCCGGCGAATCGGGCACCGGCAAGGAACTGGTGGCGCGGGCCATCCACTTTTCCTCGCCCCGCAACAAGGGGCCGTTCGTTTCCGTCAACTGCATGGCGCTGAACCCCGGCGTGCTGGAAAGCGAACTGTTCGGCCACGAAAAAGGCTCCTTCACCGGCGCCGTGGCCATGCGCCGGGGCCGCTTCGAACAGGCGGGCGGCGGCACCCTGTTCCTGGACGAAATCGGCGAGCTGACCCCGGAATTGCAGGTCAAGCTGCTGCGCGTGTTGCAGGAACGCCGCTTCGAACGCGTGGGCGGCACCGAAGAGGTGGAGGTGGACATCCGCATCGTGGCCGCCACCAACAAGAACCTTCAGGAAGAGGTGGAAAAGGGCAGCTTCCGCGAAGACCTGTTCTACCGCCTGAACGTGGTGCACATCGCCCTGCCGCCCCTGCGCGAGCGCCGCGAGGACATCCCCCTGCTGGTGGCCCACTTCGTGGACAAGCTGGCCCGCGAGAACGGCGTCACCCCCAAGACCTTCACCCCCGAAGCCCTGGACTACATGACCGGCTACGAATGGCCCGGCAACATCCGCCAGCTCCAGAACGTGGTGGAACGCTGCCTCGTGCTCGTCTCCGGCGACACCATCCGCGTGGATGACCTGCCCCCCGAACTGCGCGACGAGGAAGCCCAGCTCAAAAGCGCCGTGGACCTGCTGCCCGTGCAACTGGACCTGGCCGATACCCTGGAACGCATCGAAGCCGCCCTCATCCGCCGCGCCCTGGTCCGCGCCGACTTCGTGCAGGTGAAAGCCGCAGAACTGCTCGCCATCTCCAAGAGCCTGCTGCAATACAAACTGAAGAAGTACAATATCACCGGGCACTAAAGAGAAGACAAAAAGAACTGAGCCGGGGAAAGGACCCATTGCGGCAGCCCTTATGTTATTTCGTTGGGCGCACCAGAAGGATTGCGTCACCACCGCCGGAAAGTGTTGCCGAAACCC
>JAITSV010000015.1 GCA_031287575.1 Desulfovibrio sp.
GGCTGGTTCGAGGACTACAACGAGAGGCACCCCCACAAGGGCCTGCGGATGAAATCCCCCAGGGAATTTATCCGCGCATCAGCAACCGCAGGGTGCCCGGTTTAGCAGGGGCAACTCCAATGCCCTTGCCGGTGTCTTCCACCATGAACAGGATGCCCGCCACGTGTCCGCCCGCGCCCGGTCCACCCGGTCCACCCGATCCGACCGATCCGGCCGATCCACCCGATCCGGCCGATCCGGCCGATCCACCCGATCCACCCGATCCACCCGATCCGGCCGATCCGGCCGGTCCGCACACTCCACCTGGTTCGGCTGCTCCATCCGGCCTGGCCCCGCCGCTGCCGTCCCCGCCTGTCCGCGTCGCCTCTTCCGGCGTGCATGGCCTGCCCGCCGCACCCTGCCCATTCCCGTTCCATCCGCCATTGCTCGCCACGACCCGGCCCGCTTCATCAGCCCGGCCCGTGTCCGTACCATTCCCGCCCGTGTCGTTCCTGCCCGCACTGTCCGTACTGGCCGCCCCATTTGCTTGCCGCGCCCGGCCATGCAGCGGCGACAGACTCAGCCGCACCCCGCCCCGTTCGGTGAACTTCAGCGCGTTGCCCACCAGATTGAATAGTATCTGGCGGGTCTTGCCCTCGTCGCCCAGCACGGTCCGCGGCAGGCCGGGGTCAAGCTGCACGTCCAGCGAAAGGCCGCGCGTGCCCAGTTCGAACTGAAACAGCTCCGCCACGGCCTCGCCCAGCCGCGTCAGGTCGAAGGGATCGCTGGCCACGGGCATGCGGCCCGCCTCCACGCGCGACAGGTCCAGCAGGTCCGTCAGCAGGTGTGTCAGCCGCTGCGACGAGCGAATGGCCAGATTCACGTACCCGGCGTGTTCCGGGTCGGTCAGGTCCGCCTTCAGCAGTTGCAGCGCGCCCAGAATGCCGTTGAGCGGCGTGCGTATCTCGTGGCTCATGTTGGCCAGGAACAGGCTTTTGGTCTCGCTGGCGCTGTTGGCCTGGCGGTTGGCCGCCATCAGTTCGCGCTCCGCCCGCTTGCGCTCGGTGATGTCCTTGATGGTGCCGTATATACGGTGGCGCTCGGCGTCGTACTTGGCGCGCGACTGGATGTCGGCCACCACCCCGTCCGAGGGGCGGCGGATCTTGAACTCGATGACGTATTCCACGCCACGGGTGATCAGGCCGTGCATGGCCGCGTCCAGCGAGGGGCGGTATTCCGGCAGGGGGATGGCCTTCACGGCCTCGAAGACGTCGCAATCATCCGGTATGCCGTAGATGCGCCGGGCACCTTCAGAGGTGACCAGTGCGCCGGTGCGCAGGTCCACCTCCCAGTTGCCGATGCCCGCCACCAGTTCGGCCCGGCGCAGGCGCGCCTCGCTCTCGCGCAGGCGTTCACTCTTGGCGTGCAGCCACTCCAGCATGCGTTCGTTGCGGCTTTGCAGAAACGAAACCAGCAGCGAAATAACCGGCATGGTCAGCAGAAAGACCAGCAGGCGGCTGGCGCTGGATTCCGGATAGACGAACGTGGCGAACCCGGTGGACCAGGTCAGCAACACGTACGCGAAGGACAGGCCCACGCTGGCAAGGCCCGATGCGTGCCCGCCAAGGTACGCCGCCAGCACGATGGCCACCACGAACAGCAGCACCGGGTTGTGCACCTGCACGCCGTGGCGCGACAGGAAAAATAGCGCCAGCACCATGACCACCGTAAGCAGCGGCCCGGCCAGAACCAGAACAGCCTTGCTGGGTCTCACGCTTTCCCCCGTGGCCCGGTGCGCTGGCGGGGCGCATCGCGGTCAGACTGATGTTCGTGCCCCGGCGGCCCGGTGCGGGCTGCCGGACGTTCGCGCGTGCCGGGTTCCGCCGGGCGGCAGCGTACGGCGGCGGCCGCGCTGGAAGCGGCACGGCGATGCCTGCGCAATACCCCGGAGCGGCCCGTACGGCAATAAGTCTAGAAAAGTTTTAACACCCTGACAGGACGGAGAGACTGCCCGGCAAAAGAGGGACGCAGCAATCGGAACGGCAGGTGTGCGACGCAATGGCGCGGGGTACGCCCAAGTGGCGGTGAGGGGCGGCACGCCGCGTCGCAATGGCGGCATGACGGCATGACGCGGTGGCGGGCTGGGTGGCGAAAGGCGCGCCGCAGATGCGGGCCGGGCCGCTCAGCTGAAGCGGGCGGTCACCTGCTTGCCCATGCTCAGCACGCAATAGGCAATGCAACTGACCGATTCCGCCGCAAGGCGCAGGCTGTCCTGCAAGGCACAGGCAGCAACATGATGGTCGGCGCAGGCCTGGCTGCGGCGTGTCATCAGCAGTGAAGGCACGCCGTTTCCGACAAGGCTGTCGTGCAGGGTGGCGCGGTCCGCGTCGTTCTCCATGGTGCCCACGTCGACCAGCGCGAAGTCGAAGCGGTGCGTATCCAGCGCGGGCAGGGCGTCCTGCACCCTGCGCACCACGAAGGCTTCCGCGCCGCGCTTGCGCAGTTCCCACTCGCACATGAACGCGGACATGGGATTGCGGTCTACCACAAGAACAAAAATGCCCGTCAGCATATCCCCCCCAAGGGATCGTGCCACGGGGCGCGCAGATGCACTGCTCTCCGATGCAGGCAACCCGGCTGTCTCTGCGCGAGATCCGTGGCTTTCCGTCCCCGCTTCGCAGCGGGTTTGGCTTTCACTTGTCTATAGGAGTGACCCACCACAAGAAATGTGTCAACGTGCCACCCCAAACACGCGAAGCCGCACCTTGGAATTTTACAGAATCATTTCGGCATATTCATAGGCCACCACCACTTCCCTTCCTTTGCCCTACCCGCAAAATACGGGATTCACCCAGCAGTCTGTATCGATACGACAATACCCCTTGGCATGGCATTGCCGCCGCAACCATCGGAGGCGGGCGCGGGCACCGGCCCCCGGCTCCCGGATCACCGCATCACCGGGCCGCAGGACCACTGACGGGCGCATCGCCGCGCGGCCCTTGTCTGCGCCCGCGCGTTGGGGCATGCCCACCTGACGGGCTGGCCGGATACGGCGTTCCGCCCCACGGCCAGCCACCCATTCTTCACGATCACGGAGGCAGCATGTTCCCGCTTCGCATTGCCACGGCCTGCTGGTGCGCGCTGTGCGCCGCCGCCATCGCCAATGGCGCCCTGCGCGAGGCGTGGCTTGCGCCGCGCCTGGGCATCGCCGCCGCCCACGTGGTCAGCACGCTGCTGCTCTGCGCGGTGACGGGACTGGCCGCCCTGTTCTACGCGCGGCGCCAGGGGCCCGCGTGGGGGGCGCGGGGCATGTGGTCCACCGGCCTGTTCTGGGCGGGCCTGACCGTGGCCTTCGAGTTCCTGTTCGGGCACTACGTGGCCGGACACCCGTGGCAACGGCTGCTGGCGGACTACGATGTGACGGCAGGGCGGGTCTGGGTGCTGGTGCCGGTGGCGCTGGCGCTGGGACCACGCCTGGCCTGGGGGTGGCTGCGCGGCAGGGCATGATGCAGGGCGCAGGCGCGGGGGACGGGAGGCCCGGTACGGACCCGGAAGGCAGGGGTATGGAACGCGGAAAACGGAAGAAGAAGGTTGCGGCAAAAGCGCGGAGCGCTCCGGACGGTTACACGCCGTCCCCCGACGGGACGTCGCCGCCTGCGCCGCCTTGCCGTTCGCGTGCCCGCCGGGCGGTATCCACGTCCACCAACGCGCGCAGCGCGGCCAGCAACGGGTCCGCATCGGTCTGGGCACGACCGTAGCCGAGGTTGAAGCGGTAATCGAACCCCTCCGGATTCGCGCCCCGGGTGTGCTGCGCCAGCGTCTCCAGCTTGTCCAGCCCCTTCACCAGCCGCGCCTCCGGCGTGGAGGCCGCGTCGTATTCGTCCCACAGCGCCACGATGTCGTCGCGGGCCGGGCCGGTCAGGTCGCCCAGCAGGGTCAGCAGGTCGCGCCGTTCGGCATCGGCCTTGGCGTGGCCGGGGGTCTGGTCCACGGCGGGAATGTCGCCGTTGACGGCCTCGCCCAGGTCGTGCACCACGCACATGCGCAGCACCCGCTCAAAGTCCAGGTGCGGATATTCGGGCCGCACCAGCATGGCCAGCAGGCACAGCCGCCAGGAGTGCTCGGCCGTGCTTTCGTGCCGCCCGCCGGCGGTCCAGGCGCTACGGGTGGTGTCTTTCAGCCGTTCCGCGCGATGCAGAAAGCCGAGCAGCCGGGCGGCCGCCTCCGGGGCCGGGGCCGACGGCGCTGCGAACGGGGTCGCGGGCACACCGTCTCCACCTGCATCGGGGCCGGGGGTGCCGGAATCAAGGGGCGCTATGGCAAGGCCTGTATCGCGGGGCATGGATATCCTTTCCCGGGGCACGGCATGGCGCTGCCCGCGCCACCCGCCCGGAGCGCCGGTCTGGCGCGAGCCTTCCCCATACCCCGTCGCCCCTCCCGCCGCAACGGCGGCCCGGCGCTCCGGTCCCCTGCGTGCCCCGCGTCGGAGGGCCGCTCCCAACGTGCGGCTAGACCGCCCGAGCCTTCTCGTAGGCGGGGTAGAGACGGCTTTCCTCGCGCTGGATGCGCATCTTCAGGGCGATGATGATGCGCCCAAGCTCGCGCGCGAAGTCCAGCCCGCCCGCATCGCCCGCGCCCGCCCCGGCATCGTACCGGGCAAAGAACTCCAGCAGGCTGCCGGAGATGGACTGCATCTCGGTGGCGAAGGCATCGGCCACGTTGCCAAGGTCGCCCTTGCCGACGGCCTGGCGCAACGCGGGGTAGAGCATGGTGTCTTCCTTGCGCAGGTGGCGCGACAGCAGTTCCTTGCAGGTGAACAGGCAACGGCGGCCCTCCGCCGTGCCGAGGCCCAGGCGGCGGGCTTCCTCCAGGGTATCCAGCAGACGCTGGTGATCGTCCTTGAGGTCGCGGATGAAGTGCGCGGTGGTGATGGGGGCCATGACGTACTCCTTGCGGAAGTCGGTTCGGGGTGATGTGGACAGCGGCCACGTGCCGCCCGTCCGATCTCCATATAGGCACCACCCCGAACGCCTTCCGTGAGCGCGGTCACATCCGGACGCGACTTTTTTCGCAGGGAAATCGAAGGGCCGGGAGCGGTTGCCCGCAGCCCGGCCCTTGCCGAATATTCCATGGATATGCGCCGTTGATGCATCCCGCCCGTGCGACGGCAAACCCGCGCTCGCGCGCATGCACCGCGCCGCCCTGCCCGTGCCTGCCCGCCCGCCCCGACCGGCCCGTTCCCAACGGCCAACACGGATATTCCCGCGCGGCGTCAGGCAACAACCAACCCGCATCAGGCCACGCCAAACACGTCAGCCCGTGTCAGCCCACGTCAGCCCCGATCAGGGTTTGGTGGGAATGCCCAGCGTCTTCAGGGCGTCGGCGATGGGGATGAACTGGTTCGCACCCATCCGCTCGCCGGAAGGGCTGAGGTAGGTCAGCACCGTTATACCCACCACATGTCCATTACCGTCCACAAGCGGCCCGCCGCTGTTGCCCCCGAAAATCGTGGCGTCACTGTGCAACAGCCTGCCTTCGGGCGACGAGCGGTAGCCACTGGCGATACCCCGCGTGATGGTGCCCTGCAGAAACTCCCGGCCCGGCGCGCCCACGGGGAACACCTCTGCCCCGGTGGCCACGTCCTCCATCTGGATGTACAGTGGTCGCAACCCCTCCATGTCGGCCTTCAGCAGGGCCACGTCGCGGCGCTTGTCGCGCGCCACCACCCGAGTCACCACAGATGCCCCGCTCTGGAAGCGCACCCGCGCCCGCTCCGACTCTTCCACCACGTGGTAGTTGGTCAGTATGTAGCCGTCGTCGGTAATGACGAAGCCCGAGCCGTGGCTGTCCCCCATCTGCACCAGCACGGCGGAATGGCGCACGCTGTCCAGCGGCACGCGGGGCGTGTCCGGCCCTGCCACCTGCACGCGCACCTCGGTCAGCACGGGCCGGGGCTCCTGCGCCTGCGTCAACTGTGGGGCAGCATATGCGGAACCGGAAGGCATGGTGACCAGCTTGCGGAACTCCTCGTCCGCCAGCAGCCCCCGCGTGGCATGGGCAAAGGCCATGCGCAGCACCTCGGCGCCGCCACCTTCCGTGGCCGAGTCCAGCTTGCCGTAGCCGGTGGTGCTGCGCCGCAGCACCACCTGGCGGTCCACCGGCAAAAATACCTCCCAGTCCACCACCATGTTGGCCTCGCCCTTGCTGGGAACGGGGTTGCCCCAGTCATGCATGGGAAAGCAGATGTTCTTGCGGATTTCCGAAATATTGCCGCCCACCCACAGGTTGGCCTTCGACTTGTCCGGGTCATCGAACAGGGTGCGCGTGTCGCCCACCACCTTGAACCCGTTGCCGTCGGCCTCTTCCAGGAACACTTCGGCCAGTTCGTCCTGTGTCAGTTCCGCGCGACCACCCGGCGAAGACGTAACGGCGCGCGGAATGCACAGGCCGTCATAAGCCGCCGTTCCGACCACCTCGCCCCGGCGTATCTTGAGGGTAAGCCTGTATATCGTGATGGGCTGGACCTTGGCGTCCATCGCAAGGGGGCGCAGGTCGGGTTCCGGAACGGGTTCCACCCGCACCTTCTTCATGCAGGCAACAAGCGGCAGACAGGAGAGCAGGAGCAGGCAGGCGAGGATGCTGCGACAACGCATGAGGAGCCTCCGCTGGGGAAATTGGGGTTGCGCATTGCACCACACTTCGCTCCGCCATTCAAGATGTCCGATACAGACGGGACCGCAGACTCCGGCATTCTGCCCTCACCCGGAACAACGCGAACGCATGCAACCGGGCCTGCCCCATACGTCGCGGTTCTCCAGTCATGCCCGCCCTGTGCTTAGCTGGTTACTACCTGACAGCAGGCTCTCCGAAAGAAAGTGGTCATGCCGTGCCCGGCTGGGGTAGGCGGCAAGACGTCTTTCGGCACGGGCACCAGGGTTGGCGCTTCTTTTCATATCGCGCATCCCATGCTATAATTTTCCCATTCTTCTCCTTTATATCAAACAAATACACGCTCATATAAAAATTATACATCTCCAAAACATGAAAATATTGATGTAATGGAAAATTAAACTATTCATCACGCGAGATAACAAAATGACAATGCGTGTCAATATGCTTACGCACTACGCACGTACACCTATTGGAATCATTTATTACATGCACTTACCTTCAATTTCAATTTTTTATGAACTTTTTAAACATCAATATAGGCACGCACATGTCTCTTTGCCGACCGAGGCTTCGGCAATACACATCACACGTACCGCTCCGCTCGATAACCACCTAAAAAACATGAGCATACGACCAGCCCCCGACAGGCTTGAAACCCCTTTCACAACAAATTATAGTTAAAAAATACAGCCAACTGCGCACAAAAACACAAACGAAACCCCATGGCACGTCCACGCCGAACCGATATTCCGTACTTCTCTCCTCGCCTCAAGGCCAGACTGCACGAAGCCCTGAACATGCGCAGCGTGTTCATCGAGGCCCCATCAGGGTACGGAAAGACCACCATCGCGCAGAACTATCTGCGTGAACGCCTGCCCGATGGCGCGACATGGGTTCGGCACGTCTGCGTCGAGGAATCGCCCCAGGCCGCCTGGCGTCGCTTTTGCCAGACCATGCAGAAGGTTGATGCGCATACCGGCAGGACCATGCTGTCCTTTGGCCTGCCGGACGAGGACAGCGCCGGGCAACTGGCCTCGCTGCTGCGCGAACTGCCCTGCCCCACGCCCTTCTGGCTGGTGCTTGACGATTTTCACCACCTTGCCCCCCATGTGCCTGCGTCGATCTGGAAAGCCTTTCTGGAACACGAAGCCGCGCAACTGCGACTGATCGTCGTCACCCGGCCCGTTGCGGCGCGCATCCTGCCCTATGAAAAGGCCGGCATCCTGCGTCTGAACGTCGACGACCTGCGCCTGACGGAAGCGGAATCCAGGGAATATGCGACAAGGTCGGGCATTGCGCTCAACGAGGCGCAGGCGCACGAACTGCACCGCCGCGCCGAAGGCTGGATCATCGCGGCAACGCTGTATTTACGACGCTGGAACGAGCGGGGGGCGTTTGCCCCGGCCTTCAGCCAGGCCCACGATTCCGGGCTGGATGACCTGCTGCGGGATGTGGTCTGGGACAATCTGGACGAGGCGGGGCAAGAGTGCCTGCTGCGCCTTTCTCCCTTTGACGCATTTTCCGCGGAGCAGGCTGCGTTTCTGCTGGGCACGGCGCGCCTTCCCCAGAAAAAGTGGGCGGCGCTGCAACACAACGCCATGCTTCGGCATGACCCCGCCACGGGCCTGTACTATCCGCACAGCACGCTGCTGGATTTCACACGCAGGAGATTTGCCGAACTGCCGGAAGCAACACGCCGCGACGCACTTCTAGCCGCTGGCGACTGGTGCGCCAGATGCGGCGACCTGGAGAACGCCTTCGTCTTCTATTACCGACTGGGGGACTACGAACGCATTCTGGCGCTCGACCTTTCCGGCATGAAGGGCGAAGGCCTGCTGGACATGCCCGGCGTGTCCTATGTACCCGCGATCAAGGACATTGCGGCCAACAGCACGCGGGCCATGAAGGTCATGTATCCGCTTTCCGCCATCGCGCTGGCCCTCGACCTGCTGTCCGCCAACTGCCCCGAGGAATTCGGGGCCCTCTTCGCGGAGCTTGCCGACATCGTGGAAACGGAACCCTTTGCGACGGACCAGCGGAACTACCTGCGCGGCGAACTGCGGCTGCTGGAGGCCTTCACCTGCTACAACGACATCGCGGCCATGGGCGTGTGCATGCTGGAAGCGCTGCAACTGGCAGGCAGGCAGACATCCCTGGTCCGGCTGGACGATTCCTGGACCTTCGGCAATGTGTCCGTGCTCTTCATGTTCCACCGCGAGGCCGGTCGGCTGGACGGTGAACTGGCGGACATGCAGACGTATTGCCCCCACTACCTTGCCCTGTCCGGAGGGCATGGGGCGGGCGGTCCGGAACTCATGGAGGCGGAATGCCGGTTGCACCGGGGCGATGCCGACCCGGCGGAAATCTCCGGCTACAAGGCCCGGCACCAGGCCGCCCTGCGGGAGCAGGCCAGCATCGGCATAGGGGCGGAATTTCTTCTGGGCAGGGTGGCCCTGCTGCGGGGCAACGCCGCCGCCCTTGCCGACGCCATGGACAGCCTGGCCGACATCGCGGGGCAATTCCCGCAGCGGGCCAACCGGATGGCGGCGGACATGGCCCGCTCCTTCCTGATGAGCCTGCTGCACCAGCAGGACGAGATGGCGCCCTGGCTGCGCGAGGCCACGCCAGGATCGCTGGCCAGGCGCTTCTTCGTCCAGGTGCTCCCCTTTGCCGAACTGTGCCGCGCCCGTTATCTGCTGCTGTCCGGCAAGCCGGAATTGCTGCTTGGCGAAAGCGAAACGGCCCTGGGCCTGGCCACCGCCCTCAACTATTCCCTGGCCCTGACCTACGGCCATCTGCACGTTGCCGCCGCATGGTCCATGCTGGGCAAACGGGACGCCGCCGCGGATTCCCTGCGCGAGGCCCTGGCCCTGGCCCCGCCGGACGGCCTGCTTTTGCCGTTTGCGGAATGCTGGCCCTGGATCGGCCCCCTGCTGGAAAGAATGCGACCGGACATGTACCCGGAAATGCCCCCGACATTTGCT
Organism: Desulfovibrio sp.; assembly: GCA_031287575.1. GTDB lineage: Bacteria > Desulfobacterota > Desulfovibrionia > Desulfovibrionales > Desulfovibrionaceae > Cupidesulfovibrio. The sequence goes on from JAITSV010000015.1 coordinate 9,636, forward strand.
TCGGACGTGTTCTCGCTGGCAGAGCGGCTGGAAGCCGGGCGGCGCGTCGTCGCGGACACGCTGTACTCCGCCCGGGGCCGGTTCGGGCTCTCCCCGCGCGAAGACGAGGTGGCCCGCCTGATGGCGGACGGCCTGTCCTATGGGGAAATCGCGCAGCGCCTGTGCATCAGCCTGAACACGGTAAAAACCCACCTCAAGAACGCCTACCAGAAAGTCGGAACGTCCTCCCGGTCAGACATGAAGCGCCTGCTGTCGTAAAATCACCCGAAACGGGTGATGCCGCAAAAAATGCCCGATGCTAGCCACCTTGGCTGCATCGGGCATTTTTGCGTGCTTCGACCTGTTGAAAAAAGCGCCCGCGACACCTCAGGAGGCTTCCATGTTCTCGCCCTTTCCCCCACGGTCCGCGCATGCCGCCACAAGGCCCCCCCGCGCACGCTACCTTTCCATACCGCAACTGGTCATCGTGGTGGGCGTGGCCCTGCTGGCCCTGCTGGCCCTGAGCGGGCCGCTGCGGGCCGCCAACACCGGCGGCACCGAGCAGGCAGACCCGTACAACCCCGTCATGAACGCCTACGTCGGCCAATACGACACGGCCAGCTACGTCGGCATTGATGGCGGGTACACCGGTAACGTCTATGGCGGCCAAAGCACTGGCAACTTTGTCCAGGCCAACACCGTGATCCTGACCACCGGCACGGTGACCGGCACTGTTTACGGCGGCAGCAGTTGGAGCGACGAGGCCAAACAAAACATCGTAACCCTGTACGGCGCGCAGGTCGGCGAGTACATCTTCGGCGGGCATGTCCTTGCCGGCACCAGTGCGGCCACGGATAACACCGTGAACATAAATGGCGGCACGGTGGAGAGCGTGTACGGCGGCGCCTCTGCCTCCGGCAGCGTCTTGCGCAACAACGTGACCATAAATGGCCTGGGCAGCGCCTGGAGCCCGTCTGGCGCCGTGGTGAACTATGACGTCTTCGGCGGCCTCGTCAGCAACGCCGCCGACTCCTCCATCACCGCAGCCTACAACTCGGTGAACATGAACGGCGGCATGGTGAGCGGCAACATCTACGGCGGCATGGTCGAATCCGGCGCGGGTACGGCCACGGACAACACCGTGACAATGACCTATGGCACGGTGGCCAGGGACATCACCGGCGGCGAATCCACCTCCGGCGCATCCAGGCGCAACGCCGTGAACATTTCCGGCGGCTCGGTAAACGGATACGTCTACGGCGGCTACTCCTACTCCGACGATGCCACGGACAACACCGTGACCATCTCCGGCCTTGCTGCCGTGGGCGGCTACCTTTATGGCGGCTTAGCCGAATCCGGCGGCGTCGCCACGGGCAACACCGTGACCATTTCCGGGGGCTCGGTGGACGGCGACGTGATCAGTGGCAGCTCCGGCGTCGCCACGGGCAACACCGTGAACATTTCCGGCGGGATGCTGGGCCGCAACGTCTACGGCGGCTTCGGCAGCTCTGGAACCGCCCAGGATAACGACGTGAACATTTCCGGCGGCACGGTGGCCGGCTATGTCTACGGTGGCCGCGCCGACGGCAGCGGCACCGCCGTGAACAACGTAGTGACCATTTCCGGCGGCACGGTGCTCGGCTATGTCTACGGTGGCCGCGCCAGCGGCAGCGGCGACGCCTTGCTCAACACGGTGGCCATTACCGGCGGCGAGTTGCACGACAACGTCTATGGCGGCTCCTCCAACAACAGCGACGCCACGGGCAACACCGTGCGCATCGAGGGCGCTCCCACCTTCGGGCCAACCAGCGCCCTGTACGGCGGCTATGCCAACACGGGCATCGGCGACGTGCGCACCGGCAACACCCTGGAAATGTGGACCACGGGCGTTTCGGTAAAGGGGCTGCACAACTTCCAGAACCTGTATTTCTTCCTGCCGTCCACCATCGCAGCGGGAAGCACCGTGCTCACGGTGGCCGACGCCGTGGACATCAGCACCCCCGCCACCGGTCCTTCCACAGGCGCCACCACCGTGGGCGTGGGCATCATGGGCGGCGGCGCCCCCACGCTGGCCACGGGTGACAGCGTGACCCTGATCAAGTCCAACACCGGCCTGACGGCTGACGCGGGCCTGGCCAACACCATCACGGGCATGCAGGGCATCTCCACCCTGTACACATTCACGCTGGAGACCTCCGCCGACGCCCTGGTCGCCCGTGTGGGCGGGGCTTCCAACACCCATGAGGGCATCCGCAAATCCCCCTCCGAAGGGCAGGCCGCCGGGGCGGCAGCCCTGACGCAGGGCGGCGACCTGGCTGGCGGACAGGGCATGGCCAGCGCCCAGCAGGCGGCCCGCGCCGCCGGTGCGGGCGCGGCAGCGCAAGGCGGCTGGGGCGGGTTTGGCTCCACCTCCGGCGGCATGTCCACCTATGCCACGGGTTCGCATGTGGACGCGCGGGGCGTGTCGATCATGCTGGGCCTTGCCAAACGCTTCGGGCTGGACGGCGCGGACCTGGTGGCCGGGCCGTTCTTCGAGGCGGGCGTGGGTTCGTACGACAGCTACAACGACGGCCCCGGCGGCGACGATTCCATCCACGCCTGGGGCGACAGCAACTACCAGGGCGGCGGCCTGCTGGCACGGCTTGAGGCCACGCAAGGCATGCTCAAGGGCCTGTACGGGGAAGTCTCGGCCCGCGCCGGGAGCCTGCACACCACCTACCGCAGCGACGACCTGAACCCCGCCCTGGGCCGGGCCTCGTATCAGACCACCTCCGGCTATGTGGGCGCGCACGGCGGTCTTGGCTACGTGTGGGAACTGGACGAGACCACCGACCTCGACATGTACGGCAAGTACTTCTGGACCCATACCGAGGGCAGTTCCGTGGCCGTTTTTGGCGACGATCTGGATTTCGACGCGATGGACTCGCAACGGCTGCGCGCGGGCGCGCGCCTGAGCCACGACCTTACCTCCAACATCCGCCCATACGTGGGCGCGGCGTGGGACCACGAGTTCGCCGGTTCGGCACGCAGCACCGTGAACGGCCAAAGCGTGGCCGCTCCGTCGCTGACCGGAGACACGGGCGTGGGTGAAGTGGGGCTGGTGTGGAAGCCTGTGGAGGACAGCGGCTTTTCCGTGGACCTCGGCGCACAGGGCTACGTCGGCATGCGCCAGGGCTGGAGCGGCGCGCTGCAAGTGAAGTACGAGTTCTGACGCGTTTCGAAGTCATCACGCCATTACCGCGACCCGCCGCAGCTCACGCTGCGACGGGTCGCCTTCGTTACGGCGACTCTGAAACCTCCTGAAGTTCAGGGAACCGGCTCATTGTTTATACTTGCGTGTGGACCTTCGCATAATGTTAAGCTATCCGAAGACCAGTCACGAATACGTAACTTTCGAGGACAATCATGACATTTCTCCGCCAGTTCGGCATCACAACCCGGCTCGTCGTCCTCTCGCTGCTGGCATTCGTCTTCATCGGTGCCGCTGGAACGGCAGGCTGGATGGGGGCGCGCATCATCCAGGAAAACCTGAAGGACATCCCAACATCCGTCTGCCCGGCCTGAATTTTCTGATACATGCCGACAGGGACCTGCAACAGTTGCTGGTGGCCGAGCGTTCACTGCTGTTTGCCGATCCTGCGGACAGGAAGCTTGTCGACCGGCTGAAGAAGGAATACGAAGACAACCTGCGGCAGTCCGACGAGCGCTGGAACAAGTACAAGAACCTGCCCCTGGACGACGCGGCCAAACCGCTCATTCCGCAGTACGACAGTGCCCGCGCCATCTGGAAGCCCCTTTCCCGCGCGGTGGTGGACGCCGCCCTTCCGGCGACCAGGCGGCGCGCCAGAAGGCCGCCGCAAGCTCGCTGGGCGACGTGGGCGTGAAGTTCGAGGCCATGCGCGAGGTCATCAACCAGCTGACCGAAATCATCGAGCAGGCCGCCAGGGCGGATAATGCGGAAGCCGACGCCAGCTACCAGAACACCATGTACCGCCTGGAAGGGGCCACCATTCTTGCGTTGCTGGTGCTGGCCGGGTTCTCCATCGCCATCACCCGCTCCGTCACCGTGCCGCTGAAGCGCACCGTGGCCTATTCCGAGGCCGTATCGCGCGGAGAACTGGAAGAATGCCTCACCGTGGACGCCCGCGACGAGGTGGGCGTGCTGACCGAAGGTCTGTGCCGCATGGTGGCCGCGCTGAAGGACAAGATCGGCGAGGCCGATTCACGCTCGGCCGAGGCCCGCGCCGAATCGGAACGCGCGCGGCAGGCATCGGCAGAGGCGGCGACCAGCCACCCACACCCCACCGAAACGGGGCAGTAACACACGACATCCCCGCGTCCCGCCACGGCATCTGCCATGGCGGGACGCGTCATTCTCCCCCGGCATGCGGGGATGCGGCGCTACTGCCCGGCGGTCTCGCGCTCCCACGCGGCCATGCATTCGGCCAGCCGGGCGAACCCTTCGCCCCCGGCGGGGCGGCGGCGCACGTCCAGCACGTCGTGCAGCTTGCGCACCTGGCGCACCATCTGTTCCAGCCGTTCATCCTCGGCCACCAGCAGCCAGATGCGGCTCACCTGGCCGCCGTTCACCGGCGTGCACAGGATGGCCTCGACGTTGAAGGCCCGCCGGGCGAACAGCCCGCACACGTGCGACATGACGCCGGGGTGGTTGTTCACGGTCAGGCGCAGGGCCACCAGCGGGCGGGCGTCCGGGGCCACTGCGGTGGGGCAGGCGGGGCGGGGCGAGAGATGCTGCCGGTCGGGCGTGGCGGTATCAGGCATGGACATGGCGGCCTCCGGTGGCATCGGCATGGGTGTCGCTATCGTCGTCATCTTCCGACAGGGCAGGCATGGCGTCGCCCGGTTCCGGCTCGCCGCCGATCATGTGCAGGTTGTCCGCGCCGGGGGGCACCATGGGGTACACGTTGGCCCCGGCGGGCACGGTGACCCGGATCAGGCACGGTCCGGGCGCGCGCAGGGCGTCGGCCAGGTCGCGCAGGGGGTGTTCGCTGGCGTCCAGGTCCACGGCGGGCACGCCGAACCCTTCGGCGATGCGCGCGAAGTCCACCTTGCGCCGGTACGAGCTGGCCACCAGCCGCCCCTCGTAGAACAATTCCTGCTGCTGGCGCACCAGGCCCAGGGCGTTGTTGTCGGCCAGCAGGATCTTGACGTTCACCCCTTCTTCGGCGGCGGTGGCCAGTTCCTGAATGTTCATTTGCAGGCTGCCGTCGCCGGTGAAGCACAGCACCGTGGCCTCGGGCCGGGCCAGCGCCGCGCCGATGGCGGCGGGCAAACCGAACCCCATGGTGCCGAGGCCGCCGGATGTCAGCCAGCGGCGCGGGCCGCGCAGGGGATAGGCCTGGGCGGTACGCATCTGGTGCTGGCCCACGTCGGTGGCCACGATGGCGTCGTGGTCCACGGCGTCGGCGGCGCAGCGGATCAGCCCGTACGGCGTGCGCGGGTCGTCCGCGCCGGGCATGACGAAGGGATGGCGGCGGCGGCATTCCTCCACCCGGGTCAGCCATGCCTCGCGCCCGGCTTCCGCGCGGGTGCGCAGCAGGGGCAGCAGTTCGGCCAGGGCCAGTCCCACGTCGCCGGTAATGCCGCAATGCACCGGCAGGATCTTGTCCAGTTCGCTCTCGTCGATGTCGATGTGGATGATGGTGGCCTGGGGACAGAAGCGTTCCGCCTTGCCCACGGCCCGGTCGTCGAAGCGGGCCCCGGCCACCAGCAGCACGTCGCATTCGGCCAGCAGCAGGTTGGTGTGCCGCGCCGCATGCATGCCCAACATGCCCAGCGACAGGGGATGCCCGGCGGGCATGGCGCCCAGGGCCATCAGGGTCATCACCGTGGGCAGCCCGGCCCGTTCCGCCAGTTGCACGGCCATGTCCGACGCCCCCGAGGCCACCACCCCGCCGCCCAGGTACAGCATGGGGCGTTTGGCCGCGTCGAGCAGCGCGGCGGCGCGCGAGATGCCCGCCGGGTCGGGCGCGGGGGGCGGCGCGGGCTGGCCCGGCAGAGGCGGGTTGTCGAACACGGCCTGATCCACCGGGGCCATCTGGACGTTCTTGGGAATGTCCACCAGCACCGGGCCGGGACGACCCGACGCGGCGATGCGGAAGGCGGCGGGAATCACCTCGGCCAGTTCCTCCACCGAGCGCACCAGAAAGTTGTGCTTGGTCACGGGAATGGACATGCCGTAGATGTCCACCTCCTGAAAGGCGTCCGAGCCGACGAGACTCAGCGGCACCTGCCCGGTGATGCACACCACGGGCACGGAATCGAGCTTGGCATCGGCGATGGCCGTAAGGGTGTTGGTGGCGCCGGGGCCGGAGGTGGCGAAGAACACGGCGGGCCGCCCGGTGACGCGGGCCATGCCCTGGGCCATGAAGCCCGCGCCCTGCTCGTGCCGGGCCAGCACGTGGCGGATGGAACCGGCACGGCCAAGGGCATCGTACAGGGGCAGATTGGCCCCGCCGGGAATGCCCGCGATGACGTCGATGCCCTGCCGTTCCAGCAGGCGGATGACCAGGTCCGCGCCATTGGGCTGGCGCTTTCGGGGGGCGGGTGCGGCACCGGGAGCGGGGCCGGATGTGCTGCGTGACGGGGTGTGGGTTGGCATGTGCGCTCCTTCTGGTGTCCGGGCGGGGCCGGGAGAGGGTGCGCCATTTCCGCCGCGTCGCGGAAAAACGACAACCCCCGCCGACTCGCGCCGACGGGGGTTGGACTGTTCTCTGCTGCTGAGACCTGCCCCGGCTACGGCGCGACGCGACGTACTACGCGTACGACGACCGCTACGAATACCGGGGCCAATAGGCCGGTGGCGTTCGGGAGTGCGGTGGCTGCGGTGCGGCGCATGGGGGCTATCGTCCTTGCGTTGGAGATGCGAAGAAAACCTGGAAGACCATGGGTTCCCAACTGTATGCCGCAGTCGGCGTCACAGGTCAAGCGGATAGATGCGGCTTGACTGCACGAACAGTGCGGTGCGTAACGGTATCCGTACAATGCACGGCGGTACCAGTGCCCGGCAACACCGTGCGCCGCCTTCCTGACCCACCGCCCCGTCACTACTGGTGTTCCCGGCCCGCACGGCTTGACGGCGGTGGCGAAACAGGCTAGTCAACCGTCCGCCGCACGCGACGGGCCTTTCGTGCCCGCGCGGCCATGCGGCACTAGCCGCGCAAAGTTCCGCCCTTGTAGCTCAGTCGGTAGAGTGCGTCCTTGGTAAGGACGAGGTCAGCAGTTCAATCCTGCTCAAGGGCTCCATTTCGGGCCGTCGGGAAACCGGCGGCCCGGCTTCGTTTCCGCGCCCCGCCTCCCCACCACGGTGGTGTCCACCCCCCCCGCCTGTGCCCGCCTGGACTCGTCTGCACTTCTCGAGCCTGCCCACGCCCTGCACGCGCCGTGCTGTCCCCTGCTCTCCATGTTCCTCGGCAGTTCCTCGGCAGTTCCGCTACAGTTCCGCCATCAATCGCCATGGGCTGTTAGCCTTCGGGCATGATAACCTGTGCCCGCCGTGCCTTCCGCAGGGGGGCACACCATTGCCCGCGCGGGCGACACGTCATACCATGTACCTATACGGTGGCCCTCGCGCGTCCCCATCCTCTCCGATTCCCCCGGCCCGCCCCCCACGCGGGCCGCAACGCCTGCCGATCCGCGCCTTCTCCCTCCTCCGCCAGCCGTCATCCGCCCCGGCATTCGCGCCAGCAGCACGGACAAGGTCGGCACGCCGCCACGCGCGCAAGAGCGCCGCATTTCGCGGCACCGGGCCCCCAACGCGGAGGGAGACGCCATGAAAGATCCCATCGATGACCGCAGGGAACATTTCCGCATCAATCTGGCTGCCGACGAATACGACTACCCGTGCCGCATCCGTTACGGCGAGCACGAGTACAAGGCACGGCTGCTGGACGTGAGCACCGGGGGCGCGCGCCTGCTGGTGTACGGCGGCGGCGCGGACCTGGGCGGCGCGGGCAGGGGCATGTACCTGCACGCCACCATGAGCGAGCCGGGGCACCTGCAAAACATCCCCTACCACACCCGCTGGTACCGGGGGAACGAAATGGGCGTGGAGTTCGAACCGCCCCTGAACGCGGACCGAGAGGAACTGCGGCGCGCCATGGCCCACTGCCGCTGACGACGTACCGCATCGCCGCCCCAGGCGGCCACGCAGCGAAGGCGAACGGACGGCGGCCCACCAGCCGGGCTGCACGCGACCGCCACGGAACCAGCCACGGAACCCGCAACGCGCGACGGCCCTGCCGTTCCCCAAGGGAGCGGCAGGGCCGTAAATCATTGGCGTGGCTCGGGCGTGACCTGCGCTGCCCCTTCCCCAGGCGGTCGGCACGCTCGGGAACTGGCCGGGGATACGGCCCGGCGCCGGGCGCCGCCCAACTACGCGAAGACGCCGGGAGCTACAGCCCCCACTTCTCCACGGTGACCGGGGTGTAGGCACGCATGGCGGACACCAGCTGGGCCGGGTCCGCGTCGGCCATGACCATGGCCTTGTGCCCCTGGGGCAGAAAGCGCTCCTCGATCATGTGGTCGATCATGCCGAAGAATGGCCCGTAAAAACCGCCCACGTCCAGCAGGCCGATGGGCCGCGCGGGCGGATAGAGCTGGCCTTCCACCCAGATCTCGAACAGTTCCTCCAGCGTGCCGATGCCGCCGGGCATGGCCACGAAGCCCTCGGCCAGCTGGGCCATGCGGGCCTTGCGGCTGCGCATGTCGGGCACCACGTCGTGGCTGGTCAGCCCTTCGTGCAGTTGCCCGCGCTCCACCAGCTTTTCCGTGATCACGCCGTGCACCTCGCCCCCGGCGCGCAGGGTCGCGTCGGCCACGACGCCCATGAGACCCTTGGTGGTGCCGCCGTAAACCAGGCGGATGGACTGTGCCGCCAGGGTCTGCCCCAGGGCCACGGCGGCCTTCAGGTAGCCGTCGCCCCTACCGAAATTCGAGCCGCAATACACGGCGATGCTGCGCATGGCGAATGCCCTCGTTTGTCGCGTTGTCGCGGCGATGCCGTGATGGTCCGCTGCAGTCGTTCCTGCCGGGCGGCGCACCCACGCCCGCCCACAAGGGCGATTACCTACGCCCCTGCGGCGCGGGGTGCAAGGGCGGAGCGGACGGTTGGCCCCAAAGCAGCAAAGGCGAGCCCGCCTGTACACCTGGCGGGCTTACACCTTTCGCTACCCCAAAAAACAACACGGGGCCGGATGTCATATCCGGCCCCGCGCATGTTCTTCGTGCCAAGGCAGAAACAAACGTGCCCCGTGCGCTGGCGCGACGGGATTTTCGTTCTCCGGCAAGGAGGAGACGGCTGTCACGAAGGGAGCGTGCGGCAGCCGTTGTGCGAGTGTGCGAGCATTGCCCTAGCCGTTGGTGAGCGAAGCGAACCTTACGGATAGGGACCGCAGCGCGCGGATGGCGACCGCAACGCACCCAAACGTACGTGACCGGAGTGGCAGGCGGGCTCCGACGCCGCCGGAGGGCGAAAAGACGGAGCGCCAAGGGCTGCTCCCAAATTAGGATTTTCGTCCGTTGGCAAGGAAAACAAGCCTGCCATGAGGGAGTGCCTCAGCCGTTAGGCGAACACGCAGTGCGAGTCTTACGGATGAGGACCGCAGAGCGTACTCTTATCGTATTCGACCGAGCCTTAGCCGTTAGGTGAGCGAAGCAAACCTTACGGCTAAGGACAGCAGAGCCATGGCAGGCGAAGTTAGACGAAGCCAACGGGCGAAAGGACAATTTGGGTGCTGCCCTTAGCCGCAGCAGCTGCTGGAACTCCCGCACCCGCTGCAACCCCCGCCACCGCCGCCAAGCTGCACTTCGGAGGTCACGGCAAAGCCCATGGAGCCGAGGTCGATGTTGATGGCGCCGGACTGCTCCAGCAGCGCGCCGTTGACGCAGAAGGTGTAGCCGCCGGGCTCGAACACCTTGTCTTCCTCGCCGGGCTCGTCCAGGGCCAGGGCCAGGCGGGGGCCGCTGCAGCCGCCGGGGGCCAGGTAGACGCGAATGGGGCTGCGCTCCTTGTCGGAGAAATAGGCATCAAGTTCCGTGCGGGCTTGGTCGGTAAGCGTAATCATAAATTCCACTAGCTCCTTGGTGTTACCATAGATAAAAGCGATACTGATAATTATATGCATCAATTTTCGCACTGGCAAGACGCACCCCCGGTGCCGGACCGGGCGGGAACGATTTTGGCGCGCAAGAACCAGCAAATAAAAGTAACGCTATTGCCTGCCCCGCCGCGCTGCGCTAGGAATCCGGAAAATGTACCCTCGCGCGGCCGCGCACGGCGTGCTGGCCGGACGTCCGGGTCAACGACACCGCAGGCGACTGCCCCACGGAGCTGCGATGGACTCCCCCGCCGTCAATTTCACCATCCCCACGTTCAATCGCCTGGAGTTGACGAAGCGCTGCATCTTTTCCCTGAAACGGCATGTGCACATTCCGTCACGGCTCACGGTGGTGGACAACTGTTCCACGGACGGCACGCGCGAACTCCTGGTGAAGCTGCACGAACACGGCGTCATCGACCATCTGTACCTGTTGCGCAAGAACATGGGGGTCTCCTGCGCGTCCAACTTCGGGTTCGATGTGTGCCCGACGCCGTTGTACATGAAGCTGGACAACGACATCGAGGTGACCGGCCCCCGGTGGATTCTCGACATCCTCGACCTGTGGTCGGCGGACCCGGAGGTGGCCTTTCTGGGTCCACGGCTGGGCACCCCGCAGGCGGCGCTGTACGACGTCACCCTCAAGAGCGGGCGAACGGTCACCGCCACCCGGCGCAGCCTGACGGGCTCGGCCACGGTCATCGCGCGCGACGTGTTCAACATCCTTGGCTACTGGAACGAGGATTACGGCCTGTACGGCGAGGAAGACGCCGACTACTCGCACCGGGCCAAGCTGGCCCGCTTCCTGCTGGTCTGCTACCCATCGGAGGGCCGGATACTGGACCTCGGCACGCCGCCCAGCACCCAGGCGGACTACAACAGCTACAAGCGCGCCCAGCGCCGCAAGAACCTCGTGCCACGCACGGGCATCAACAAGTTCGCGCTGTACTGCTACCTGTACGAACACGGCATTCTGGAACTGTACTGCCCCCGCCGGTACCTGCCCGCCATCCACGGCCATGACGTGGAATTTTCCATCAATCCGGACTTCATGCTGCGCAAGAAGGTGGTCGCCGCCTGCGCCCGCGCCATCGGCGCCCTGCCCGACGCCCTGTTCGCCAGCGCCCTGGGCAGCGGCGACTTCGTGGCCACGCTGATGGCCACGGCGGCGGAAGTACGCCAGCGCCACCAGCCGCAGGCCGCCGTACAGGCCTAGCCTGCGCACACGGGCCAGTCTGCCCGCCCGGCCCAGTCGCCCAGTCGCCCAGTCGGCCCAATCTGCCCAGTCAGCCCGGTCGACTGTCGAAAACCGTCCTTCCGGCCTGCCGCAACCGACCGCAGCTACACGCCTATCCCATCTGCCCCCGGCGCTCCGCCGCCACCTCGGCATGGCGGAAGCAACTGGTCAGATGATCATTGACCAGCCCCGTGGCCTGCAAGTGGGCGTAGATAACCGTGGAACCCACGAACTTGAAGCCCAGCCGCTTCAATTCCTTGGACACCGTGTCCGAAAGCGGCGTGGTGGCGGGCACCTGCGCCAGTTCGCGCCACTGGTTGCACACCGGACGGCCGTCCACGAAGTTCCAGATGAACGCATCGAAGCTGCCGTGGCGGGCCTGCACGTCCAGAAACAGCCGGGCGTTGTGCACGGCGGCCTCCACCTTCAGGCGGTTGCGCACAATGGCGGCATCGCCCAGCAGCCGCTCCACGTCTTCCTGCGTGTACCGGGCCACCACGCCGGGGTCGAAACCGGCGAACAGGCGGCGGTAGCCTTCGCGCTTGCGCAGGATGGTCAGCCACGAAAGCCCGGCCTGCGCCGCCTCCAGCACCAGGAATTCGAAGTGGATGCGGTCGTCGCGCACGGGCACGCCCCACTCGGTGTCGTGGTAGGCGATTTCCTCCGGCGCGCGCGCCCACGGGCAGCGGGTGGCCCCGCCTTGCACTTCCGGCGTGTCCGCGCTCATCGGGTCATCTCCAGCACCAGTTCCAGATAGACCGGGTTGCCGTGGGTCAGCACGTACTGCGGCGCCGGGGTGCGGAACCATACCCGGCCCGGGCCGCCGCCGGTGCCCGGCTCGAACAGGGTGGCCTCGACCACGTAGTTGCGGCGCTGGTCGATGCGCGAGGCGTCGAAGTCGATGCGGAACGGCGCGGGCACCCGCACCGGCGCGGGCAGTTCCACGCGGGCCAGTTCCACACCCTCGCCCCCGTCTGTAAGGTCGGTCACGTCCAGCAGGCGCACCTCGCCCTGCACGGAAAGCGGCAGCAGAATGCGCTGGCGAAAGCTTACCGTGCCCGTCACCATGGCCAGCGAGCCGGGCCGGTACAGTTGCAGCTTCTGGCTGCACCCGGCCAGCAGCGCCGCCAGCACCAGCAGGGCCACCAGTACCGAAAACCCGCGCGCGGCGGACCGGTTGCGCCGGGTCATGGTCTTGCCGTCGTCGTTCATGCATCCTCCCCGATGGCTGTTGATTGTTCCATTCCACCACTCCCCTGCCATACCCGCGCGGCCAAGGCCAGCATTGTGCGTTGTACCGGCCCCTTTCCCATTGACTTTGGCACGCCGAATCCTTACTGCTGCATCCGTCGCGAGTCCCACTCACTCCGTTCCGCCGGGCACCCCCGGCGGCAGCACGCGGCCACACCCCGCCCGGCATCGCCGGTCACCCCCCATGCATACCCCCGCACCGTCCTGCCTTTTCCGCGCCTCCGGCCCGCCGGGTCGATTCCTTACGCACGCCGCACCGCCGGGCCGCGTCACCACGCACGCCGCACCGCCGGGGCATTTCCCCGGCTAGCCGCTCTCCCACATATTTCCGGGCATCTTGCCCGCCCCCGCGAATGCGCCTAGAATGCGCAACGCGGCGCACCTTCCGCACAACCCCCAGGAGACCACCATGTACCGCAATACCAAGAACGTCCCCTTCTACATCCTCGGCAAGGGTTCCTTCGCCCAACTGGGCGACCTTGTGGACGCGCGCCGCGCCGCCGTGGCCGGTCCCGCCGTGTTCTTCGTGGACCACTACTTCCGGGGGCGCGAGCTGGAAGGCCGCCTGCCCAAGAAGGACGGCGACCTCGTGCTGTTCGTGGACACCACCAACGAACCCACCACCGAGCAGATCGACGACTTCGCCGCCGCCACGCGCGCCCATGACAACCGCCTGCCCTGCACCGTCGTGGCCATCGGCGGCGGCGCCACCCTGGACGTGGGCAAGGCCGTGGCCAACATGCTCACCAACCCCGGCCAGGCCGCGGACTACCAGGGCTGGGACCTCGTCAAGAACCCCGCCCCCCACAAGATCGGCGTGCCCACCCTGTCCGGCACCGGCGCCGAATGCTCGCGCACCTGCGTGCTGCTGAACGCCAAGCGCGGCATCAAGCTGGGCATGAACAGCGACCTGACCATGTACGATCAGCTGCTGCTGGACCCGGAACTGACCCGCACCGTGCCGCGTGACCAGTACTTCTACACCGGCATGGATACCTACATGCACTGCATCGAATCGCTACGGGGCAGCTACCGCAACGTCATCGTCGATGCCCTGGCCCAGAAGGCCGTGCACATGTGCGAGGACATCTTTCTCTCCGACGACATGATGGCCGAGGAAAACCTGGAAAAGATGATGATCGCCTCGTACCTTGGCGGCATGAGCGCCGGTAACGTGGGCGTCATCCACCCCATCTCCGCCGGCCTCTCCGTGGTGCTGCACACCCACCACGGCATCGCCAACTGCCACGCCCTCAGCGTGCTGGGCGAATTCTACCCCGAAGACTACCCCAACTACGTGAAGATGATCGAACGCCAGGGCGTCAACCTGCCCAAGGGCCTGTGCGCCAACCTCTCCGATGACCAGATGAAGGCCCTGGTGGCCTCGTCCGTGGTGCACGAAAAGCCGCTCACCAACGCCCTCGGCCCCGACTTCCGCACCATCCTCACCGACGAGAAGGTCATCTCGCTGTTCAAGGCGATGTAGCAGGGCCAATCTTCTGAATTCTGAAAGGAAAGCAGAACCGGGGGAAGGAACCTTTTGCGGCAGCCGTTATGAGAGCGCGTAGCGCGAACATTACGGATGGCGACCGCAACGCGTAAAAAGGTTCCTTCCCCCGGACCCCCATCCTCCCAAACTTTTCAATGGGGGGGCAACCATTCCGGCAGAGCGACGAGGGATAATCCCCTTGTTTTGCTCGCCCCTTGTGCCGCCTTGCCCACATCCTGTTTGAAGCGCACGCAGTGCGATGCAAACAGGCATAAGGGGTCAAGGGGGCGCGGCCCCCTTGCGGGGCGTGGGGCGGAGCCCCACACACTCTTGATGCTGCGTTGCAGGAGCATGGACAGATGGATATCAAGGTAAATTTCAGCGGCCGCGCCCTCTACTATACGGAGGACGAGATTGCCGTGGTGGCCGAGGCCATGCGCACGGCCGAGACCCTGACCCAGGGCCGGTACATGCAGGAGTTCCAGCGCAAGTTCGCGGACTACCTGGGCGTGGAGCACTGCTTTGCGGTGATGAACGGGGTGTCGGCGCTGGAGCTGTCGGCGCAGCTGTGCCGGTTCAAGCCGGGTGACGAGGTGGTCATTCCCTCGCACACGTTCACGGCGTCGGCGTATCCGTTCCTGAAGAAGGGCGCCAAGCCGGTGTGGGCGGACATCGACCTGAAGACCCGCGTGGTGACGGCGGAAAGCATCGAAAAGGTGCTCACCCCGCGTACCAGGGCCATCGTGGTGGTGCATTTGTACGGATATGTTGCGGACATGCCCGCCATCATGGAACTGGCGCGCTCGCGCGGCATCCTGGTGGTGGAGGACACGGCCCAGTCCATCGGCGCGGACGTGGATGGCAAGATGTCCGGCAGCTTCGGCGACTTCGCCATCTATTCCTTCCACTCGCACAAGAACCTGACGACCCTGGGCGAGGGCGGCATGCTGGTGGTGCAGGATCCGGAACTGGCCAAGCTGGTGCCCGCGCTGCGCCACAACGGACACTGCGGCTTCGACTACGAGCGGCCCGACTACTGGGTGCCTGCCATGGGCAACGTGGACATGCCCATGATCGACGGCGAGATGCTGTGGCCCAACAACTACTGCATCGGCGAGATCGAGTGCGCGCTGGGCATCAAGCAGCTGGAGCGCATCGACCGCATCAACGCGGAAAAGCGCGAACGCGCCGTGCGCTTCATCGACGCGCTGGCCGACTATCCGGAGCTGGAGTTCCACCGGGTGGACACCACCCGGCACAACTACCACCTGCTGGCCGCGCGCATGACCAATGGCAACCGCGATGCGTTCATCCGCGCCATGTTCAACGACAAGGGCGTGAAGTGCGTGGTGCAGTACTACCCGCTGAACCGCTACCCGTTCTACCAGCGCCTGGGCTACGGCGCGGCGGACTGCCCCAATGCCGACACGTTCTTCGACAACATGATCTCCTTCCCGTTCCAGCACTGGCTGACCGAGACGGAATTCGACTACATGCTCGCCGCCACCAAAGACGTGCTCGACGGGCTGCGCAAGGGTTAGCGGCACCATGACCGCCCCCCGGCGCTGCATCGTCATTCCCGCCATCAAGAAGAACGCGGTCATCCCCGACCAGCTGGTGAAACGGCTGGCCGGGGTGACCCTGATCCAGCGCGCCATCGACACGGCCCGGTCCGTGGCAGAGGCGGCGGACATCGTGGTGGTCACCGACAGCCAGGAAATAGCCCTGGTCTGCGAACGCAACGGCGTGCGCCACCACTACAACGCCGCGCTGCGCTTCACCTCGCTGGACATCGTGCGCGAACTGCGCGGCGTGCTGGAAGAACTGGCCGCCACCTACCCGTACCTGGTCATCTACCGGGCAAGCTGCCCGCTGCTGACCGGACACGACATCGACGACGCCTTCGACCGCTTCCGGAACGAGGGCGCGGACGTGCTGGTGACGGTGAAAAGCATCCGCCAGCGGGTGTGGGAAAAGCGCGACGGCAGCCTGGACGCCATTCTGGCGGATGAGGGGGCGGACGTGGACCCCGAGGACGGGCAGGACGGCGGTTCCGACGCAGACGCGGGCAGCACGCTCGGCGGGTCTGGCGGTCACGCCTCCCCCAGCCGCGAAGTGTACGTGGAAAGCAAGGCGCTGGTCATGCTGCGTGCTGCCGCCCTGGCCCCCGGCGCCACCCCGCGCGTGATGCCCTATTTCCTCAACGACCGGGCCATCGAGATCAACAGCTACCAGGACTGGTGGCTGTGCGAAAAGCTGCTGGAGCGGCGGCACATCGTGTTCGTGGTGGCGGGCTACCCGGCCATCGGCATGGGGCACGTGTTCCGCGCCCTGATGCTGGCCCACGAGATTTCCGACCACAAGATCACCTTCCTGTGCACCCGCGACAGCGAGCTGGCGGTGAAGAACATCGCCGCGCGCGACTACCGCACCTACATCCAGCACACCGAGGACCTTGGAACCGGGCTCGCACCCGGGCTTGCGCATGACGTGCTGCGCCTGGCGCCGGACCTGGTGGTCAACGACATCCTGGACACCGACGCGGAGTACATGCTGCGCCTGAAGGCCGCCGGGGTGCGCACCGTGAACTTCGAGGACGAAGGCCCCGGCGCTGCCCACGCCGACCTTGTGGTCAACGCCCTGTACGAGGAAAAGCACGAAGACCCGCGCCTGCTCTACGGCCACCGCTACTTCTGCCTGCGCGACGAATTCATTGCCGGTGAACGCAACCCGTTCCGCCCGCAGCCCCGGCGGGTGCTGGTCACCTTTGGCGGCACCGACCATTCCGACTTCACCCGGCGCACCCTGGACATCATCGAGCCGCCGTGCCGCGAGCGGGGCATCGCCATCAGCATCGTGGCCGGGCCGGGCTACGCCCACCGCGAGGCCATGCAGGCGCACGTGGAAGCCCTGAACTCGCCGCTGGTCGAATTCACCCACGCCACCAACGTCATGTCGCGCAAGATGGAAGGGGCGGACATCGCCATCTGCTCCGCCGGACGCACCGTGTACGAACTGGCGCACATGCGCGTGCCCGCCATCGTCATGGCCCATCACGAGCGCGAGGCGCGCCACACCTTTGCCCGCGCCCGCAACGGCTTCGCCTACCTCGGCGTGATGCATCCCTTCCGCGAAGGGGCGCTGCGCCGGGCCTTCACCCGCATGCTGGACGAAGACTTTCGCCGCACCCTGCACCAGCGCATGCAGCGGCTGGACTTCACCCGCAACAAGGCCGGGGTGGTGGCGCGCATCGGCGCCCTGCTGGCCCCCGCGCAGGGCGGCACCGCCCCGCGCAGGCCGTCGTACATCGACGAGTTGCCCTTCGGCCCGGATTTCGACCTGCGCAGCGCGCTCATCGAACAATCTCCGTCCGCCGAAGGGGCCGTGACCGCGTCTGCCTCTACCGTTGCCTCGGGCGCTTCCCCCCATTCCCCCGACTCCCCGCTTTCGGGCGCGCCCGTGGCGTCAACCGCATCAGACACGCCGCGCGGCCCGCACGGAGACACCGCATGAGAACCGTCGCCCTCATCCAGGCCCGCCTGGGGTCCACCCGCCTGCCCTGCAAGACCATGCTCTCGCTGCACGGCCTGCCCGTCATCGACTGGGTGGTGCGCCGCACCCGCAAGGCACGGCTCATCGACGAGGTGGTCGTGGCCACTTCCGACCGGCCCGAAAACGACGTGCTGGAATACCACCTGTCGCGCCAGGGCGTGGCCGTGTTTCGCGGGCCGGAGGACGACGTGCTGGAACGCTTTCGCCTGGCCGGTGCCGCCCACGGCGCGGAACAGGTGGTGCGCATCTGCGCCGACAACCCGCTGATCTGGGGACCGGCCATCGACGACCTGATCCGCTTCTGGCGCACCGAAAACGCCGCCGGGGCCTGCGACTACGCGTACAACCACATCCCGCGTGGCAACAGCTACCCCGATGGCCTGGGCGCGGAAACCCTGTCCTACACGCTGCTGGCCGACATAGCGGCCAAGGCCACCCTGCCCGCCCACCGCGAGCACTGCCTGTCGTACATCTGGGACAACCCCGGCCAGTACCGCATCCGCACCTTCGACCCGGCCAACCCCGTCCTGCGCCGCCCGGACCTGAAACTGGACATGGATACCCCCGAAGACTACCGCGCCCTCGCCCTGCTGGATATCCACCCGGACATCACCCCCGAGGCAATCGTGGCCCTTTTTCCGCCCAAGGGGTAAGCCACAAGAATGCAGGGGCGCTGCCCCTGCACCCCGCAAGGGGGCACACCCCCTTGACCCCTTTTTATTAGGGTATTCACTGCGCAAACCTTCCCCGTATCCCTACCCCCAATGAAAAGTTTGGGGGGGAGGGGTCCGGGGAGGAGACCCTTTCCAAAGGGTCCCCTCCCCGGTTACTCTCCCACCCACAAGTTTCGTTCCCACCACCAGTCATTTCACAAGGAGCACGACCATGCGCCTGACCGAAATATTCAGCACCAAGCCTGTATGCGCACGCAGCGCGGGCATCCAGCGTCCGTACATCATTGCCGAGGCGGGCGTGAACCACGAGGGCAGCATGGACATTGCCCGGCGTCTGGTGGACGAGGCCTGCGCGGGCGGCGCGCATGCCATCAAGTTCCAGACGTACAAGGCGGCCACGCTGGCGTCCAAGGATTCCCCGGCCTACTGGGACACCACCAAGGAGCCGACCAAGAGCCAGTTCGAGCTGTTCACCCGGCACGACAAGTTCTGGAAGGGCGAGTTCGAAGCGCTGAAGAAGCACTGCGACAACGCGGGCATCGAATTCATGTCCACGCCGTTCGACGTGGAGTCGGCAAAGTTCCTGAACGACATGATGGACGTGTACAAAATCTCGTCGTCGGACATCACCAACAAGCCGTTCATCGAGTTCCTGTGCGGGTTCGGCAAGCCCATCATCCTGTCCACGGGCGCGGCGCACCTGCACGAGATCGCCGAGGCCGTGGAATGGATCGAGGCCAAGGGCAACCCGCTGGCCCTGCTGCACTGCGTGCTGAACTACCCCACGGACGACGTGAACGCCGCGCTGGGCATGATTCCCGCGCTACGCCAGCACTTTCCGCAGCACGTCATCGGCTATTCGGACCACACCCTGCCCCGCGACATGAAGGTGCTGGAAGTGGCCACCCTGCTGGGCGCGCGCATTTTGGAAAAGCACTTCACCCACGACAAGACCCTGCCCGGCAACGACCACTACCACGCCATGGACAAGGACGATCTGGCGCGCTTCAACGCCTCGCTCGACCGCATCCTGCCCATGGTGGGTCCGTTCACCATCTCCGCGCTGGAATCCGAGGCCCCGGCCCGGCGCAACGCCCGGCGCAGCCTGGTGGCGGCGCGGCCCATTGCCGCAGGCGCCGTGGTCACCCGCGACGACCTGACCTGGAAGCGCCCGGCCCACGGCGTGAGCCCGCGCGAGATCGACGCGGTGCTCGGCAAGCGCGCCCGCGCCGACATCGCGGAAGACACCGTGCTCCAGTGGAGCCATCTGGAATAGCCGGCTGGCGAAGCATCAGCTGACGAACCGCGCGCCGGGCACCCCCCGGCGCGTGACCGCACGTCACCGGTGCATTCCCGATCCCTGACCAGGCGTCTTCCGTTTTCCGCATAATGCATGACCGCCCGGCGGCCCGCACATCCGGGTACGCCGGGCCTTCACGAAACACCGCGCCCCGCGCGCAGCCGCACATGACCCAACGCCGCACCCTCGTCCTTGCCGTCGCCCCCGACGATGCCACCCCCGACACCCATCTGATGGCCGGGCCGTGGTGCTTTCACGGGCGCGAGGACGCCTTTCCCGACTGGGACACCCGCTTCACCTTCGGCCCGGACCCGTACGCCAGCGGCGACGAGGTGGCCTCCGCCATCGACGAGGCCAACAGCTACGCCATTTCGCGCATCCCCGACCTGGGCCTGCGCCTGGGCGCGCACCACGGGGCCGACCTGCCGCGCGACTTCTGGGACCTGACCCTGTACCCGTGGCTGACCCTGTGCTGCCAGATGCTGCACGAACGCCAGCGCCGCGTGCAGGACATGATCCGCCTGTGGGGCAACGAGGAACTGGACGTGCCCCTGCTGCCGGGCGACTGCGCCTTTTCCTTCGAGGACAGCCACCAGTTCATCCTGGCGGGCGCGCAGGACCAGTTGTTCAACTGGTGGGTATTCTCGCGCATCCTCGAACCGCAGTTGCCCGCCGCGTGGCGGGCCGTGCATGCCGAGACGGTCGTCCGCCATTCCGGCGCCCCCGCCGAAGGCGGCCTGCGCGGCCTTGCGCGGCGGCTGCTGTACGCGCTGCCGTTTCCGCGCATCAAGGGTTTTTCCACCCTGCAATCGCTGGTGTTTTCCATGGCGTTGCTGGGGCCGCGCACCTGCGAGGACCGCACCATCCCCCTGGCCCAGCTCAAGGGGCGCATGCCGGTGTGGCGCTTCGAGCCGGACGACATCATCCTGCCGTCCATCCCCCGCGCCCTGTGCAAGGAACGCCTGCCCCGCACCGTGCGCCAGCGCCGCCCGCGCACCCGCGTGGTCAACGTGGCCTCGTACCACGACGACGCCTACCGCATGCGCGTGGCCCTGGACCGCGCCGCCGGGGCGCGGCTGGTATTCATCCAGCACGGCGGCAACTACGGCCACATCCGCGAATCCGCCGTGGTGCCC
This sequence comes from Desulfovibrio sp., assembly GCA_031287575.1. Taxonomy (GTDB): domain Bacteria; phylum Desulfobacterota; class Desulfovibrionia; order Desulfovibrionales; family Desulfovibrionaceae; genus Cupidesulfovibrio. The sequence continues at coordinate 30,372 of JAITSV010000015.1, forward strand.
TTCTACGAATACCGCCAGCACGCCTTCGTCACCTGGGGCTGGACCAGCCACGCGCCGTTCCGGGGCAATTACGTGCCCCTGCCGCACGGCCAGCTGGACCGCATCAGGGACAGCCACGCCGACCGCACCGGCGCACTGGTGCTGGTAGGCGCGGAAATGAGCATGCTTTCGTACCGCCTGGATTCACGGCCGCAGGCGCTGCAATGGCTGGACTACCGCCGCGACAAGGCGCGCTTTCTCGCCGCCCTGCCCGACCACGTGCGCGCGTCCGCCCTGTACCGCCCCTATTTCCAGACCATGAGCGGGCTGGACGACGGCCCGTGGGTGCTGCGCCGCTTTGCCGACGTGCGCCGCTGCGAAGGGAGCCTGGACGAGCACATGCTGGGCTGCCGCCTGCTGGTGCTGGACCACCACGGCACCACCCTGGAACTGGCCATGGCCGCCAACACGCCCACCGTGCTGTACTGGAACGCCGAGCACTGGCGCGTGGGACGCGAAACCGCCGCCGCCCTGGCCGAACTGGCCGCAGTGGGCATCCACCACGCCACGCCCGATGCCGCCGCCGCGCACATCTGCCGCATCTGGCCCGACGTGCAGGGCTGGTGGCAGAGCGATGCCGTGCAGCAGGCCCGCCGCAACTGGTGCGCCCAGTACGCCATGACCACCCCCGGCAGCATCAACGGCATCTGGCTGGACGCGCTGCGCGGGTTGTAAGAGAATACCAAAAGGCCAAGACTTTCTGGGGGAAGGAACCTTTTACGCTCTGCGGTCGCCATCCGTAATGTTCG
>JAITSV010000006.1 GCA_031287575.1 Desulfovibrio sp.
GTGGAACTGCCGTCGGTGTACGTGGAAAGGTCGATGCCGTAGGTGCCGTAGCTGCCGTAGATGGACGAGATGGACATGCTGCCTCCGGGCGGACGATTTTGCCGGGTACCGCCTTTACATTGCTTAATGCATCGCCCATGCCAGCGCGCACTCGCCCGCCGTGCCGCGCCTGCTCCGCCTGCCGCCTCCCCTGTTTGGCCCCAGACTGCCCAGTCTGGCCCTGTCTGGCCTGTCAGCCCCTGTCTGGCCCCGTTCCTTCACGAAAACGGCGATCCCCTTACGCCACTCGAACGCATGCACAACCGCATACCGCCGGGACTGTACGGGCCGAAACCATTGGACGCCACGGCGGAAACGGGCTATCGGGGCGGTAACGGACATCCGCGCGGCGCGCCCCCACTCTCTCGCCAGTCTCCCGCATCGGGGTTTGCCGCCGCGCTTCCGCAGCCGGGCCATGCCCGGCCGGAGTCATGGCCGGTTCCCTGCCGCGCGCCGGTCTGGTTGCCGGGCGTTCGCCAACGGCCAGCACCGGGCAGTCGCCAGCATGCCTTGGCGCCCCGGCAGCCGAATCGCCACGCATCGCGTTTGCCGCACCGCCGCAACGCGCTCCGCCCACCACAACCCACGAGCCACATGTCGCAAGCCACCACCGCCGCCACGCTGGAATTCGACGACGCCGCACTGGCCAACCAGCTGTTCGGCGCGCACAACGCCAATCTTTCCCTGATCGCGGAAAAGTCGGGCGCACGCCTGGACTCGCGCGGAACCACCGTCACCGTGGACACGGACGACGCCCGCGTGCGCGAAACGGTGCTGAACCTGCTGGCGCAGCTGTACGGCCTGCTGAAGTCGGGCCACCCCGTGTACCCGCGCGACATGGCCTATGCCTACGGCATGCTCGACCGCGACCCTTCCGCCGACCTGCGGCGCATCTTCCGCGATGCGGTGTTCGTGGTCTCTCCCCGCAAGACCATCACCCCCAAGACCCTCAGCCAGCGCGACTACGTGGCCGCCCTGCGCGAGAACGACATGGTCTTCGCCGTGGGCCCGGCGGGCACGGGCAAGACCTACCTTGCCGTGGCCGTGGCCCTTTCCATGCTGCTGGCCAAGAAGGTGAAGCGCATCATCCTTACCCGGCCCGCCGTGGAGGCGGGAGAAAAGCTGGGCTTCCTGCCCGGCGACCTGGTGGAGAAGGTGAACCCCTACCTGCGCCCGCTGTACGATGCCCTGCACGACATGCAGGACTTCCAGAAGGTGGCCGACATGCTGGAAACGGGCATCATCGAGATTGCGCCGCTGGCCTTCATGCGCGGGCGCACCCTGAACGACGCGTTCATCATTCTGGACGAGGCGCAGAACACCACCCAGGAACAGATGAAGATGTTCCTCACCCGCCTGGGCTTCGGCTCGCGCGCGGTCATCACCGGCGACATCACCCAGATAGACCTGCCCGCATCGGGCAAGGCCGACGCGCTGTCACGTTCCGGCCTGGTGCACGCCCTGCGCGTGCTTGAAGGCGTCAAGGGAATCCGCTCCATCCGCTTTCACGAAGACGACGTGATCCGCCACCCCCTGGTGGGCAGGATCGTGCAGGCCTATGAACGCCACGAAACCGCAAACTCCCGCTAGACACAAGGCCCTCAGCGTCGAATCGGTGGCCGCGCCCTTCCGCTGGCTGGCCCGCCACCAGGCCGGACCTGGGCTGTTCTTCTTCTGCCTGGCCATGGTTGCCCTGGCCGTGCTGGCGGGCGCCAATCTTTCGCCCTCCGTGCGGCTGTACGTGGCCGGTGAAATCGCCTCGCAAGAAGTGACCGCCGACCGCGACCTGCTGGTGGAGGACGTGCAGGGCACCCGCGCCCGGCGTGACCAGGTGGCCCAGTTGCAGCCCGCCGTGTTCGACCTGAGCCGCGAGCCGGTAACGGCCCTGCGCCAGCGGGTGCACGAGATATTCCTGGCCGTGAACCATGCCGACCCGGCGGAGCAGGAGCAGTTGCGCTGGCAACTGGCCGAGGCCCTGGGCACGGAAATCTCCGAACGTACCATCGGCATTTTGTCCAGCGAAGAATTGCAGACCCTCGTGACCACCCGCGCCCTGCCGTGGGTGGAGTCGCGCCTGGCGGAAGGCGTTTCCGCCGATACGCGCATCGTGCTCCAGTTCAAGGGCGGCGTGCTGCTGCGCGACCTTGCCACCGGCAGCGAAACCCTGCGCACCGATTTGCAGAACCTGCACGACCTGCGCTCCGTGGTTTCCGAACTGAGCCAGAACCTGAAGAACGAGACCAAGGCCTCTCTGGCCGTGCGCCGCACCGCCGTGCTGCTGCTGTCGCCGCTGCTCTCGCCCACCCTGACCCTGAACCGCGAGGCCACCGACGCCCGCGTGGCGGAAATGACCGCCGCCGTGGAACCGGTGTTCTACCGCATCCAGAAGGGCGAGGTGGTGGTGCGCCAGGGCGAGCGGGTAAGCCGCGAACACCAGCTGAAATTGCAGGCCCTGTGGGCGCGCAAGGGCGAAAAGGTGCACCTGGCCACCGTGGCCGGGGTGTTGCTGACCTCGCTGCTGCTGGGCGCGGGCATGCTGTTTTCGCCCAGCGGGCGCATGGGGTCGGCCGTGCGCCAGAAGGACCTGTTCTTCGTGGCGCTGCTGCTGCTGGTGTTCGCGCTGATGTCCAAGGGGCTGACCCTGCTGGGCCAGCGAGTGCTGGAGCAGGGGGCGTCGCTGACGCCGGAGGTATTGTCCTTCGCCTTTCCCGTGGCCGGGGCCGCGGGCCTTGCCGCGCTGATATTTTCGGCCCGGCGCTACTGCGTCACCGGGCTGCTGCTGGCCTTCTTCTGCACCGTGCTGGCGGGCGGGGGGCTGGCCCTGTTCATGTTCTATTTCCTGGGCGCCATGTGGAACACCTGGCTGGTCACCCGCGCCCAGACCCGTCAGGACGTGGTGTGGAGCACCCTGCCGCTGTGCGCGGGCCAGTTGCTGATCTGGCTGGGCGCAACCGCCCTTGGCGGGCACGTGGACCCGGCGTCCATGGCGTGGGGGGTGCTGGCCGTCGCGGTCAATGCCATGCTCTCGCTGCTGCTGCTGTTCGCGCTGTCCCCCATCATCGAACTGTGCCTGGGCTACACCACGCGCTTCCGGCTGATGGAGCTGATGAACCTGGAACAGCCGCTGTTGCAGGACCTGATGGTGGCCGTGCCCGGCACCTACCACCATTCGCTCATCGTCTCGAACATGGTGGAGGCCGGGGCCAAGGCCATCGGCGCCAACAGCCTGCTGTGCAAGGTGGCCGCGCTGTACCACGACATCGGCAAGCTGAGCCGCCCGGAATACTTCATCGAGAACCAGTTCGGCGGGCGCAACAAGCACGACAAGCTGGCCCCGTCCATGAGCGCGCTGATTCTCACCTCGCACGTCAAGAAGGGCGTGGAACTGGCCCAGCAGCACCGCCTGGGGCAGGAGATCGTGGACATCATCGGCCAGCACCACGGCGCGCGGGTAATCCGCTACTTCTACCAGAAGGCCGTGAACCAGGGCGAAAACCCGCGCGAGCAGGATTACCAGTACCCCGGCCCGCGCCCCCAGACGCGCGAGGCGGCCATCGTCATGCTGGCCGACGCCGTGGAGGCATCCAGCCGCACCCTGGTGGACCCCACCCCGGCGCGCATCAAGGGGCACATCGACACCATCGTCAAGGGCATCTTCGCCGAGGGGCAGCTTGACGAATCGGAACTGACCTTCAAGGACCTGCACAAGCTGGGCGAGAACTTCCACCGCATCCTCACCGGGCTGTTCCACCAGCGCATCGGCTACCCGGATGCGGCCAAACCCGGCCAACCCGATCGCAGTCCGGACCGTGACGCACCCAAATGCGGCGAGAAGGGCGCGGAAAAGTGCCCGGAGAAAAGCGGGGACAAGGCCGGCGACAAGAACGGCAAGCCCGTGGAGAAGAACGGCGGGAATGGCGATGCGCCCTGTCCGCCCTGTTCTGCCTGCCCGCCTCCCTGCCCCGACACCGCGACCACTGCGCCCTGCCCGGCCTGCGACGAACCGCAACCGCCCATGCCCTGCTGCTACGGCACGCTGGACGGCGGCAACGGCGATGCCCCACAGGCCGCTGGTGCGTCGATGCAGGCGCCCGAATCGGAAGGTACGCGGGCGGACGGCCCGGCAACGGCGGCACCCGCATCACCGGCTGCATCCACTGCCGCCACCAAAACCGGCAAGTCCGGCTAGGCCCCCGCATGCTGGTGTTGCGTCGTGCGCCCGGCATGGGATGGATGCTGCCCCTGGCCCCCGGCGAATTGCGTGCCGTGTTCGCGGCCATGCAGGAGGCCACCGGCCTTGCCGGATGCACCGTGGAGCTGGACCTGGTGGGCGACGAGGAAATCGCCCGCCTGAACGTCACGCACCTTGGCTGCACCGGCCCCACCAACATCCTGTCCTTTCCCGCCAAGGACGGCTACGTCGCACTGAATGACTTCACGAGCGAAGGGTCGGCGGACGGTCTGGATGCGGGAACGGAAGCGTGGCCGGATGCGGGAACGGACGACGACGGAGAGCCAGACGACTCCCCCTGCCACCTCGGCTGGCTGGTGCTGTCGCTGGATACCTGGCGGCGCGAATGCCGGCTGTACGGACAGGAACCGGTGGAACACGCCCTGCGCCTGCTGGCCCACGGGCTTGGACACCTTGCCGGGTACGACCATGGCCCGAAAATGGACGAGTTCTCCGACGCCGCGCAGGAAGCCGGGTTGGCGGTCTTGCGCTGAACAAGGCCCTTTTCCTGCTCGTTCCCGAAAAATGAAGCGGGGCGAAAGAACCTGACCGGTCCTTCGCCCCGCGTTGCATTCGTCGTCTGCGTTCCGTCGTCCTGCCGTGCCATGCCCGGCAGGGGGCGCGAGCTATCCCAGTTTCTTCTGCAGCAGTTCCGTAACCAGGGCCGGGTTGGCCTTGCCCTTGGTCTTGCGCATGATCTGCCCCATGAAAAAGCTGATCAGCTTGGTCTTGCCGCCCTTGTAGGCTTCCACTTCCGCCGGGTTCTCGGCGATGGCTTCGTCCACGGCGGTCTCTATGGCCGAGGTGTCGGAAATCTGCACCAGCCCGCGTTCCTTCACGAAGGCTTCGGGCATGGCGCCGGTTTCCACCAGTTCGCCAAAGATGTCGTTGGCGATCTTGGCGCTGATCAGCCCGGCCTCGACAATGCGCACCAGTTCGCCCAGCGCCTCGGGCCGCATGGCGATGGCGTCCACGGCCACGGCGCGCTGGTTCAGTTCGCGCAGCAGCGCGCCCTGCATCAGGTTGGCCACCTTTTTGGGCTGGCCGCAGGCCGCCGTGGCCGCCTCGAAGAAGTCGGCCAGCGCCTTGTCTGCGGTCAGCACGTCGGCGTCCTGATCGGACAGGCCATGCTGCTCCAAAAACCGCGCCCTGCGGGCCTGCGGCAGTTCCGGCAGGTCGGCGCGCCAGCGGGCCAGATCGTCTTCCGCGATGCGCACGGGCATCAGGTCCGGGTCGGGAAAGTACCTGTAATCGTGGGCTTCTTCCTTGCCGCGCATGGACACGGTAACGTTCTTCACCGCGTCGTACAGGCGGGTTTCCTGCACCACGGCGTCGCCGTCCTCCAGCACGTCCTGCTGGCGGGCGATTTCGTACTCGATGGCCCGCTGCACGTTGCGGAACGAGTTCAGGTTCTTCAGTTCCGCGCGGGTGCCGAATTCCTGCTGCCCCTTGGGGCGGATGGACACGTTGGCGTCACAGCGGAAGCTGCCTTCCTCCATGTTGCCGTCGCACACGCCCAGGTACACCACGATGGCGTGCAGGGCCTTCAGGTAGGCCACGGCTTCTTCGGCACTGCGCATGTCCGGCTCGCTGACGATCTCGATGAGCGGCACGCCCGAGCGGTTCAGGTCCACGTAGCTGGCGTTGTCGCCCGCCGAGTGGATGTTCTTGCCCGCGTCGTCCTCCATGTGGATGCGCGTGATGCCCACGCGGCGCGTCTGGCCGTTCACCGTGATGTCGAGGTGCCCGTGCTCGCAGATGGGCGTTTCGAACTGCGAAATCTGATAGCCCTTGGGCAGGTCCGGATAGAAGTAGTTCTTGCGCGCGAACACCGAAACGGGGTTCACCGTGCAGTTCACGGCCATGCCCATGCGGGCGGCGTATTCCACGGCGCGGGCGTTGGGCACCGGCAGCACGCCGGGCATGCCGGAGCACACCTCGCACACGTTGGTGTTGGGGGCCGCCCCGAACGCGGTGGAGCAGGAACAGAACAGCTTGGACCGTGTGCGCAACTGGGCGTGCACTTCCAACCCGATGACGGCTTCATACAAGGCCATGACGAATCTCCTGACGGCTTGGATGCAAAGGCAATGCGGGGCTCCGCCCCGCCCCCCGCAAGGGGGCACGCCCCCTTGACCCCTTTTTTTGGGGGGGGCATCCCCCTATCGAAAAGTTTGGGAGGTTGGGGGTCCGGGGGAAGGAACCTTTTGCCTCAGCCGTTAGGCGAGTTTACGAGCCTTACGGATGAGGACCGCAGAGCGCAAAAGGTTCCTTCCCCCGGTCATTCTCTTCACAATTCTCCCTCTTCTACCCCTTCACGTTGGCATACAACTCGGGGTTGAGACTGGGATCGTTGTACATCTTGAACTGGTAGTAGGCCTTGGGCTGCTTGCGACCTTCCAGGAACTCCGCCGTCAGGTCCAGTACGGCCTGGGCCAGGTCGGCGCGCTGCTCGCGCAGCACGGCCAGCTTGGCGGCGCAGCGTTCGCGGTGGTCGGGCGCGGCGTCGGCGCGTTCGGCCTGTTCTTCCATATGGAAGACCTTCAGGCTGAGGATGGACAGCCGGTCCACGGCCATGCCCAGCGACTCGGTATTGTGGCGCGGGCGCTGACCGGGGGCGGGCGCGGGCAGTTGCGGACGCAGCAGCGCCACCAGACAGGCGTCCACCTTTTCCATGTAGTCGTTGCGACGCTGGTTCAGGCCGTCGATGGTGCGCTTGCAGTCCGCGATGACATCCGTGCCCACGTCGGTACGGCGGGCGGTGTCTTCCACGTGCCACAGGCGGAAGTTCATCAGGTGCTGGGCCAGTACCAGTCGGTGCAGCAGGGCCGCGTCGGCCACGGTCTCCGCCGCGTCCGTTGCAACGGGCGCGGGCTCGTGCGCCGGGGGCTCGGCCACGTGCCAGTCGGCGGTGGCGCGGTGCTGGGCGTCGAAACAATCCGTGAGCAGCGTCGCCACGGCATGAAGGGTCTGCATCGTATGTCCTTGAGGCTGGGTTATCCGCTGATGCCCACGTCGAAGTACTTGCCCACGCCGTATTCGCGGCGGCGGAAGAAGTTGTCCGGCAACGGGCCGATGATCTGAAGTTCGCGGTGCTTCTTCTGCATGTCGAGGGCGATCTGCATTTCCTTGGTGCACCCGGTGGAGTAGGTGGAATCCTTGCCCGACCACACCGACGGCACCTTGCGTTCCTGCAGCGCGAAGCTCGTCTCTATATCCTCAACGGTCTGGAAACGCCAGACGTCGATGAGACCGCTGCGCTGGACCCGTTCCCACATGAACATCAGGTCGTCGCCGTCCATGCCTTCCTCGAAGTGCTCGGCGGGGTTGATGATGAAGGTGGTGTCCAGTTTCTCGCGCAGATGGCGGACAAAGGTGTCCACCACGGTGATGGCGGTCTTGGTCTGGCCGGGAATGGAGCCGATGATGCAGCTGTAGAACATCACCGCCTTGCCCTGCTGGCGCGCCTCGCGCATGGCCTCGATGATCTCGTCGGCCTTGCCGGTCAGGTCCTTTTCGGTGAACTTGCGCACCCCGGTCGCGCGGGGCTTGCAGATGATGTGGCACTGCCCGTCGTCGTCGCACCAGAAGCACACGATGTCGCGGGTGAACTGGTGGCTGGTGCGCAGGAAGGTATGGTCGGCCCGCCAGCCCTTGGCCATGACCACGTCGCATTCCTTCCACGCGCGGGCAAAGGTGACGCTGGCGCGGTACAGGTTCAGCCGTTCGCGCGTGCCGTCGGAAATGACCACGAAGCGATGCTCGCGCAGGTGTCGCAACAGGTCGTTCTTGGTCACCCGGTCGTCATGCAGGATGAAGGCCGACTCCATCTCTTCCTTCAGCACCGGGTCCGACTCCGCGTCCCAGATCATGGGCGCGTAGAAGAAGAACCCTTCCTTCAGGGCCAGCACCACCTGGTGCCCCATGCGCAGCAGCACGCGGATGACGGCCAGGTCGAACATGACCCCGCCGTCGCCGTCGCACAGGTACAGGATCTTCTTGCGCGGCTCGGTTTCCGGGCCGAACAGCAGGCGCAACTGGGCGGAAGGCGCGCCCACCGACTCCAACGCCTGTTCCACCTCCAGCGGCGAGGGCGGGCATTCCAGCCAGCGGCGGCCGCGCATGGCCACGTGCAGCAGCCGGACCAGTTCCGTAAGGTCCAGTTCCCAGCGCATGTCCACGATGTCGCGGTGCGGGTCCAGGGTGGTCGGAGGGCGGCGCAGCAGGCGCTGCAACGCCGGGTCCTGCAACAGGGCGCGGGCCTTGCGATTGGCGGCCTGCTTGCGGCCTTCCCACGGGTCTTCCTGGCCGGACTGGGTAAGCACGATGCTGGTCAGGCGCTTGACCACCCGCGAGGGGATGGCGGTATGCTGGCTGATGTGCAGGCGGAAACGGTGGCGGCAGTACTGCATGATGCGCCGCTTGACCTGCTTTTCGATGTGCGTGGCGCTGCGCACAAGGCGCATGATGATGCGCCACGCGCGGTTGTACTGTTCCTGCAACGCGCGGGGGGTGTCCTGCGCGGTGAGCAGGTGGAAGGTGTCGTCCGAACAGGGAACGTAGACCTGGTCGTCGGCCAGGGCCACCATGAAGCGCAGTTGCTCCGGCGTGGCGATGAGCGTGGGGTTCATGAGGTGTTCGAGATTGTTCTCGGTCATGAAATTGTAGATCCACGCGTCGAAATAGGGGTCCTTGCGCAGGCGGATGTCCCTGACGGCGTCGAACTCGGGCAGCTTTCGCATGACGACCTCGTATCGGCGGGGCCGGGTGGCACGGCGGGGCGGCCCCCCGGCAAAGGGCCGTCGCGAGACGGAGAGGACGGGCGCGCGGGGCGACCGGAACAAGCGGACGGCCAGCGGACGGGACGCGACCCGCCCCGAAAACCGGCGCTATGACTGGTCCTTGATGAACCCCTTGGCCTTCAGCTTGCGGTAGTACGAAAGTTCCTCGATGGTGGCGAACAGCATGCCGCCGGGCGCGCGTTCCACGTGCACCACGTCGCCCGCGTGCAGGGCGTAGCCTTCCTGCCCGTCCTGGGTCAGGTAGACGTCGGTGGTGCGCTCGCGCACCGCCACCGAAAGGCGGGCCTCGCCGGGCAGCACCAGCGGCAGCAGGTTGTTCAGGAACGGGCAGATGGGCGTCACGGTGTACACGTGCAGTTGCGGGTGCACCAGCGGCCCGCGCGCGGACACGGAATACCCGGTGGCCCCGGTGGGGGTGGAGACGATCAGCCCGTCGGCGCGCAGTTCGCCCAGCCGCTCGGACCCCACGCGCAGATCCAGGTTGATGACCCGCGCCAGAATGCCGCGATTGATGACCACGTCGTTCACCGCGCCGCCGGAATGCACCGTGGCCCCGTCGCGTTCCACGCGGAAGGACAGGGCCAGCCGTTCCTGTACGGTGACGCCGCCGGACAGCAGCCGTTCCAGGCTGGATTCCCAGCGGGTGGCGGCCACTTCCGCCAGAAAGCCCACCTTGCCCAGATTCACGCCCAGCAGCGGCACCCCGGAGCCCAGCAGCCGCCGGGCCACGCCAAGGATGGTGCCATCGCCGCCCAGCACCAGGGCCAGACTGCATTCCTGCCCGGCCACGGCCTGCGACACGGCATCGCCCGTGTTCTCCACCACGCGCGCCGAAAGGCCGCGCGCGGCCAGCCAGGCGCGCATGCGTTCGCCAAGGGCCTCCGCCTCGCGGTGGCCCGACTTGGTGACGATGAGAATGGAGCGAAGCGCGGTGTGCATGGAGTGTTCCTAGTGGAAAGCGCCCGCGCCTTCAAGAAATAACCGCGCGGATGGCGTGCGGGATGGGCGAGGTGGGGCGCGCGGCGCACCAGTTGGACGGGCCACGCCTTCGCGCACCCCACGCGCTGGGCGCCCGCACGGTCGCCGCCCCGGCCACGCCCCACGGTTGTCACGCCCGGCCATTTGGTATACTGCCGAGTGGTTCCGCAACATCCACGGGTTGGCCGCACGGCCGCCGCAGAGGTATTCACCGCTCCATGACCGACACCGCCCGCCAGATCGTGCTCGAACACGCCACCGAAGGCGCGAAGCTTCGCGAACGCTATTTCCAGCAGAACGCCGACCGCGTGGTGGAACTGGCCCTCCAGATGGCCCTCACCCTTGCCCGTGGCCGCAAGATCATGTTCTGCGGCAACGGCGGCAGCGCCGCCGACGCCCAGCACCTGGCCGCCGAATTCGTCAACCGCTTCATGATGGAGCGCCCCCCCCTGCCCGCGCTGGCCTTGACCACCGACAGCTCGATACTTACCGCCATAGGCAACGACTACGGCTTCGAGCAGGTCTTCCAGAAGCAGGTGCAGGCACTGGGCCAGCCCGGCGACATGCTGGTGGGCATTTCCACCTCCGGCAACAGCCCCAACGTGGTGCTGGCGCTGAAGGCCGCGCGCGAAAAGGGCGTGACCACCGTGGGCATGACCGGCCGCGGCGGCGGCGAAATGGCCGCGCTGTGCGACTACCTGCTGGACGTTTCCGACCGGCGCACCCCGCTGGTGCAGGAAATCCACATCACCGTGGGCCACCTTCTGTGCCAGTTGACCGACCATTTCCTGTTCGAAAACGTGCTGGCCCTGCAACCCTACCTGGAAGGCAAGGCGCCGGAATAGGCGCCCTTCACGGTACGGCGCCCGCCCGCCGAACGAATTTCCACCCCGCGTCCCATGCCCCGCACGCCTGGCACACGCCACGCGGCATGCATGGGCCACGTCACGAAACACGACGGGGCAGCCTTTCGCACCGCCTTTCGAGGAGACACGCATCATGCCCATCTACGAATACGAATGCACCGCCTGCGGCAAGAAGTTCGAGGAACTCGTCTTCGGCGACGACCTGCCCCCCTGCCCGGCCTGCGGTTCCGCCCGTACCGAAAAGCAGCTGTCCTGCGCCTGCTTCAAGATGCCCGCGCCCTCGCGCGTGGGGCAGACCGTGACCTTCCCCAAGTCCAGCCGTGGCGGCTGTTCCGGGTGTTCGGGCGGGAACTGCTCCACCTGCGGTTAGCAGGGCACGCCCACGATTTCATCCTCTCACCGCGCGCAACCACATGAAGAAACTCGTCATCGCCACCCGTGGCAGCAAGCTGGCCCTGTGGCAGGCCGAACACGTCAAATCCTGCATCGAAGGCCGCCACCCCGGCGTTTCGGTGGAACTGCTGGTCCTGAAGACCCGTGGGGACATCATCCTCGACGTGCCGCTGGCCAAGGTGGGCGGCAAGGGCCTGTTCGTAAAGGAAATCGAGGAAGCACTGCTGGATGGCCGGGCCGACCTGGCCGTGCACAGCATGAAGGACGTGCCCATGGAACTGCCGGAGGGGCTGGTGCTGGGCATCATCCCCGAACGCGAGGAACCGTCCGACACCTTCCTGTCCGTACACCACGATTCGCTGGCCACCCTGCCCCACGGGGCCACCGTGGGCACCAGCAGCCTGCGCCGCCAGTCGCAGTTGCTGGCCCTGCGCCCGGACCTGAACGTGGTCTCCCTGCGCGGCAACGTGGATACCCGGTTGCGCAAGCTTTCCGAGGGCCAGTTCGACGCCATCATCATGGCCACCGCGGGCATGAAGCGCCTGGGCCTTTCCGCGCCCAAGAGCGAAGTGCTGGGGCCGCCCGCCTTCCTGCCCGCCGTGGGCCAGGGCGCGCTGGGCATCGAATTCCGGGGTGACCGGGCCGACCTGCACGAATTGCTGGCCTTCATGGAGCACACCCCCACCCGCATCCGCGTGGAGGCCGAACGCGGCTTCCTGGCCGGTTTGCAGGGCGGCTGCCAGGTGCCCATCGCCGGGCACGCCGTGATGACCGGCAACGACACCTTTGCCCTGGAAGGACTGGTGGCCGACCTGACCGGGGCGCGGGTGATCCGCCACACCATGAACGGCACCAGCGCCCCCGATGGCGCGCAGGCCCGCAAGATCGGCCTGGACCTGGCCGCGCAACTGGTGGCCGACGGCGCCGGGGAAATCCTGGCCGAGGTGTACGGCAGCGGAGCGGCGACAAACTAGTCCCCGCCCCTGCATGGTCCTTGCCTGCCGGTACCATCCTGCTTTTGATTGCAAGCACAACGGGCCGCCCCTCCTGCACGGAAGGGCGGCCCTTTCACATTCCTCTGCCGTTTCTGGCCGGGGCTACGCCGCCTTCATCTCTTCCACCAGACGCTTCAGCACCTGGGCCTGCTCCGCCAGGGCGGACACGGCCCGCGCCGATTCGCGCATGGCCTGCGCCGTTTCGCCGGAAATGGTGCTGACCTGCTCCACGGCGTGGTTGATTTCCTCGCTGGCCGACGACTGCTGCTCCGACGCCGTGGCGATGGAGCGCACCTGGTCGCTGGCCATTTCCACCAGCCGCACGATCTCGCCCAGTGCCTCGCCCGACTGGCGCACCAGTTGGGTGGACTCTTCGATACCCTGCACCGAGCGGTCCACGTTCTCCATGTTCTTGCGGGTACCCAGTTGCACCCCACGGATGGCCTCGCCCACCTGCACGGTGGCCTGCATGGTCTTTTCGGCCAGTTTGCGCACCTCGTCGGCCACCACTGCAAAGCCGCGCCCGGCATCACCGGCCCGAGCGGCCTCGATGGCGGCATTGAGCGCCAGCAGGTTGGTCTGGTCGGCAATGTCGCTGATCACGTTCATGATCGCCCCGATGGACTCCGCCTGGCGGCCCAGGTCCTCCATGTCGGTCTTGAGGTCCAGCGACTGCCGCCGCACGCCGTCGATGTTGCCCACCACCCGCTCCACCAGCGCGGCCCCGTGGGCCGCCTTGGCGCGGGCCGTGTCGGAAACTTCGGCGGTGTTCCCCGCGTTGCGGGCCACTTCCAGCACGCTGGCGTTCATTTCCTCCATGGCCGTGGCCGTCTCGGAAACGCGCTTGGCCTGTTCCTCCGCGCCCCGGTCGGCCTGCTCGATCTGGGCGGATAGCTCTTCGGACGCGGACGACACCACCTCCACCGAGCCCTCCACCCGCGCGGCAGCCTGCAACATGCCCTCGCGCTTGGCGTTTTCCGCCTGCTTGCGGGCCTCTTCCGCCTCATGCATGGCGGCCATGGCCTCCTGCTCCTTGCGGGCTGCCTGCTCGCTCTTGTCCTCGGCCTCGGCGATCTTGGCCTTCAGGGTGTCCACCATCACCCGCAGGGCGTCGGCCAGCCTGCCGATCTCGTCACGCCCGCGCACGGCAAGATCCGCGTTCAGGTTGCCGCCCGCCACCAGTTGCGCGAACGACACGGCTCCGCCCAGCGGACGGGTGATGGACCGCGAAATGAGAAAACCGAGCAGCAGCGACAGCAACGGCGCCCCCACGGCCAGGGCGATGGCGGTATTGTGCGCCGTGCGTGCTTCTGCCGCGCTTTGAACCCGCGCGGCACGCGCCTCTGCCCGCACGGCCTCCTGCACCGCGGCAGCGGCCTCGGCCAGCCGGACGTTGGCCTGCACGCCCTTGCCGGTGACAAGATCAGCCGCCCTGGCCTGCTTGTCGTCATTGGCGATGTCCCGTTCCCATTCCTGGATGGACGACATGATCTCGTCATTGATGGCGCGGACCTGCTCCAATGTGGTATTGAAGGTCATCCACTTTTCCTTCACGGCGGGCGACAGGCCGATACGTTCCATCTCGCCCTTGGCCTTGGCTATGGCCTCGCGGGCCTGGCGGATGTCCTCGCGCTGGCGGTCTCGTTCCGTGCCCGAAAGGCGCTCCATCATCAGGGTGCGCTGGGCCACCACGATGCCGCGCATGGCCAGTTCGATGCTGCCCGTGTGGGCAACCGCGGGCAGCATTTCCTCGTTGACCTCGCGCAGGCTTTCCCCCGTGCTCTCGATGGCGAAATACCCGGAACCGGCGGTGATCAACGTGAGCAGCGAAACAAAGATGAATCCTGCTATCAGCCTGACACCGACATTGAAATTGTTCATGGAACCCCCAGCGTGCTGATTGTGATGGAACTGCGGGAATGCCTGCTTCCGATCCGAATTCGACCAGATTCAATCCGGTTCAGTCCGGATTGGAACCGTACAAGGACAGGTATGAACATCAATGCGACAACACGATGATGTACGAAAACGCCTCCAACTCATCCCACGGAAAGAACGCATGGGCCGACATGGACAGCTTGCCGAGGGCGCGCTCGTACCGCAGGCGGTTTTCGTGCGTGCCCGCGCTTCGTCTTGCCAGACGCTCGAAAACGATGCGCGGCCCGGGGCGGTCCGGCGCGCCAGCCGTGCCGCCCCCCCGGCGGGCGTGCCCCATGCCGTGCCCGGCGTCTTCCCGAACGCCCTTCCGCAACGGCGCCTGTTCATGGCTGTCAAAAACCACCATGTCGAAGCCGTCCACCACCCGCACCCATGCGCCCATGGCATGGCGCATGCGGTCCAGCATGGAAATCATGATGCCCAGCTTGCCCGTCACCACGCGCCGTGAACGATAGACACGGGCAACGCCGCCATCCGTCCCGTGTCGTCCCAGGTACACTCGCAGGCTGCGTACCCCGGTGGTGGTGACGACACCACGCCGCAGATCGATGTCGCAAAACGGCAACTCGCATGTAGACAGCTGTGTAGCCATGCGGTCCTGGGCCATCCGCGAGACGATCCACCCTTCGCCCGACATGGCGCCCACCAAGCCGCGCAACAGATCCGCCCCTTCGGCATAGGGAATGATCCAGTGCGGATGCGCGGCGCCGGCATTCGCGAACGCCGCGTCCGCATCGTCCACCCCGTCCGGCCCGTCCGGCTCTTCGCGCACGACGCAGCGAATGAACATGGTGAACGCCTCGCGGTGGTCGTAAATGGCTTCGCGCAGCTTTTCGGGCACGATGCCCGCCACCGCGAGCATGAAATACCTGTCCACCCCCAACAGATCGGCAAGCAGCATCAGCCGCTGCGGCTTCAGGCAGACATCGTCGCCTCGTTCAATGCGGCTGAGATAGGAATGGTGTACCCCCAACCGGTCGGCCAACTGGCGGATGGACAGCGGCTTGCCGCCAACGGTTCGTTCCAGGCGTGCTTCTCTGACGAGTTTTCCCAATAACCTGCCCATCTCGCCTACTTTTTTGTCTATAATATTGTAGCCAGTCCAAGACGGGCAATCACTGTTATAAATCATGGTGTGACAAAAACGGCAGCCCTATGCGCACCTGGCCATATGGCGAGAGGGCGAGAGGAAGAAACTTTCTTCAAGAAAGTCAAAAGACATGAAAAGCACACACAAAATATTTTGAACATTACTCGCAACCATCAAAAACGTTCGGCCATCTACACTTATTGAACATGTATGCAAGCAAATGCAACACCATGAACAAAAGATAATCATTTACACATTAGTATTCATTGTCGTTTTTAATCATATTTATGCACTATAACGCTGAAAATCATGTATATTTTATAATCTAATATCGAAAATAGCATCATACAATCACAAGTATAGTTCAACATGCGTGCAACATGCCGCATACTGCCCCTCACGTTGGCCTCACGCACGGCATCCAAGAAGAGGAATTGCAAAAAGAGAGGGGGCGTTCCCTGCGGAACGCCCCCCTTGCATGCCATGCCACGGCGTGGCCTCATTGTTTCCCCCTGTCTACGACTAGAAGGAAACCCCCACGGTCAGCGAGCCGAAGTGCTGCCCCCGGTCCTGCCCCACGAATTCCTCGGTACGGTAGACGTGGGTATAGGTGATGCGCACGCCCTCGATGATCACCGCCAGCCCCCCGGACAGATCGGCCACGAAATACTTCTTTTCCACGTCGTGGCTGTCGCGCCAGGTATTGCCGTCCAGAAAGATGTTGCGGCCCACGGCCCGCCCGTCGGCCCCGGCGAACAGGTACCAGCCCCAGCTGTCGCGCACGCGGGGGTCCGCATCGTCGGTAGGGGCCTCGATGCCGCCGCCGGGACGGATCAGCGAGGTCTCGAAGTCGCCCGGCAGGTTCCAGCCAAAGCGCACCTCGCCCCCCATGTTGGCCTGGGTCAGTACGTTGCCCGCCGTGGCGCCCACGCGGGGCAGCACGTCCCAGTCGAACCCGCGCCCGATGGACGAAGGGTTCAGACGCCAGTTGCGCTGCCAGGTCAGCATCAGCCCCGGCTCGTCGTGCAACTGGTTGTCCCAGCCCTTGGCCGTGGGAATGTTGCGCATCTCGTGCACTTCGTTCTGGGCCGTTTCTCCCCGCGCCGATGGCCCCACGATGCCCCCGGTGAATTGCAGGGTGTCCATGCGGTCGCCCTTCTTGGCGTGCAGGCCGATGGCCCCGTACAGAAAGCCCGCGTAGGGTCTGTCGCCGGGGATGTACTCCCTGACCTGGGTATCGGACGGGGTGTAGATGGCCTGCCCGAAGGCAACGCTGACGTTGTACTGGGCGTCGGGGTCGCCCGCAAAGGGCAATTTCTCGATGAGTTCGTCCAGCACGTCGGGCAGCATTTCGTCGTCGGCAAGGGTCTTGAGGTCGGGCGAGACGAACCGGGCCTGCACCGCGTTGGTGTAGTACTGGTCCGTGCCGCCGAACAGGTCGTTTTCGAAGTAGATGACCAGCGTGCTGAAGGCCTTGGCCTTTTGGGGCTTTTCCGGCTCGTCGGCGGCGCCAGTATCCGGCACCTCGTCAGGCGCTGCGGGAATCGGGTCGGGAAACGGCACAGCATCACCGGCCAGTGCACAACCGGGAATGAACAGGGACGCGCACAGCAGCAGGGCCAGCAGGCCGCCGCACAATGCCGCACGCATCAGGGATGAAGCAGGTTTCATTTTACGGATTCCGTTTCCCGTGCCCACACGGGCAGTTCCATGTCGTACTGACGGATCAGCGCATCGTGCTCGCGCATGGCGGCATAGGATGATGACTTGCGGAACGAGCTGTTGCGGTTGGTGCGGTACAGCACGTTGAGATCCCACATGGTGTCCACGTCGTTCCATTCCGGCAGGCGCACCACGTCCAGCCGGGCGGCCTCCAGCCGCTCCATGGTGGCGGCGTACACCGACGCGCCGCTCCACTCCACGCCGTCGAACACGCCGGGCAGAAACCGGTCGCGCCGGAAGCCTATCAGATAATAGCCGCCGTCAAAGGCCGGGCCGATGACCGCGTCGTGCAGGTCCAGGTCGTCCAGAGCCTTTTGCGCCAGTTCGTGCGGAAAGTCCGGGATGTCGCTGCCCAGCACCACCACGCGTTCGTATCCGGCGGCGTAGGCATCGGCAAGGGCCGTGCACATGCGCGCGCCCAGGTCGGCGCCCAGCTGGGGCTGGTAGGCATGCTGGGGCCCCAGCCAGGCCTTGTACGTTGCCAGCGCGTCCTGTGCACCCGGCGAATTCGGCGCATCCGGTGAGTTCGACACGTCAGGCTTGCCCGCATCGCAACAGATGCGCAGATCGGCCTTTACCTGCACCAGTTCGGCCAGCATGTCCTGCACGAAATGGCGGTACATGGCGGCGGCGGCCTCCGCGCCCATGACGGACGCAAGGCGCGTCTTTACCGCGCCCGGCTCGGGATACTTGACGAAAAAAAGTACGCAGGTGTCGCTCATGATGCTCCTTTGCGGGCGCGGTACCAACGCGCCAGTATCTGCGCCGGAACCCCCAGCGCATACAGCAGCCGCAGACAAACGTTGCGCAGGGTGCAGCGCACGGCCCCCTCGTCATGCCAGCGCCGGGCCGAGGTGACGGCCCGCAGGGCCAGCAGGGCCAGCGGCTGGTCGGGGCAATGCAGGCGATGCCGGCGGCGCAGGCGGCGCAGGCGGCGCATGATCTCCACATCTTCCATCAGCGGCAGGTCGGGGTAGCCGCCCATGGCCCGGAACAGCCCGGCCCGAAAGAACTGGGCCTGGTCGCCGTACGGGGTACGGGTAAGCCGGTTGCGCAGGTTGGCCAGCGCCTCCACCAGCCGGAACCAAGCCCCCGGCGCGTCGATGGCCAAGGAAAACGCCCCGGCGCCGGGGACGCACGGCCCGGCGCTGCCGGTCGCAAGCCCGCCACGTCCGCCGCATGCGGCCAATACAGGCGCGGCAGCGTTCACACCCTCGCCCCCGGCAGCGTACGGCGACACGCCCAACGCCCGCAATACGGCGGGAAAGGCCCCGTCCGGCAGGCGCGTATCCGCATGCAGGAACAGCAGCACCTGCCCGCGGGCCACGGCGGCACCGGCGTTCATCTGCCGGGCGCGGCCACGCGGGGCGGCCACGGCGCGCACGAGAAGCCCCGTACCGGAAAATTCTTCGGCGGCCAAACCACATGCGCCCAAACCAGATGCGCCCAGACCCGTTGCGTCCAGACCGGTTGCGGCCCGCCAGGCGTCCCTGCCCATCGCCATCTTCAACGCAGCCAACGTGTCGCCTTCCAGCGCGCCGTCGGCCACCACCAGTTCCACCGCACCCCGTGGCAATTCACCGGCCAGCGCGCGCACGTGCCTGGCCAGGTCCGCCATGCGCTGCGCCTCGTGCAGCACCGGCACCACCACGGAAAGCAGCACGTCCACCTTGGGTCCATGCCCCCCCGGCTCCGGCCCGCCATGCCCCGCCGGGCGCGGCATGGTGCCGTTGGGTTCGTCCCCGGCGTGCTGCTGCGTGGGCTGGGCTGCGGTCATGGCGCTGATGATAGCCGTTCCCGCCCCGGCTGACAAACCCCGCACCACTCCGGACGACGGGCCGCTGCGCGCCTGCCGCCTTGCGATCCGCTCCCCGCTTTCCTTGCCGCCCCTTCAGCCCCGCGCATGCTTCGTTCCGTACCCTGCCTGCATCGCTTGCCCAAGCGCACCGCCCTGCGGGGCGTGACAAGCGCGGGGCAACACGCTAGGCTAAGAAACCCGGCCCCTCGCGCCGGTACGGCACCGGTTTTTTTGCCGGGGCCGAGCAACCCGCCGGACCCTCGGTCCGGCCCTTCCACTTTGTTCGCCGCGCAGGAGCATCATGACCAAGGTTTCCCCGCTGCCCGCCGCCCGTCTTCGCGCCACGCTCGACCCCACCCGCATCCAGTGGGAGACCAGCGACGCCATTCCGCGCCCACCGCGCAACGGCATGCGCCGCACCCCCCAGCCCCGCGTATTGCAGGCGCTGGAACTGGCCCTGCACATTCGTGACGGCGGCTACAACGTCTACCTTTCGGGCGAGGCCAACCTTGGCCGCACCTACATGCTGCGCGAATACCTCGCGCCGCGCGCCCGCAAGATGGATACCCCGCCGGACCTCATCCACGTCTACAATTTCGAGGACCCGGACAAGCCGCGCCTCATCGCGCTGCCCGCCGGGCAGGGGCGCAAGCTGCGCACCGCCCTCACCCAGGCCCTGTCCAAGGCCCGCAAGGAAGCGCCCAGCCGCTTCGAGCACGACGCCTTCGTGCGCAAGCGCACCCTGCTGCTGGACAAGTTCCAGACCCAGCGCAGCAAGCTGTTCAAGGAAATGGACACCGTGGCCGGGGGCGAAGGCTTCAACCTGGACATGGACGATTCCGGCAGCCTGACCCTGTACCCCATCGTGGAGGGCAAGCGCCTTAGCGAGGACGAGTACGAAAAGCTCGACGCCACGCTGCGCAAAAGCCTGAAGCTGAAAGGCGACCGGCTGTTGCAGGCCATGACCGGCCTGATGCGCAAGCTGACCCGCGCCGAGCAGGACTTCGTGGAGGACGAGCGCACCCTGGAAAAGGAAGTGGTGCGCGAGGTGCTGGACCAGTTCCTGACGCCGCTGGCCGACAAGTTCGCCAAGACCTGCCCGTGCGACGAACTGAAGCGCTACTTCGCCGACATGCGCGAGGACATCCTGGACAACATCGAAGGCTTCGTGCAGCGCGACATGCCCACCCACATGCCGCAGCAGCAGCCCGACCTGGGGCCACCGCCGGAAGACACGTCCTTCCGTTACGACATCAACGTGTTCGTGGACAACGGCGAAACCCACGGCGCGCCCATAGTGGTGGACGACCACCCCACCCCGTCCAACCTGCTGGGGTGCATCGAGCGCGAATCGGAAATGGGCGCGCTGGTGACGGACTTCACCCTGGTCAAGGCCGGTTCGCTGCAAAAGGCCAACGGCGGCTTCCTGGTGCTGCACATGGAGGACATCCTGTCCTACCCCAGCGCCTGGGAAGGCTTGCTGCGCGCCCTGCGCTCGGGCCTGGCCCGCATAGAGGACGCTGGCGACGGCCAGGAATCCACCAAGACCAAGGGCATAGAGCCCGAGCCGCTGCGCCTGGACCTGAAGGTGGTGCTGGTGGGCACCGAGGAAATGTACGAGACGCTGCTGGTCAACGACGACCGCTTCCCCAAGCTGTTCAAGATCAAGGCCCACCTGACCGAGGCCGCCGAGCGCAACGCCGACGGCGTGAAGGTGTACCTGGCGCGCATCGCCCGGATCATCGACGAGGCAAAGCTGTTGCCCTTCGACCGCGACGCCATGGCCGGGCTGGTGGACTACGGCTCGCGCATCATAGAGGACCAGCGCAAGCTGTCGCTGAAATTCCCGGTGCTGCGCGAACTGATGATCGAGGCCTCGGCCCTGGCCTCCATGAAGGGCAGCGCGCTGGTGGACCGCACCACCCTGCACGACGCCATGGTGGCGCGCACCTACCGCGCCAACCTGGTCGAGCAGCACTTCATGGACGAGTACGACCGCGAACTGATCAAGGTGCGCACCAGCGGTAGCGAGGTGGGCCGGGTCAACGGCCTGTCGGTGACCTGGTACGGCGACTTCGAGTTCGGCCTGCCGCACCAGATATCCTGCACCGTGGGCGTGGGGCACGGGGGCATCATCGACCTAGAGCGGGAAGCCGAGCTTGGCGGACCCATCCACACCAAGGCCATGATGATCCTGAAAAGCTACCTGGTCAGCCAGTTTGCCCGCACCAAGCCGCTGGTGATGACCGGCAGCCTGTGCTTCGAGCAGAGCTACGCGGGCATCGAGGGCGATTCCGCCTCCGGCGCGGAACTGGCGGCCCTGCTTTCGGCCATCGCCGACGTGCCCATCCGGCTTTCGCTGGCCTTTACCGGCGCGGTCAGCCAGTCCGGCCAGATCATGGCCGTGGGCGGCGTGACCCGCAAGGTGGAAGGGTTCTTCGAGGTGTGCAGCCGACACGGGCTGACCGGCGAGCAGGGCGTGATCCTGCCCAAGGACAACATCGCCCACCTGATGCTGAAGCAGGAAGTGGTGGCCGCCGTGAACGAGGGGCGCTTTTCCATCTGGCCGGTGGCGCACATCACCGAGGCCATGGAACTGCTTACCGGCATGCCCGCCGGGCGCATGCGCGCCGATTCCACCTTCACCCCCGGCACCCTGTACGACAAGGTGGACCGCCGCCTGGCCGAACTGGGCAGGCTGGCCAAGGAAGCCTTCAAGCACAAGCGCAAGCGCTAGGGGCTGTTTCTAAATTGTCCTTTCCCTCGTTGGCATCGTCAAACTTCGCCCGCCATTGCTTTGCTGTCCTTATCCGTAAGACTCGCGCTGCGCGCTCGCCTAACGGCTGCCGCACTCCCTCATGGCGGGCTTGTTTTCCTTGCCAACGAACGAAAATCCTCATTTAGAAACAACCCCTGGGCCGCGTACCGGTCAGAGTCTATCAACGCACGAAGCCCCGGCATCTGATGATGCCGGGGCTTCGTTACGGGCGGCCTGGGCCGCAGGAACAGGAGATATCGGACAGATGCACGCTGGCCGGGTGCGCCATGCGGCGCACCACAATCCGTGGGATAGCAGACGCCAAGCAACACGGCACGCCGGATCAGTGCCGTCGTGTCCCCACGGAGGTTACTTCTTTTCGCCGCCCTTGCAGGCCCGCGCCAGCACATCGCCGGGCAACAGAATGTCCTCTCCGCAGTTCGGGCACTTCACCCGGATGCGGGCCGCTTCCGACGAGGGCTGTTTCTTGCGCATCATGAAAACTTTGTGACAATAAGGGCAGCGAACCCTCAAGCCTTCCTGGTCGTCCGGCGGCATCAACTTCTCCCTTGCGTAGGCTGGACGCGGTTGGCCCCCCGCTGGCCAGCACCCGCCCCGCGCTCAAAGCGGTGGCAACATGCCGACTCCCCTTACTTCCTATCCGGTAACCGGCATCGATGCAACAATGGCGGCAGGATGCATTTCGTCAACGCCCCGCGCGGGCACGGTTTCGTGCCTTGACCATGCCGCCCGTCCGCCTTGACCATGTCGCTCATCTGCCTTGACCATGCCGTGTTGACGGGCGTAGAACCCGCCGAACATTCGCCCCCTTACGGAAGCCTCATGCACCCGCTGCTGCGCGACAGGAACCTGCACACCATCTTCGGCATCACCCTTACGGTGATCATGGGCGTTTCCAGCGTCATGCCCGCGTTGCCGCTGATGGCGCGCGAACTGGGCATTCCGCTGGCCTCGGTGGGGCTGGTGCTGACAGCCTTCACCCTGCCGGGCATCGCGCTGGCCCCGGTGGCGGGCGTGCTGGCCGACCGGCTGGGCCGCAAGCGGGTGCTGCTGCCCGCCATGGCCCTGTTCGCCATCGGCGGCGCGGCCTGCTTCTTTGCCCACGACCTGACGACCCTGCTGGCCTGTCGCTTCGTGCAGGGGTTTGGCGCGGCCCCGCTGGGCGTGCTGTACACCACCCTCATCGGCGACCTGTACGAAGGCAACGACAGGGTGCGGGCCATGGGCTACAACGCAGGCGTGCTCAGCCTGGGCACAGCCATCTTCCCCGCCGTGGGCGGCCTGCTGGCCGAGCTTGGCTGGAACGTGCCCTTCCTGCTGCCCCTGGCCGTGCTGCCGCTGATGCTGGCCGCCGCGCGCCTGCGCCTGCCCGCCTCGCGCGCCACGCAGACCCTTGGCGAATATTTCCGCTCCACCCTGCGCATTGCGCTGTCCCCCCGCGCGCTGGTGCTGTTCGGGCTTTCCCTGCTTACCTTCGTGCAGTTGTACGGCCCCATGGTCACCTTCTTTCCCGTGCTGGCGGATACCCGCTTCCACGCCGCGCCTTCGCGCATCGGTGCCATTTTCGCCGTATCCTCGCTGGGCACGGCCATGATCGCCTCGCAACTGGGGCGGCTGTCGGAACGCTTTCCCGCCCGGCGGCTGATCATGCTCAGCCACGTCTTCTACGCCGCCGCCATGCTGTTGCTGCCGCTGATGCCCGGCCTGTGGTGGCTGCTGGGGCCGGTGCTGTGCTTCGGCATGGCCCAGGGGCTGAACCTGCCCAACCTGTCCACCATGATGACCTCGCTGGCCCCCACCCAACAGCGCGCCGCCATCATGGCCGTCAACGGCACCCTGTTGCGCCTGGGCCAGACCATGGCCCCCCTGCTGTTCGGCCTGCTCTACGCCGGGGGCGACCTGCCCGCCGTGTTCGCGGGCGGGGCCGCCGTCAGTTGCCTGATGCTCGCGCTGGCGGCGTGGCGGTTGCGCTAGTCCGCCATCGCGCCCTGCCAGAGTCGGCAAAAAGCACAAGGGCCTTGCGGGCAGCATCCGCAAGGCCCTTGTGCCGTCATGCCTGCCTCCGTTTCCCGTGAACGGGCCGGGCAGCAACTGGTCCGTCCCCCGCATGCAGGCGCACATGAGAGGAATGTGCAAAAGAAAGATGGAATCGTATCTTTCGCGGTCTGCCACCCTGCGGTAAGAAGCATGGGTGAAACGCTATTGCCCCGGCAGAACCAAAACCAGCCGGACAGGGAACATCCCGCGCGGCAAGCACGGCTGGACGGCAGTGGCATGGGCGTTGCGGCATACCTTGCCAATCATGGAGGCACATCACGATGAGCGACACGGCAAAACCCAGGAAAGCGCACGCATCTCCGGCTTCCGGAAAGAATGAGCGTCCCGCGCGCGCGCAGCAGGCCGCCAAGGATGGCGCGAAAGGAATCCCCCACAAGGGTACCGGCCACAAGAAAACCGGCCAAAAGGGCGCAGGCGCGGAGCCGTCAAAGGTCTATTTCACCGATATGCGGTGCAGGATCGGCACCAGCCTGCTGGACAAGATGGACAAGCTCATGCTGGCGGCGGGCGTGGAGCGGATCGACTTCCAGAACGCCTTCGTGGCCATCAAGATCCATTTCGGCGAGCCGGGCAACCTTGCCTTCCTGCGCCCCAATTTCGCCAAGACCGTCGCGGACAGGGTAAAGAAGCTGGGCGGCATGCCCTTTCTCACCGATGCCAACACGCTCTACGTGGGCCGCCGCAACAACGCCTTGCTGCACATGGACGCCGCCTACGAAAACGGCTTCACCCCGCTTTCCACCGGCTGTCACGTGATCATCGCGGATGGCCTGAAGGGCGCGGACGAAGTGGAGGTGCCCATCGAGGGCGGCGTGCACCTGAAAACCGCCAAGATCGGCCGGGCCATCATGGACGCCGACGTCTTCATCTCCCTGAACCACTTCAAGGGGCACGAGCTGACCGGCTTCGGCGGGGCCATCAAGAACATCGGCATGGGCAGCGGCAGCCGGGCCGGCAAGATGATCATGCACAACAACGGCAAACCGCGCGTTGCCCACGACAAGTGCGTGGGCTGCCGCACCTGCGCCAGGTACTGTAATCAGGACGCCATAACCTTCAACGAAGAGAAGAAGGCGTCCATCAACCACGAACTGTGCGTGGGCTGCGGGCGCTGCATCGCCACCTGCAACTTCGACGCGATCGACACGCCGTGGCAAGGCAGCAGCGACGACGTGAACATCCGGATGGTGGAATACGCCAAGGCCGTGCTGGACGGGCGCCCCAACTTCCACATCAGCGTGGTCAACCACGTCTCGCCCAACTGCGACTGCCACGGTGAAAACGACGCCGCCATCATCCCGGACATCGGCATCTTCGCCAGTTTCGACCCGGTGGCGCTGGACAAGGCCTGCATCGACGCGGTCAATGCCGCGCCGGTCATTCCCGGCACGGTGCTGGGCGACAGGTTCGGCAAGCAGTTGGAAGGCAAGGGCGAACCGGCCCGCGGCTGTAGCGGGCACGCTGGCCGCACAGGGCACACCGGGCAGCACGACCATTTCCACGTTGTCCACCCCAGCACCAACTGGCGGAGCCAGATCGAACATGCCGAGGCCCTGGGGCTTGGCAGCGGAACCTACGAGTTGGTGACCATCAGATAGCCATGCGCATGGGGCAGCATGCCGCCTGCGTGAAAGGAAAGGGGGAGGGACCAGAAGTCCCTCCCCTTTCGTATGGATGGCAGTGTCCCGGCACCCTTGGGCCGGTTTTTCGGCTGGCTGGCCTCTGGCGGCCCGATACGGCTACCCGGCGGCCAGGCAGGACCATCCGCAGTCAAGCAAGACTACCCTGCCGCAAGGTCGATGATGGCCTTGCAGAAGGCGGGCAGATCGTCGGGCTTGCGGCTGCTGACCTGGTTGCGGTCCACCACCACCTCGGCGTTTTCCCAGATGGCCCCGGCGTTGATCAGGTCGTCCTTGATGCCGGGGGTGGAGGTGCAGCGAAAGCCGCGCATGATGCCCGCCGAAATGGGAATCCACCCGGCGTGGCAGATGTGGGCCACCACCTTGCCCGCCTCGTGCATGCGGCGGGTCAGTTCCAGCACCTTGGGGTCGCGGCGCAGCTTGTCCGGGGCAAAGCCGCCGCTGATGACCAGCAGGTCGAACCCGGCGTCGTCCATGTCGGCGATGGCCGCGTCGGCCTTGCAGGGGTAACCGTTCTTGCCCGCGTAGGTGCGGCCCTTCTCCGGACCGGCCACCACCACCTCGGCGCCCTCTTCGATAAGGCGCAGCTTGGGGTACCACAGCTCCAGGTCTTCATACACGTCGTCCACGAACATGAGGACGCGCTTTCCCTTCAGGCGTTCCATGGGTTCCTCCCGCCCCGCTCCTGCGGGGCAATCGACATGCCGTAACGAAAAGGGGCGGCTTTCGCCGCCCCGTGAACATCGCGCTACGCTCAGATTATGCGTTTGCGAATATGGGTGACGAACACCTCCGCGATGACCACCACCGCGAAGATGCATACCAGTATAAGCGCCACGCGGTCCCAATGGAACAGGTTGAGCGCCTCGTCGAGAGCCATGCCGATGCCGCCCGCGCCCACCAGCCCGATGACCGAGGATTCGCGCACGTTGATGTCCCAGCGGAACAGGGCGATGCCCCAGAACGCCGGGGAAACCTGGGGCCAGTAGCCCTTCAGGAACACGCTGATCCACGGCGCACCGGCGGCGCGCAACGCCTCGATGGGACCGGGGGCGGATTCTTCCAGCGCCTCGCCGAACAGCTTGCCCACGAAGCCGATGGAGCGCACGGCGATGGTCACCGTGCCCGCCAGCGTGCCGGGACCGAACACCGCCACGAACAGCAGCGCCCAGACCAGCGTGTTGACCGAACGCGACGAGACCAGGATGAACGTGGCCAGCCAGTTCAGCGCGGGCACGCGGCACACGTTGCTGGCCGCCATGATGCCCACGGGTATGGCGATGCCCAGGGTCATGATGGTGCCCAGCGTGGCGATGTGCAGCGTTTCGATGAGCACGGCGTGCACGCCGCGCTCGTAGTAGGCGTAGTCCACCGGCCACATGCGCTTGAACAGGTCGGCCACCTGTTCCGGAGCGTCCATGAGGAATTCCGGAATGATCTCCACGGTGCGGAACGACCACGCCAGCAGGATGGCCGCCACGAGGAAGACCGTGAAGCGCGACATGCGCTCCGCCGGGGTAAAGCGTTGCCAGATGCGCTCGGCGCTCATTGGAACACCCCCTTCACCCGCACCGCCACATACTCGGAAACCATGATCAGGGCGATGATGGACAGCAGGATGGCGCACACGAAGCTGTAGTCGAAACGCTGGAAGGCCGCGGCCAGAGTACCGCCGATGCCGCCCGCGCCCACGATGCCGATCATGGTGGAGTTACGCAGGTTCGAGTCCACCTGGTAGGTGGAAAAACCGATGAACCGGTTCAGCACCTGCGGCAGCACGGCGAAGGTCAGCACCGAAAGGAACGGCGCGCCCGCGGCCCGCGCGGCCTCCACCGGCTTCAGCGAGATTTCCTCGATGGCCTCGGCGAACAGTTTGGCCACGAAGCCGATGGACGCGAAGATCAGCGTCAGGATGCCCGCCAGCGGCCCGAAGCCCACGGCCTTCACGAACAGGATGGCGAAGATCACCGGGTGGAACGAACGGCACACGGCGATGAAGGCGCGCGCGGGCCAGGTCAGCCAGTCGGGCATCAGGTTGCGCGAGGCGCACAGCCCCACCGGCAGCGAAATGAGCACCCCGAACAGGGATGAAATGAGCGCGATCTGCAACGACTCCAGCAGGTTGTCGATCAGCAGCTTCCAGCGCTTGAACTCCGGCGGAAACATGGCCCCCAGAAAGCGGGCGCCGTTGTCCAGCCCCGCCAGCAGGCGCTCCCACGAAATGTCCAGGATGGACAGGGCATACAGGCAATAGAGCACGGCCAGCAGGTAGCCCAGGCGGGTCCACCAGTTGACCGCGAAGGGTGCGGGACGGGCGACGGTTGCAGCGCTCATGCCAGCCAGTCCTCGCCGCCGTAGATCAGCTTGAGGTGGGCGTCGGTCAGGTCGCCGGGCACGCCGTCAAACACCACGTCGCCCTTGGACATGCCCACCACCCGGTCGGCAAAGCGGCGGCCCAGGGTCACGTCGTGGATGTTCACCAGCACGGGAATGTCGTTGACGGAGGCCACTTCGCGCAAGAGTTCCATGATCTCGACCGAGGTCTTGGGGTCCAGCGACGAGGTGGGTTCGTCCGCCAGCAGGATGTGCGGCTGCTGCATCACCGCGCGGGCAATGCCCACGCGCTGGCGCTGGCCGCCGGAAAGTTCGTCGGCGCGGGCGCGGGCGAATTCGGTCAGCCCCACCATGTCCAGCAGGTCGTAGGCCCGCTCGATGTCCTCCTGCGGAAACTTGCGCAGCCAGGCGCGCCAGGGCGAAATGTAGCCCAGACGCCCGCAGAGCACGTTTTCCATCACCGACAGGCGCTCCACCAGGTTGTATTCCTGGAACACCATGCCGATGCGCCGCCGCGCCGCGCGCAGACTGGCGCCGCGCAGGGCGCAGATGTCCTGGCCGCTGACCAGGATGCGACCGGAGGTGGGCTCGATGAGCCGGTTGATGCAGCGCAGCAGCGTGCTCTTGCCTGTGCCGGACGGGCCGATGATGGCGGTGGTGCACTGCCCGGCCACGGTCAGGTTGATGTTCTTGAGCACGGGTTTGCCGCGCGTGTATTCCTTGCGCAGGTTCTCGACGACGAGCGACTTGTCGCCCGCGCTGCACGCGGGACGACGGGAGGTGGAGGCGGACTCTGTTGCCTTGTGCACTTGCTGATTCCCGGAGCTGCTGGTGAAGGACGCGCCACGACGCCCGATGGCATCCGGCCTGCGGGCGTGGTGCGTCCTGCGGACGGCGTGCCGGGTCCGTGTCCCGCGCCGGGGCCCGATGAGCCTGCCTGCGCGGCGGGCCGGTACGTCGGCCCAGGGAGACGGAGATGGCACGCGGTTTCAAATGCCTGGCACGGGGCGCCACGCGCCGCGTGCAAAAGCGGCGGGCACCGGACATGCCGGTACCCGCCGCACGAGTGCTACTGCTTCTTGGTTTCGGCTTCCTGCTTCTTCTTGGCGGCCTCGGCGGCTTCCTTCTCGGCGATCTTCTGCAGACCGGTCTGGTTGAAGGTTTCGCCGTTGGCTTCCGCGATCTCGCGGATGACCGCCCAGTCCTTCTGGTAGGTCACGGGGAAGAACCGGTCGGCACCGCCGAAGGTCTTCTGCATTTCAGGGGTGAAGCGGTATTCGTGGAAGGCGTCGACGATCTTCTTCACCAACTCGGGGTTCAGGTCGTGGGCATACCCGAACGAAGAGGTGGGGAACACGTCGCTCTGCCAGATGATGCGGTAGTCGGCTTCATTGATGCGCCCGGCCTGGGCCATGCGCTTGAACACGTCGCCGGCCACGGGGGCGGCGTCGTAGTCGCCGTAGCCCACGCCCAGGATGGACTGGTCGTGCTTGCCCGAATAGACCACGGTGTAGTCCTTTTCGGGGGTCAGGCCCAGCTTGGGGAAGATGGCGCGCGGAGCCAGGTTGCCCGAGTTGGAAGAGGCGGAGGTGTGCGCCACCTTCTTGCCCTTCAGGTCGGCCAGGGTCTGGACGGGACTGTCCTTGCGCACGATCATCAGCAGGCGGTAGCCCTGGAAGCCTTCGCCGTCGCCCTTGACGGCGATGGGCACGTAGCCCGCCAGGTTGACCGCGTAGCAGGTGGGACCGGTGGAGAACCCCGCGATGTGCAGGCGGCCGGAGCGCATGGCTTCCACTTCGGCGGCGTTGGACTGCACGGTGTAATAGATGACCTTCTTGCCGGTGCGCTTTTCCAGGAAGGCCTGGAAGTCGGCGAAGGCGTCCTTGTACACGGCGGGATCTTCAACGGGAGTGTAGGTGAACACCAGCGTGCTCGGGTCCTTCCACTTCCCCTTGTCCTTGGGGGTGTCGGCCACCAGGTCCTTGTTGTCGTCGCAGAACATGGCGTCCAGCGAGCCACGGTTCGCGCAGTCGTCGGCGGCCTTGGCGATGTTGGCGGACATGACGCACAGGCCCGCGGCCAGAACAACCGGAGCGAGCAGCAACTGCATCCACTTCTTGGTCATTGCCTTCTCCTCGATATGGCGTTGACGTTGGAATGATCGGCCCCTGCGGCGTCTCATTCTCGTCACCGAAACGCCGCAAAATCGTCACATTATAATTCGACGGAGCAAATTCTCAAAGCATTTTCTGCCCATCGGACGTCCGCCGGACGTGAAAGGGCGGACATTGGGGATCGGACACATCGGACACATCGGACATATCGGGCATGGGGGGGAAACGGGCCGGATGACAGCATCCTGACGGATGCCCGCCCCCCTGCGCAAGCGACGTTACCGTTACGCCACGCATCGGCGTGCTGTCGCCTGCTCCATTCCTGCCGACTGTCAGTACCCCCCCAGGTCATCCACTACAAGTGCGGGCTGGCGTGAAAGCGACGCCAGGTCCTCGCGCCGGGTCTCGCCGCTGAGCACGAGTATGAAGTCCATTCCGGCGTTTTCCGCCAGCAGCTTGTCGGTGTAGATGCGGTCGCCCACCATGACCATTTCGTGCGGCTGGTACCGCGCAAGCAAGGAACGCAGCAGAATGGTGTTGGGCTTGCCGAACACGATGTCGGGCGTGCGCCCGGTGGCCGCTTCGTACAGGGCCATGAAGCTGCCCGCGTCGGGCAGCGGGCCCCGCGGCGAAGGGCAGACCTTGTCGGCATGGGTCGCCAGAAAGGCCACCTCGGGCCGTTGCAGCAGCAGGCACGATTCCGAGAGCTTGCGGTAGGTGAGTTCCGTATCGTAGCCCAGCAGCACGGCCTGGCAGTCGTCCCCGGCGGTGAAGACGATGTCGGGCATGCGTTCGCGCAGGAACGCGGTGAAATTCGTGTTGCCCACCGGATAGACACGGGTGATGTTCTGCTCGCGCAGGTGGTCCACCAGCGGCAGCAACGGCGAAAGCATGCGGTCGAGCCCGATGTGGATGCCCATGCCCGCCAGCTTGGCCGTGTAATCGGCAAGGTTCTTGGACGTGTTGTTGGTCAGGAACTGGATGTCGCGCACCCCGAGGTTGCGGCGGATGAAGTCCACCGTGCCGGGAATGGGCCGGTCGCCCAGGTACACCGTGCCGTCCAGGTCGAAGATGATGCAGCGCTTCTGGTCGAGATTCATGAAATTTCCGTGGTGCGTGCGTTGATGGAAAATGGTGGCCGCAACGGGTTGCCGGGTCGCCCCCGGACGGCCCGAAACCGTGCGCGACCGGTCGTGACCGTGCGCAATGGTGCGAACGGGCCGGAACTGATCCGAACTGGCCGGAACTGGTCGGAATCCGGGAGGGAACGTGGTTGGCAGGCTGCCACGCCGGGAGCCATGCACGTTCCCGGCAGCATGTCGCATGGCAGGCTTGCCGCGTCAACGCCAGGGGGTGGGTTCCATGCTTCCCCGGCCCGGCCAAGCCCATGCGAACCTTAAAGAAAGGCCGCGTTTCCGTTGTATTGCAGATTGTTACAACAATGTTGCAGTGACACGGCAACTCCATTATAGCTAACGCGCCGCTGGGGGGCGGGCATGCCGCATGGCCGCTGCCCGACCGCATGCGCCGTGCCCTTGCGTACGGTTCCGCCACGCCCCGGCCTTGCGCATCCACTTCCATATACTTGCCCCGTCAGGAGCCACCCCACTTGCAGGAAAGGCAGACTCCGCCCCAGGCCTCGGCCCAGCCCCCGGCCCAGACCACGGCCCACCCCCAGGCCGAATCCGCCCCCGAAGGCCAGGCCCAGCCCTCGCGCATCAGCTATCTCGACGGCATCCGCTTCCGCCGGGTGGTACGCGCCGCCGCGCGCCGTCTCATCGAAAAGCACGGCCATCTCAACGCCATCAACGTGTTTCCCGTGCCGGACGGCGACACGGGCAGCAACATGGCCGGAACCATGAAATCCATCGTGGCCTCCACCTCGGCCACGCCGGAAAGTTCCATCGGCCGCATGAGTTCCATCGTGGCCGAATCGGCGCTGATGGGCGCACGGGGCAATTCCGGGGTCATCCTGGCCCAGTTTCTGGCCGGGTTTTCCGAAGGGGTGAAGGATCTTTCGCGCGTCAGCCCCCGCGACTTCGCGGAAGCCGCATCGCTGGCCGCGCGCCGCGCCGTGGAGGCCATCGCCCACCCCAAGGAAGGCACCATCCTCACGGTCATCCGCGACTGGGCCGACCACCTGCGCGAAAACTGCCATTCCTACAAGGATTTTCACCACCTGCTGCACGATTCGCTGGACTGTGCCCGCCAGTCGGTGCAGGAAACGCGCGAGAAGCTGGCCGCGCTCAAGGCCGCCGACGTCGTCGACGCCGGGGGCCTCGGCTTCGTGTACCTGCTGGAAGGCATTGCCGAATTCACCGAGCGCGGCACCATCAACCGGCGGCGCCAGGCTGCCGGGGATACGGGCACGACCGGCGCCACGGGTGCGCATGACGGTGCGGATGGCGACGCCGACAGCGCCGACAACGCCACCCTGGGCGAGGCCCAGGAACGGGTGGCCGTGGAAGAGCTGACCTACGGCTACTGCACCGAATGCCTGATCCGCAGCGAGGCGGCCAGCCCCGTCGACCGCGACGAACTGCGCGTCCGGCTGGAGGAACTGGGTGATTCCATCGTGGTGGCGGGCGCCGGATCCGTGACCCGCGTCCACGTGCATACCGACACGCCGGACACGGTGTTCGCCATTGCCGCCGAATACGGCGAGGTATCGCACCACAAGGCAGAGGACATGCTGCGCCAGCACCGCGATCTGCTGGCCGCCATGGCAAGCGGCCAGCCCGATGCCGAGCCCGCGCCCACCGGCACCGCCATCGTCACCGACTCCACTTGCGACCTGCCGCGCGAACTGCTGGACCAGTACGCCATCCGCACCGTGCCCCTGCGCCTGTTCCTGGACGACGAGGAGTTCGTGGACAAGGTCAGCATCTCGGCTGACGAGTTCAACCGCCGCCTGCCCTCGTCCCGTTCCGCGCGCACCTCGCAGCCCGCACCCGCCGATTTCCGCACCGTGTACGAAGAAGTGCTGGCCACCCATGCGCAGGTGGCCTCGCTACACGTGACGGCCATGTACAGCGGCACCCACCAGTCCGCAGCCACCGTGGCGCGCATGGTTTCGCCGCACATCGCCGCCGTGGACTGCCGCACCCTGACCGTGGGCCTTGGCCTGGTGGTGCTGGAGGCGGCCCGGCGCGCGCAGGCCGGAATGGACGCTGCGGAGGTGGCCCGCCTTGCCGCGCGCGACGCGGACAACCTGCATGTCTACGTTTCCATGGACACCCTGGACTTTGCCGTACGCGGCGGCCGCATGAGCCGGGGCACCGGCATGGTGGCCAAGCTGTTGCACATCAAGCCGGTGCTGTGCTTCGACCCGCGCAAGGGCGGCAAGGTGGACGTGGCGGCCAAGGGCATCGGCCCGCGCCGCGCCGGGGAAAAGCTGTTCGCCCTGCTGGAACGGGCGGCGGCCAACCTGGACAATCCGCGCTTTGCCGTGGCGCACGTGGGCGCGCCGGAAACCGCCGCCCGCTACGCGAAGGAACTGGAAGCCCGCTTCGGCGTGGCCCCGCTGTACGTGGTGCCCGCATCACCGGTGCTGGGCTGCCACAGCGGCCCTGGCGCCTGCGCCGTGGCCCTGCTGGGTGATCCCAGGAACGGGTAGCCACGGGAACAGGCATATCGGACACGTCGGGCGAGCCGGGCTGGTCAGGTGAGCCGGGCGGATCAGTACCCAGAGGGGCCGAGCAGCCCCTCCTTTCGCACCCGCCCCGCCCTTCGGATAATCATCCTCCGTCGCGGCTTTTTTCGGAGTCGCACCCTTGCCAGCCGCCCGCCTTGCGGCTATTTCTAGCCTTATGGAAGGCAGCGGAACGGCACGTCCCGTCCACCCGCCATCCGGCATCACAGGCAGCCACGGACCGGCAGCCCCGAACAGGCGACATGACGCCGTCCACGACCGCATTCCGGAAGATCGCGGGGGACGCAGCCATGTCGTGGTGGCCTTTGGGCCAAAGGGGGGTGCGCCATGGCGTACGTCTATTCCGACATCTCCACCTTTTCCGGCCGCAAGATACTGGAAATGGTGCTGGGCCAACAGGTGCGCTCCGGCATGCGCCTTCAGGTGACGGATGAAATCATCGCCCTGTACATGCGTTCGTTGCAGGTGGCGGAGCAGTACCCCACCAAGGTCATGACGGCATCGCAACGCGGCGTGCCGCCGGAAGTGATCCGGGGCCTGATCGCAAGCTGGTCCATCTGATGCATACACCGGCGGCTCCTTCGGGGGCCGCCGTTTCTTTGGGTCGCCCGCGACAGGTTGCCCGCCATGCCCGCACCGCCTTGATTCCTGCCCGCTTGCTCCCCTCTTTCCCACCAGGCACGCCCAGTGGGGCATACCGCTTGTCTGGCGCGTCCATGGTGCCTGGGGCATCCGTGCGTCCGGCGTACCTCCTGCAACCACGCCCGTCCCGGTCCGGCTTTACCGTACCGCGCGCTTCGCACGCCGCCCCTCCGCACCGCACACTTTCCGCACGCCACACATCCGCCAGCGTACCGGGCCGCATGCCGCGCCCCCGCTGCATCGCCGCCACGTTGGCGGGCAGCCCGCGCCATGCCCCCGGCATGCTTCCACTGTTTGCACAACCGTGCAGCATGCCGGATTTTTCTTGCCGTGACCCGTGGTTGCGTTTATTGATGGCCCAAACGCGCGCAGGGGCGGCACTCTCACCGCTCGCATCATCCCGGCCCACGCGGCCCGGCCACCACGGAACGGACGCCCTGCTCCGTTGCACCCAAAGCCACCACTGGTGTGCCCATGTCAAAGAAGCAAAAAGGTCAGACCCGCGTCTGCGTATACCCCGACTGGTGCAAGGGCTGCGGCCTGTGCGTGGCGTTCTGCCCCGCCAAGGTGCTTGTGCTGAACGCCTTCGGCAAGGCCGAGGTGGCCCACGAGGACGAATGCATCAATTGCGGGTTCTGCGAGCTGCACTGTCCGGACTTCGCCATTGCCATCAAGCCGCGCACCCGCAACGGCGCGGGCCAGCCGGACCCCCGCAGCGGATGGAGCGACCCCGAATCCGAACATGGCCGAGCCTCTCCGCCCGAGCCTACGCCCGAACCGAACCCCAACCCCGAAGAGTGACGCCATGGCGGTGCAACGCAAGAAACGCAAGAGACGCGAGCTGTTCGCGCTCGGCAACGAGGCGGTGGCCGAGGGCGCACTGCTGGCCGGGTGCTCGTTCTACGCCGGTTATCCCATCACCCCGTCCACCGAGATCATGGAGGTCATGGCCAACCGCCTGCCCCTGATCGAGGACGGCGTGTTCATCCAGATGGAAGACGAAATCGCCAGCATGGGCGCCACCATCGGCGCGTCGCTGGCGGGGCGCAAGGCCATGACGGCCACCTCCGGCCCGGGCTTTGCCCTGATGCAGGAGCACATCGGCTACGCCTGCATGGTCGAGGCGCCGCTGGTGGTGGTCAACGTCATGCGCGGCGGCCCCAGTACCGGTCTGCCCACAAGCCCTGCCCAGGCCGACGTGCAGATGGCTCGCTGGGGTACCCACGGCGACCACCCCATCATCGTGCTGTCCGCATCCAACGTGCAGGAATGCCTGGAAATGACCGTGACGGCCTTCAACTTTGCCGAAAAATACCGCACCCCGGTCATCCTGCTGCTGGACGAGGTGACGGCCCACACCCGCGAAAAGATCACCGTGCCCGACCCGGACGAGGTGGAAATCCTTTCCCGCGTCACGCCCACGGTGCCGCCGGAATGGTTCAAGCCCTATGCCGACACGGCGCGCGGCGTGCCCGCCATGGCCCCCATCGGGTCCGGCTACCGCACCCACGTCACCGGGCTGACCCACGACGTCATGGGCTATCCCACCCAGCGCCCGGACGAGGTGAAGGACGCCATGTTGCGCCTGTTCCGCAAGATCGACCAGTATTACGGCGACATCCAGATGGCCGACGAATACATGCTGGATGACGCGGACGTGGCCGTGGTGGCCTACGGCAGCGTGGCGCGTTCCGCCTATCTGGCCGTGGAGCAGGCCCGCGAGCGCGGGGCCAAGGCCGGGCTGCTCACGCTGAAGACGCTGTTCCCCTTCCCGCGCCCGGCGGTGGAAAAGCTGACCCACCGCTGCCACACCGTCGTCGTGCCCGAAATGAACATGGGGCAGATGTCGCGCGAGGTGAAGCGCGTCAACAATGGCCGCACCAAGGTGCGCACCATCAACCGGGTGGACGGGCAGATCATCACGCCCTCCGAAATCCTGAAAGCCATACTGTAGGTGGGCCATGGCGGACGTTACCCAACTCATCCACGACTACCTGCGCCATAACAAGAAGTTCCCCCACGTGTTCTGCGCGGGCTGCGGCCACGGCATCGTGCTGGGATCGCTGATCCGCAGCGTGCACGCGCTGGGCCTGCCCAAGGACGACGTGGTGCTGGTGGCGGGCATCGGCTGTTCGGGCCGCATGGCCGTGTACGTGGACTTCAATACCGTACACACCACCCATGGCCGGGCGCTTACCTTCGCCACCGGCATCAAGATGGCCAACCCCAAGCTGAAGGTCATCTGCGTCATGGGCGACGGCGACGCCATGTCCATCGGCGGCAACCACCTCATCCACGCCGCGCGGCGCAACATCGGCGTCACCGCTCTGATCCTGAACAACCAGATCTACGGCATGACCGGCGGGCAGTGTTCGTCCGCCACCCCGCAGGGCGACATTTCCATGACCACGCCCTTCGGATCGCTGGAAAAGGCCTTCGACATCGTGGACATGTGCATGGCTGCGGGCGCAAGCTACGTGGCGCGCGGCACCTCGTTCCACGCCATCCAGCTGGACCGGCTGATCAGCTCGGCCATCATGCATCCCGGCTTTTCGGTGGTGGAAGTGTTCAGCCCCTGCCCCACCCAGTACGGGCGCAAGAACAAGTTCCGCAACGCCGTGGACATGTACAAGTGGCTGAAGTCCAACACCGTGAAGGTGGAAACCCTGAAGGAGCCGGACCAGAAACCCGCCGACGGGCGCATCCCCATCGGGGTGTTCCGCGACGTGGAAGAACCGGGCCTTGAGGAACGCTACTTCGAGCTGCAACGCAAACTCATGGGGCAGAACCGATGAAGGCGCCGCAACCCATAGACCGTTTCGAAATCCGCCTTTCGGGCCTGGGCGGGCAGGGGCTGATTACCCTGGGCCGCCTGCTGGGCTCTGCGCTGGCGCTGAGCCACGGCTACTACGTCACCCAGACCCAGAGCTACGGCCCCGAGGCGCGCGGCGGCTCCAGCCGCGCCGACGTGGTTGTCAGTTCGCGCCCCATCAGCTACCCCAAGACCGAAAGCTTGGACCTGCTGGTTGCGCTGAGCCCCGAGGCGTGCAACAGCTACTACCGGCTGCTGAAAAAGACCGGCATCCTGCTGGTGGATACCACCCTGGTCAAGCACGCGCCCACCAACGTGTACCTGGGCCTGCCGTTCACCCAGATGGCCAAGGAGCAGATAGGCAACCCCATGACCATCAACACCATGGTCATGGGCGCGGTGACGCACCTCTTGCCCTTCGCCGACCCGAGGGTGATGCGCAAGAGCATGGAAGCCAACCTGCCCGCCAAGATACGCGAGGTGAACGCCAAGGCCTTTGCCCTGGGGCTGAAGCAGGCCCAGCGCAACTTTGGCGATGCGGGCGGCATCTGGGCAGCGGCGGAGGAGAATGGGGCGCATTCTGAAGACGACATCATCGTCTAGGGGCGCGCCCGTCCTTTTGCCCCCTGTCGGTGTCAGGCTTCGTTCGCCGCTCCGGTCACGTACCAAAGAGTACGCTCCCATCGCGGCGAACTCGCCTTCCTTGACAGGAGACAAAAATCTTGGGCGCGCCAAGAATGCGAGCGTCTTGCCTTCCTTGCTGGAGAATGGAATTCGCGCCGCGCGAATGAACGCAAAGGGCGTTAATACAGAGCGCCCTGATATGAACAACGCATTTCCGCCCCTCGCCGGGCGCAGACGGACCAGCCCATGAGCACGACCATTGAAGAATTGACGGTGAATTACGAGGAAGACGGCCAGCTTGTGGTCAAGGAACTGGACAAGTCCGTGCTCTCCAAGGGCGCATGGACCACCATCCTGTTCCGCTACCAGCAGTGGGACCCCAAGACCGAAGACTACGGCGCGGACAAATACGTGGTGAAGCGCTACAAGAAGACGAACGGCGAATACCGCGCCCAGTCCAAGTTCAACATCTCCAGCGCCGACCAGGCCCGCAAGATCATCGAGGCCTTGCAGGGTTGGCTGGACGAAGACCCCACGGCGTAAGCCGTTCGGGTCGGTCAGACCGGGCAACACCGGACCGTACCTGACATGCATCATTGGAATGCAACGGGCGGGATTGCGCAGTGCGCGCGATCCCGCCCGTTTTCGTTGTTCAGGTGCCCGGCGCGGTGATGCCGCGCCGCTTCACACTGGCAGCGCGCGGCTCAATCCACGGGCACGCACTCCACAAAGCGCCCCGCATCGCGGAAGCCCAGCCGGGCATAGACACGGTACCCGTCGCCGGAGGCCTGCAACACCGCGTGGCGGCAGCCCGCCTGCACGGCGTGCCGCAATG
The DNA here is from genome assembly GCA_031287575.1 of Desulfovibrio sp. Taxonomy (GTDB): domain Bacteria; phylum Desulfobacterota; class Desulfovibrionia; order Desulfovibrionales; family Desulfovibrionaceae; genus Cupidesulfovibrio. Next base: position 38,343 of record JAITSV010000006.1, read on the forward strand.
CGGCGCGGGTTACGGCGGTGCCCAGTCCCCTGCGCCGGAAGGCTTCCAGCGTGCACACGTTGTACACGCCGGCCACGTCGAGCGACGCGGTGTCCCCTGCCGTAGGGTGCCCCGACGCGGTGCGGTACACTTCCGCCGCCGCTGCCAGTTGCCCGTCCTGGTACGCCACCAGCAACGTTGCGGCGAATCCGGGGCTGCACAGGGCCGGGGCGGCGCGGCGGTAGAAGCGCAGCACCTCGCCGTCCGGCGGATTCCAGTTGGCGGCCAGCACCGAGGCAAAATCGGCCACGCCCGCAGCATCACGGACAACACGGATATCCAGCCCCGGCGTTGGCGCTGGCTCTTCCAGTTCCGCATTCACCAACGGAAGATACATGCCGGTTTCCACTTCGCCCACGGCAAAGCCGTGCGTGGCCAGCGCGGCGGGAATGTTGGCTCCCTGTTCCGCCCCGTCGCCCGCACCGGAGAGCGGTCCCAGCCACCACGTGTACGGTGCGCCATGCTGGTCAAAGAACGACCGCACCGCCGCCACCGTATCCGCCAGCGGCACGCCGCCCCGATATCCGAAGGCCTTGTTGAAGGTATCCGATGCCACCCCGGCGTACACGGCGTGCACGTCCGGTCGTTCCAGCAAGGCTGGCTGCTCAGGCTGGGTGACCTCCGGCGGCATCGGCATGCCCGGCCCGTTCCCCCGGTCCGGTACCGCAACACCTGGGCGGTAGATCATATCTCCGCCGTTCACCAGAGCCACCTGCCCGGCAAGCCGGGTTGCCAGATTGTCCTCGATACAGCGTTGCATTTCACGAATATTCATCGCTGTTCCCATGGTTCGCGCTTCCTTGCCACCCGCGCCCGCCCGCGCCCAGTCCCGTCCTGCCGCGCCGCCTCGTCGCGGGGCTGTGGCAGGCGCCCCCCCCCACCCCGAGCGCAAAAAGCAAACGACCGGCCCCCGTTGCCGGAAGCCGGTCGCATCAATGCGTGCGTCAGCCGGGGGCGTTGCCTACTTCATGCCGCGCGCCTTGGCCACGGCAAACTTCTTGGCGTCGATGCCGTACTTCTTCACCTTGTAGTTGACGATGCGGTAGCTCACGCGCAGGTCGCGGGCGGCCTGCAACATGTTGCCGCGCGCCTTTTTCAGCGCGTCCACCAGCAGTTCCTGCTCGAACTTGGCCACCGCCTCGCAGAACGAGAGATTGGTGTCCGTGGCCGTGGATTCCGCCGTCTGCAACGAGGGCGGCAGGTGGTAGGTGCGGATGACCTGTTCGTCGCACACCAGCACCGCGCGTTCGATGCAGTTCTTCAGTTCGCGGATGTTGCCGGGCCAGTGGTACTGCGTCAGCAGGTCGATGGCCGGTGTGGAGATGCGCTTGATGCTGCGCGAATACTCCTCGGAGTAGATACGCAGGAAGTGTTCCGCCAGCGGCAGGATGTCCTCGCGCCGCTCGCGCAGCGGGGGAATGAAGATGGGGAACACGTTGATGCGGTAGTACAGGTCCTCGCGGAACAGCCCCCGCTCGACAAGTTCCTCCAGCGGCTGGTGGGTGGCGCAGATCAGGCGCACGTCCACGGTGATGGTCTGTTCGCTGCCCAGGCGCTGGATTTCCTGCTCCTGGATGGCCCGCAGCACCTTGGCCTGGGCGTTGGGCGACAGTTCGCCCACTTCGTCCAGGAACAGGGTGCCCTTGGTGGCCAATTCGAACAGGCCCTTCTTGGTGTGCACCGCCCCGGTAAAGGCGCCCTTCTGGTAGCCGAACAGCTCGCTTTCCACCAGTTCGGAGGGCAGCGCCGCGCAGTTCAGCTTGATCAGGGGCATCTCGCGCCGGGGGCTGGCCTGGTGGATGGCTTCCGCCAGCAGTTCCTTGCCGGTGCCCGATTCGCCGCGCAGCAGCGCCGTGGCGCGGCTGGGGCCAACCTGCGCCGCCTGGTTCAGCACCAGTCTCATTGCTTTGGACGCGGCAACCACGTTGGACGGGGTGAACCCGATGTCGTTGCTGTCGCCCACGATGAGGCCCTGGGTCATCAGGTGCTTCTGGCGGGCCATTTCCTCCTGCAGGTACGAGGCGTGGTTGGCGATCATGCCCGCCACCACCTCCAGGAACCGGCAATGCGACTCCAGCTGCGGCATGGGCACCGAGGGGGTGTCCACGCTGAGGGTGCCGATGACCTCGCGGCCCTGCCGGGGCTCGTCGGCGGGCCCCAGAACCGGCACGCAGATGAAGGCCAGGTTTTCCTGCTCCTCGTCGGTGCGGCCGAAGGCCTTGTTCAGGAACGCCGGGTGATCCTTGATGCGCGGCACGATGACCGGCTGGCCCGTGGAGAACACCTGCCCGGTCACGCCCACGCCCGGTTCGTATCCTACGTGGTCGGCCTTGGCGGGAATCTGCGACAGGCTCAGCTTGAGGGTGCGGGTCTCGGGGTCGAAGATGAAGATGTGCGGCCGCTGGAAGTCATGGTTTTCGGCCAACGTGCGGAGCAGCGACTTCAGGGTGGACTGAAACGGCCGCTGCGGCCCCATGTCGGACACGATCTTCTGGAGCGTGCCGAGATAGGGCTGTAGTCGCTTGTCGTCGGAGATGGTGGTCATGCGGTCAGCTCGCGGAGGCTACGGCCCGAACGCCCAGTTCGACCGCCCTCAGGTTCATGTCCATGAGTTTGGGGGCAAGATGGGTACGGATGGCGGCTTCCAGCGCGTCCGGGCCGAAGGGCAGAAGCCCGGTGGCGCAGGCCGCGCCCAGCAGCACGCTGTTGCCCGCCTGCACCGACCCGGCCTGCAGGCCCAGGGTGCGGCACGGCAGGAACCACGACTTCGCGGCGCAACCTTCCACCTTGGCGCGGATGCGCTCCATCTCGGGGTAGGCTTCGCGCCCGGTGGAAACGCCCACCGGCGGCAGCGGTTCGGTGTTGGACAGCACGCTGCCCCCGGCCGCCAGGTGGGTCATGCCGCGCAGGGTTTCCAGCGGTTCGAAGCCAAGGATCAGGTCCGCCTCGCCATGGCCGATCTTGGGGCTCATCCAGCCGCCGAGCAGGATGGTGGATTCAACCACCCCGCCGCGCTGGGCCATGCCGTGGATTTCGCCGGAGGTCACTTCCAGCCCCTGGTCCAGGGCGGTGCGGGCCAGCAGGGTGGTGGCGGTCAGGGTGCCCTGCCCGCCCACGCCGGTCAGGTAGATGCGGATGCGTGCGGGGGTGCTCATGCGTCGCTCCTCTTGCGGGCCTTGATGGTGTCCGCAACCTGCAGACAGACCATGCAGCCGCCGCAGAGGTTCTCGTCCACGTGAATGCCGGTGTCGTCGCGGAAGAAGGCGGGGCAGGCCAGGTGTTCCAGACAGTCGGCCACGGACGGCCCCTGTTCGGCGACGTAGGCCACCTGGTTGCGCGGCTTCTTCAGGGTGCGCCGGGCGTAGAGCACGCACGGTTCTTCTGCGATGATCACGCGCACGCCGGAGCGTTCCTTCATTTCCGCCAGGGCCTTCATGGTGGACTTGACGTTGAAGGGCCGCACCCTGGCCACGTCGGCCACGCCGCAGCCGCGCACCACGGCCTCTATGTCCAGGTGCACGCAGGCGTTGCCCAGCACGTCCTGGATCACGCCGGGATTGGGCTGGTGGCCGGTCATGGCCGTGGTGCCGTTGTCCAGCACCACCACGATCAGGTCGTGCTTGTTGAACACCGCGTTGACCAGCCCGGTGATGCCGGAGTGGAAGAAGGTGGAATCGCCGATGAAGGCCAGCGTGGGCTTGCCCGAGGCCGTGGCGAAGCCGGACCCCGCGGACACCGACGACCCCATGCAGAACAGGAAGTCGGCCATGCGCAGGGGCGGCAGCAGCCCCAGCGTGTAGCAGCCGATGTCGCTGGAGTACACGGCGTCGTCGCCGAACACCTTGCGCACGGCATAGTACAGCGCGCGGTGCGAACAGCCGGGGCACAGATTGGGCGGGCGCACGGGCAGGGCCGTTTCCGGGTCGCAGGCGATCGGCAGCCGGGCGGTTTCACCCAGCAGGTCGGCCAGGGCCTGGGTGACGGTCTGGGTGGAGTATTCGCCGTAGATGGTCAGCGCGCCGCCCTTGCCGCTGACGGCCACGGACAGGTTGTTGCGCTGCACCAGGGCGCGCACGTCGTTTTCCAGCAGGGGTTCCAACTCTTCCAGCACCAGCACGGCGTCGCACTGGGACAGGAAGTCGGTCAGCAGGGCTTCCGGCAGGGGCCAGGTCATGCCCAGGTCCAGCACCTTCACCCGGTCGGCCCAGCCCGTCTCGTGCAGGGCGTCGGACAGGTAGGCGCGGCTGATGCCGCTGGCGATGACGCCGTAGCGCCCTTCGCCGCGCACGGTGTTCCACGGGGAATGCTCGGCCTTCTCCCGCGCCATGCCCAGGTGCTTGACCAGTTCGGCGTGGCGTACGCGGGCCACGGCGGGCACGGGCACGAAACGCCGGGGGTTGCGCTCGAAGGGCACGATGGGCGCGGGCTGGCCCAGGGGGCCGAATTCCACGGCCCCGCGCAGGTGGTTGACGCGGGTGGTGGTGCGCAGCAGCACGGGCTGTTCAAGCTCGCGCGCCAGCAGCAGCGCATCGCGCGTCATGTCCTTGGCTTCCTGCGCGGTGGCGGGCTCGAAGCACGGCATGCCCGCGAAACGGGCGTAGGTGCGGTTGTCCTGCTCGTTCTGGCTGGCGTGGCAGCCGGGGTCGTCGGCGGAAAGCAGCACCAGGCCGCCGGGCAGGCCGGTGTAGGTCATGGTCAGCAGCGGGTCGGCGGCCACGTTGACGCCCACGTGCTTCATGGTCACCAGGGTCATGGCCCCGGCCAGGGCGGCACCCGCCCCCACTTCCATGGCCACCTTCTCGTTCACCGAATATTCCAGGCGGTAGCGCCCGCCCCCGCCAATGCGGCGGAAGGTGTCGGGCACTTCGGACGACGGGGTGCCGGGGTAGCAGGCCACCAGGTTGACGCCCGCCTCCAGCGCGCCGCGCACGATGGCCTCGTTGCCCAGCAGCAGGCGCCGGGTGCCGGGTTCGTCGGCCAGCAGGGGATTCACCGGGCGAGCGCCCGGGGTCGGGGTGGGTTCGCTCATGGGCTTACACGCCCCCCTTCTGCATGCGGGCCTTCAGCGCCTCGGCGCGGCTCTTGAAATAGTCCTTGTTGCCCGAGGACTCGGAGGCCATCAACTGCTCGTAGGCGGCAATGGCGCGGTCCAGCTTGCCCGCACGCTCCGCCACGATGGCCAGCTGGCCGCGCACGGCGTTGCGCGAAATCTCGCTCACCGAGCTTTCCAGCCCTTCCAGCACGGTCAGGGCTTCGGCATCCTTGCCCGCCTGCGACAGGGCCTGCGCACGACCGATGCGGGCCACAACGCCGGTGGCGCCATCGGCGGCGGCCAGGCGTTCCCAGGCCGAGGCGGCCTTGTCGTAGTCCTTCATATCCATGGCGGTGGCGGCAAGGTCCAGCAGCACGGCATTGCGCACGCCCGCCGGTGCCTTGGCCAGGAACGCCTCCAGGGCCTGCACGCGATCCGCGCCGGTCTTGGCCACGGCAATCGTGCCCAGTTCGGCCTGCGCCTCGCGCGCCTTGTCGGCGGCCCACCAGCGATAGCCCGCGCCGGCACCGGCGGCCAGCACCAGCACGCCAAGACCGACGGCGATGGTGCGGGCGTTGTCGAGCACGAAGCGCAGCAGCGGCGCGGCCTCTCCGGACACCTCGCCTTGCAGGGGCTGGGGAATTACAGGTTGCTGCTGGGCGCGCGGCAGGCCTTTGCGGATTGTGTTCTCCGACATGCGAATTGCTCCTTGGAATGCGGCTCAGGGCCGCTTTGTGGCTAGAAATCGCAAAGCCCGATTCTTTTACGTGCCCATTACAGAAATGTCAAAAGGATTCCGGACGGAAGCCGGTTTCTCGCGGCCCGTCTGGGCTTGCGGGTTTTGACAAGGCCCTTCGCCGCCCGCGCGCGGGGCGCGGTATGCCGCGCGCAAATCATGCAAGACGGCTTGCGCGATGCGCAAGGGGGCCAGACCACCTCGGAGCCGCCGTCACGCAACAGACTCCCCAGCCGCCCACGCCGTGCCCACCCGCCCCCACGCCGCACTCCTTGCTCCCATGCACGCCCCAGCACATCCGGAGGGCATACTGTTGCGTTGCCGGGGGGCTACGGCTATAGCAATGTTTCGCAACCTTCACGTCGTTCCGCCACCACACGGAACGCCAGAGCGCCGGAGCCGCCATGAGCACGCAGAACACTTCCTTAGCCCCGGACACGACACAGGACATCGCCACGGGCGACATCGTCCGGCTGGTCGAATCCATGGGCCAGCGCGCCAAGGCAGCCGCCCGCAAGCTGGCCGCGGCAGCCCCCGCCGCCAAGATCGACGCCCTGCTCCGCCTGGCCGGGCTGCTGGAATCGCGCGAGGCCGACATCCTGGCCGCCAACGCGCGCGACCTGGCCGCCGCCGAGGCGGCGGGCATGGACGCCCCGCGCATGGACCGCCTGCGCCTTACCCCGCGCATCATGGCCGAAATGGCCGCCGCCTGCCGCCACGTGGCGGGCCTGCCCGACCCGGTGGGCGCGGTGGAAACCCAGTGGCAGCGCCCCAACGGCCTGCTGGTGGGTCGCATGCGCATTCCCCTCGGCGTCATCGCCATCATCTACGAATCGCGCCCCAACGTGACCATCGACTCCGCCATCCTGTGCCTGAAGGCGGGCAACGCGGTGATCCTGCGCGGCGGGTCGGAGGCCATCCACTCCAACCTGGCCCTGGCCGGGCTGATCGCGGAAGCCATGTCCGCCTCGGGCCTGCCCGGTGATGCGGTGCAGGTGGTCTCGCGCACCGACCGGGCCGCCGTGGGCGCCCTGTGCGCGCTGGAGCAGTACATCGACGTGATCATCCCGCGCGGGGGCGAAACGCTGATCCGCGCCGTGGTGCAGCAGGCCACCATGCCCGTGCTGAAGCACTACAAGGGCGTGTGTCACGCCTATGTGGACGCGGGCGCGGACCTGGACCAGGCCGTGGAGATCGTCTTCAACGGCAAGGTGCAGCGCCCCGGCGTGTGCAACGCGCTGGAATGCCTGCTGGTGCACAGGGACGAGGCCGCCGCCCTGCTGCCCGCCGTGGCCGCCCGGCTGGCCCCGGCCGGAGTGACCTTCCGCGCGTGCCCGGCCTCGCTGCCCCTGCTGGGCGATGCCGCCACCGCCGCCACGCCGGATGACTACGGCATGGAATTCCACGACCTGATCCTGGCCGTGCGCGTGGTGGGCGACATGGACAAGGCGCTGGCCCACATCGCCGCGCACGGGTCCAACCACACCGAAATCATCTGCACCCGCGACCACGCCCGGGCCATGCGCTTCCTGCGCGAGGCCGACGCATCCATGGTGGCGGTGAACGCCTCCACCCGCTTCAATGACGGCGGGCAACTGGGCCTTGGCGCCGAGATCGGCATCAGCACGTCCAAGCTGCATTCCTACGGCCCCATGGGCGTCCAGGAACTGACCACCACCAAGTTCGTGGTGTTCGGCGCGGGCCAGATTCGGGAATGATGGCAATGCGGGAATAGCGGAAATACGATCCGGCGCGGCGGCACCCAGCGGGCCGCAACGCCGGTATCGCCCGCGCGGTCCGCAAGCACTTGCTGCCCGGACCGTCGCGGTACGCATCACGGAACGAGAACGAACCACGGGGACGGCGAAAGGTTCATGCGGCGCATCGGCATACTCGGCGGCAGTTTCAACCCGGTGCATGCGGGGCATCTGCGCCTGGCCATCGAAGTGGCCGAGGCGCTGCGGCCCGACCGCATCGACCTCGTGCCCTGCGCCATCCCCCCCCACAAGGAAGGGCACGACCTTTTGCCCTTCGGCCTGCGCCTGTCCCTGCTGCACGCCGCCGTGCGCCCCTTTGCCGGGCTGGCGGTAAACGCCCTGGAAGGCGGGCGCAGCGGCCCCTCGTACACCTGGGACACCCTGCACGCCTACCGCGCCGCCGAACCGGACGCCGCACCGTTCTTCATCCTGGGTGGCGAGGACTTCGAGATGCTGCCCCACTGGCACCGTGGGGTGGAATTGCCGCGCATTGCCGACTTCGTGGTGGTACCCCGCGCGGGCAGCGGGCCGGAAGCCTTCCGCGCCGCCCTGGCTGCCCACTGGCCCGACGCCGTCCCGCTTGCGCCACATCCGGCCCGTCAGGCACAGCCGGGCAGTCAGGCACAGCCGGGCAGTCAGGCACATCCGGGCAGGCAGGCACATCCGAAGCATCCACAGGACACGCCGGGCATGGAACGTCACCTGCTGCGCGGCGGCCCTTACGGCAACACCACCCTGACCTTCCTGCCCCTGCCCCGGCTGGACATCAGCGCGTCCCTGCTGCGCGGCAAATGGCTGCGCGGCGCGGACATCCGCCTGCTGGTGCCCGACGACGTGGACAGCCTGCTGCGCGCCCAGGCCGACGAGGTGCGCCGCTGCTGGGCTCATTCCCGCGCAGTTCCCCCCGCCGGTCCCGTGCCACACGGCTCGAATCCTCATTGTTCCGCTGCACGCTGTTCCGGCCCGCACGGTTCCGACAAGGACACCCCATGCGAATGACCGCCCCCAAAGCCGTGCGCGACAACATCGCACGGTCCCGTGCCTATCTGGCCCGCGGCTATCTGACCCGCGCCCTGGAGGCCATGGAAAAGGCCCTGAGGGCGTACGAGGGCACCCTGCTGATCGGGCAGGCGCGCTTTGAGACGGAAGTGCACATCCACGAATTCGTCAATGATCTCAATAGAAACCACACCATCCGCAAGTTCTTCGAAACGCGCAAGGTCCTTTCCGGGCCGTACGTGGCCTACGCGCCCGGCGACGAACTGCCCCTGGCCGAACGGCTGGAATCCATCCGGCACGCCATGCTGGAGGAGGAACGCGCCCGCGCGGCCGAGCAGGCCCAAAAGGTGCTGATGCGCAAGATGGAACTGACCGGCAACGGCCAGGCCAGGCTGGACGCGGGCGACCTGCCGCGCGGGCGGGCCCTGTTGCGCCGCGTTGCCGACGAATGGGGCCACGAGCCGGGGGTGCTCAGCGACATCGGGCAGCGCTTCCTGCGGGCCCGGTTGTTCTACGAGGCGGCGGAACTGTTCGAAACGGCGCTGGATTCCTTTCCCGGCGAGGCTCCGGCTTACTCCGGCGCGGTGGCCGCGTACATGGAACTGCGCGAATTCCAGCGGGCGGAAACCATCTATCTGCGCGCGTTGCGCCAGTTCGGGTCGCACCCGCGCACCATGCTGAACCTGGCCAAGCTGTACATGGAATGGCGCAAGCGCGACAAGGCCTACGAATACGCCAACCGCGCGGCCCAGGCCGACCCTTCGCTGACCGAGGCGCGGGAACTGCTGTCGCGCCTCATCCGCTGACGGAAGCGCGCCCACGTTGTACCGCCTGACGCGCCGGGGGAGGCGCGAAAGCAGTTGTCCTGCCTGACGCGCCGACGAAAAAAGGCGGGCGGCGCAACACGCCAGCCCGCCGTCTCTTCATCCCTCATATACCGCCAGCCCCCCTCGCAGGCTCCGCGCACCGTCCCGAGCGCCGCCGCCGAACCCAACGCCATCGGTCCTGGCCTCAGGAGGACTTCGTTTCCGCGCCCGCCTCGGCCAGCCCTCTGCCCATCACCCGCCGCACGGCAGCAAACACCGCATCGGGCGCGATTCCCGTCATGCAACGCCCGGAATGGGCACAGCGCCTGCCGCCATGCAGCGAACAGGGGCGGCAGGCATCGCCGGTTTCCAGCACCACGTCGCGCGGGCCTTCCGGATAAAAGCCCCATTCGCGGGTGGTGGGGCCGAACAGTGCCACCACGGGGGTGCCCACCCCGGCAGCCAGATGCATGGGGCCGGAATCGCCGGTCACCAGTACATCGGCGGCGGCCAGCAGCGCGCAGGTTTCGCGCAGATCCGTGCGGTCGGTGAAATCCGCCGCCAGACCGCCTGCCAATCGGACCTGCTCCACAAGCCCGGAGAGCGGCGCGGGCTCGCCGCCCTCAGCCCCCCCCCTTTCGCCGGACCGGCCCACCACGAACCAGGTATGGCCGGCGACGGAAAGCCGCCCGGCCAGATCCCGCCAGGCATCCGCCAGCCAGGCCTTGTCCGGGTGGGTGGAATAGGGATGCAGGGCCACCAGCGGGCGCGCCGAAGCGGAGGCCTCGCCCGGCACCCCATCCGCCCCCCCCATCGGCAGCAATCCGGACTCGCGCAGCAAGGTCAGGCCACGCTCGCGCTCCGTCTCGTCCAGCAGGATGCGTGGCAGCAGCGCGGAACGCGGCGGCGGCGCATCCTCCACGGCCAGGGTGTAGCGTTGCGTCACGTTGCAGTCGCGCAGCCGGTCACGGAACAACCGCCCGCCGGACCGCAGGAACAGCCGCCGTTCCAGCGAAAACTTGGGGTAGCGGCGCACCGGGCCGGGCCACAGCAGGCCCAGCAGCCGCGACCGCAGGGTGCCGTGCAGATCCAGCAGGCCCGCGCCGGGCAGCGCGGCCGCAAGGCGCCGCGCCAGGCCGGGCAGTGCGGCGGGACGCAGTTCGCGCGGGTCCACCGTGACTACCCGGTCCACGGCCGGGTGGTTGCGGAACACCGGAGCCCACTGCGGCCGGGTCAGCACCGTGAAGCGCCAGCCACGGGTACGGTGCAGCCACAGCAGCACGCCCGTGGCCAGCACCACGTCGCCCAGCGCGCTCAGGCGCACCACCAGCCATGTCTCGGGCAGGGCCATCCGTTCTCCACCGGGCATCCGGCGCGGTTGCACGATCGCTGAACCGTGGCTATAGCACTCACCGCGGCAAGCAGGAGCGCAGCCGCCATTTCCTTCGTGTCCTGTTTCAGGTATTAGCGGGGGTTGCGTCACCCTTCCGGCAAAACCGGGAAGCAGATGCGGCACAGCACTACCAGCAGCGGCGCGGAAAGAAAAGCGCCGCGTTCCGCCGCCTGCCGCACTCCGGGCGCCCCTTGCCGACGATGGCGCGCCATGGCGCCTTTATCACGGCACTCTGCGTTGCGTAGTGCTAGATTGTGGCCCATTCCGCAGCACGGCCAGACACCCACGGGCACCCCCCAGGCACCCAATGAACGGCATCCACCCTCACGCCCTTTCCTCGCTGCTGCGCAGCCCGCCCGTGCGGCGGCTGTGGCTGTTGCTGATACTGGCATGCGGAGTGTTCACCCTGTTCCTGCTACACGCAGTGCACACCTTCTGGGAAACGGCGGAAACATACCGCCGCAGCCACCTGCGCGAAATGGTGCTGCTGGCCCGCAACCAGGTGCAGCCGGTGCTGGAGGAACTGGCCGCCGGTGCCTACGGCCGCGACCATGCCCTGGTGCTGGTGCGCGAGCGGGTGCGCACCATGATCTTCAACGATACCCGCGGCCCCAACTACATCTTCATGAGCGGCTACGACGGCACCGTGCTGGTCCAGCCCTACGAGCGGCAGATGGAAGGCCGCAGCGGCCTCGACCTGCGCGACGCGGACGGGGTGGCCATCATCGCCGAACTCATCGAGACCGCGCAGGCGAACCCCGACGGCGGCTACTTTTCGTACCGCTACACGCCGCCTGGCGGCAGCGCTCCGGAAGAAAAGCTGTCGTTCGTGCTGCCCATCCCCGAACTGGCCTGCTACATCGGCACCGGTTCGTACCTTGGTGACGTGCACGCGGGGGAACGCCGCTACATCCTGGCCACGGCGACCCTGGCCGTTACCGTGTTCATGCTGCTGGGGCTCACCTTCGTCACCGCGCTGGGCGCCCTTGCCCGGCGCGGCGCGGAACTGGAACGCGAGGTGGAGGAACGCAAGGCCACCGAACAGAGGCTGGCGGCGGCGGAACTGAAGTACCGGTCCATCTTCCAGAACGCGCAGGAAGGCATCGCGGTCATCCAGGACGGACTGCTGCGCTTCGTCAACCCGCGCATCGGCGAGATACTGCGCCGCCCCGTGCAGGAACTGGTGGGCACCCCGTTCACCGACCACCTGCACCCCGCCGACCGCCCCGTGGCCAGGGACAGGTACATGCGCCGCCTGAGCGGCGAACCGCTGGGCACGTACCCCCCGGTACGCATCTGCGTGCCCGAGGGCGAACGCTGGGTGTTCGGCACCGGGGTGCTGCTGGAATGGGATGGCCGTCCGGCGGTGCTGGTGATGCTGACCGACATCACCGACCTGAAGGAGGCCGAACAGGCCCTGCACGCGCGCGAGCAACAGTTCCGCGCGGTGCTCACCCAGGCGCCCTTCGCCATGGCCCTGCTGCACCCGGACGGCACCCTGCGCGAGGCCAATGCCGAATGGCTGGCCCTGCACGGTCTTGCCGAAACCACGGGCAATCCCTCCATGTATATCCTGGACCAGGACCGCTACGTGCTGCACGCGGGGCTGCACGGCCTTGCCCGGGCCGCCCTTGCGGGCGAGGCCATCGTCACGGAACCGCTGGAATTTCCGCCCGACGCCACGCCCGACGGCCAGACCCGCTGGATGGCCCTGCGCCTGTATCCCGTGGCCGGTGCGCCGGGCAGGCCCGATGCCGTGGCCTTCATCCTGCACGACCTGACGGTGCTCATGGAATCGGAACGCGAGCGCCAGGCCCTGCTGGCCGACCTTTCGCGCGCCAACCGCGCCCTGTCCCGCGCCCAGCGCCACCTGAAGGGAGTGCTGGACGCCATGCCCTCGGCCATCGTGGTGGCCGACGCCGCCGACAGGGTGGTGCTGTGGAACCCGGCGGCGGAGCGGCGCTTCGGCGTCGCGGCCTCGTCCGCCCATGGCCGCCCGCTGGCGGAAATCGCCCCGGAACTGGCCCGCCATCTGCCCCGGCTGCACGCGGCCCGGCGCGGCGGCATGGCCACGTCGCCGGAACGGGTGGTCACCCCCATGGAGCTTCCGGCGGGCACCCTGCCCGGCACCCTGCCCGGCGCATCCCGCCGGGTGGAGGACGTCACCGCCATTCCGCTGGAAACCGGCGAGGAGATGTGGGGCATCCTGCGCCTGGACGACGTGAGCGAACGCGCCGCCATGGAAGACCTGATGGTGCAGGCGGAAAAGATGGCCTCGGTCGGCGGGCTTGCGGCGGGCATGGCCCACGAGATCAACAACCCGCTGGGTGGCATCCTGCAAGGGGTGCAGAACCTGCGCCGCCGCCTGCTCGAAGATCTGCCCGCCAACCGCGCGGCGGCGGAACGGCAGGGCGTGGATTTCGGCCGCGTCACCGCCTACGCGGAAGAGCGCCGCATCGGCGGGCTGCTGGACGGCATCCGCGAATCGGGCGAACGCGCGGCGCGCATCGTGGCCAACATGCTCACCTTCAGCCGCCGCAGCGACCCTTCGCGCGGGCCGGTGCAGATCAACGACCTACTGGAACGCACCCTTGAACTGGCGGTCACCGATTACAGCCTGGCCCGCAACTACGACTTCAAGCGCATTGCCGTGGTGCGCCGCTACGCCCCGCAGTTGCCGCCGGTGCGCTGTTCCGCCAGCGAGATGGAACAGGTGTTCCTGAACCTGTTCAAGAACGCGGCCCAGGCGCTGTCGCTGCGCGATGACGGGCCGCCGCCGGTGCTGACCCTGACCACGGCGGCGGAGACGGCGCACCTGCGCATCGAGGTGGCCGACAACGGCCCCGGCATGTCGCCGGAACTGCGCCGCCGGGCCTTCGAGCCGTTCTTCACCACGCGCGAGGCAGGCGCGGGCACCGGCCTTGGCCTGTCCGTGGCCTACTTCATCGTGGTCACCAACCACAAGGGCACCATCACCATCGAGGAAGCGCCGGAAGGCGGCGCGGTGGTCGTGGTGCGCCTGCCCCTGGCCTGATGCCATCCCGTACGGCCCCCTGCGGTATCGCCCCTGCCCCGCTCGTGCCCCGACCTGACCTTGTCCTGCTCCTGACCTGACCCGGCGCCAGCACGGCGCGCCGTACCCGCCCGCCCAGTTGCTCCCCTGTTGCTCCCCTGTTGCCCAGTCGGTCGCCCGGCCGGTCGCCCGGCCCTCCCCCCGCGTCCTTGCCTCCCTTGCCTCCCTCGCCTCCCCCCCCACCGCACCACATGTGGGCCCGGTCCGCGCCGGGGCTTCTGCAAATCGTCACGTGTCCGTCACCGCCGTCACCGGCATCTTCATGCTAACTACCCGCAGAGAGACGAACCCGGCGCCGCACGGCGTCACGCAACCGTCACCACGCCTTCACGGGTGAAGGGGCAACGGACGACACACTCACCGGTCCGAGCCCGGTTGCGGTTTTCACGCCGCCATGCAGCCTGCCGCCGCATGACCGGCAACGCGCTGCGGACAGGGCCGGACCCCTGGCGCGGCGCAACGCTCATTCCGCACCATGTCAGGCACGTATCCGGCACCGTGCCCGTCACGTATCCGGGGGGATACATGCAACATACCTGGCTGGAGCCGTTTCTGGAAATGCTGGGCCGCAGGCGCGACGACCCGGGGCACGCACCGCATCCAAACGACCTGGCGCCGGGCGCCCTGCACGCCGTGAACACGCCGCCGGTCTTCACGCGGCTCGAAGTTCCCGACGCCCTCTCCGGTGCCGCCGCTGGCGCCGCACCAGACGCCTTGTCCCCACCCTCACCGGGCGCCGCAGCCTTCCAGAACGTTCCCGATTCCGCGCACCACGCCCATTCCGTCCACGCCACGGATGCCTCGGTACGCGACATGGTGGCCCGGCACGAGGCGCTGCACATGCTGCTGGTGCGCATGGTGGACCACGTGCTGGTGCGCGACCTGTACGGAGAAGAGATCACCGCGGGCATCGAATCGCTGCTGGTGGAAGGGTTGTGGGCGGCAGTGCCCGGCCTGAGCGGCCAGCCCGCGTCGGCGCATCACCTGCTGCCGCTGGAATCCGGCGAATTCCTGGTGTTCTGGCCGGAACCGGCCACCCGCCCGCAACGCCTGGCCGACGCCGCCTTCACCATGAAGCTGAAGTTGCAGCATCATCTGAAGGATTCCGTGCTGCGCTGGACCGGGCGCGAGGTGAACATCGGCGTGGGCTGCGCCACCTACCGCCGCCGCCCCGGCGCGGAACCGCGCCAGGAATTCTTTCAGGCCGTGCGCGAGGCGCGCACCATGGCCCGCAAGGAACTGGACCTGTCCGACCTGCGCCTTGCGCGCGATTTCAAGGCCGTGTTGCAGGACAACGCCATCCGCACCCTGTACCAGCCCATCGTGCGCTTTCCCACCGGGCGGATCATGGCCTGGGAGGCCCTGAGCCGGGGCCCGGTGGACACGCCCTTCCACTCGCCCATGATGCTCTTCGACATCGCGGAGGAACTGGGCATGCTCTTCGCGCTGGAACGCATCTGCCGGGAACGGGCCATTGCCTGCGCGGGCACCCTGGCCCCGGACCAGAAGCTGTTCCTGAACATCCACCCGCGCACCCTTACCGACCCCGGCTTCACCCCCGGCAGCACGCTGGAGGCGGTGCGGGCCATGGGGCTTGCACCGGAAAACATCGTCTTCGAGATCACCGAGCGGCATTCCATCCGCGACTTCGGGGTGTTCTACAAGACGCTGTCGCACTACCGGGGGCAGGGCTTCAAGGTGGCCATCGACGATGCGGGCACCGGTTATTCCGGCCTTGCCACCATCGCCGAACTGAAGCCCGACTTCATCAAGATCGACATGTCGCTCATCCGCAACATCAACCGCGACCCGGTGCGCCGCGCGCTGATGGAAACCCTGGTCAGCTTCGCCGAAAAGATCGGCTCGCGGGTCATCGCGGAAGGCATCGAAACCCGCGAGGAAGCCGCCACCCTGATGGCCATCGGCGCGCACTACGGCCAGGGCTACTACCTGGGCCGCCCCGACTACCCCAAGCAGGAAACCCACGTGGACATCGGAGAACTGCGCCCCACGGCGCAACTGCCCAGCGTGGGCAGCCTTGCCTGCTCCATGCCGGTGGGCGAACTGGCCGAACCGGCCCACACCGTGCCCCCCACCACCCTGGCGGGCGAGGTCCGCAAGCTGTTCGAGACCTCCGATCCGCTGACCAGCATCGCCGTGACGGACGAGCGCGGCAAGCCGCTGGGGCTGATCATGGACTACCACCTCAATCGGCAGCTTTCGGCGCAGTACGGGGTTGCGCTGTACTTCAAGCGGCCCGTGTCCGCCGTCATGGACACCAAGCCGCTGGTGATGGAGCAGACCACCCCCGTGGAGGACGCCGCCCGGCTGGCCATGTCGCGCAGCCGGTTGCAGGCCTACGACGACATCATGATCACCCGCGCCGGGCTGCTGACGGGCATCGTTTCGGTGCAGCGGCTGCTGCACAAGCTGGCCCAGGTGCAGGTGGAACTGGCCAAGGGCACCAACCCGCTCACCGGGCTGCCGGGCAACGTGGCGCTGGAAAAGGAACTGGAAACCCGCCTGGCCGGGGGGCAGCCCTTTTCGCTGCTGTACGCGGACCTGGACAACTTCAAGAGCTACAACGACACCTACGGCTTCAAGAACGGCGACAGGATCATCCTGCTGCTGGCCAAGGTGCTGTCGTGGGCGGTGCAGCGGCACGGGGCCAAGGGCGACTACGTGGCACACATCGGCGGCGACGACTTCGTGTGCATCACCTCGCCCCGCCATGCGGAACGGGTATGCCGGGCGGCCACGCGCTGCTTCGGGCGGCTGGTGCGCGGGTGCTACTGCGGAGAGGACATCGCGCGCGGCTGGATTACCGCGCGCGGGCGCGACGGCATGGAGCGGCGCTTTCCGTTCGTTTCCGTCTCGCTGGCGGTGCTGGACTGCCACGAGCGCAGCAACCTGCACGAGATCGGCGAGCGGGCCGCCCACGTCAAGCACCTGGCCAAGGCCATTCCCGGCAACGCCTACGTGCTGGAATGCGGAGTGTGCCAGATGCGCGCCCTGCACTGACCGGACTGGCGGCACTGACCGGACTGGCGGCATTCGGGGCATCGAAGCCGCCACCTTTCCCCCGTCCTTAAATGCGACACCCCCCGCGTTGCGGCGCGGGGGGCCTTGCGTTCGGCAGGAATGGAAGGGCAATCCCAGCCCGACACGCGGACCGGGCAGAACGAGACCAGCCGGGGGCAGATTGGACCGGATTGCGCCAGACCGGGCCGGAACCGGTCAGCGTTCCGGCATGCCCTGCGCCACGCGCACCAGTTGGGCCGCGTCGAGAATCAGCGATATGCCGCCCTCGGCGTCCACGCTGGACCCGGCAATCCAGGCGGCGCGGCGGCACGGGCCGCCCAGGCGCTTGATGACCGCCTGCTCCAGCCCGGCCACGCCGTCCACGGCAAAGCCCACCGGCTGGCCGTCCACGTTGGCGATGATGACCCGTTCGTAGGCGGGCTGCTCGCCCGGCACGTCCAGGAAGCGGCGCAGGCTGAGGCACGGCACCAGTCGTTCGCGGTATTCGATGAGGCCCAGCGTGGCGGCCTCTCCGTCCACGAAGCGTTCAAGGCACGCCTGCACCTGGGTCAGGGGCAGGATGAACGCCTCGTCGCCCACGCGCACGCGAAGGCCATCGATGATGGCCAGGGTAAGGGGGATGCGCAGTCGCCAGGCCGTGCCCTCACCCCGCCTGCTGACCACGTCCACGCTGCCGCGCAGCGACCCCAGGGCCGTGCTGACCACGTCCAGCCCCACCCCGCGCCCGGAAAGGTCGGATACGCCGCTGGCCGTGCTGAAGCCGGGCAGAAACAGCAGTTGCAACAGTTCCGCCTCGCCGGGGTCGGCGTCCGGGGCCAGCAGGCCCCGCGCCACGCCAACGGCGCGCAGCTTGTCCAGGTCGATGCCCGCGCCGTCGTCGGACACGGTGATCAGCACCTCGCCCCCGGCATGGGCGGCGGACAGGCGCAGCACCGACTCGGCGGGCTTGCCCGCCGCCAGCCGCGCCTCTGCCGATTCCACGCCGTGGTCCATGGCGTTGCGCACCAAGTGCAGCAGGGGGTCGCGCAGGTGGTCGATGACGGTCTTGTCCAGTTCCGTCTCGCCGCCCTCTGCCACGAAGCGCACGTCCTTGCCCAGGCGCGCCGCCAGATCGCGCACCAGCCGCCGGAAGGCATGGAAGGTGGCGTCCAAGGGTACCATGCGCACCGACATGGTGCTGTCGCGCAGCGATTCGGTCAGCCGTTCCAGCCCTTCGGCCAGTTCGCGCAGGCGCGGGTCATCGTGGTCGGTGGCGATGCGCGACAGGCGCGCCTGCAAAATGACCAGTTCGCCCACGTTGTCCAGCAGGCGGTCCACCTTGGCGCTGTCCACGCGCAGACTGGTGGAGGCACCTTCGTCGCCGCCGGGGCGCAGGGTACCCGCCGGAGCGGCATCGTCACCTGCCGGGGGGACACATTCCTGCACGGACCAGGGCGCGGAGACAACGGCGGACGTGGATGATGCCGCCTGCGAAGCACCGGCGACAGACATGCCCTCGGGTACCCCCGGAACATCGCCATCGGCCCCACTGATTCCACCAATCCCGCCCTGCCCGCGCACCGCCCGCAGGGCCTCGTCGCCGGCACCGGCGGCGGCCAGCAGTCCGGTCGCATCGGCAACGCCCCCCTGTGCCGCGATGCGGCACAAAAGTTCCGGCGGAGGCAGCAACCGCTCTTCGCCCAACGCCACCACGTCCAGTCCGGCCTCGTCCATCAGCGTGGCGAACGGTTCGCGCACCATGGCCAGCGAATGTTCCGTGACCAGCACGGCGTCCCAGCGCAGGTGCACCGCTTCCGCGTCCAGTCCGTCCAGCCCGGGCACGATTTCGCAGTGGGGCCAGACATACAGGGCGCCAAGCCCGTGCAGCCCGTCCAGCAGCCGGGAAGGATCCAGCCCCCGGCGCAGCGCGCCGGGCGCCGGGGCATAGCGCAGCCAGTACACCCGGGGCGCGCGGGGAGAGCTCCCGTAAGCGGCGGACGGTTCCGTGGCCATCTGCCCGGACGGTGCGGGGATGGACCCCGGTGAGGCCGTCGGAAAATCCTGCGGTTGCGCGGTGGGTGAAGTGCCCGCCGCAACGGCGGCATCGTCGTCCATTGCCCGAAGGGAGCCGGGCAAGGCGACGGGCGCGGCGACGGGCGCGGCCCACCGCGCCGCCAGCGTGCCGATGCGGCCCAGCAGTTCGCGCTCGCGCGCGGCAACGCCGTCCGCATCGGCGCCATCCTCGACGCTGCCCGCCGACGGAGGTTCCGCCGCAACCGGGGCCGACGCCCCCTGTTCCAGCAGTTCCTGCAAGTGGTCCTTGGCATCCAGGCCAAGGGCCAGCAGCTCGGACGTGGCCGGAACCCCGGCCTTGCGCACGTTGTCGAACAGGTCTTCCACCGCATGGGTGAAACGGGCCACCGCGTCGAAGCCGAACATGGCCCCGGTGCCCTTCAGCGTATGCAACGCGCGGAACACCCGCGCCATGAGCGCGGCATCGCCGGGGTGCGATTCCAGTTCCAGCAGCGCCTCTTCGAGGTCGATGAGCAGGTCGCGCGCTTCCTCGGTGAACACGCGCCGTGCGGTGCCGCCGGGGTTCATGCGCCACCTCCGCCCACGCGGGCGGAAGTACCCGGCGTGCCATGGGCGCGGGCCGGACGCGCGTGCGGCTGTCCGTCGGCGGGCGGCCCATCGGCAAGGGGGCGGGAGGGATTCCGGGCCTGGGACGGAGATGGGGATTGGGGCGGAATCGGCGCCGGGGCTCCCGAAGGCTCCTCGTCGTCGAACAGGCGGTCGGCGTCCAGCAGCAGCATGTGGCGCCCCTCGTGGCGGAATATCCCGGCCAGCACGTCGGCGGGCACGGGGGTGCCCATGCGTGGCGGCGGTTCCACGGCGACGGCGTCGATTTCGATGACCTCGCGCACGGCGTCGGCCAGCGCGCCCACCAGGGTGATGCCGCCGCCCGCATCGGGGGGCGCGGGCACCTCCACGATGACGATGCGCGAATGCACGGTGCGCGCGACACTCCCCATGCCGAGCCGGGTGCGCAGATCCACCACCGGCACGGCCGCGCCGCGCAGGTTCACCACCCCGCGCACATGTCGCGGCATGCGGGGAATGCGGGTCAGATCGCCGAAGTCCAGCACTTCGCGCACCACGCCGATGTCGAGGGCGAAGCGCTCGTCGCCCAGGGTCAGGGCCAGCAGCCTGCGGACGGGCGCCAGGGGACCAGGTCCCGGAAGTGCCGGGCTTGCCTGGCGGGCCTGGTCAGCCGCTTCCCTGCCGCGCGGATGGTCCTGCGGTGCCTGTCTGTTGTTGCCCTGCTGCACGTCGTGGTTCCGGTGCGGGGCGGCTTGCGCCGTACCCGGTCTGAATGTGCGGAAATGGCGCCGCTTCCGGAGCCACCCCGCCGTATGCATGCGGTATGCTGTACGCGTCAGAAGCGTTCGAAATCCTGGTCGTCCGTGTCGTCCGCATCATCCGTGAGGTCGAGGCGCACCTTGCGCGGGTCGCCGTCCTTCAAGGTGGGGATGGCCGAAGGCTGTGGCCCCGGCACCCGTTGCACCTTGGGATACATGTCCGTCCCCAGGCGAAAGAACGCCACCGTACGTTGCAGGTGGGCCGCCTGGGCCGACAGTTCTTCGGACGTGGAGGCCACCTCTTCGGAAGCCGCCGCGTTCTGCTGGATGACCTGGTCGAGCATGTGCAGGGCCTCATTGACCTGGCTTGCGCCTTCGCGCTGCTCGATGCTGGCGGCGGCGATCTCCTGCACCAGTTCGGAAGTGCGCTCGATGTCCGGCACCAGCTTGCCCAGCAGTTCTCCCGCACGTTCCGAAACTTCCAGGCTGGCCCCCGACAGCCGGGTGATTTCCGCAGCGGCGGCCTGGCTGCGTTCGGCCAGCTTGCGCACTTCCGAGGCCACCACGGCAAAGCCGCGACCCTGCTCGCCCGCGCGGGCCGCCTCGATGGCGGCGTTCAGGGCCAGCAGGTCGGTCTGCCGGGCAATTTCCTCGATGATGGAAATCTTGCTGGCGATCTCGCGCATGGCCTTCAGCGTGGCGGCCACCGCCGTGCCCGAGTCGCGGGCGTCGTCCGCCGCGCGCACCGCGATGGATTCGGTGGTGCGGGCGTTTTCGGCGTTCTGGGCGATGCGCGCCACCATCTCTTCCATGGAGGCGGAGCACTGCTCCACCGAGGCCGCCTGCTCCGTGGCCCCCTGCGAAAGGGCCTCGGCCGTGGCGCTCAGCTCCTCGCTGCCCGCCGCCACGTTCTCGGCGCCCACCTGCACGTCGCGCACGACGTCGGACAGCCGGTGCACCATGTTGCCCAGCGAGGTCAGCAGCCGGTCGTTGTCGCCGCGCGGCTCCAGCGACACGCGCAGATCGCCGGTGGCCAGGGTGGAGGCATTGCGCGAGATGGAACGCTCGACGGATACCATCTCTCCCAGGGCACGCATCAGTTCGTCGCGCGGGCCGCGCATGACCACCTCGATATCCACGTTGCCCCGGGCCAGTTCGCGGGCCGTTTCCACCACGCGGCGCTCGGCCAGAAGCATCTCGTGCATGGCTTGCAGCAGCCTGCCCACTTCGTCGGAGCCTTCCACCTCGACTTCCAGCGAGGTCTCGCCCTGGGCCACGGCCTCGGCCACGGCGGCCGCGCGGGCAATGCCCCCGCGCACCGACTTGCCGATGAGGATGGCGAACAGCAACCCCAGCACCAGCGCACCGCCGGCAACCCCCAGCGAGATCACCGACGCGCGGCGCACCTCGTCTTCCATGCGATCCTGCTGGGCGTCCTTCACCGCCACCACGGTGCTGCGCACGCCCTCGGCCACGCTGGCCATGCCCGACAGCCGGGTTTCGCGCTCTGTCTCATCCTTGACCAGTTGCTCCACCTGCTCGCGGTACCCCCGCGCGCTGGCCAGCACCGCGGAGGCCAGCTTCCAGTTTTCGCCGGAGCCCTCGCTGGCGGAAAGTCCGGATGCCGCGGATATGGCCTTGTCCAGGCGCATGCGGGCGCGGGACAGGGAATCCGTATCGCCCCGCCACAGATAATAGAGCACGTCCACCCGCGACTGGAGAAATTCCGTTTCCAGGGTGACCAGGGTTTGCAATTCGTCGCGCCGGGGCGCCAGCGAAGGATTGGTTTGCACGATGGCGTTCAGGCGTGCGGCGTGCAGCCGCTCCACCCCTTCCTGAAGGGCGTTGGCAGCCTGCACGGCGTTCCTGATGGTCTGCTCGCGGTGCGTCAGCACACCGTCCAGTTCCAGGAACTTGCGCCGATAGTCGGCATGCATGGGACCCAGCACATCCAGGCCTCCCCCGCGCACGCCGTCGGCGGCAAGGCGTTCGCGCAACGCGGCAATGCCCTCGGCATCCCTGCCGTGTTGCGTCTCGAAGGCCTGCACGTGCTCCCGGCCCCGGTTGAGCAGGTAATACAGGATTTCCACCCGTGAATGTTCCATGCCCGCCACCAGCGCCTGCGTGTTGCCCGTAACCTCCGACTGGCGCAGCAAGTGTTGTTGCTGCTGCCACGAAAAGGCAACCACCCCCGCCACGATGAGCAGCAGCGAGCCGAACCCCAGGCTGAGCTTCATGAACAGACTGCAATTCTTGAGCATCCGGAACCCCCTGGCCCTGTCTAAACCTGTCGAAAAATTGAACCGGCAGGCGTGATGGCGCGCCGGGCCTCTCCCGTATCGCATTTCACCGGGGGCGGCAAACCGCATGCATCCCAGCGAAGCACGTATGCAATACGCTGTATGTTCAGAAAATCATCATGCACGGCGACAACCGGACACAGGCCGTCTCCCGGCAGATTATGCCCGCGCGCATTGCTGGCGCCGTGAAATCCTGCAAGAAGCACGCCGAGATAGACTTTCGACGCAGCCGCAGCCAGGGCACGGGCACGGTCGCTGGCGCCATGGGTACGGGGATGCATTCGTCACCCTGAAAAAAAGAAGCCGCCGGGAAACCGGCGGCCTAACGCTGGGAGCCCCGCGACAGGGCAGTAACGACAAACATGAAAGTCCGGGAGGCGAGGCAGACGAGGTAGCTGCACGCAACCCACCCGGCAAGGTGGTGGGCGGAACCGCAACGGCCCGGCAAAGCCAAACACGACAACAAGGCCGACCGCGCATTTTCCGACAAATCGCCCTTGCCGGGCCGATATCTTCACATATCGGTGCGCCGCGATCAGTACAGTTCGGCAGGGCTCACCGGACGGGCCGGTCGGCGGACGGCGGTACGCTTCGCGGTGGAAGCATCGTCGTCCGCCGTGCGACAGACCGCCTCGTCGTGGGGGGCCAGGGGCTGATCACCCTCCATGAGGGTGGCCAGGGTGGTCTCTTCCAGCGAACGTTCCAGCGCCTGCGACGCACGCACCCAGGCCGATCTGGTCAGGCACGAGGCCCGCCGGGCGCAGGCATTGGCATCGCCGGAGCAGCAGACGGTAAGCTGGATGCCCCCTTCCATCAGACGCACGATCTCGCCCAGGGTGATCTCTTCGGGGGTGCGGGCCAGCATGTGCCCGCCAGAGGCCCCGCGAGAACTGCGCGTCAACCCGCCGCGCTTCAGGGTCTTGAGGATCTGTTCGATGAACTGGACCGTCACGCCGGTGTGCTGGGACAGCGCCGTGGTGGTCATGGGAGCCTCTTCGCCGTGCATGGCCAAAGCAAGAAGGATGCGCGCCGCGTATCGTGTCTTTGCTGCAAGCTTCATGATGTTGGGTCCCGCGCCCGTCACTCGACGCCGCATCACACGAAACGGCGTAAAAAGAGTGAGCTATTACATAAGTATGGGAAACTTCTTACAGAAAATATCCTCCTTTGTCAATAGGAATTAAAAAAATTCGCTTTCACTGCACATGCTGAAAATCGGCTGAAACGTCAGGATGTTAGTATCCATTAACCTTGGAAAAAATGAAAATGAGTAAATAAAAACAATCAGTTTTCAATATATAAAGTGACGCTCTCACGCGTGCATGAAAAATATGCTCTCATAAAAAGCAGTGAATGCTCAGAAAGATAGTGCAAGCGACGCATTTCCTTCCTTCACCGTGTTCGGTACCCGCCTTGGCCCCCATGCATTCACGCCTTCCCGGCCTCCATGCCATACCGCCACCGCGACGCTGGTCCACGCCTCACAACCCGAAAGGGGCACGCCTGCCCCCGTCCGTACGTGGCCCCTGCTCACCTGGCGCAAGCCAAACAAGAAATATTTTTCACAATCCAAAAATAACACTATGAATTCAAAGTGTTGAAAAATCCCCCTTTTTTCGGGGGGTGCTTGACACCTAAATTCGGATGGGTTTAATTCATACGAAATTAATCTGATTCGAAAGGATTCGGATTAACAGAAACAAAATTGCATCAATATACATACGATCAACCCCGGAATCTCCCGGTCAACAGCCCCACCGCGCCCCGGCGCGCCGCCCTCGCCCCCCGCACAGGCACTGGAGAACGGCATGAGAATTTCCTCCACGGTGCATTACGCATCCCGGCTGCTGGTCAACCTTGCCCTGCACTGCCCGCAGGACGGACCCCTTTCCGCCTCCGAACTTGCCGAACACACGGGCATTTCCGTCAAGTTCATCGAAAAGATCATCCGCCAGCTGCGCACGGCGGGCATGGTCCGCAGCGTACGCGGTGCCGCCGGTGGCCACGTGCTGACCATGAACCCCGACGACGTGACCCTGGGCGACGTGCTGCGGGTGGTTGAAGGTGGCGTACAGCCGCCCAACTGCTGCGTGGGTGCCGACTGCGACGACACCCCCTGCCGCTGCAAGGCCGCCTGGACCAGCGCCGCCAAGGCCCTGGAAGAAACCCTGGACCAGTTCACCCTTACCGACATCATGCACGGCGCCGAACGTCCCGACGACTGCGCCCACATGGCCTCCGACGGGGACACGGACGCACGTCCCGCTCCCCAGCCCAAGCTGAACGGCAACAAGCCGCTGAACACGCCGCGATACGGCAGAACGCCCCGTGCCCTGCGGGGCTGCAATACCCGAATCTGCTCTCACCAAAGCCAATAAGTGAAGGAGTAACCTGGCATGAAGAAACTGCTCATTCTTGGGGCAGGTGCCGGCGGCACCATGCTCGCCACCAAAATGAGGAAAAAGCTCAGCGAGCGTGAATGGGAGATCACGGTCATCGACCGCGACCTCACTCACCATTATCAGCCCGGCTGGCTGTTCATACCCTTCGGCATCGACACCCCCAAGGGTTGCGAGAAGCCCAAGAAGGACTTCATCCCCCGCGGCGTCAACTTCGTGAAGGATACCATCACCAACGTGGATCCGGAAGCGAAGGTGGTCACCTGTGAAGGCGGCAAGTACAGCTACGACTGGGTGGTCATCGCCACCGGTTGCCGCATCGCCCCCGACGAAGTGGAAGGCCTGCTGGACGACTGGCGCGGCAACATCCACGACTTCTACACCCCCGACGGCGCCGCCGCCCTGCTGCCCAAGCTGAAGAACTTCAAGAAGGGCCGCCTCGTCCACCACATCTGCGAAACCCCCATCAAGTGCCCCGTCGCGCCGCTGGAGTTCATCTACCTGGCCGACTGGTACTTCACCAAGATGGGCGTGCGCGACAACATCGAAATCGAACTGGTCACCCCGCTGACCGGCGCCTTCACCAAGCCGGTGGCCGCCAAGATCCTGGGTGAACTGTGCGAGAAGAAGAACATCAAGGTTACCCCCAACTTCGTGGTGGACAGCGTTGACGCGGGCAACAAGACCATCGCCTCCGTCACCGGCGACGAGATCAACTACGATCTGCTCGTCACCATTCCCCCGAACATGGGCCAGCAGTTCCTGATCGATTCGGACATCGCCGATCCCATGGGCTTCATGGATACCGACAAGGGCACCCTGAAGTCCAAGAAGTACCCCAACATGTACGTCATCGGCGACACCACCAACGTGCCGACCTCCAAGGCCGGTTCCGTGGCCCACTACGAGGCCGACATCATCGCCGAAAACCTGATGTCCGACATCGACGGCAGCGAGCACTACCACCACTTCGACGGTCACTCCACCTGCTTCATCGTGACCGGCTACGAAAAGGCCTCGCTCATCGACTTCAGCTACGACGTGGAACCGCTGCCCGGCATGTTCCCCTTCCCCGGCGTGGGCCCCTGCGCGCTGCTGGGCGAAAGCCACATCAACTACTGGGGCAAGCTGATGTTCAAGTGGGTGTACTACAGCCTGATGCTGAAGGGTCACGAGTTGCCGTTCGAGCCGAACATGTACCTGCACGGCAAGGACACTTCCCTGATGCGGAAGAAGTAAGCCGGAGGCGCAAATGACCAACGAAGAACTCATTCTCCAGCGCCTCGAGGCCATGGAAGAGCGGATCGCCTTCCTGCACGAGCGCGCGATGGGCACCAAATACTTCATCGAAGAAGTGACGCCCATCGGCAACCACGCCTTCCGCCTGATGGTGGAAGAATTGCAGGACGTGCACGGCCGGGTGCATCTCGACGACATCTTCGAGTTGCTGCGCCGTGGGCTGCGTAGCGTCCCCAACCTGAACTACTGCCTCGACCAGCTGGAAAACCTCATCGACCTGTGGCGCACCATGCACCCGGCGGTGGCCCCCACCTGGCCCCACATCATCGAGGGGCTTGGCAAGTGGGAGCAGGACGGCGTGTTCGCCAAGCTGTCGGCCCTGAAGGGCGCGGGCGGCAAGGTGCTGGACGCCAACACCCCCGAAGGCATCGAGAAGATGGGCGACGCGCTCGCCTTCATGACCGTGCTGCTGCAAAAGCTGGCCGATCCCAACGTGCAGGTCTTCCTGGCCCGCGCGGTGGACATGCTGGCCAAGCTGGACCTGTCGCAGGCCAAGCCCGTGGGCATGTTCGGCATGGTCGGCGCCCTCGGTTCCAAGGAAGCCAAGGAAGGCCTTGGTGTCGCCATGGAAGTGCTGAAGGGCCTCGGCGCGCTGAAGGGCGACGGCTGCTGCGCCTGCGGCTGCGCTTCGCACGCCCCGGCCAAGAACGACTAGCGACATTGAACGGACCCGCCGTTGCCCCCCTTGGCACGGCGGGTCCTTTTTACACCCATCTTGTGAAGGAGTTATCAATGTCCGCGCCAAACATGAGTGCCACCCGCCGTCGCGTACTCGTCGTTGACAACGACCCGACCGAGCGCGAACGCCTTGCCGGTCTGCTGACGGCGGAAGGGCACGCCGTGCGCACAGCCGCCTCTACGCCAGAGGCGCTGGAGGCCGCCGCCAGCTTCCGTCCCGATGTGATCACCATGGAAATGGACCTGCCCAGCCCCGGCGGCACGGTGTTCTACGCCCGGCTGCGCCGCAGCCCCGCCCTGCGTGAAACCCCCGTGGTTGTGGTGAGTGGCGTGGGTCCGCGCCCGGCGCGCCTGGCTCGCCGCGTGACCACCCACCAGAAACCGGTGGCGCCCGCCGCCCTGCTGGACATCATCCGCAGGTCCGTTCCGGCGCAAGCCTAGCTCCACCGCAGGGACGATGCGACGGAGCGGCGGACACGTCTCCGCCGGGTCGCCGCCAGTCCACGAGTTGCCAGCACGGCAGCACTGCCGCGCAGCCGTTTGCTTCCCCGCCCCTACCCGCCTTTATCTGCCCCTACCTGCGCAGGTGAGCCATCCTCCTCCGGCTCCCCATCTCCACCGAATCGATAGCACCGCTGCACCTCGATACCGGTTCACCTGCGCAATTCGGACCAAATTGGTCAAATTCATACTTGCACCGTAGGATTTGCGTACCCCACACAGGGGACATGCTCTGTGCGGATGCGCCAAAAACTGCGGGGCCCCGTGCCTTTCGGCAGGGAGCCCCGCGCATTGCGTGCATCGGCCACGGTTGCGGCGCAAGGAGGTGGAAACCGCCGCGCGCGGCCTTAGCCCGGCGGCGCGGCAACACGGGGGTTGCCATCCCCGCCGCCGCGCCGCCTGCCACCGGTTACTGGGCCGCACCCTCCGGCAGCGGGAAACAACGCAGCCAGCGCGCCGCAAGCTTTTCGGCCCGCGCCACGTCCTTGTCCTTCATCCTGTCTATCAGTTCGCGCCGGGCATCTCCGGCCTTGGCGAAACCCGCCGTCACGGCCAGGTCGAACCACATGTACGCGCGCACCTCGCTGGCGGGCACGCCCGCACCGTCACGACACATGGTGCCGAGCAGGTGCATGGCCTTGCCATTGCCCAGGGTGGCCGCGCTGAGGAACAGTTCGCGCGCGACCTTGCGCGAGGTGGCGTCGGTGGCCTCGCCGTGGTAGGCAAGACCCACGTTGCAGCGGGCCTCGGCGGCCAGCAGGCGCGCCTTGCGGACAAAGTCGCGCTTGGCGGCCACCAGTTCCATGCCATACTGCTTGTCGCGGAAGTCGGTGGGCAGATCGTCGTACACCGGTTCGCAGTTGTAGCCGCACTTGTCGGCCTTGCGGAACAGTTCCAGTGCCTTGCCGAAGTCCTGTGCCACGCCCTTGCCGGTGGCGTGCAGCACGCCGTAGAAGTTGAGTGCCTCGTGGTGCTCCGCCCTGGCGGCGCGGCCCAGCCACTGGGCGGCCTTGCCGAAGTCCTGCGCCACGCCGTTGCCTTCGTAGTACAGCATGCCAAGATTGAACTGGGCGCTTGCGTCGCCCGCCTCAGCCATCGCGAACATCTCCTGAACTTGCATTGGCTTGCCCCTGTGTACTGAAAGGTTGGGAAATCCTGCCCCGGTGCTTTCGTGGTGGCCCCCGCCTCCGGCGCCATCCGGTTGCGGGTGCCGCGGCGGCAGCACCGCCGGGCCAACTTGGGAAACCTCTTCGCCTTGTTCCGGTAACCGGGCAACGCGGGGGCATGGTTCCGCGTAAGCCCAGCATGATCCAACGTAAGCCTTCAGTCCCCGGCACGGAGGCGCGGGTGGCAGTCCGCGTGTTCCGTTAATTCCTACCGTGCTGGTATGGGTTATTTCCTACCTAGCTGGTGTGATATTGTCAACGGGACTATCGAAAATTTCCTCAAAAAATATAGCGTTTAATTACGGCATGATAAAAAACAGGAGCGCCGGAATCCATGATTCCGGCGCTTTCGCGTGCCTTGCCATTCCGCAGAGGCTTCCGTTTCTCGCTGCTTGTTGCCAGGCCTTTCAACCCTGTAGCAACCCAATGAAATACAAACATATTCATCTGTAATGAAGCATAAATCCTACCAAAACGGGGTGCAATACCGCACGACGACCACACCAGGCAGTACGCAGCGCGATTAACGCATCAGGCCGCGCAGCGCGATTACCGGATCAGGCCGCGCGCAGCGCGTCTACGATAACCAGCCGCGAAGCCTTGATGGCAGGCAGGATGCCCCCCAGGCAGCCCATGCCCGTGCCGAACAGCAGCGACCATACGGCAATGCGCGGGCTGAGGGTGAAGCTGAACGCCAGTTCCGAGAAGGTCTGGAAATTCATGGTGGATATGGTCACCCATTGCAGGCTGGAGGCCAGCAGCAGGCCAATGCCCCCGCCGCTGCCGCCCAGCAGCAGCGATTCCAGCAGAAAGGCCCGCAGGATGTCCCGGCGCTGAAAGCCGATGGCCCGCAGCGTGCCTATCTCGCGCACCCGGTTGGCCACGGCGGCGTGCATGGTGATCATGGCCCCGATGATGGCCCCCAGCGAGAAGATGGCGGGCAGCATGGTGCCCAGCACGCCAAGGAACTTGGCCATCATTTCCGACTGTTCCTCGTAGAAGCGGGTCTCGCGCTTGCCTTCCAGTTGCAGGCGCGGGTCCGCCGCCAGGCCCGCGCGCAGACCGTCCAGCCCCCCCGTTCCCTCGGACCCGCCGCGTTCGTTCATGCGCGCCACCACCACGGAATAGGACGAACGGCGGAAGGCAGCCATCAACTGGTCCACGTCGCCCCACACCTCCGAGCTGAAGCCGGTGGCCCCGGCCTCGAAAATGCCCACCACGGTCCAGTCGCGCAGGCCGAAACGCAGGCTTTCGCCAATGCCGGTGCCGCTGAACCGCCGGGCAATGCTTTCCCCGGCGATGATCTCCGACGTGCCGAAGCGCGGCATGCGCCCTTCCTTCAGCTTCACCTGCGGGCGCAGCTCCAGCGAATGGGGGCCGATGCCCCGGATGACCACGTTGGACGGCTTGGTGGTGCCGCGCTTGTTCAGGGTGATCAGCACCACCAGTTCGCGCGCGGCCAGCGGCCCGCCGTCGGCGGCGCGGGCCACCTGGGGCAGGCTTTCCGCCAGCGGGGCCTGGTCGCGGTCCACCGAGCTTTCCATTTCGGCCTTGGCCCCCTGCCGCAGCAGCACCACGTTGTCGGGCGATCCGGTAAGCACCAGGGTGGTGCGCAACCCCTCGGACAGCATGAGCATGGCCGCGAACACGAACACCACCAGCGCCATGCCCCCCACGGTAAGGGCCGTGGTCAGGCGACGCGCCAGCATGTTGCGCAGGCTGTACGAGAAGAGCGAGGCCATGCCGTTCCCCTACCTTCCCAGCACGTCGGCAATGCGCACCCGCCGCGCCCGCCACGCGGGCACCGCGCCCGCCACCAGCCCCACCACCGCAGCAGCGGCACCTTGCAGGGCCAGCGTCTCGCCGGACAGCAGGAACACCGGAAAATAGTCGCCCAGCACATGGGCGATGACCCACGCGACCGGCACGGACAGCGCGCAGCCCGCCGCGCCGCCCAGCAGCGACAGGGCCATCGCCTCGCCCGTCACCAGCAGGGCCACGTAGCCGCCGCCAAAGCCCAGCGCCTTCAGGGTGGCGAACTCGCCCATGCGCTCGCGGGCGGACATGGCCATGGTGTTGGCCGCCACCGCCATGATGATCACGATGACGATGCCCGACACCAGCCGGATGGCCATGATGATGGCCTCGCTCATGGAGATGAACCCCATCTGGAAGGCCTGTTCCGTCTCGGTCAGGGTTTCCGCCAGCGAATTGCGGAACCGCGCGTCGATGTCACCCGCCACGCGGGCCGCGTTCTCGGCCCGGTCCACCCCGATCATGTAGAAGCCCACGCGGTCGGCACGGGCGGGCTGCTCCACCTTCATCCGCTCGTTCAGGTATTCCCAGTGGAAGAAGGCCTGCGTCTCGTCGGTGTTGGGGTAGCGTCCGGTGTAGATGGCCCGTACCACCACATTCCAGTCGCCGGGATAGATGGTGCCCTTCAGCGGCACGGTGTCGCCCGGCTTCCAGCCGAAGCGCCGGGCCAGCCGTTGTCCCACGGCCATGCCCTTGCGGTCGCGCAGCAGGGCGGCTTTCTGGTCGTCGGGGATGACGTATTCCGGGTACAGGTCCAGATAACTGCGCATGTCCACGGTAAAATTGGCGAAGAAGTTCTTCTCGTCCACGTAGTACGCGCCGAACCAGTTGCCCCACGAAAGATGCGTCACCCCTTCCACGGCGCGGATCTTGCCCGCGTAGGCGATGGGCAGAGGAAACACCAGCGAGATGGCATTGCGGGCGACCAGCCGGTTGGCCGCCGAGGCGGAAACCCCGACGTACCAGGCCTCCACCGTGGTGCGCAGCAGGCCGAAGGCCATGATGGAAATGGCTATGCCCAGCACCGTCAGCGCGTTGCGCAGCGGGTGCCGGGCCAGGTTGCGCAGCACGAATCTAAGCGTGAGCATCGGCCAGTTCGCCCTTTTCCAGCAGCAGCACGCGCCCCGCCCGTTCCGCCGCGCGCGGGTCGTGGGTGACCATGATGATGGTCTTGCCCATGGTGCGGTTAAGCCCGCTCATGAGGTCCAGGATTTCTCCGGCGGACACGCGGTCCAGGTCGCCGGTGGGTTCGTCGGCCACCAGGATGTCCGGGTCGGCCACCAGGGCGCGCGCAATGGCGGTGCGCTGCTGCTGCCCGCCGGACAACTGGCCGGGGTAGTGGTCCATGCGGTCGGACAGGCCCACCATGGCCAGCGCGGTGCGCGCCCGCTCCCGCCGCTCGCGTCCGGACAGGGGCGTGAGCAGCAGCGGCAGTTCCACGTTTTCCAGCGCGTTCAGCACCGGGATAAGGTTGTAGAACTGGAAGATGAACCCCACGCTGCGGCTGCGCCAGCGGGCCAGGTCCGCGTCGTCCAGGGTGGTGATGTCCGTTTCGCCCACGTGGATGGACCCCGCGTCCACCCTGTCGATGCCCGCGATGAGGTTGAGCAGCGTGGATTTGCCGGAGCCGGACGGTCCCATCAGCGCCAGGAACTCACCGGGGGCCACGGCCATGTTCACGCTGGTCAGCACCGGCACCACCTGCGCGCCGCGCCGGTAGGCCTTGGAAACGGACTGGAGAAGGATGGGTGGGCTGGCCGTGCGCGACTGGGCAAGGAAGGGCGCGGTGCCGGAAGCGGCGCCGGGCGCGGCATCCATGTCCGGCGTGCCGCCCTGCTCGGCGGAGCGAGGAGGAACGGAGGACTCCCGCGCGCGGTTCATGGCTGCATCCGCACGCGGGCTCCGTCGGCCAGATCGGCGGGCGGGTCCGCCACCACCCGGTCACCCACGGCCAGCCCGGCCCCCGAACCGGACGCGGCCCCAGAACCGGGACCGGACACGGGACCGGAATCGGACACGGGGGGACCATCCAGCAGTTCCACCGCATCCCCAAGGGCCATGCCGGTACGCACCGGGGTGCGCAGCGCCCGGCCATCGCGCACCACGAACACGGCGCGGGCATCGCCTTCGCCGCGCACGGCGGTGGCGGGCACGGCCGGGCGGGGGCGGCGTTCGTCGTCGGAGGGCTGGCGGTCCAGAAAGGCCACGCGGGCACTCATTTCCGGCAGCACGCGCGGGTCCAGCACGTCGAAGGCCACCTTGACCATGACCGAGGCCTTGCTGCGGTCGGCGGTGGGCACGATGATGTGCACCCGGCCCACGAAGCGTTCGTCCGGCAGGGCATCCAAGGCGATTTCGCAGGGGGCGCCGGGCTTCACCCGGCCCACGCTGGATTCGCTGACGTCCGTTTCCACCAGCAGCGATCCCATGTCGGCGATGGTCACCACGCTGGCCTTGGCGTTGGCCGCCGCGCCCAGCGGGGTGATGATGTCACCCACGTCCGCGTTCTTGGTCAGCACCACCGCATCGAACGGCGCACGGATGAAGGTGTACTCCAACTGCGTCTCGGCCTCGCGCCGGGCGGCGGTGGCGGCGGCCAGCCCGTCGCGGGCGGCGCGGGCGGCGGCATCCGCCGTGAGGGCGCGGGTTTCCGCGGTGTCCAGGTCGGACCGGGAAATCACGTTTTCCGCCAGCAGCTTGCGCATGCGGGCGTGGTTGCGTTTGGCGTCCGTCAGTTCGGCGGCGGCCCGGTCTATGTCGGACCGTGCGACGCGCTCGTTGGCCTGGGCGCGGTCCAGCGCGGCGCGAGCGTCGTCGCTTTCCAGCCGGGCCAGCACCTGACCGGCGGTCACCACGCTGCCCTCCTCCACCCCCAGCCATTCCAGACGCGAGGTGATCTTGGACGCCACCGAGGCCTTGCGCTGCGCGGTGACGTAGCCGCTGGAAACCAGCGTGGTCATGGACTGGCTGGGGTACACCCAGGCCACCACGGCCAGGCGCACCTCCCGTTCCGCCGGAAACAGCAGCCGCGCGCCAACGGCCACGCCAGCCAGCACCACGGCGGCAAGCAGCCACGGCCAACGCCGCCGGGGAGTACGCCGGGGCGACTGCCAGCCGGTCTTGTCGATGGCCAGCCTGCCGAGGTCTGACTGTGCGGTTCCACCCGATGCGGCACTGCCGGACACCGACGGCGAAGCGGGAGCGGGCGAGGGAGCGGAAGAAGGAGATGGCATGTGAACTCGCAGGCGTCACGGTTCATGAACGAAGGGGCAACTCCGGCGCAACGGCCATCCGGCGTGCTGCGGCGGGCATCGGCACCATACCAGAACGCACCCCGCGCGCAAACGCATAGTCTGCGTCGCGTGGGCGTGCGTTTCACCGCTTGCCGTTTTCGCCCTTCCCTGCCGCACGTGACATTCATCCGTTACTGTTCCGCAATGTTTAATACGCATTGTTGCATGGCCTGCCGCAAAAAATGAGGCGCCACTGCACGGCAAAGTTGCAGATGAAAATTTCTCTGATACTTGACCGGAAAATCGAAAGGGGATAGCACACATGACACTCCGGTTCAGCATCCCTACGACATGCCGATTCGTACGGCGTCGCCCTACCCTTCAGATACGGGCACAGGACCATGCGCCGCCCGGACGACACGACCAACGAAGAGCACAGGTTTGCACATGCCCAGCTTTGAAGCAGACAATCTCACTTTGCACAAGATAAACGTCGCCCCCATGTTTCGCTGCACACGCTGCCACTTCGGCCCGCCGGACACCTCGTGGGCCGGCCAGAAGAACGGCGAGCACCGCCGGGTGCTCATCTGCCGCTCATGCGGCGCCCGCGCCGTGGCCACCTTCCGCGTGGCGGCGGACAATTCGCGCTGGGAAATCCTGTCCGTGGACGACATGGAATAGCACGGCGGTACCCCCGCCGGAGCGCAGCCAGACCGTGGCGCCCGGCGTGCCGCAATTCCTGCGCCAGCCGCAAGGCCCCGCAGGGTCCACAGGGTCACAGACGGGTGGGGCCAGGTGGAAACGGGCGGGGCCGGTGCGGCTGGCGCCATGCCATGACGGCTTGGGTGTGCGTGATGCCTATGGCCACCAGTCCGGCGACACCACCCTCCATACCGCAGAAGCCCCTGAAGCCCCTGAACCCGCTGAAATCGTTGCGGGAGTACCGCCACCATCGGGTTCATGGCCGCGCAGGCGCACGCAGTGCAGATGACGCAGCGGCAGGGTGAGCAGTTCTTCGTGGCCCATATGGCCCAGCGCGCACAACACCGAACGGATCAGTCCGGCGTGGCTTACGGCCACGATGCAGGGGACGTGATCGTGCCCGGTGCTGCTGTCCGAAGGGGGTTGCTGCCCGGTTCGCCTTTCGGCACATGTCGTCTCTACGACCCTACCCCCCTTTCCGGTCCAGTCCCGCCACATGGCGGCCAGCGCCCGCAGGCCGCGAGCGGCCACATCCGCGCAGCATTCCCCCCCCGGCGGGCGAAAGGTCCAGGGTTCTCTCCCGCGCCGGGCGTAAGCGTCGGGCCAGGCCTCCTGCACCTGCATCTGCACCAGCCCTTCCCAGTCGCCCAGGTCCATCTCTGCCAGGTCGTCCAGAATGGTGAGCGGAATGGATGTTGTGCCCCGAACGCCCGATGCGTTCGGCACGCATGGCGTGCCTGATGTACCGAGGGCATCCGCCGAGTCCGGCGTGCCCCGTGCGCCCGATGCGCGTGGCGTGCCGCCGTGCCCCGCGCCGCCCCCGCCCACATCTGGGGCACCACTCTGTCCCAGCATGAGCCGGGCCGTTTCCCGCGCACGTTCCAGCGGCGAGGCATAGGCCCCCACCACATCCAGCGCGGCCAGATGTGCCCGCCATGCCGTCGCCTGGGCGCGGCCCTCGCGGGACAGGGAGACCTCGGTGCGGCCGATGTACCGGCGCGGGCCGTCGCCCATGTCCGTGGCCGCATGGCGGAACAACAGGATGTCCGGCAGGACGGGGGGCGGAATATTCGGCAGGAACACGGGTGGAGTGCCTGGCATGGGGGCTGGCGGCACGGTCATGGGTGATTGCCGCCCCCTGCCGGTTCCCGCGCGGGATCGTGTGCCGGAGACGCGGGCGCACTGTCGGACGCGTTGGCGGCACACGAGGCGGCCTGCCCGGTCTCTCCGGGCTGCCCGGACACGCCAGCCGTCGGTTCCCATGCGGGCTGGCCCACGGCCAACGGATGCAGGATGTCCGTCAGTGTCCGGCCGGCCTCCCGCTCGATGCGCGCGCGCAGTGACAGCGCCCGGCGCATCCGGCCTTCTATGGCGCTGGCCGCTTCCGGGTCGTGGCGCCATTGGGCCAGCTTCTCGCCAAAGCGGCTCTCCACGTCCACCACGGTATGGCAGCGCACCAGTTTGTCCGCGAAGTAGACCACTTCCCGCTCGGTCAGGGGCTGACCGTCGGCAAGCGTGGTATCCCTGTGCGCGCTGACGCTATCCGCCACGCCGGAAAAACCCAGGTCGCGCAGCAGCGCACCCCCGGCGGCCTCGTGGCGGGGCTGGCCCTTGGCGATGTCGTGCAGCAGGGCGGCGGCCTCGGTCAGTTCGCGGTCCAGGTCGCTGTCCAGGTCACGATCCAGCCGCGCGCTCGTGCCGGATTGCCCGCCCGAAACGTCGTCCGTCCCGGCCATCCCGCGCGCAACGTTCAAGGCATCGGCCAGGCGCACGGCCACGGCGGCCACCCCTTCGGCATGGGCGATGCCGCCGGGCGGAACGGCCCGCACCGCCAGCAGCACGCGCGCCTCCTGCGGGGTGGGCACGGCGCGGGTGGACCAATCGGCGCAAGCCGCGCGGTAGTCCTCCGGCGTGTCCATGTCGCGCAGGATGAACCTGTCGGGCACGCCGCTCTCTTCCAGCACCTGCGGCCCCAGCCGGTGCAGCGCGCCGCGCAGGCCGCCCTCGCCGCTGTCGGCCCGAATGATCGGCAATACCGATGGAGGCAGCAGCGGGGGATGCCCCCACTGCCCGTCGAACACCGGCAGCAGTACCCGGTCCGGATGCACGGCGGCGCGTTCCAGCAGCAGGCGCACGGTCAGGGGGCGCACCAGCGCGGCATCCACCGGCAACAGCAAGGCCCCTGCTCCCCCAGTCCCATCAGACCCGCCAGCCCCGCCAGTTTCGCTGCCGCGCCGGACCACGGCCTCCAGCCCCGCGCGTACCGAGGAGAACATGCCCCCTTCGCGCCAAGCCGGGTTGTGCACAGGGGCCGCGCCCAGCCGCACGGCCTCCTCTGCCACCTCATCCGCGCGATGCCCGGTGACCACCAGCACATCCGCCACGCCCGCCTGCCGGAACATGGCCACGCAGCGGGCCAGCACCGTGGCGCCGCACAGGTCCAGCAGCGGCTTGAAGTCCGGCGCCATGCGCGACGACGCACCCGCCGCCAGCACCACGCCGACGACAGGGAACGGCGGGAACACGGGGAGCGGGGACGACGAGGGTGCCACCACGCCGGGTGCAACGGCCTGCATGGCCGCTCCCTCTCTTGAGTGTTCGGCACTTTCGATTGTTAGTCCATTCGTTATCGAAACCGTCGAATCATTCGCCGCTTCAGATGGCATTCCTCGCTCCGTATTGGACAACGATCAGCCGCGCCTTGCGGCGGTATCAGCCTGCATGGTTTCAGGGCTGCATGGGCGGAATGGAATGGCGCACCCGGCTGGCGGTCCGCGCCTGCACCAGTTCCGCCACGATGCTCACGGCTATTTCCTCGGGCGTTTCCGCGCCGATGTCCAGCCCGATGGGCGAATGCACCCGTTCGATGGCCGCGCGCGGGGTGCCCGCCTCTTCCAGCCTGCGGTACACGGCGTCGCGCTTGCGGCGGCTGCCGATCATGCCCACGTAGCGGGCCGGGGTGCGCAGGGCGCTGGCCAGCACTTCGCCATCGTTG
This sequence comes from Desulfovibrio sp., assembly GCA_031287575.1. Lineage (GTDB taxonomy): Bacteria > Desulfobacterota > Desulfovibrionia > Desulfovibrionales > Desulfovibrionaceae > Cupidesulfovibrio. The sequence continues at coordinate 75,646 of JAITSV010000006.1, forward strand.
CGGTGCCCGCGCGTGACGATGACCACGTAGCAGTCCTCGTGCACCCCAAGGTCCGCCAGCCAGTCACCGCCGGGCGTGACGCAACGCACCTCGTCCGCGCCGGGCAACCGATCGGCTTTGGCGAAATCGGGTCGGTCGTCCAGCACGGTGACCCGGAACCCGGCCAGCGAAGCCATCAGGCCCACCTGCCGCCCCACATGTCCGGCCCCGGCAATGACCACCCGCCCCGGCGAGGCCACCGGGTCGGCCAGCAGGGGCAGGCCCCCCGCCTCCACGCACAGCGGCCCGCTGGCCATGGCCACGGCGCCGCGCAGTTCGGCCAGCGCCCCCGGCTCCAGCGCCAGGTCGCCGCTGGCCTCCGCCGACGCCCCCTCGCCCGCCAGCAGCAGGCGGCGGCAGTCGGGCGCGGCGTCGGGCCTCAGCACGTTGACCAGCACGCAGCGCCGCCCCTGCATGGTCAGGCGGTCCGTTTCGCGCAGCAGCGGGGCCAGCTGCGGGCAGGATGCGGCGCGCAACGGCTCCACATACAGGCGCACCCTGCCCCCGCAGATCATGTCCGACCCGGCGGCCTCGTCGGCGGACAGGTCGAAGGTGAGCAACCGGGCCAGCCCGTCGCCCAGGGCCGCGCGGCAGGCATCCAGCACGCGGGCTTCCAGGATGCCCCCGCCCACGGTACCCTCGAAGGATTGGCCGTCGCCGCGCACGAACAGGCGCGCACCGGCCATGCGCGGGGCGGACCCTTCCGCCGTGACGATGGTGGCCAGCACGGCAACGCCGTCGCGCTCCAGCGCGTCGGCCAGTTGTCCAAAGAATTGCGTCATGGTCGTACCCCCTTGGCAAGGGTGATGATGTCCCAGTGGTTTCCGTAGCGGCGGATGCGCCCCCGCACCGGCCCCAGCCGCCGCAGCGGGCTGCCGCAACGGCAGGGCGGGGGCAGGATGGCCGCCGCGTCGCCCGTGCGGTAGCGCAGCAGCACCATGGCTTCCGAGGCAAGGGTGGTCACCACCACCTCACCGGTCTGGCCGTCCGGCAGGGGCGCGCCGGTGAGCGGGTGGACGATTTCCACATGGATGTCCGCCTCGCGCAGGTGAAAGCCGTGATGGGCGGCGCATTCCACGCCGCCGCCGTAGCCGGTTTCGGTCATGCCCCAGTGATCGAACACCTCGCAGCCCAAGGCCGCGCGCACCCTGTCCGCCGTTTCCGGCGGGGTGGCCTCCGCGCTCAGCAGGCAGGCGCGCGGACGGGGTGCCAAGGGCTGGTCCCTCATCATGGAATCCGCCAGCGTGGCATCGGCCAACACAGCGTCGGCAAGGGCGCGGGCCTGGGTGGGCGTGGCGACGAACACCTGCGCCCCGGTTTCCGCCAACCGGGCGGCATGTTCCGCCCCGCTGGCCGCCGGGGGCAACAGCACCGGCTGCATGCCCGCACGGCGCAGGCCCCGATCCAGCAAATTGCCCACGCTGTCGGGCCGTTGGCCGGGCATGAAGATGGCCACCACGTCGCCGGGACGGCACAGGGTGGTCATGCCCACGGCAAAGAAATCCACGGTGCGCTCGATATCGGCATCGCTGAAGCGCAGCCGCTTGGGCGACCCCGTACTTCCCGACGTCGGCAGGGTGACGATGCGGGCCACGGCGTCGTCGGCCACGCGCAGCAGGGCATCGCCAGCCTCGCGCAGGTCCTCGGGCGTGGTGAAGGGCAGGCCGGGCAGGTCATCCAGCGAAAGGGGCCGGGAATGAGGCCGGGAATGAGAAAGACCCAGCCCCGCCAGCCGGGCACGGTAGAACGGCGCATCCAGGGCCCGGCGCACAGCCTCGCACAGCAGGTCGCCCTGCCGGGCGCGCACCGTGGCCGGAGAAAGCGCATCAAAGGGGATGGACAGCCGCGCGGCCAGCCACGGGTCCAGCGGCGACCGGGCCACGTCCTGTGCAATGGGCGCGGGATGCGAAGCGTCTACGTGCGCCCCATACCCCCCATGCTCCCCATGCTCCCCACGCTCCCCACGCTCCCCACGTTCCCCACGTTCCGTGGACGCGGCACACGCGGGGCACGACACGGGCACGCCGTCTTCCGGCGATGCAGGGGATGCGATGTTCCGGGTCATGCGCCCTCCCCTTCGGTAGAGCCGATCGGACCGCCATCCGCCACGCCAGCACCTTCCGAACCTTCGCCATCTCCCGCACATCCCACACCGATCGGCGCCCCATTGCGGTGCAGCGGCGTGCCGCCCGCCGAGGTCAGGTTCCACGCGCAGAACGGCACCATGCGCCCGTCCGGCGCGGCCACGTGGATGCAGCAGCCGCGCAACCGTTCGGTGTCCAGGGTCCAGGCATCCTGAAAGGCCATGCCGGACACGGTGAACCGCCGCCCGGCCCGGGCCAGGAAGCGCTCGAAATCGTCGCGCGGCGCGGCGGGCATGCCACCGACCGTGCCGGCAGTCGCAGCGGATGCCGGTTCGGGTGCCCGCCACTGGCGGCGCACGAAGGCCCGCGCCCGCTCCGCGCCCAACGCGGCGGGGATGGGGGCCGGGTCGATGGCGCCAGAGCCCCCCCCTTTTCCACCGCTCCCGCCATTGCCGCCCGTACCGCAGCAGGCCCCGCCCGCCGGTTCCAGCCTGCCGTCCTCGTGGGCCATGAACGTGCCGCTGAAGGAGCACTGGGCGTGCTCGCACCCCGGCGGATGCAGGTGAGACAAGGGAATCAGCCCGCCGGTCTGGTCGCGCACCGCGCGCATGACCTCCGGCTGGGTAATGCGGGCCGCCTCGCGCCGGTCATCCAATGTCCGGACACCCGCCCGGTCATCAGCACCAGCTGACACAACACCGGGCGCATCACCACACACACCACCGGACACGCCCTCGGGCGCGCCGAAGCCCTCGTACCGGCCAAAGAAGCTTACCGGCTGGAAATGCGCCCCGCGCACCACGGGCACCCGCGCAAGTCCGAAGCGCACGATGTCGCCCAGACAATGATCGTTGACGCCCCGCGCCACCGTGCACACCAGCACCACGCCCAGCCCCGCCGCCGCGCAGGCTTCCACCGCGCGCACCTTGACCGCGTGCAGGGGCAGGCCGCGCAACCGGGCGGTGGCCACGTCGTCCGGCCCGTCGAATTGCAGGAACACCGAATCCAGCCCTGCTGCGGCAAGGCGCGCGGCGTAGCCTGCCTCTCGCGCCAGGCGCAGGCCGTTGGTGTTCAGTTGCACGAAGGGATAGCCCAGCCCGCGCACGGCGGTGACGAGTTGCGGCAGGTCGTCGCGCAGGGTGGGTTCGCCGCCGGAAAGCTGGATGTTGGCATCGCCCGCGCGCGGGCGCAGTACGGCCAGCCGGGAGACCAACTCGCCCAGGGTGGGATCATCGCCGGGCAGGGATGCGCGGGCATCGTCCTCGCGCCGCTCGTCACTCCGCCCACCGTCGGGCTCTCCACCCACCCCCCCGCTCTGCCGCTCACCCCGCTCTCCCCGCTCTCCCTGTCCTGCCGACGCGAAACACACCGGGCAGCGCAGGTTGCAGCGCTGCGTCACCTCGATCAGCAGGGTGCAGGTGTGCTGGCCGTGGTCCGGGCACAGCCCGCAATCATTGGGGCAGCCAAGGACGCGTTCCGTGCCGGGGCCGCGCCGGGCGGTGGGAATCTTGGGACGCACCCAGCCGGTGAAGGCAGGCTCGCCCCGCCACACCGGCACGGAAAATTCGCCGTGCTCGGGGCAACGCTTGACCAGCAGCACCGTATCGCCCACGGCCACCCGCTCCGCCGGGGCCGGGCCAAGGCATACCGGGCACACGCTGGCGGTGCGGGCCAACACCCGGCGTTGCGCCGTTGCCGCCGCCTCGCCCCCGGCCTGACCCACCACGGCACAGCCGCAATCCACGGAAGAATCGCCGCGCCCGGCCATGCCGCCTACCCCTCGCGCGGCAGCGTGGGGTCCACGCCGTAGGCCGCCAGCACCTCGAACATCTTGCCGTGCGCTTCCAGCAGCAGGCCGTGGCACTTGCCGAAGTCCGGTCGCCCTCCTGCGCTGTCGCCCAGAATCGCCCCGCACGAGATGCCCCCGCTGACGGCGGTGCGCTCGCGGAACCATTCGGCGAATTCCGTGGTCATGGCTTCCAGCGCCTCGTGGGGCTCCTCTGCGTCATGGCCCTTGGCCGCGCACAGGCCCATGGCCATGCACCCGCCCAGCAGGATGCCACAGGTGCCCTCGGACAGGCCGAAGCCCCGGCACAGCCCGCCAGCGGCGCGCACCGCGTCCCGCCCGTCGCCCCACCTGTCATCAGGCACATCGCGACCCTGCACGTCCAGCAGCAACTGGACCATGATCTGGGTACAACAGTACCCGGAGGCCCCAAGGGCCAGTACCCGTCCGAACGCATCGTCGCTCATGGCGCATCCCCCCGTGGTGCAGCATCGTCGCGCCGGGCCAGCAGCAGCGCGTAGCCGGGACGCCCGCCGCCACCGCCGCACCCGAACAGTTCCGCCGGGTCGGCCCCGGCAAACAGCAGCCTGCCCGCCAGTTCCGCCAGCAGGCGGCTGTGATCCTCGAACGCCAGCACCGTGAACCCGGCACGACGCAGCATGGCGTCCATGTCCGCGCGCGGCATGGCCCCGGCCCGGCAGGAAAGGACGCCGGGCCGCGGGCCGGAGCACCGGGATTCGCCGCCGTCCGCGCGGCCTTCCTCGAATCCGGCCGGGCCACGCCACACGTCAGCCGCGCGGCCCGGACGTACATACAGGTCGGTCCAGACCAGCACCCCGCCGGGACGCAGCACACGCGCCAGTTCCGCCAGCACGCCCTGGCGCTGCGGCAGCACGGAGAGCACGCATTCGCAGAACACGCCATCGAGACTGGCCGTGCGCAACGGCAGGCCGGGGGCAGCATCCGCACCGGCCCACGCACCGCCCCCTGCACAGGCCCGAATCAAGGGCATACGCCCGTTCCGCGCCAGCGCCTCGGCCAGCAGGCTGGCGGAAACGTCCAGCCCCACCGCCGCCATGCCCCCTTCGCGCAGCAGGGCCACGGTTTCGCCGGGGCCGCAGCCCAGGTCCACCACCCGCGCGTTGTGAGGCAGAAACGTCAGTTGCCGCGCCAGTTCCAGCGCGCGCCAGGTCAGGGCCACCCCGCCGGGGCGCAACGTGGCACCGGCCACCGCGCGCAGGGCCGGATGGTCCCACGGACCGCGCAGGGCCGGGGGCTCCCACAGACCGCGCGCTCCGGCAACCGGGACACCATCACCCGCAGGCGCGCTTGCCCGAGCGGCACCCGCAGCATCGAGACCGGACGGCACGCTCACTTGTCCTCCAGCAACTGTTCCACTTCCAGCATCTTGCCCAGCGCCAAGGCCTCGTCCACCAGCACCTGCCCGCAGTCCGGGCAGGTCAGCAACCGTACGTTGAAGGTGCTGCCAAGGTAGGTCAGCTCCACCGACAGCGGGCGCGGCGCGCCCCCGCAGGCGCAGGACCAGTTGCCCGACGCGGGCAGGTAGGCCGGTTCATGGGGCGATTCCTTCCACCCTCCGGCGGGCGGGCCCTGCGGCAACACCATGCGGTGGGCATAGGCCTGCCGGATGGCGTAGACGGGCGTGGCACTGCCCTCCGCTCCTCCCCCCGCCGGACTCCCTGCTCCATCCCCAATTCCGGCAGGTACGGGTTCGTAGCCCGCCCAATGCGTGACCCGCACCCGGCGCAAACAGGCCAGACGCATGCCGGTATCGGCATCGATGAAAAAGCGCTGGGCGCGTTCGGCCTCGGCGATCACGCCGCGCAGATCTTCGTCAAGGATGCGCCGCCGCTCCATGACCACGCGCATGTCCGGTCCGATGCGCAGGGCAACTTCCGGCGCGGCGTCGGGCGGGATTTCGCCGTACGCCTCGCGCAACAGGCGGTCGCGCAGCCGGGCACGGTTTTCCTGCCGGGCGGTGATGTGCGGTCCGGGCGCTGCCGGGTCCGGGTTGCCGCCGGGCAGCGGCGGCAGCAGCAGGTCCAGCAGGTGACTGGCGGGGCTGCCCGCCTCGGCCAGCCGGTCGCGGCACATGGCGCAGTAAGTGACGAAGGGCAGATCCGAGGCATCGGCCCTGCGCTGGATGACGGCGCGGGCAAGGTCGGGGTCGGCCTCGGCCATCAGGCCGCCGTAGCCGCAACATTCGGTGTGTGGCCCGGTCAGGTCCGGCTCGTGCACCGCCACCCCGCGCGCCGCCAGCAGACCGCGCACCGTGGCCCGCAGGGGTTCGTCCCCGCGCGCGGCGCAGGGGTCGTGCAGGGTCAGCGCCGCCGGGACGGGCGGTTCGTGTCCGCCGGTCCCGTATTCCGCCAGCACGGCCCACAGCATGGTCTGGGGCAGGTCGGGCAGCAGCGTGCGCAACGTGGTGGCACAGGACGGACACCCCACCACCAGCGTGGGACGTCCCATCGCGTTCCACCCGTCGCGCAGGTCCTCGGCGGCGGCAGCGGCCAGGTCGTCGCGCCCGGCCCACAGGGCGGGCGCCCCGCAACAGCGCAGGGCGATGCCCGTGCCGCCGGGCAGCCGGTCGGCCAGGATGGCCCACGCCTGCGCGACCCGGTCCGGGGCGGACGCCGCAAGCTGGCAACCGGGCAGGAACAGCCACGCGCAGGTCGTGGCCCCCGCCGGGGCGCGCAGCAACGCGGCATGCGGCCCGTTGCTGAAGGCCATGTCGTCCAGCGCGAATTCGTGGGTGGAGGGCGGCATCTTGCCGTCGTGCACCAAGGTGCGCCGCGCCTCGTGGCACAGCGGGGCCATGTCGAACCCGGTGGGGCACACCGTGCCGCACAGCCCGCACAGGCTGCACGAATTGATGAACCGGTTGGCCTGATGCACGCCCTTGACGATGGACAGATTGTTGTAGATGCGCCGGGCGTGCTTCTTGGGGTACTCGCCGTACTTTTCCAGATACGGGCACACCTTGACGCATTCCAGACACTGGCATTGCAGGCAGCGGGCAGCCTCGGTCCGATACGGCCCGTCGGGGAAGCCGGGGGCATCCGCTGCGCCGGGCGCCGGACCGCCTACCCCCTCCCCTCCCACCGGCAGCGCGGGCAGCGCCACGGGCGCCACCGCCTCCACGCCTTCCAGGCTGGTGAACAATCGCGTTTCGAACGGCCCCTGCCGTTCGCGGCCCGCCGACAGCGACACGCCGGTCAGGTGGCGGTCCATGGATGTGGCGGCATGGCGACCGTCGGCGGCCTCGTCGATGCAGCGCGCCGTGCCTGCCGGGCCGTCCACCGGCCAGCCGCCGCAGAACACGCCGGGCAGATCGGGATGGGCCAGGGTCAGCGCGTCGCACTGGCTGCGGTCCGGCAGGCCCAGCGCGCGGGCAGCCGCCGGACTCCACGCCACGAACACCGCCCCGTGCGCGGCGCGCATCTCTTCCAGCACCGCCGCCGTGGGGGCCACGGGCGCGGCAAAGCGCACCTTGAGCCCGGCCAGCCGGTCCAGTTCCTTGCGCAGGGCATCCGCTGGCAGCACGTCCGGGGGAATGTCCGCAAGACGGCCAGCGGCGGCCATCCGGGGATCGCTCTCGCCCCCATGCTCTCCACTGTCTTCCAGCCACCCGGCCAGGGTCACCGCGTGGCCCTTCCTGGCCAGGTCCCAGGCCACGGTCAGCGCGGCCAGGCCGCCGCCCAGCACGGCGGCGCGCAGCCCCCGCCCCGGCAGGGGGCGAGGGTCCGCCGCCGGGGCGGACAGCGCGGCGCAGGCCCGCTCCAGCGCGCCCACGGCAATGGTGCCGCCCGCCTCCTGGCGCAGGCAGGCCGCCTCGCACGGGGCCTCGCACAGCCGGGCCAGCACGCCGGGCAGGGGCATGGTGCGTTCCAGCACGCCGCGCGCCTCGCGCCAGCGGCCTTGCGCCGCATGGCCCAGAAAGGCGCGCGCGTCCACGTGCAGCGGACACGCCGCCTGGCAGCGGGGCGGTTCTTCCTGTATGCAGCGCGACTCCCAGTCGCGCAGCGGAATCTGGTCCATGCCGTGCCTCCCCTTTCCGGCCAGGCGGATGGAGCGTGCGGCACAACCCCACGCCCCGAAAAATGATGCCCCGGGGCGGAGCGCGTCCACCCCGGGGCCGTGTTCATCGTCTTATGCGCCCTTCAGGCCCGCCAGCACCTTTTCAGGCAGGGCGGGCAGGTGGCGGATGCGCACGCCGCAGGCGTGGTAGATGCCGTTGATGATGGACGCGTGCGGCGCGCTGAGCGGCAGCTCGCCCACGCCCGACGCGCCGAACGGACCATCGCCGCGCGGGGTTTCCACGTAGATCAGTTCGATGTTGTCGGGAATGTCCTTGATGTACGGAACGCCCGCGCCCGCCATGGTGGCGTGCTTCTTGAGGTCCTCGTAGTCCTCGGACAAGGCCAGACCCACGCCCTGGGCCAGGCCGCCGTACAACTGGCCGTCGGTGACCAGCTTGTTGCAGACCTTGCCGATGTCGGCCACCAGGGTCAGCTTGTCCACCGCGGTCTTGCCGGTGGCCAGTTCCACGGCCACTTCGGCCATGAACACACCGTACATGTAGGAGGTGAAGGGCTTGCCCTGCGCGTTCTCGTCGCAGTGGGTGCCCGCCGCCGTCCAGGCGCCGCGATGCTTGGTGGCGATCTTCTCGTCCACCATCTCCTGGTAGGTGCGGAAGCCGCCGGGCTTGCGCATGGCTTCCACCAGGTTTTCACAGGCCACGCGCACGGCGTTGCCGGTGACGTACTGCGACCGGCTGCCGCCCGCCGGGCCGCTGTTGGGGGCCTTGCTGGTGTCGTTGAGCACCAGGCGGATGTTCTGCGGGGCCATGCCCAGCGGACGCAGCGCCTCGTGGGCGGTACCAAGGCTGCCCATGTCCGCGCCCTGGCCGTGGTCTTCCCAGCAGTTGTAGATGGTCACGGTGCCGTCGGGGTTCAGTTCGGCATCGGCTTCCGAGGTGTCCGGCCCGTCAAGGCCGCAGCCGTACACGCCAACGGCAACGCCCACGCCCTTCTTGACCGCCGCCGTGGAACCGGCCTTGGCCGCATCCAGCGCCGCCTTGTACTTGGGCCGCAGGATGTCGATCATTTCCGGCAGGCTGTACACTTCCGGGTCCTGCCCGGTGGGGTTGGTGTCGCCCTTGCGGTACACGTTGACGTAGCGCAGTTCCAGCGGGTCCATGCCCAGCTTTTCGGCCAGTTCGTCCATCAGCACTTCGGTCGGGAACTCGATTTCCGGCGCGCCATAGCCCCGGAAGGCGGCCCCCCAGGCATGGTTGGTGCACACCGTGCGGCCCTGGCCCCGGATGTTGGCGATGCCGTAGCCCGCGCCCCCGAACTGCGCGCCGCGCAGGGTCAGCAGGTCGCCGAACTCGGAGTACGGACCGTGGTCCACGATCCAGTCGGTTTCCATGGCCTTGATCTTGCCGGTCTTGTCGGCGGCGTAGCGCGCGTTGACGAAGAACGGCGAGCGCTTGCCGGTGTAGTTCTGCTGCTGGCGGTAGTTGTAGCGCAGGTGCACCGGGCGTCCGGTGGCCATGGCCGCCACGCCCACCAGGGCTTCCATGGTGGGGCTGAACTTGTAGCCGAAGGTGCCGCCGGTGGGGTTCTGCACCATGACGATCTTTTCCGGCTCAAGGCCAAGGCCGGGGGCGATCATGTACAGGTGCAGGTGCAGGCCGATGGACTTGGAGTGGATGACCAGGCGCCCTTCGCCGTCGGTGTAGGCGAAGCCCACGTCCGGCTCGATGGGCAGGTGCGGCTGGCGGCTCACGTAGTAGTCGCCTTCCACCACCACGTCGGCCCCGTCGAAGATGGGCTTGGTGTCCGCGCCCTTGGCGATGTTCTGGGTGAAGTACACGTTGGGCGTGCCGGGGTGGATCTCGATGGCGTCTTCGGCCATGGCGGCCGGGGCGCTCATGTAGGCGGGCAGTTCTTCCAACTGCACCTTCACCTTTTCGGCGGCGGCGCGGGCGTGCTTTTCGCTGTCGGCGCAGACGATGGCCAGGGCGTCACCGTACTGGAACACCTTCTCGTCGCACAGGATGGGTCGGTCCCAGCCGTCGCCCTTGTTGGAGGGGAAGGTGATCAGGCCGGTGATGCGGTTCTTGCCCTTGACGTCCTTGTGGGTAAGCACGCTGTGCACGCCGGGCATCTTCAACGCTTCGGAGGGATCGATGGACAGGATTTTCGCGTGCGACACTTGCGCCTGCACCAACGCAAGGTGCAGCGCATCGGAGGGCATCTTCAGGCCCAGGTCCGCACCGTAGTCGCAGGTGCCCGTTACCTTGGCAATGGCGGAGGGGCGGGGGTACTTCGATCCCCAGATGCGGCCATCTGCGGGAATCTTGAAGCAGAGGTCGTCGGCGCTCATTTCGCCGCGCAGCACCTTGGCGGCATCCATGACCGCATCGACCAGAGGCTTGTAGCCGGTGCAGCGGCAGACGTTGCGGTGCTTCTGGAACCAGTCGCGCACGTCGTCGCGGCTGGGATTCTTGTTTTCTTCCAGCAACTGCCTGGCCGAAACGATGAAGCCCGGCGTGCAGAAGCCGCACTGCGCCCCGCCGTGGGCCGCCCACGCCAGTTGCAGCGGGTGCAGGCAGTCGGGGCCGCCCACGCCCTCGATGGTGGTCACCGAAGCCCCGTCGGGCAGCCTGCGCATCTTGTACGCGCACGAGCGCACCACCTTGCCGTCAAGGATGACGCTGCACGCGCCGCACTGGCCTTCGCCGCAGCCCACCTTGACGCCGGTGAGCAGCAGTTGTTCGCGCAGCACGTCCGCCAGCGTCGCTTCCGGATCGACGACAAGGTTGCGGGGTATGCCGTTGACGATGAAATGCTTGTTGATCATGAGCCTGGCCTCCGTGGAGCTGTCCGTTGCATGTTGCGCGGGCGGGCCTGCCGCCCTTTCCGCCGCGGGCGGATGATCGCCCTTTCCTGCATGGGCGGCTGGCCGCCGCCCCTCCCGTCTTGCCGGTCCGGCGGGGCTACGCGCCCTTGCCGAACGGGCAGGCGGGATACCGGCATTCCTGGCAGCCGAGGCACAGGCCGCCATGACCGAGCGCGGTGATGTCCTCCCGCGTGACGGCAAGCCCGGCCAGCAGCCGGGGCGCCACGAGGTCGAAGATCGACGCACGGTGATACATGACACACCCGGGAAGGCCCATGACGGGCACCTCGCCGAGATACGCCAGCATGAACATGGAGCCCGGCAGCACCGGAGCCCCGTACGCGACGACGCGCGCCCCGGCGGCCCTGATGCCCGCCGGGGTCTGGTCGTCCGGGTCCACGGACATGCCGCCGGTAACGACGACCATGTCCGCCCCATCGTCCACCAGTTCACGGATGGCCCGTGCCGTGGCGTCACGGTCGTCGGCCACCAGCACCTGGCGCACCACTTCGCTGCCTAGCTCCGCAAACTTGCGGCGCACCACGGGGCCGAACTTGTCCTGAATGCGACCGTGGAACACCTCGCTGCCGGTGGTCACCATGCCCACGCGGGCACGGCGGAAGGGCAGCACGGAAACCACGGGCGCACCGTCAAGGGCGCGTTCCGCTTCGTGCAGCAGCTGTTCGTGGACGATGAGGGGGATGACGCGCATGCCTGCCACCATCTGGCCCGCGCGCACCGCGCTCAGGCCGTGCAGCGTGGACACGGCGAGTTCGCCCAGGCCGTTCAGGCGGCCAAGGGCGGGAACATCGACGTGCAACAGCCCGTCGTGTTCGGCGATGAGGTTGACCCGCCCCTCGCACCTGGCTTCCGGGGCCACGCCCGCACCACCGACGGCGCGCGCCAGACGCATGGCGGCATCGTCTTCGTGCAGTTGGCCCGCGCCAAGGCGCAGGGCGTAGACGTGCTCCTTCCCCATTTGCAGAAGGAGGGGGATGTCCGCCGGGGCGATGATGTGCCCCTTGCGGAACCCCGGCCCCTTTTCGACGCCGGGGATGATGCGCGTCATGTCGTGACACAGCATCATGCCCACGGCTTCGTGGACCGGGACGATCGAAAGACCGTGCTCGTGACCTTGCATGTGCTTCTGCTCCCGTGAAGGGACAGGCAGCATTCCGGCGTTGCCGCAGTCGTGTGTGGAGCCCTCTCGGACGCAAAGAGAAGGGCATGGCCGGACTGGGTATGCAGGCACTCCTAGTGTGCATATGTATCAGCCCTGACATGTCACGGTCAACGCACAACGCGTGTTAATTCAAGCATGACTGCATGTTGCAATGAGTGCCCATTCAATCCACGGCTAACAGCCCGGAGTATGTACGCATTTACATGCCGTAAGCGCTCATTTATGCAGGATGTGTCCTCTTTATTGGTTTGAAGAGCGCCTTTTTGCGGCACGGAAGAACCAATAGCTCCTTATAATGATGACTATTGGCCAAATAATTACCATATCAAACCAAAAACGACACCACTTGTGCGGATATGGTGCCAAAATACGCGCATATGTTATGCTTAACAGCTGATTTTATTGAACTTATCATTACCACCCTTCGCAGACCTGCTACGCTTGGTCCAAACTCACCATGCGGACACGGCGCATGGTCCGCCGCAGCCAGCCCCCCCGACAGGGGTGCGAACCGGCGCGACGGGGCCGGACCGCGCAGCTTGATCCAAGGAGGTTGCCGGAATGCGAAGACGCCAATTCCTGAAGATGTCCTGCGTGCTTGGGGCGGGTGTCGCCCTGTGCGGGCTGGGCGTCGATCTCGTGCCCATCGAGGCGTGGGCCGACGAGATCAAGAAGATCGACCGCCTGAAGACCGCCAGGCAGACCACCTCTGTGTGCTGCTACTGTTCGGTGGGGTGCGGCCTGATCTGCGCCACCGACGAAAAGACCGGCAAGATCATCAACATCGAAGGCGACCCGGAACATCCGGTGAGCGAAGGGTCGCTGTGCGCCAAGGGCGCGGGCATGTTCCAGACCACCGAGGCCAACGAACACCGCCTGACCAAGGTGCTGTACCGCGCCCCCAACTCGGACAAGTGGGAAGAGAAAAACTGGGATTGGGCCATCGACCGCATCGCCCGGCTGATGAAGGAAGAGCGCGACAAGTCCTTCATCACCCAGAACGCGGCGGGCCAGGTGGTCAACCGGCTGGAAACCCTGGCCCACATGGGCAGTTCCAACCTGGACAACGAGGAATGCTGGAGCATCACCGCCTGGGCGCGGTCTCTCGGCCTGGTGTACATCGATCACCAGGCCCGGGTCTGACACGGCCCCACCGTACCGGCTCTGGCAGAGTCGTTCGGACGCGGCGCGATGACCAATCACTGGATCGACATCCAGCACAGTGATTGCATTCTCATTCAGGGCAGCAACGCTGCCGAAAACCACCCCATATCCTTCAAGTGGGTGATGCGCGCCAAGGAAAAGGGCGCCAAGCTGATCCACGTGGACCCGCGCTTTACGCGGACCTCGTCCAAGGCCGATTTCTACGCCCCCCTGCGCTCGGGCACGGACATCGCCTTCCTTGGCGGGATGATCAAGTACATCATCGACAACAACAAGATATTCCACGACTACGTCGTCAACTACACCAACGCCCCGTTCCTGGTGGATGCCAAGTTCGGCTTCAAGGACGGGCTGTTCACCGGGTACGACGCGGACAAGCGCGGCTACGACAAATCCAGCTGGGCCTACCAGAAGGACGCGGGCGGCGTCATCCTGCGCGACGAGACGCTGAAGAACCCGCGTTGCGTCTACCAGTTGCTGAAGGCGCATTACGCCCGCTACGACCTGAAGAAGGTCTCTTCCATCACCGGCACGCCCGAAAAGGACCTGAAGACCGTGTACGAGATGTACTCGTCCACCGGCACCAAGGACCGCGCGGGCACCATCATGTACGCCCTGGGGCAGACCCACCACACCGTGGGCGTGCAGAACATCCGCACCCTGGCCATGATCCAGTTGCTGCTGGGCAACATCGGGGTGTGCGGCGGCGGCGTCAACGCGCTGCGCGGCGAACCCAACGTGCAGGGGTCCACCGACCACGCGCTGCTGTATCATTACCTGCCGGGTTACCTTTCGGCCCCGCGCTCCTCGCAGCAGACGCTGGAATCGTACGTCAAGAAGATCACCCCCGCGACCACGGAAGCCAAATCCGTCAACTGGCAGTCCAACTACGGCAAGTACGCCGTCAGCCTGCTGAAGTCGTGGTACGGCGACGCGGCCACCAAGGACAACGAATACGGCTACGCCTGGGTGCCCAAGGCCGAGGACGGCAAGGACTACTCGGTCATGACCCTGTTCGACGTGATGTACGCCGGCAAGATCAAGGGCATGACCGTGTTCGGCCAGAACCCCGCGTGCAGCATCCCCAACTCGAACAAGGTGCGCGCCGCCTTCGCCAAGCTGGACTGGATGGTGCATCTGAACATCTTCGACAACGAGACGGCATCGTTCTGGAAGGGGCCGGGCATGGACCCCGCCAAGGTGAAAACCGAGGTCTTCCTGCTGCCCGCCTCCGCCTCCGTCGAAAAGGCCGGCAGCCAGACCAACAGCGGACGCTGGATACAGTGGCGCTACGAGGCCACCAAGGCCCCCGGCGACTGCATCTACGCGGGCGAGGCCATCATCCGCATCCAGAACAAGCTGAAGGAACTGTACCAGAAGGAAGGCGGCACCTTCGCCGAACCCATCCTGAACATGACCTCCGATGGCCTCTCCGACAAGGGCGGCTACGACGCGGAAAAGGTGGCCAGACTCATCAACGGCTACTTCCTGGCCGACGTGGAGATCGGCGGCAAGCAGTACAAGAAGGGGGACTGCGTGCCCTCGTTCGCCCTGTTGCAGGCCGACGGCACCACCTCGTCGGGCAACTGGATCTGCGCGGGCAGCTTTGCCCAGGACGGCAAGAACCTGATGCAGCGGCGCGGCAAGGCGGACCCCACGGGGCTTGGCCTGTACCCGGAATGGTCGTTCGCCTGGCCGGTGAACCGCCGGGTGCTGTACAACCGCGCCTCGTGCGACCCCAGCGGCAAACCCTACAACCCCAAGCGCGCCGTGCTGGAATGGAAGGACGGCAAGTGGGTGGGCGACGTGCCCGACGGCGCCCCGCCGCCGCTGGCGGCGGATGGCGGCAAGCTGCCGTTCATCATGCAGCCCAACGGCGTCGGTTCGCTGTTCGGGCCGGGCCTTGGCGACGGCCCCTTCCCGGAACACTACGAACCGCTGGAAAGCCCGCTGGCCAAGAACCTGATGTCACCGCAGCAGAACAACCCCGCCATCCTGCTGTACAAGAGCGACAAGGACATGGTGGCCAGCGCCGACGCGCGCTTCCCCATCGTCATGACCACCTACTCCTCCACCGAGCACTGGTGCACCGGCGCCTTCACCCGCTGGCAGACGTGGCTTACCGAGGCCATGCCCCAGGCATACGTGGAAATGAGCGAGGAACTGGCCAAGGAAAAGGGCATCAGGAACGGCGACAAGGTGCGCGTGGAATCGGCACGCGGCAAGCTTGAGTGCGTGGCCATGGTCACGCCGCGCTTCCGCCCCTTCCTGGTCAACGGCAAGACGCTGCACCAGGTGGGCATGCCCTACAACTACGGCTGGCGCTTTCCCGAAGACAACGGCGACAGTGCCAACCTGCTCACTCCCACGGTGGGCGACGCCAACGCCATGACGCCGGAATACAAGGCGTTCATGGTCAACGTGGTCAAGGTATAGGGGGTGAGTCATGGCTGATGGAAAGTCCATACTCGTCGACGTTTCCCGCTGCACCGGCTGCCGGGGTTGCCAGGTGGCCTGCAAGCAATGGAACGGCCTGCCCGGCACCAGGACCACGCAGACCGGCACCTACCAGAACCCGCCGGACTTCAGCCACCAGACCTTCAAGGTGGTGCGCTTCGAGGACGGCAGAACCAAGGAAGGCAAGACCTACTGGCACTTCTTCTCGGACATGTGCCGCCACTGCATGAACCCGCCGTGCCTGGCGGGCGCGCAGGGCGACGAGATGATCCACGACGATGCCACCGGCGCGGTGGTGTACACCGAGGGCACCAGCAAGAGCGACTTCGAGATGTCGCTGAGCGTGTGTCCCTTCAACATCCCCCGGCAGGACCCGGACACCAAGGTGATGCGCAAGTGCACCATGTGCTTCGACCGCATCACCAGCGGGCTTACCCCCGCCTGCGTGCTCTCGTGCCCCACCGGGGCCATGGTCTTCGGCGAGCGTGACGCCATGCTCGCGGAAGCCAAGCGGCGCGTGGACATCCTGAAGAAGACGTGGCCCAAGGCCCAGGCGCTGAACGCCGACGACGTGCGCGTCATCTTCATCGTGACGGACGACCCGCTGAAGTACCACAAGTACGCGGCGGGCGTGTAACCCCTACAGAAACGGGGGCAGGCGGGAACGCATCCCGTCTGCCCCCACGCGGCAGGGCCGGGGCGGCGCAAGAGTCCGGCCTGGCGCAGCACCACCCGGTACCCGGTGGACGCCGCGCCACATGTGGCCTACATGCCGCCCATGCGCCAAGCACCGCCGAGACGCGCAACGGCACGGACACGCCGCCGCACGTGCAGCCATCACCCACTGCCAGCATACCAAGGACATGCCCATGCCCGACGCCTCCCCCACACTCTCCGGCACCACCTCGGAAACCCTCGACCGCCTGCTGGCCCGCCACCCCGAACACGCGCCGCTCATCGCCGCGTTCCGCGCGCTCAGCGTGGCCCAGGCGGAACTGGCGGAGATGGCCGACCCTGCCGGTGCGGTCCCCGTGCCCCCGGCGCGGGTGGAACCCGACCTTTTCGCACAGGGCCGCGCCCTGCTGCCCGCCGATGAACTGCCCGACGGCCCCGCGCTGGACGACGCCTTCCTGGCCCATGCCCTGGCCGTACTGGCCCCGGCCATCGCCGCCGGACTGCCCGCCGTGGCAAACGACGTGCGCGAGCTGGCCCGGCTGGCCCCGACAATGGAAGGGACGCCAGACGGTAAGCCGGACAAGACGGAAGACGCCAGCCAGCCCCCCCTGCCCCGCCAACTGGCGGCATGGGCGCTGACCGGGCGCATCGCCGCCGCCCAGGAATGGGCGCGTCGGGCCGGACTTTCGCCCGACGCCGTAGGCTTCGTGGCCATGCAACTGGCCACTGCCGCCGCCCGCCGGGTGCAACGCGCCGTGGCCCCATCCCTTGCCCCGCATGCCGAAGGCTGGACCCACGGCCACTGTCCGGTATGCGGCACGGCCCCCAAGTTGGGCGTGCTGCGCGGCGAAGGCGGCCAGCGCTGGCTGGTCTGCGCGCTGTGCGACCATACCTGGCGCCACCAGCGCACCGCCTGTCCCTTCTGCGGGGTGGACAAGCCGGACAACATCACCCTGCGCTACGTGCAAGGGTTCGAGGACGAACGCGCCGAGGCCTGCGCCTCATGCCGCCGCTACATCCTGGCGGCGGACCTGCGCCACCGCACCAGCGACGTGCCCTCGGTGCTGCCGCTGGGCATGGCCCACCTGGACATGCTGTTGCAGGAAAAGGGCTTCATGCCGGGCGGCGTGGACGATACCACACGGCCCGCCCGAACAGGGCAGTCCGCTCAATCCGGCCAATCCGACCAATCCGACCAATCTGGCCAGTCCGTAAAGGCTCCCACCGCGAAAACCCCTGCCTGACGCGACCAGCACGCACGACAACATCACGTTTCCAGCGCCCCGAACGGGCATGGTGGCACCGTCCGCCATGCCCGTTCGGGGCGCTCTTGCATGGATGGTTTCACGGGGCCTCCGGTCCGCGCCATTTGCACGGCGCATGAGCCATTTTCCGGATTGAACGCGCAACCACCTGCATTTTCAGCACTTGAAGGCGACGCCATGCAAAACCGCGCAACAAACCAAGAATAACTGCAAATAACCACAAGACACACTGCGCCCGTGCCACGCTGTGACAAAGCCTGCGCATATGCTGCGTTTAACTCACTGTTTTCTATTAATATTTTCTTGTTTTCACCACAAACCCTGCTAAGGTGCCCCCAAAAGATACGATGCGAAGGTGGCGTCAGGCCATCTTCTCCGGCAGGACCAAGGGTCGTACCGGTCACGCGGCGCCAGCAGGCCCGCGCGTCCGCCCCGCCAACCTGCGGAACCGCGACGGCGTCGATTCCCGAGCACGCCCGGCGGCATCGTGTCGTATCCCCTCCCGTGGAGAGGGGACGCGCGCGCGGCCGCGCGCACGGTTTCGCGGATTCTGCATGGAGGGTCCACCGACCTTCCGGGTTCTGTGAGGGGCTTTAACAAGGAGTGGAACATGAACACTACGCGGCGGAGTTTTCTCAAGCTCATGAGCGTGAGCGCTGTCGGCCTCTCGCTCGGCCAGCTTGGGTTCGATCTTGCTGAAGCGCAGGCGTATGCCAGCAAGCTCAAGATCGAAGGCGCAAAGGAAGTGGGCAGCGTCTGCCCCTTCTGTTCCGTCTGTTGTCAGATCATCGCCTACGTGCGCAACGGCAAGCTGGTTTCGACCGAAGGCGACCCCGACTTTCCGGTGAACGAAGGGGCGCTGTGCGCCAAGGGCGCGGCCCTGTTCTCCATGTATACCAACCCGCACCGCCTGACGAAGCCGCTGTACCGCGCTCCGCACAGCGACAAGTGGGTGGAGAAGGACTGGGAATGGACCATGAACCAGATCGCGCGCCGCGTTAAGGACGCCCGCGACAAGGACATGATCCTCAAGAACGAAAAGGGCCAGACCGTCAACCGCGTCGACTCGCTCTTCATGATGGGTACCTCGCACGCCTCCAACGAGGAATGCGCCGTCATCCATCAAGCCATACGAAGCCTGGGTATGGTCCAAATGGACCACCAGGCCCGGGTCTGACACAGTCCCACTGTTGCGGCTCTGGCAGAGTCGTTCGGTCGCGGGGCTATGACGAACCACTGGATCGATATCAAGAATAGCGATGCAGTGCTTATCATCGGCAGCAATGCTGCGGAACACCATCCTGTCGCCTTCAAGTGGGTCATGCGCGCCAAGGAAAACGGCGCCGTGCTCATGCACGTGGACCCCAAGTTCTCCCGCACCTCGGCACGTTGCGATTTCCACGTGCCCCTGCGTTCGGGCACGGACATCCCCTTCCTGGGCGGCATGATCAACTACATCCTTGAAAAGGAACTCTTTTTCAAGGAGTACGTCTTCAATTACACCAACTTCGCCTTTGTCGTCGGCAAGGACTACGAGTTCAACGACGGCCTCTTCAGCGGGTACGACCCCAAGACCCGCAAGTACGACCAGTCCAAGTGGGCCTTCGAAAAGGGTCCCGACGGCGGCCCGGTCATCGATGAAACCCTCAAGAACGAGCGCTGCGTCTTCAACCTGATGAAGAAGCACTACTCGCGCTACACGCTGAAGACCGTCTCCGACGTCACCGGCGTGTCCGAGGAAAACCTGCTGCGCGTGTACGATGCGTTCTGCGCCACCGGCAAGCCGGACAAGGCGGGCACCATCATGTACGCCTTGGGCTGGACCCAGCACACCGTGGGCGTGCAGAACATCCGCGCCTCGTCGCTCATCCAGCTGCTACTGGGCAACATCGGCATCGCGGGCGGCGGCATCAACGCCCTGCGCGGCGAACCCAACGTGCAGGGTTCCACCGACCACGGCCTGCTGTACAGTTCGCTGCCGGGCTACCACAACCTGCCCGTGTCCACCTGGCAGACCCTGGCCGACTACAACAAGGCCAACACCCCGGTCACCACGGTGAAGAACAGCGCCAACTGGTGGAGCAACCGTCCCAAGTACGTGGCCAGCCTGCTGAAGGGCTGGTACGGCGACGCGGCCACGCCGGAAAACGACTTCTGCTACGAATACCTGCCGAAGCTCGAACCCGGCGAGGACTGCTCGTACATGTACGTCATGGACAAGATGTACCATGGCAAGATCAAGGGCGGGTTCATCTTCGGGGTCAACCCCATGAACAGCTTCTCCAACACCAACAAGATGCGCGCGGCGCTGGACAACCTGGACTGGCTGGTCTGTTCCGAACTGCACAACTCGGAAACCACGGACAACTGGAAGCGCCCCGGCGTCGACCCCAAGACCAAGAAGACCGAGGTGTTCCTGCTGCCCTCCGCCCACCGCATCGAAAAGGCGGGCACCATCAGCAACAGCGGCCGCTGGTTGCAGTGGTTCGACAAGGCGGTGGAACCGGGCGGACAGGCCCGCAACTTCGCCGACATCTTCGTGCCGCTGATCAACAAGATCCGCGACCTGTACAGGAAGGAAGGCGGCGTCCTGCCCGAACCCCTGCTGAAGATGCTCTGGACCGAAAAGTACGACCCCGAGGAATGGACCCGCCGCATCAACGGCTTCTTCTGGGCCGATACCAAGATCGGCGACAAGGAATACAAGCGCGGCCAGCTGGTACCCGCCTTCGCCCAGCTGAAGGACGACGGTTCCACCTCCTCGCTGAACTGGGTCTACACCGGCAGCTACACCGAGGAAGACGGCAACAAGTCCAAGCGCCGCAACGCCAGCCAGACGCCCATGCAGGCCAACATCGGCCTGTTCCCCAACTGGTCGTGGTGCTGGCCGGTGAACCGCCGCGTGTTGTACAACCGCGCCTCGGTCGACGTGAACGGCAAGCCCTTCAATCCCAAGAAGGCCGTCATCGAATGGGACGGCTCCAAGTGGATCGGCGACGTGCCCGACGGCCCGTGGCCGCCCATGGCCGACAAGGAAAAGGGCAAGCTGCCCTTCATCATGACCAAGGACGGCCTGTCCCAGTTCTACGGCACCGGCCGCGTGGACGGTCCCTTCCCCGAGCATTACGAACCCGCGGAAACCCCGCTGGACAGCCATCCGTTCTCCAAGCAGCTGTCCAGCCCGGTGTACAAGTTCCACACCTCGGACATGGACCAGATGGCCAAGGCGGCCGACCCCAACTACCCGTACGTGCTCACCACCTACAGCCTGACGGAACACTGGTGCGGCGGCGGCGAAACGCGCAACGTGCCCAACCTGCTGGAAACCGAGCCTCAGCTCTACATAGAGATGAGCCACGAGCTGGCCAAGGAAAAGGGCATCAACAACGGCGACGGCGTGATCGTGGAAAGTGCGCGCGGGCGCGTGGAGGCCATCGCCATGGTCACCGTGCGTATCCGGCCCTTCACCATCCTGGGCAAGACGGTGCACCTCGTGGGCATGCCTTTCGCCTACGGCTGGACCACGCCCAAGTGCGGTGACTCCACCAACCGCCTTACCGTTGGCGCGTACGACCCGAACACCACCATTCCCGAAAGCAAGGCCTGTCTCGTCAACTTGCGCAAGGCCGACAAGCTGACCGAAATAGCCTAACCGGAACAGGGCGCGCCCCGCCGCGGGGCGCGCCCCCTCCAAGGAGCACTACGATGCCCAAGGCATTTTTAGTTGATACAACCCGATGCACGGCATGTCGCGGCTGCCAGATCGCCTGCAAGGAATGGCACGATCTGCCCGCCAACGAGACCAAGCAGCGCGGTTCGCACCAGAATCCGCCGGACCTCAACCCCAACAACCTGAAGATCGTCCGCTTCAACGAGCGGATGACCAAGGAAGGCGTTGTGGTCTGGAACTTCTTTCCCGACCAGTGCCGCCACTGCGTGACCCCGGTGTGCGTGGACGTGGCCGACATGGCCGTGCCCGGCGCCATGATCAAGGACAAGAAGACCGGCGCCGTGCTGGCCACCGAAAAGTCGGCCAAGCTCAGCCCCGCCGACGCCAAGGCGGTTGCCGAGGCCTGTCCGTACAACATCCCTCGCATCGACCCCAAGACCAAGCGCATCACCAAGTGCGACATGTGTTTCGACCGCGTTTCCGCGGGCATGCAGCCCATCTGCGTGAAGACCTGCCCCACCGGCACCATGGTCTTCGGCGAGCGCGAGGAAATACTGGCCGTGGCCGAAAAGCGCCTTGCGTTCGCCAAGGAACGCTTTCCCAAGGCCCATCTGGTGGACATGGAGGACGTGAGCGTGATCTACCTGCTGGCGGAAGAAAAAGAGCATTACTACGAGTACGCCGGTTTCATGTAGCAGGCTTGCGGGCGCCCTGCGCGCCGCGTTCACCCTTTGATGGAGGCCCCGGCCTCCGGTTCTCGTGGAGCATTCATGGTCGCCAAACGCCAAAGTGTCGCGGATACGCTGGCTGATGTCACCGCACGTCGTCCTGTCCTTGAACCCGTGCTGCGGGCCTTCGAACCCCTGCTTTCCGCCGGCGACGCGCTGGCCGGAAAACTGGTGAAGTCCGTGCGCGAGGCGGGCCTGCGCCTGCCGGAACTTCAGTGGGACCGCGCCCAGCAGGGGGTATCCCTGCTGGCGGGCGTTCCCCTGGCCGGTGCCGCCGACCCCATGCGCCAGGCGGCGGAAGAACTGCTGCCGCTTCTGACCACCATAGAGACGGTGGCGCCGCACGCGGAAGCGCTGCGGGCGTTCTTCCTGCGTCCGGCAGAGGCCGATGACAGCCGCGACGCCCTGGCCGAGGCCGTGGTGGCGGGCAGGTCCATCGAATCCATCGCCAGTGATGGCGGCGTGGATCCGGAGGTGCTTGCGTTCGTCACCGGCTTCGTGCTGTCCCCGGTGCTGCATGCCATGCTTGCCAACGCCCTGCCCGAAGACGGGGAAGCCCCCTGGGACAAGGACGGGGCATGGCAGCAGGGCTACTGCCCGGTGTGCGGCGCCTTTCCCACCATCGCCTGGCTGGACAAGCCCATGCTGGACGAAAGGAACGCCTACCTGGCCGGCGGCGGCGGCAAGAAGCATCTGCATTGTTCGCAATGCGGCGCTGGCTGGAAGTTCCTGCGGGGGGCCTGCCCCTCGTGCGGAAAGGAGGCCAGCGGCACCATGGAAATGCTGCGCGAAACCGAGGCCGCCCGTGGCGAACGGCTGGACTGGTGCACCAAGTGCAGCACCTATTGTCCCACCGTGGACCTGCGGGAACGCGAGGCCGTCCCCAACCTGGACGCCCTTGCCCTGGGAATGATGCATCTGGACATGGTCGCGGCGCGCAAGAAGTTGCGCCCGCTCAGACCTTCCTTCTGGAATATGTATTGAACAGGAGCACCTTGATGAAATACCTGGTCATCTCCCTGTTTGCACTGACTTTGCTCGTGGCCGGTACGGCCCTGGCGGCCGACGCCGGGGACGCCGCCAAGGCCCCGAAGAAGGTCATCGAACTGAAGCACGGCACCTCCAAGCGGATGCACGTGATGTTCAACCACGCCACCCACAAGGACGTGGCGTGCGAGCAGTGTCACCACGACACGCCCGACCCCGCGAAGCCCTTCGCTTCGTGCACCAACGACGACTGCCATGCCACGCCCGGCCCGCGCGAGCGTGACACCATGAGCATGTTCGTGGCGTACCACGCGAAGGACACCGACCGTTCCTGCTACGGCTGCCACAAGCAGATGGCCAAGGACAATCCCGGATTCTCGGGCTGCCGTCCCTGCCACATGAGCGCGCAGGCCAAGAAGGAAGCCGCCGCCAAGAAGAAGTAGCCTTCGCGGCGCACATGCACCGTACGGCCCGCACCGTATGGTCACCACTGCCCACCAGCGCCGACCGGACACCCGGTCGGCGCTTTCCGTGGAGGGGGGCTGCCGCCCGGCGGCGGGTGGTCCTGCATGGTGCCCCCCTGGCGGAGCCAGCAACGGATATCGGCGGGACTGGGGGGAACTGGGGCGGAACTGGGGCGGAACTGGAGCAAAGCCACGAACGGATATGCGGATGGGGACAGCCGGGGGAAACCGGCAAACCGGACCGGCCAAGGCCGGTTTTCATTACCCCTCGATTATGTCATTGTGAGCACGTATGCTTGGACCAGCACATACCCTTGCCAGTCACGCGAACCATGCAGGGCGTGACCCGCGCGGGATGCACACACCGTATTGGCCGCACCGGCGGCGGTTTCACCACCTACACGGAACACGCGCATGAGCACCTCTCCCCTTCGCCCCGTCCCGGTCGGCGCCCCCCACCCTCCCCGCCCCACCGTCCGCCTGCACCTGTGGCTGGAGGAGGACGGCGAAATGGTCTTCGGCATGGGCCGGGCCATGCTGCTGCTGGCCATCGACGAGCACGGATCGCTGAAAAAAGCGGCGGAGGCGCTGGGCATGTCGTACCGTGCAGCGTGGGGCAAGCTGAAGCAGACCGAAACCGCCCTGGGCCTGCGCCTGGTGGAAAAGGCGGGCAGCAACCGCGAAGGGTACCGGCTGACGTCCGCCGGGCGCGAGGCCATGGACCGCTTTCGCGCATGGTTCGCCACCGTGGAGCGGTGTGCGGTGGAGAGCGCGGCCACGGTGCTGCCGTGGCCGGTCCGCCAGTTCGAGGACAAGGTGCCGGACGGCAAATAGCCCGCCGGGCAAGCCGCCCTTCCCGTCATGTGAACGTAACGGCCATGCGAACGTAACGGCCATGCGAACGTGACAGCCATGCGGCCTTTCCGGCCGTGCGCCCCTGCTTCCTTCTCACCTTCCCGCCCCATGCCGGAATACCCGGCAGGTCCGGCATCCGGACATGCCGTACACGTCACCCGTATACGTCACCCGGGCACACCGCCCGGCAGCCACCCCATGCCGCCAGCCGGGTGTTGCCCGGTCGCCGGGCTTGACGATGCCCCCTTGCTGTCGCACCTGTTAAGAACGGCCTGACATTTTCGGCCATGATCCGCTCACGGTCCGCCCATGGTCCGGGCGTGGTCCGAGCCAGGATCGAGCGTGGTCCGGGCGTGGCCGGTTCATGACCGGATGGGACGCATCGCGTCCGCCCCATTCCCCGGCACCTCGCAGCAAGGAGTCCCATGCACACGTTCCTTCCCCGTGCCCTGTTCCTGTTCGCGGCGGTTTTGTGCGCCAGCCTGTTCGTGTTCATTGGCGGGCAGGTGCTGACCCTGTCCGACATGGCCGCGCGCATCCATCCGCTGCTGGGCCAGGCGGTGTTCTGGGGCGGCATGGCCGCGTACTTCGCCGCGCTGGGCTGGCTGGCGGCCACCTGGTTCCTGCGGCCCCGTCCCCTGGTCCTGCCTCGGGACGCCACGCCCGAGGAACTGCGCGGCTATCTGCGCCGCCTGACCGCACGGCTGCGGAGCAACCCGCACCTGCGCGAAGGCGGCCTTGCCCATGCGTTGACCGAACCCGCCTCCGTGACGGCGGGCACCAGCCGTGCTTCGGACTCTCCACCGGAAAAGGCGGAAGTGGCCGAAGCCGTCGCCCTGTTGCGCGCATTGGACGCCGCCGCCCTGCGCGAAACCAAGCGCACCGCCTCGCGCATCTTCCTGTCCACGGCGGTGGCCCGCAACGGCAGGCTGGACACGCTCATCGTGCTGGCATTGCTGGCGCGGCTGGTGTGGCGCGTTTCGTCCATCTACGACCAACGGCCCCACCCGCGCGACATGGTGCGCCTGTACATCAACGTGGCGGGCACGGCGCTGGCGGCGGGCGCCCTGGAAGAGGCCGGGCTGGAGGAACACGTCCACGCCCTGCTCGGCCCGCTGCTCACGGCATCGCCACTGGCCTCGGTGCCGGGGGCCTCGCACGTGGGCACCCTGCTGGCCGCCGCGCTGGTGGACGGCTCCGCCAACGCGCTGCTGGCCCTGCGGGTGGGCATCGTCACCCGCAACATGCTGTCCCCGGTGCTGCCCGGCTGCCCGGCGCGCCTGAATCCCTACCGCGAATCGGCGGCCCTGCTGGGCCGCATGACCGCCGGGCTGGTGCGCGCCGTGGTCAAGGCGGCCATGGGCGGCGTGGCCTCGGGCATCCGCTCCGGCCTGGAAGGCACCGCCCGCCGCACCGCCGACGCGGTGCGCAAGGGAGCGCGGGCCACCGCGCACGGGGTGGGCGGCGTGGTCCACAAGGCGGGCGACATGGCTACCTCCGTGGCCAGGGCCATGCCCTTCCGGGATGATGCCCACCCGGAAGACAGCGGACACGATACCCCCACCGCGCCGCCGCGCAGCACCATTGCGCCGCACGCCCATGCCCCCCGCGCGGGTGAACCCGCCCACACCCCGGACGACGCGGCCATGCCTTCCCTCCGTGCCCGCATCCCCAATCCGTTGCGCCTGTTTCGCAAAAAGCGCGACTGACGCCCCTTACCGCCCCCTTTCCGCCTGTTTCGCAAGAAGCGCGACTGACGCCCCGTTCATTTTCCCCGCATTTCCTCCCCGTTACCTTCTCCGCCGCCCAACGCACGGCGGCCCGCAGCATGTGCCACGGGCCGCCCACTGTCGGAAGGGAAGACAGCGCGATGTCGTCGGCGGGGATCAGAACGGAGGCAGCGGCCTGCCCGCGGGCTGCTGCTGGGTGATGCAGTGGACGCCGCCCCCGCCCCGGAAGATGTCCAGCGAGTGCACCTGCACCACCTCGCGCCCCGGAAAGACCCGGCGCAGGGTCTCGAAGGCGACCCTGTCCTGCGCATTCGGCGAATTCAGCGGGTCCGGCGAGGTTTGCCTGTCGCCCGGCTCGCCGAAGGCGGACATGACGATGCCCCCGTTGGCCACGTAGAAGTTGATGTACGAAAGGTCCATCCGCTTGCCGCCATGGTCCACGCGGGCGGGCTGGTCGATGGTGATGATCTCGAACGGCCTGCCGCAGGCGTCGGTGGTCAGTTCCAGCCGCCGCAGGTTGTCCTGGTAGACGGCGTGGTTATGGTCCTCCGGGTCGTCGCAGCGGTGCAGCAGCACCACGCCGGGCCGGGCGAAGCTGGCCACGATGTCCACGTGCCCGTGGGTGTCGTCGCCCTCCAGCCCCTCGCCCAGCCAGACCACCTTGCGCACGCCGAGGTACGCGCCGAACAGTTCCTCGAA
Source organism: Desulfovibrio sp. (assembly GCA_031287575.1). Lineage (GTDB taxonomy): Bacteria > Desulfobacterota > Desulfovibrionia > Desulfovibrionales > Desulfovibrionaceae > Cupidesulfovibrio. The sequence continues at coordinate 102,359 of JAITSV010000006.1, forward strand.
GTCGGCCTTGGTCATGCCCGCGTTGCGGCGCGGGTCCAGCAGGCACTGCTCGGTGGTGACCAGGGTGCCCTGCCCGTCCACGTGGATGGACCCGCCCTCCAGGATGAACGGCGCGGCGTAGCGCCGCATGCCCAGACGCGACAGGATCAGCTGGGCCACCCCGTCGTCGTGGGTGGGTTCGTCGTAGGTGTGCCCCCAGGCGTTGAACAGCCAGTGCACCCCCGCCACCCCGCCCGCCCCGTCCACCAGGAAGGTGGGGCCGAAGTCGCGCATCCAGGCATCCTCGATGGGCGCGGGCAGTACGGTCACGGTGGGGCCGCACAGGGCGGCGGCGGCCTGGGCGTCTTCCGGGCGGGCCAGCATGGTCACCGGCTCGAACCGGGCAATGGCCCGCGCCACCGAGGCATACGACGCCCGCGCCGGTTCCAGTGCGTCCAGCCACAGCGGGCCGGGGCACGGCCAGGCCATCCAGCAGCCCGCGTGCGGCTCCCATTCGGCGGGCATGTGCAGCCCGTCGCAGGCGGGGGCGCGCACCGGCAGCCGCACCGGCGCGTATCGTGGCGGCGTGAGTGCGGTGCGCCTCACGTCGGTATCCTCCTGTGTCATGAACATGGGCTACCCCTGGTTGATCATGACGTGCTTGGTGATCTGGTAGTCGCCCACCGCCTCGCTGGACAGGTCCTTGCCGAAGCCGGACTGCTTGAAGCCGCCGTGGGGCGTTTCCGAGGTCAGCGGCAGGTGGTCGTTGATCCACACGGTGCCGAATTCCAGCGCGGCGGAAACGCGCATGGCGCGGCCCACGTCGCTGGTGAACACCGAAGAGGCAAGCCCGTAGACCACGTCGTTGGCCAGGCGCACGGCATCGTCCTCGGTATCGAAGGGCAACACGGTCAGCACCGGGCCGAACACCTCTTCCTGCACGATCTCGGCCTTCTGGTCCGCATCGACGATGACCGTGGGCTCGTAGTAGTACCCGGCGCCGCCCCCCACGCTGGCGGGCTTGCCGCCGCACAGCACCTTTGCCCCGGCGGCGCGGGCGCGGTCCACGAAGCCGCCGACGGACGCCAGATGCCCGGCGGACACCAGCGGGCCCATCTGGGTGGCCCCGTCGAAGGGGTCGCCCACGACCACGCCCTGCATGGCCGCCACCAGCGCGTCGGTGACCTGCGCCAGCTTGTCGCGCTGCACGTAGACGCGGGTGGCCGCCGTGCAGTCCTGCCCGGTGTTGCAGAACGCGGCCAGCGAGGCCTTGGCGGCCACCAGGTCCACGTCGGCATCGCCGAAGACCACCAGCGGCGCCTTGCCGCCCAGTTCCAGATGCACGCGCTTCAGGGTGTCCGCCGCCGTGCGCATGACCGAGCGGCCCGTTTCCGTGGCCCCGGTCAGGCTGACCATGCGGATGTCGGGATGCCTGACCAGCATCTCGCCCACGTTGCCGGTGATCACGTTGACCACCCCGTCGGGAATGCCCGCCCGCGCGGTCAGCTCCGCCAGCATCAGCGCCGTGCGCGGCGTGATGGTGGCGGGTTTCAGCACCGCCGTGCATCCGGCGGCAAGGGCGGGCCCCAGCTTCCACACCGCCATGAGCAGCGGGTAGTTCCACGGGGCGATCTGGCCCACCACCCCCACCGGCTCGCGCCGGTAGATGGAGGTGTAGCCGGGCATGTATTCACCGGCATGGTGGCCGTGCGTGTCGCGCACGGCGGCGGCGAAGAAGCGCAGGTTGTCCACGCAGAACGGCAGGTCGCCCCCCAGGCTGAGGAACTCGTACGGCTTGCCGGTGTCTTCCGACTCCACGCGGGCGAAGGCCTCCATGTTGGCCTCCAGCAGGTCCGCCAGCTTCCACAGCGCCTTGGAACGCGCGCCGGGCGACAGGCGCGACCAGCGCCCGTCGCAGAAGGCGGCCTTGGCGGCGGCCACGGCCTTGTCCACGTCCGCCGCCGTGGCGGCGATGACGGTGCCCACGGTTTGGCGGGTGGCGGGGTTTTCCACGGGCAGGGTGCGCCCTCCGGCGCCTTCGGTCCACGCGCCGTCTATCCAGAGCTTCATGTCCATTGCTGGCCTCCTTTGGCGGCGTGCAGCACTAACGTCTCGGCCGCAATTCGGATTTTTGTTCGCTGGCAAGGAAAACGAGTCTGCCGTGGAGGGAGTATACTTTTATGGTATTTGACCGGAACGGCTGATGCAGTTTGACGATGCCAGCGGGCAAAAGGCCGAGTTGCCATCAGTTAGGCACGAATGTGGCGGAGAACGTCCTCCAGCCGGTTCAGGACCTCATCCAGAAGTTCCATGGGCGTGTTCAGGGCGGGCTCGATGCGGATGCACTCCGAGTTGGTCAGGGTGCCCGCCGTCAGCACGTTGCGGGCGAACAGCCCTGCGGCCACCTTGTAGCCGGTCTCCCCATCCAGGAAGTCCATGCCGATGAGCAGGCCCTTGCCGCGAATCTCGCGGAAGATGCCAGGGTAGCGTTCCTGCAGGTCGTGCAGGCGCTCCAGCATGTACTCGCCCTTGGCCTTGGCCTGTCCGGGCAGGTCCTCGTCCAGCATCACCTCTATGCCCGCCAGGGCGGACGCGCAGGCCAGCGGGTTGCCGCCGGTGGTGGTGGTGTGCATGAACGGGTTGGGCTCCATGACCTTCCAGATTTCCGGCGTGGCCATGAACGCGGACAGGGGCACCACGCCGCCGCCCAGCGCCTTGCCGAAGCACATGATGTCCGGTTCCACGCCCCAGTGGTCCACGCCGAACACGGTGCCGGTGCGCCCGAAGCCGGTCTGCACCTCGTCGGCGATGAGCAGCACGCCGTACCGGGTGCAGATTTCGCGCAGGCGGGGCCAGAAGTCGTCGGGCGGCACCACGGCGCCCGCCTCGCCCTGGATGGGTTCGGCGATGACGGCGGCAATGCCCGCGCCCACGGCCTGGGCCGAAGCCAGGATGCGCTCCACCGCGTCGGCGTCGCCGAAGGGGGCAAACTGCACGCCGCCCAGCAGGGGCAGCAGGGGTTCGCGGAACACCGACTTGCCCATCACCGAAAGCGCCCCCAGCGTCTTGCCGTGAAAGCCCTTGAGCATGGACACGAAACCCGACTTGCCGGTGTAGAACTTGGCCAGCTTCAGCGCGCCCTCGATGGCCTCGGTGCCGCTGTTGGCGAAGAACCCGTACTGGATGTCGCCGGGGGTCAGCGCGGCCAGCACCTTGGCCAGTTGCGCCCGCAGGGGGTCCAGCATTTCCTGGCTGTACTGGGGCGAACGGTCGAGCTGGGCCTTTACCGCCTCGACGATGCGCGGATGGCGGATGCCGTGGCTGTACAGGCCGAAGCCGCCCAGCATGTCGATGTATTCGCGGTCCAGCGCGTCGCGCAGGATGGACCCGCTGCCAACCCATTCGGTTACCGCGAAGCCGCCCGATTCCGTGACGGACTTGCGGTACTGCAGGAAGCCCTTGTTGATGTGGTTGGCGAAATTTTCCGCGGTGTCGCGGGCGATGCGTTCGCGCTCCTCACGGGTGATGGCGTCCGCCGGGCGGCGGACAATGTCCAGAATGCGGGTTGCTTCCTGCTTTGCGAGAGCGATGTCGCGGCTCATACGGCCTTCCTGTGTTGCGGTGATGGGGGCGGGGTTGCCTTGCTGTCTTGCGCCTCCGGCGGGCAGGGGGCCTTAGCACCCCGCACCCCCCTTCCGGGGTCCGCTACGGAGCCGGAGGGACGTGCCCCCGGAAAATCGAAGTCTGTGCTGATGCGGTCTGCCGCGCACCCCGCCGCCGTGGCGACGGTGCCGCGCCTTGCTCCTGCCCGCGCGTACGGTGCGGCACGCAACAGGATTTTCGTTCTCCGGCAAAGGAAGCCGGCTCCACGACGCCGGAGAACGAAAGGACGGAGCGTGCAATGCCTACCGGGTCTTGATCATGGTCCAAAGCTCGTCATACAGCCGGTTGTCCTTGCCCAGGTCGCGCAGCAGTTGCAGCTTGTTCACGTACTCCTTGGTCGGGTAGATGGCCGGATTGGCCAGGTCCTCGGGAGTGATGAATTCCTTGGCGGCCTTGTTGGGCGTGGGGTACTGCGTCCAGTTGGACAGGTGCGCGCCGTTCCTGGCGTCGAGCACGTAGTTGATGAACGTGTGGGCCGCTTCGGGGTTGGGGGCCTTGGCGGGAATGCACAGGTTGTCCACCCACATCACCGCGCCTTCGGCGGGGTTGGCGAAGCCGGAGGTGGGGTCTTCGGCCACGGCGCGCAGGCCGTCGCCGTTGTAGACGATGGCGGCCACGGCGGTGCCGGCCACCACCTTGCTGCGGGCGCCGGTGCCCACTTCAAAGCCCTGGAAGTACTTGCTCTTCTTCACCTTCAGCATCATGTCGGCCAGGGCCTTGAGGTCCGCCGGGTTGGTGGTGTTCACGTCCTTGCCCATGTAGACCAGGGCGCTGCCCAGCATTTCACGCACCGAATCGATGAGCACGAAGGGCCCGGCCTGTTTCTTCTCGTCGAACATCACGGCCCACGAGGGCGGGTCGCCGGGCACCTTGCCCTTCTTGTACATCATGCCCAGGGTGCCCCACTGGTAGGCTACGCTGTGGGTGTTGCCCGCGTCGTACTTGGGGTTCACGAACAGGTCGTCCAGGTTCTTGATGTTGGGCACCTTGGCGTGGTCGATCCTGGCCAGCAGGCCCAGGTTGACCATGGTGGGCAGCAGGTAGTCCGAGGGCACCACGATGTCGTACTGCGAAACGCCGCCCGCCTGGAGCTTGGCGATCATTTCCTCCATGGACTCGTAGTAGTCCACGCGCACGTTGATGCCGGTTTCCTTTTCGAAATTGGGGACGAAGTCCTCCGGCATGTACTCGGACCAGATGAAGATGCGGAGTTCCTTGTCAGCGGCCATAGCCATGTTTGCGGCGAGCAGGACCATCGCCAGCGCCATGAAGAGAATCTTGCGCATGGATCACTCCTTGTTGGTTTTGCGGGTTACCCGCTCCGAGATCATGACCAGGATGACGGTGACGCAGAGCGCCAGCGTCGAGAGCGCGTGGATGTCCGGGGTCACGCCGCGCCGCACGGTGGCGTAGATGTACAGCGGCAGGGTGACCGAGGTGGGACCGGCGGTGAAGAAGCTGATGACGAAGTCGTCCAGCGAAAGGGTGAAGGCCAGCATGGCCCCGCCCACGATGCCGGGCTTCAGCAGCGGCAGCATGACGTGGCGCATGATGTAGGCGTTGTCCGCGTACAGGTCGCGCGCGGCTTCCTCGATGTCGGTGGAAATGGAGGCCAGCCGCGCGCCCACCACCAGCGCCACGAAGGACACCTGGAAGGTCACGTGGCCGATGATCATGTTCAGCATGCCCGGCTCGAACACCGAAAAGACCATGCGCAACAGGCCGAAGGCCACGGCCAGCGCGGCGGCGAAGACGATTTCCGGCGTCACCACCGGCAGGTGCAGGTTGATGTCCAGCAGGGTGTACACCCGGCGCGACCAGGGGTAGCGCTTCAGCCCGATGGCCAGCACCGTGCCCAGCACCGTGGCGATGACGGTGGACACCCCGGCCAGGAACAGGGTGTTCCACGCGGCCTCCAGGATCTGCTCGTTGGCGAACAGGCGCTGGTACCACTTCAGGGTAAAGCCCTGCCAGGTCAGCCCGAAGCGCGAGGCATTCACCGAGAACACGGCCACGGCCAGCAGCGGCACGTACAGGAACACCAGCGAGCCCACGGCGGTGAAGGGGACGATCCAGTGAAAGCGCCTCATGCCACGCCCCCCTCCCCGCTGTGCTTGCGCTGCACGCGCAGGCCCACCAGGGTCAGCACCATCAGCGCAAGGCTTACCGCCGCGCCGAAGGGCCAGTCGCGGCTGGTGCCGAACTGCTGCTGGATCAGGTTGCCCACCAGCATGTACTTGGCCCCGCCCAGCAGGTCGGGCACCACGAACATGCCCATGGCCGGAATGAAGGTAAGCGTGATGCCCACGGAAAGGCCGGGCACCGTCTGCGGCCAGATGGCGTGCCAGAAGATGCGCGCGCGCCCGGCGTACAGGTCTTTCGCGGCCTCCACCAGCGCCCAGTCCAGCTTTTCGACGTTGGCGTACAGCGGCATGGCCACGAAAGGCAGAAAGGTGGCCACCATGCCGAGGTACACGGCGAACGCGCTGGGATAGAGCGGCGAACCTTCCGGAATGATGCCGAGCACGGCGGCGAATTTGGCGAAGGGCAGTTGCGGGGCCAGCACCAGCAGCCACGCGTAGGCCCGGATGACCAGGTTGGTCCAGAACGGGATGATGATCAGCGTCAGCCAAAAATAGCGCTTTTCCGGCGCGCGGTTGGCGATGTGGAAGCACAGCGGGTAGGCCAGCAGCACGCAGATCAGCGTGCTCCAGAAGGCCACCCACACGCTGCGGAAGAGAATCCACAGGTAGTCGGCGGACCAGCCGTAGCTGCTGAAGCCCAGCAGCCGGGTGAAGTTGTCCGGCGAAAACACCCACTCGATCTGCCCGTAGTCGCCGCGCGTGGTCATGCTGACCACGATCAGCAACAGGCTGGGCAGCGCGAGAAAGAGCAGTATCCACAGCATGCCCGGCGCCGCCAGGTACATGCCGCGCCGGATCAGCCGCAGCCGGGTGGTGAGCTCGCCGTTCCAGACGAGATGGTGGTGGCTACTCATGCAGGGGCACCAGCGCGCCGGGCAGCAGTTCGATCCATATCTCGTCACCCTTGGCGATACCCCTGCGCGGCGCGGCGCTCATGCGCAGGTTGCCGGGTTCGAGCCACACCTCCATCCTGTCGCCCCGGTAGAAGGCCTCGGTCACGCGGACGCGCAGTCCGTTCACCGCCGGGCGTTCGGGGTGGAACACGATGTTTTCCGGGCGGATGGCCAGTTCGCCCTGTTCCCACGCGGGCGGGCTGTCCAGCCGCAGCAGGCCCAGTTCCGTTTCCACGCCGCCCTCGGCGCGGCGCCCGGCGATGATGTTGGCCTTGCCCAGAAAGTCGGCCACGTAGCGGTTCACCGGGCGCTCGTACAGTTCGCGCGCGGGCGCGCACTGCACCACCCGGCCCTGGCGCATCACCGCGATGCGGTCGGACACGGTCAGCGCCTCTTCCTGGTCGTGGGTGACCAGGATGAAGGTCTTGCCCAGCTTCTGCTGCAACTGGCGCAGTTCGGCCTGCACGGCGTGGCGCAGCTTGGCGTCCAGCGCGGACATGGGCTCGTCGAGCAAGAGCACCTCCGGCTCGTTGACCAGGGCGCGGGCCAGGGCCACGCGCTGCTTCTGGCCGCCGGAAAGCTGGCTGGGCAGGCGGTCCTTCTTGTCTTCCATGTGCACCATGGCAAGGGCGGCCATGACCTTTTCCGTCACCACCGCGCCGGTCATGCGGCGCGAACGCATGCCGAAGGCCACGTTCTCGAACAGGGTCAGGTGCGGGAACAGCGCGTAGCTCTGGAACACCGTGTTCACGTTGCGCTCGTTGGCGGGCAGCGTGGTCACGTTGTTGCCGGTCAGCATCACCGTGCCGGAGTCGGGCAGCTCCAGCCCGGCGATGATCCGCAGCAGGGTGGTCTTGCCACAGCCGGAAGGCCCCAGCAGGGTGAAGAATTCGCCGCGCTCGGTGACCAGGTCCACGTTGTGCAGGGCCTCCACCTCGCCGTAATTCTTGTAGATGGCGTATGCCTCAAGGCTCATGCGTACTCCTTGCGTGCGGCCCGTACTGTAAGGCCATGGGGGGCCAGGGGGGGGGGCATTCCGAAGTGCGTCGTCTTCTCGCAGCCGACCGACCTCAGGCCACGGGGCAAGCGGACAAGGCCTGCCGACGGGCAAAGCCCCCCCGCTGCCCTAGCCCTTGCCGCGGAAAACTTCGGACATGGTGTCGTGCAGAATGGCCAGGCCGCGCGCCAGTTCGTCCTGCCCGATGACCAGGGGCATCAGCATGCGCAGCACGTTGCCGTGGTGCCCGCAGGACAGGATGAGCAGGCCGCGTTCCGCGCAGCGGGCCACGACGGCCTTGGCCTCCGCCCCGGCGGGCTCGCGGGTGGCGCGGTCGCGCACCAGTTCCAGCGCCAGCATGGGGCCCATGCCGCGAATGTCGCCGATGCAGTCCATCTCGTCCGCCCAGGCGGCAAAGGTGGCCCGCAACGATTCGCCCAGGGCGCGGCCCGTTTCCAGCAGCCGTTCCTTTTCGAACACGTCCAGCACGGCCAGGCCCGCCGCGCAGGACACCGGATTGCCGCCGTAGGTGCCGCCAAGGCCGCCGGGATCGGGGGCGTCCATCAGTTCGGCGCGGCCCACCACGGCGGAAAGGGGCATGCCGCCGCCAAGGCTTTTGGCCACCAGGGTGATGTCCGCCGCCACGCCGTGCTGCTCCATGGCGAACATGGTGCCGGTGCGGCCCACCCCGGTCTGGATTTCGTCGGCGATGAACACGATGGAGTGCTTGTGGCAGATTTCCATGAGCCGCTTGAAATAGCCGGGCGGCGGCACGATGAAGCCGCCCTCGCCGGTCAGCGGTTCCACGATCAGGCAGGCCACCTGGTCGGGGGAAACATGGTCGATGAAGAAGCTTTCGAGGTGGTCGGCGCAGGCCAGGCCGCAGTCGGGATGGGTGCGGCCCATGGGGCAGCGGTAGCAGTAGGCGTATGGCATGCGGTACACTTCCGGGGCGAAGGGACCGAAGCCGCGCTTGTAGTTGTTGACCTTGCTGGTCAGGCTCATGGCCAGCAGGGTGCGGCCATGGAAGCCCGTCTCGAAGGCGATGACGCCCTGCCGCCCGGTGGCGCGCCGGGCGATCTTGACGGCGTTTTCCACGGCCTCGGCGCCGCTGTTCAGGAACAGGGTCTTCTTGGGGAAGTCGCCGGGGGTCAGCGCGGCAAGCCGCTCGGCAAGGGCCACGTACGGCTCGTACATGGCGATGTGGAAGCAGGAATGCAGCAGCTTTCCGGCCTGGTCGCGCACGGCGGCCACCACGTCCGGGTGGCAGTGCCCCACGTTGTTGACGCCGATGCCGCCGATGAAATCGATATATTCGCGACCCTCAACGTCGCGGATGACCGCACCCGACGCGGATGCGGCGAAACAGTCGCAGAGGTTCCCGACCCCACGCGGGACAGCGGTGCGACGGCGCTCCAGGAGAGAAGAGGAAGAGGACATGGATGGTTGCCGCCTGTTTCGCAAGGTTGCCCCCAGCCAGCGCAGGGGGAATGGCGTTGCAGGAGCAAGCGGCGGACCAACGGAATAATAGTCTTACATTTCATGGCATTAAACTTTCGGCACGATCTCCTGAAAAATGATTTGATTCAATATTGAATTATAATTTTCAGGAACATCATGTTTTTACAGATAAATTATAAGATTCATAAATGAATCAAGATAATTGAAAGACAAAAATGTAATTCAACAGAGTGTCCGCCGAAAAACGACGTCTGCTCGCGCAGTGGGGAGTGTTCACTGCCACCATATTTTTGGATAAACTCTTTATTTTCAGCATTGTTATGTGATATATCAAAACAATCACAAAAATGTATCACCAAAAACAATACCGTATCTCAGCCAAGGTTTTTTCGCGCAAATTGAACGGAGCAGCACACTACGTTTTATGATATTTTGTTTTTTTGCCATGTTATGAAAAATAAAAAATAAACAAAAATGTTATTAACGCATCACGCGCACCCCCGGCCTCCCCTTGCCGTTCTCCGGCAGGTGCACGCCGTGGCGGGCCATCTTGCGCACCACCGTGGGCTGGCTGACCCCCAGATATTCGGCCATCTGGCGCGTGGTGCGGCAGCGCGCCGCGGCCCGCAGCAGAATTTCCCGCTCCACCGCCGCCAGTTCCTCTTCCAGCCCGGTTTCCCCGCCGACGAACGCGGGGCGCGTGCCCAATGATTCGGCCAGCGCGGCATCCAGCTGGTCGCCTTCCGCGATGATCACCGCCTTCTTGAGCAGGTTGGCCAGTTCGCGCACGTTGCCCGGAAAAGGGTGCGATTGCAGCAGGCTCATGGAAACGGGGGTCAGCCGCTTGGTGGCGCGGAATTCGCCGTTCAGGCGGTCCAGTTCGCGCTGGGCCAGGGCCAGCATGTCTTCCGGCCGTTCGCGCAGCGGGGGGATGCGCACCACGTAGGTGGACAAGCGGTAGTACAGGTCCTGCCGAAAGCGGCGTCCGGCGGCGTCGCGTTCCAGGTCGCGGTTGGTGGCGGTGACGATGGCGCAGTCCACGGCGCGCGGCTCGCGTCCGCCAAGGGGGTAGTATTCACGCTCGTCCAGGCATTTCAGCAACTTGGCCTGCACTTCCTGGGGCATGTCGCCCACCTCGTCCAGAAAGAAGGTACCGCCGCGCGCCAGTTCCAGCAGCCCTGCCCGCCCCTCTTGCGCGCCACTGAAGGCGCCGCGCTCGTAGCCGAACAATTCCGCCTCGAACAGCGCGGGCGGCAGCGCGGCGCAGTTCACCTGAATGAACGGCCCTTCGGCGCGGGGGCCGTGGCGGTGCAGGAACTTGGCCAGCAGTCCCTTGCCGGTGCCCGATTCGCCCAGGATGAGCACCTCGGGCGCGTCCAGCCGGGCCAGCTTCAGGCAGGTGGCCAGCAACTGGCGCATCTGCTTGCTTTCGGCCACGATGTCCCGGTCCGCCAGTTCCAGCAGCTTCAGTTCGGTCAGTTCCTCCTCGGCCTTGCGGAAGGCGCGGCGGGTTTCCTCCATGGTGTCGCGCATGTTGCGCAGGTCGGTCACGTCGCGCTCGTGCACCACCACCAGTTCGATCTCGCCGGCATCGCCGAACACGGGCACGCCGGTGACGAACAGGTGCCGCCCGGTGCGGCCCGCCTGCTGCACGAAGCCCACCTGCCGCCGGTGCTGCAACACCTCCATGGTGGCCGAGCGGTCCACGATGCCCAACCCCACGATGGCCCGCACGTCCAGCCCCAGCACTTCTTCCGCGCGGATGCGGTTCAGCGTCAGCGAGGTCTTGTTCACGTCCAGCACGGTGCCGTCGCCCGCCGTGATCCAGATGCCGTCGCTGGCGGAGTCGAAGGCCGCGCGCAGGCGGCGCAGTTCTTCCCGGCAGGCGGCCGGGGCCGGGGCTTCCGGCTGGGCAGCGGGGCCGGTGGGGCCGATGGGGCCGATGGGGGTGGACACGCGGTTCGGGGCAACGCGGTTCGGGGTGCGGGACGATCTGGTCATGACGGCTCCGGCAAGGGCTGCTTCGGGAATGGGGAAACCTGTCACGGAAATGCCGCAGGCGGCGGGCAGCGACGCGATGCACCGTGCGGACGGACCGGTCCAGAACCGGCGTGCAGGCCGCCTGCATCCCGCTTCTAGCGCACCCGCCGCCAGACGGGCAACGCCGCGCAACACACCACAGTGCGTTCCGCCCCCGTTCAGCCACCCCCGATTACGAAAAATGTAAACCGCAACACCATCTTTTATTCCGGTACGATGCGGCATTCTTCAGCCTCGTCTCCGGCCGGTTTTCCGCCCTCTCCGCCGAAATTTTCATTTGAAGCCGGAGGGGCACGGGTCTAGGTTCGGACCTTCGACACCATGGCCGCGCCGCGGCCCACCCCACAGCCCGCGCCACAGCTTGCGCCAGACATCGCCGGAGGACCGCATGGCCGAAATCATCGTCGCCGCCACCCAGATGGCCTGCACCGACAACGAATCCCGCAACATCGACCGCGCCTGCGAACTGGTGCGCGAGGCCGCCTCCACGGGCGCGCACATCGTGTTGCCGCAGGAACTGTTCTCCGGCCCGTACTTCTGCAAGGACGAGCTGCCGGAGCATTTCGCGCTGGCCCGCCCCCTGGACGAAAGCCCTGCCGTGCGCCGCATGTCGGCCCTGGCCGCCGAACTGGGCGTGGTCATTCCCGTCAGCTTCTTCGAGCGTTCCAACCAGGCCCATTACAACTCGCTGGCCATGATCGACGCCGACGGCAGGGTGATGGGGCTGTACCGCAAGTCGCATATTCCGCAGGGGCCCGGCTACGAGGAGAAGTTCTACTTCAGCCCCGGCGACACGGGCTTTCGCGTGTGGCGCACCCGCTACGGCACCGTGGGCGTGGGGGTGTGCTGGGACCAGTGGTTTCCGGAGTGCGCGCGGGCCATGGCCCTGCTGGGCGCGGACGTGCTGCTCTACCCCACGGCCATCGGTTCCGAACCCGCCGACCCGGCGTGCGATTCGTCCGGCCACTGGACCCGCACCATGCAGGGCCACGCCGCCGCCAACATGATGCCGCTGGTGGCGTCCAACCGGGTGGGCGAGGAATGCGGCAAGGATTTTTCCATGACCTTCTACGGCTCGTCGTTCATCGCCGGGCCGCAGGGCGAAATCGTGCGGCAGGCGGGCCGCAACGAGGAAGGCGTGCTGACGGCGTCCTTCGACTTCGAGGCCATCCGCGTGCAACGCGCCGGATGGGGCCTGTTCCGCGACCGCAGGCCCGACCTGTACCATCCCCTGCTGACCTTTGACGGGCTGGATGGCCTGCCCGGCGAAGGCGACGAGGACGGCGACGGCTGCGGCGACCATTGCGGCTGCGGGTGCGGCGGGGGGAACTAGCCATGGCCGATGCACGCCCGCCGGACAACGGGGCCCCGCAAGGCGGCCCGCGCCTGCTGGTCAACGCCCGCTTCCGTGACCCGCTGGCCCCCGCCACCATGCAGGGCGAGGCCCTGCCCGACGCCATGGCCGTGGAGGCAGGCCGCATCGTGGCCGTGGGCCGCGCGGCGGACCTGGCCCCCTTCACCGGCCGGGGCTTCGTGCGCACCGACATGGGCGGGGCCACGGTACTGCCCGGCTTCATCGACTGCCATTCGCACCTCCTGCTGACCGGCATCATGGACCTGGGCATGGATATTTCCGTGGCGGAAACCCTGGGCGACGTGCTGGACATGGTGGCCGCCGCGGCGCGCACCGTGCCCAGCGGCGGCTTCATACGCGGCTTCCGGCTGGAGGAACTGGACCTGGCCGAGCGGCGCATGCCGACGCGACAGGAGTTGGACCACGCCGCACCCGGTCGGGCCGTGCTGCTGATGC
>JAITSV010000076.1 GCA_031287575.1 Desulfovibrio sp.
AAACTTTTCCAAAAGTTTCCTCCCCTCCCCCGATTCTCAACGCTATCAACAGCCTTCGCCGTTACCGCGACACCCGCCCCCCGCACACGAGGTCTTGCCCACGCCGCCCTTGCGACCGCGCAACGCGGCGGTGTTGCCGTTGCCGAAGACCACTTCCAGGGCGTCCTCGATGAAGCCGGAAGCTTCCACCGGCTGCACCCCGGCGGCCACCAGAATCCCTTCCGGGTGCGCGCCAAAGGCGGCGCACAGCAGGGCGCGGCAGTCGCGCAGGGTGTGGGCCACCTGCTTCCAGCGTTCCGGGCCGCAGCCGGGCTTGGGCGCAAGGCGTTCCTCCACCAGGTAGAAGCCGCTGGCCCCCTGCCCCCAGATCTGGAACCGGGCTGCCTCGCCCAGATGCTGGTTGACCAGCATGCCTTCGCGCGTGGCCACGGCCACGTAGGGGCGCTCTGCCTCTTCGGTCTTGGCGGCGGCGCAGGCGCGCAGGGTTTCGGCCATCTCGGCGGACTTGTCCTCGTGCAGCAGGCCCACGGCGTCGGCACGGCAGCGCTTGCAGTGGGTCATCTGGGAAATGTGTTCCCCGGCGCCCTTGCGCGCCGCGTTGACGGCGGCGGCGTCCGGTTCCGGCAGGTGGGCCAGCGGGGTATCCGCCGTGGGCTTCAGCGGAATGATGTTCTGGATGGTGGCCCCCAGTTCGCCCACCACGCGCGCCACCTCTTCCACGTGGTGGTCGTTCACGCCGGGCACCAGGATGGTGTTCACCTTGACGATCAGGCCGCGCTCCACGAGGCCGCGCACCGATTCCAGCTGGCGCGAAAGCAGCAGTTCCGCCGCCTCGCGGCCACGCCAGACCACCTTGTCGTCGCGCACCCAGGAATACAGCTTCTCGCCGATGGCCGGGTCCACCGCGTTGATGGTGACGGTGACGTGGGTGACGCCCAGTTCCTTCAGCCGGTCGAGATGCGGCGGCAGGCCGAGCCCGTTGGATGAAAGACAGAACAGCAGTTCGGGATGCTTCTCGTGCACCAGGCGCAGCGTTTCCAGCGTTTCCGCAGGGTTGGCCATGGGGTCGCCGGGGCCTGCGATGCCGATGACGGTAATGCGCGGGTCCGCCGCCAGCACCTTGTCCACGTACTCCAGGGCCTGGCGCGGCGAAAGCACCGCGCTGGTCACGCCGGGGCGCGATTCGTTGACGCAGTCGTACTTGCGGTTGCAGTACCCGCACTGGATGTTGCACTTGGGCGCCACGGGAACATGGACGCGACCGCAGGACGAGGCGCTGTTGCGATCAAAGCACGGATGGCCGGGGGGGGTGGTGCGCAGCGGCTTCATGGCGGTCTCCTTCGCTTTAAAGCGTATCCCCGAATGAGGGATTTCGTTCGTCGGCCAGGAAAACGAGCCTGGCATGAGGGAGTGCGGCAGCCGTTAGGCGAGCTTGCGAGCCTTACGGATGGCGACCGCACCGCATACTCTTGCGCTATTCGACCGATATGACCGGCGAAGTTTGACGCCGCCCACGGGCGAAAGACCCATTCGGGGCCTAAAGATAGCAGTAGCCTACGGGGCTATCAGCCTGGGTCTTCTCAATGACGGCATTGACGATGCGGTCCATGAGGGCCTGGGCACCGGCGTAGCCCACGTGCAGCAAACGGTGGCCGCCGAAGCGGTCGTGGATGGGAAAGCCCGCACGCACCAGGGGGATGTTCCACTGCCGGGCGTAACGGTAGCCCTTGCTGTTGCCCACCAGCAGATCGGGCGAAAGGCCTTCCGCCGTGTCGGCGATTTCCTCGAAGTCCGCGCCCTCGATGACCGTGGGCGTTGCGGGCAGCAGGCCTTCGGTGACGGCGGCGATGGATTCGGCCAGATGCGCCCCGCGCGTGCCGGTGGCGGCCAGCACGGTGTGCACGCCGATCTCGGTCAGCAGGGAGACAAGACCGATGACCAGATCCGCCTCGCCGTAGACCACGGCGCGTTTGCCGGACACGTACTTGTGGCCGTCCACCAGGGCATCGACGAACCGCCCGCGCTCCAGTTCGTGCCTGCGGGGCAGGGGCTTGCCGGTGATGGCTTCCAGCGCGGCGACAAGGGCGTCGGTTTCGCGCAGGCCGATGGGCAGGCCCACGGCGTGCAGCGGCAGGCCGAAGCGTTCGTGCAGCACGCGCCCCGCCGTGGCCGAGCCAGCGGAGCCGGATGAGCCGGTGGGGGTCATGGCCAGCGAACGGCCACACTCGATGACCGCCGACGCGCCGGACAGGGAGCGGATGTCGGCCAGCGGG
The DNA here is from genome assembly GCA_031287575.1 of Desulfovibrio sp. Taxonomy (GTDB): domain Bacteria; phylum Desulfobacterota; class Desulfovibrionia; order Desulfovibrionales; family Desulfovibrionaceae; genus Cupidesulfovibrio. Next base: position 2,274 of record JAITSV010000076.1, read on the forward strand.
GTGCCGCCTTCGGGCAGCGGGGTGTAGTCTTCCAGCGCCGGGCCATCCAGCGGGTCGGACAGGTCGGGCAGGATCACCGCGTCGGAACCGAAGTCGGTGATCAGGTCGCGCAGGTGGCGCAGGTCCGCCGGGGAAACGAAGCCGGGCAGCAGGGCCACCTTGCCGTGGGGTTCCACCCTGTCCTTGGCCAGTTGGTCCACCAAGGCGCGCACGGCGGCGTTCCAGCCTTCCATGTGCGTGCCGTTGTAGCTGGGCGTATGCACATGGACGATTTCCGGCAGGTCGAGATCGCCGAATTCGTTGCGGAATTCACGCAGATAGCCGCCCACGTCGTCACCGATGGTCTCGGTGAGGCAGGTGGTGGCAACCCCCACCAGCACGGGGTCGTACTTCTTCATGACGTTGAGGATGCCCTTCTTCAGGTTAGGCCCCCCGCCGTACACGGCCTGCTTTTCACCCAGCGAGGACGAGGCGATGTCCATGGGCTCGCGGTAATGGCTGATGACATAGCGCCGCATGTAGGTGGCGCAGCCCTGCGAACCGTGCAGGAAGGGCACGGCGCCCTCCACGCCCCGGAAGGCCAGCATGGCCCCCAGCGGCGTGCACAGCTTGCAGGCGTTGGTGGTGGAAACGAAATCGGGCCGCTTGGGGCGCGGGGCCTTGCCGGGCTTGCCGCCGCCGGTGGACGGGGCGGCCTTCAGGCTGACTGGTGCCAGGCCGCAGTCGTCAGCGGCAGTTTCCGGGCCAGCTTCCGGCGCGTCGGAGCAGTCGCAACCATTGGCGCAGCCGTCAGCACAGCTATCGGCGCAGCCCGCGCCGGATTCGGCACAGCTTCCGCCGCAGCCACCGCTACAGTCACCAGATACGGCATCGCCACCGGCACACGGGCCGTCGAGTTCAACGAAATCAAGTGTCATGGCACACCCCCTATGCGTCCGCGCCAGACGGGGCGGCGGCGCGCTTGGACCGGCGGGGCACGAACCGCCAGACGGGACTCATGACCGAGGCGTGCACCTCGCGGGCGAAGTTGTACATGCCCTCGAAACCGGCAAGGGCGATCTTGCGTTCGTGGTTGTGGTCGCAGAAGCCCACGCCCAGCTTGTGGGCGATGGGGCGTTCCTTCACGCCGCCCACGAACACGTCCACGTCCAGCTCACGCACATAGTGCGAAAGCTCCAGCGGGTTGGCGTCGTCAATGATGACGGTGCCGGGGTCGCACACGGTTTCCAGTTCCTGGTATTCTTCCTGCGTGCCGGTCTGCGAACCCACCAGCACCACGTTCATGCCGATGTGCCGGAAGGCCTTGATCAGCGAGAACGCCTTGAACGAACCGCCCACGTAGATGGCGGCGCGCTTGCCGGAAAGGTCGCGTCGGATGTCGCGCAGGCGCGGCATGAGGGCGGCCAGTTCCTCGCGCACCAGGTCGCGGGTGCGTTCCACGATGCCGGGGTCCACGGATTCGAAATGTTCAGCCACGGCGTAGAGCGAATCGGCCATGTCCTCGATGCCCAGGTACGACACGCGCAGGTGCGGGGTGCCGTATTTTTCCTTCATCATCTTGGCCAGATCCATGGTGGACCCGCTGCACTGCACCAGGTTCAGCGCGGCGCCGTGGCAGCGGCGGATGTCGTCCACCCGGCCATCGCCGGTGATGTTGGCCACCACCTGGATGCCCATGCGCTCAAGGTAGCCGCGCACGATCCAGATTTCGCCCGCCAGGTTGAAGTCGCCGAGAATATTCACGGAAAGGGGCGAAACGCTGTCCGTGGGCGCGGTGCCCACCAACTGGAACATGGCCTTGCATGCGGCAAGGTAGCCTTCGCGCTTGTTGCCCTTGAAGCCTTCCGACTGCACGGGAATGACCGGGATGCCCTTCTTCTCGGACATCTTGCGGCACACGGCGCCAAGGTCGTCGCCGATCAGGCCCACGATGCAGGTGGAGTAGACAAAGGCGGCCTTGGGCTGGTGCAGGTCGATCAGCTCATCCAGCGCGGCGGCCAGCTTCTTTTCGCCGCCGAAGATGACGTCCTTTTCCTGCAGGTCGGTGGAAAAGCTCAGGCGGTGCAGTTCCGGCCCGGACGAAAGCGCCCCCCGGATGTCCCAGGTGTAGGCGGCGCAGCCGATGGGGCCGTGCACCAGGTGCAGCGCGTCGGCGATGGGGTACAGCACCACGCGCGAGCCGCAGAACACGCAGGCGCGCTGGCTGACGGCCCCCGCGAGGCTCTCGCGGTTGCAGGCCATGTCGATGGGACCCTGCCCGGCGCGGTGCACCTGCTTCTTCCGTTCGTCCAGAAGATCCGCGTCGCGGCAGTCTGCCGTGGCGGTGGAGTTGGGTGCGGTTGCGGTGGTCATGGTCTTTCCCCTTTGTCGTAGCTGCGCGAAATCTTGTGTTGTCCGGCTGTGGCGTTTCCCGCTGTTCCGTGCGGCACCCCCCAATAAAAAGTTTGGGGGGATGGGGGTCCGGGGGAAGGAGACCCTTTCACGCTCTGCGGTCGCCATCCGTAAGGCTCGCAAACTCGCCTAACGGCTGCCGCAAAGGGGTCCCTTCCCCCGGAAATTCTTACTCAGTACATCAGGTATTCGGCATTGGGTTCGCCGTCCTCGATGCCGTCGAGAATGGCATCGATGGCGTCGTGGCTGTCCACGCCCTTGAACCACCAGTTCTGCGGCTGCACCACGAGGACGGGGCCTTCCTCGCAGGCTTTCAGACACCCGGTGGCGGTGACCAGGATGTCGAGGCCGCGATCGAGGATTTCCTCTTCGAGGTACTGCAGGAACCCGTCGGTCTGCTTGAAACAGACGCCCTTGGGTTCGCCCTTGTGACGGAAGCTCTGGCACACGAGAATCTGATGCGTCGGCTTGGGCATGGTCCTTCCTCTCCCTTGCAATACCTAGACTGTGCGGCCCGTGCCGCGGTTCTTGCCTTTCTTGCCACCCCCGTAGAGCACGTCCACGAGGCCCTCGATGTTGTCTTCGGTCTGGATGACGCGCAGCCCCTTGCCCGCCAGGTATTCCACGGGGCGCTGGCCCGCGCTGGACACCAGCAGGTAGGCGCAGTCGGACAGGACGGCGGCCAGCGCCTCCCACCGGGCGTCGCCGGAACCGGCGGGCGGGGCCGGGCGCACGCCCAGAAGCTCCACCGGACCGGTCATGAGATCGGCAGCGGGACCGGACGCAGGACCATCCTTTGGCCCGTACACCAGAAACTGGCGGGCGTGCCCAAGGTGTTCGTCCACGTCAAACCCGTCGCTGCTGGCCACGGCCACGCAGGGCCTGTCGCCGCCGGGCAGCGGCAGGCCGGAACCGGCGGTGACGGGCACGGGTTCGCCGCATCCCATGCCGGTGCGCCGCGCGACGGGCAGCCCGTCGCGGGCAGAGGCGTCGAGCACGGGCAGGAAGGCGGCTGCCGCATTGCGGGCGGCGTCCATGGTAGCCGCGTCGGCAGCGGGCACGGGGCCTGCGGCGTCATCGGCGGGTACGAAGGGCACCACGTAGATGCCCGAGGCGCCCAGCACCTTGGCGGCGGCGGCGATGTCGCCCACGTGGGCGTCATTGATGCCGGGGTACACGGTGACGCACACCGTGACCTCGATGCCCGCCTTGACCAGCGCGGCAAGGGCCACGGCCTGCTCGTCCACGAGCAGCGCGGCGCCCTCGCCGGGGCGCAGGGTGCGGGTGCCGGGGCGGATCCAGGCGTACAGGGTGTCCACCAGTTCCGGGTCCACGGCGTCCATGAGCAGGGTGACGTGGCTGACGCCAAGCTCGGCCAGGGCGGCGGCATGGCTGGCCACGCCAAGGCCGTTGGTGGTCACGTACAGGGTGATGTGCGGGTAGGCGGCGTGCACCAGATGCAGGGTTTCCAGGGTGCGGTCGGGCACGGCGAACGGATCGCCGGGACCGGCAATGCCCACCGTGTCCACCACCGCGCCCGTTTCCATGACCGTGCGCAGGTGTTCCAGCGCTTCGTGCGGCAGCAACGCGGGGGATGCGGGCTGCGTTCCGCAGGCGCACGGGGTGCCCGCGCCCGTATCGCCATGGCGGCTGCGGGCGTTGGAACGCGGCGCCACGGGCAGCAGCAGCCAGCCGCCGGGGCGTCCGTTCGTGTGCATACAGTGGGGTGCGCCGCTCATGGTGTCTCCGTGGGGGTTCTCCGCCCGGCGCCTCAAGGCTCCGTGTGGTGCCAAGCGGCGCCGGGCGGAAAGGATGCGGTTGCTGGGTGTGTCGTCACGAGCAAGATTTTTGTGCTCTGCCAAGGAAGGACAATTTTTTATGGAGGGAGCGTACTCTTCCCGTACGTGACCGGAATAAAAACTTGTTCTGACCTCGTTGCGCTCGATGCCCGTAGGACTCGCAAGCTCGCCCAACGGGCACGCTTCGCGCCCTTCGGGTCGGTCAGGCAGAGTGCAAAAGGCCGCGCGTGACGGCACGCCCTAGTAAACCAGTTCGAACTTCTCCTCGGGCGCATCCCGGTCGGCGCGGTCGAGCAGGACGCCGAGGATCTTTTCCATCAGCCGGATGCCGCCCTTGTACCCCGTCACCGGGAAGTACTGGTGGCCCACCCGGTCCATGATGGGGAAGCCGAAGCGCACGTAGGGGATGTCCTCGTCACGGGCGATGTACTTGCAGTAGGTGTTGCCCATGATGAGATCGACCGGCTGGTTCTTGATCCACTGGTGGAGCAGGAACATGTCGCCCGCGGCGCGCACGTTGACGTCAAAGCCCTTGCCCGCGCACAGTTCCCTGATGCGCGCCTCGAACTTCTTGCCCGGCGTGCCGGTAACCACGTGGATGGGCTGCATGTCGAGCGTCAGCAGGAACTCGGTCAGCGCGATGAGCTGGTCCGGGTCGCCCACCAGGGCCACCTTCTTGCCGAAGAAGTACTGGTGGTAGTCGGAGATGACGTCGATGAGCTGGCCGCGTTCGAAGTTCACGGTGTCGGGCACCGAGGTACCGGCCACGGTGCGCAGGGCGTCGATGAAGCGGTCGGTGGCCTTCAGGCCGATGGGCATGTCCAGCACCCGGCAGGGCACCTTGCACTGCGAATCCAGGGTGCGGGCCGCATCGGCGGAACACCATTCGCCCAGGGCCAGGGTGCCGATGGCATCGCCCGCGGCGCGGATGTCCGCCGCCGGGGTGCCCGCATCGGGGAACATGTGGTACTCGCCGGTCAGCGGGCCGTTGAGCACGCCCGAGGTATCCGGGAACATGGTGAAGGACACGCCGATCATGCCGGCGATGCGCTTGATCTCCTCCATGTCCGCAGGCTCCACCCAGCCGGGGATGATGTTGACCTTGCCGTTCTTCTTGCCGGAAGAAACGGCCAGGCACTTCACCATGCCCTTGACCATGTTGGAGAAACCGGTGACGTGCGAACCCACGTAGCTGGGCGTGGAGGCGAAGATCACCTGCTTGCCCGCGGGCACCTTGCCTTCCTTCTCCGCCTTGTCGACGATCTGCTTCAGGTCGTCGCCAATGGTTTCGGACAGGCAGGTGGTGTGCACGGCGATGATTTCCGGTTCGTACACCGAGAAGATGTTCTCGATGGCCTGCAACAGGTTGGCCTGGCCGCCGAAGACGGAGGCGCCTTCGGTGAACGAACTGGTGGCCGCCGACACGGGTTCCTTGTAGTGGCGGGTCAGGGTGCTGCGGTGGTAGGCACAGCAGCCCTGCGAGCCGTGGCTGTGCGGCAGGCAGCCCTTGATGCCCAGGCCCGCGTACATGGCGCCGATGGGCTGGCAGGTCTTGGCCGGGTTGATGTTGAGCGCCGAGCGCTCCTTGATTTCCGTCGGGGTATGTCTGAGCAGCATGTCGTTTCCCTTCCTTGCCCGTTATTCCCAGACGTAGGTTGCCGAGAGCTCGGGGTTTTCTTCCCAGGGGGCCTTGAGGTCGGACCAGACCTTGCTGGTGACCAGGCGCTTGATTTCCGTGTAGAAGTTCACCGCGCCCTTGAAGCCCGCATAGGGTCCGCCGTAGTCGTAGCTGTGCAGCTGCTTCATGGGCACGCCCATCTTCTGCACCGAGAACTTTTCCTTGATGCCCGCGCAGAACACGTCGGGCTTCAGGAGTTCGATCAGCTTGTCGGCCTCGTACTGGTTCAGGTCGTCGATGACGAGGGTGTTGGACTCCATCTGGGGCATCATCCCTTCGTAATCCTTGAAGGTGAAGCCTTCCTCGGCGAGGCGCTTCAGGTCTTCGTCGGACTTGCGCGGGACAAAGCGGCTGGCGTCCGGCGTGACCTCGATTTCCTCGATGTTGCGGCTGTCGGCGTCCACCTTGATGGTGGGCATGACCTTGCGGCCTTCGTAGTCGTCGCGGTGGGCGAATTCGTACCCGGCGGCGATGGTCTTCATGCCCATTTCGGTGAACAGGTCCTGGTAGTGGTGAGCGCGCGAGCCGCCCACGAACAGCATGGCCGTCTTGCCTTCGGTGAAGGGCTTCACGTCTTCCAGGGCCGCATGCACGGCGGGCATTTCTTCGGCGATGACTTCTTCCACCCGGTCGATCAGCTTCTTGTCGCCGAAGTACTGGGCGATCTTGCGCAGCGACTTGGCGGAGGATTCCGCGCCGATGAAGTTCACCTTGATCCACGGGATGCCGTACTTGGTCTCCATCATTTCGGCCACGTAGTTGATGGAACGGTGGCACATGACGGCGTTCAGGTCGGCCTGGTGGGCGGTGGCGAAATGCTCGTAGGTGGAGTTGCCGCTGAAGGTGGACACCAGGGTGATGCCGCACTTTTCCAGCACGCGTTCCAGTTCGAAGGCATCACCGCCGATGTTGTACTCGCCCAGCATGTTGATCTTGTATTCGCCAAGCTTGGGGGTATCGTCCTCGCCCACCACGTGGGTGAAGATCTGGTTGTTGGCGATGTGGTGACCCGCGGACTGCGAGACGCCCTTGTACCCTTCGCAGCTGAAGGCGAAGATGTTGATGCCCAGCTTCTCCTTCATCTTGCGGGCCACGGCGTGGACGTCGTCGCCGATGAGGCCCACGGGACAGGTGGCGAAGATGGCGATGGCCTTGGGGTGGAAGGTGTCGTAGGCCTCCTGGATGGCCGCGATCAGCTTCTTTTCACCGCCGAAGATGATGTCCTCGTCCTGCATGTCCGTGGAGAAGGCGTAGGGCATGAAGTTTTCGGACGTTGCCAGCGGCGCCTTGGTCTGGTTGCGGCGGGTGAGCCACGAGTAGAACCCGCAGCCGATGGGCCCGTGCGTGATGTTCACGATGTCGCGGGTGGGGCCCAGGATAACGCCCTTGCACCCCGCGTAGGTGCAACCGCGCATGGTGATGATGCCGGGGGTGGTGCGCACGTTGGCCTGCACCTCGGGCACCACGTCGCCGTCCTTCACGTCGTTGATGACGATCTGCTTGGCGCGCTTGCGGGCGACCTTGGTGGGATACTTCTTGAGCAGTTCTTCCTTGACGGTCGCGACGTCGGGGATGCTCTTGTGCTTCAAAGCCATGATGTACCTCTCCTGACCGCTAGAGTATGGCCTTATCGCCGTGCTCGGCGGTTCTCACACGGTGGGCTTCCGGAACGGCGGTGACGAAGATCTTGCCGTCGCCGGGCTTGCCCGTCTGGTTCACCTTGATCAGGGCCTCGACCACGTCGCTGACCTGGTCGTCGGGCACCACCACGGTGACCACGCGCTTGGAATACAGCCTGCCCTTTTCGCCGAGCAGTTCCACGGCCTCTTCGAACCCTTCCTTGGCGCCTTCCAGCAGGTCGCTGCTGACCAGCCCCTTGCCCCGGCCGAAGGCCTCGTGGGCGTAGAAGCCGTTCACGCCCGCCTCGGTCAGCGCCTTCTTGGTCTGGTTCATCTTGTTCAGGCGCACTACGGCCATGATCTCCTTCATGCCGCGGCCTCCTCGATGTCGGGTTCCTTCACGCCGGAGCTGATGGTGTAGACCTCTTCAACCGGGGTGACGAAGATCTTGCCGTCGCCGAAGGCGCCCTTGGCACCGGTGCGGGCCGCTTCCATGATGGTGTCGATGACGAACTGCTTCTCGCTGGCCTTCACCACGCTGATCAGCAGGGTCTTGGGAATTTCGTCGTAGGTGATTTCGCCGATCTTGATGCCGCGCTGCTTGCCGCGCCCGGCCACGGACATCTTGGTCACGGCCGGAAAGCCCGCAGCCATCAGGGCGGCCAGCACGTCGTCGGATTTTTCGGGTCTCACGATGGCACGAACCATGATCATCATCGCCGTTCTCCTTCAGATTGGGTGACAGTCGTCTGTTGGGTTCTCATCAGGCGCTGTTTCCGAACGAGGAGTTCCGTTCGTCGGCAAGAAAAACGAGTCTGGCATGGAGGGAGCGGCAGCCGTTATGCGAGTCTCCGAGCATTACGGATGGCGACCGCAGAGCGACTCTTATCGTATTCGACCGGAGTGCCAGACGATGTTTGACGCAGCCGACGGGCGGAAGAACCGTTCGGAACCGGGCTAGGCTTCGAACAGGCCGTAATCCATCAGCAGCTTTTCCAGCTCCGAGATCTGGAGGGGCTTCGGCACCACGAACATTTCGTTTTCGTCGATGGCTTTCGCCAGATTGCGGTAGTGCTGGGCCTGGCCGTGTTCGGGCGAGAACTCGATGACGGTCTGGCGATGGATTTCGGCGCGCTGCACCTGGTTGTCGCGCGGGACGAAGTAGATCATCTGGGTGCCGATCTTGCGGGCCAGCTCCTCGATCATTTCCTTTTCGTTGTCCACGTTGCGCGAGTTGCAGATCAGGCCGCCCAGGCGCACCGTGCCCGATTCGGCGTACTTCATGATGCCCTTGCAGATGTTGTTGGCTGCGTACATGGCCATCATCTCGCCGGAACACACGATGTAGATTTCCTCGGCCTTGCCGTCGCGGATGGGCATGGCGAAGCCGCCGCACACGACGTCGCCGAGAACGTCGTAGAACACGTAGTCCAGCTTCTGGTCTTCCTCGTACGCGCCGAGGGATTCCAGCATGTTGATGGAGGTGATGATGCCTCGGCCCGCACAGCCCACGCCCGGTTCGGGGCCGCCCGATTCCACGCAGAGGGTGGTGGAGTAGCCGGGCTTGCGGATATCATCGAGTTCCACGTCCTCGCCCTCGTCACGCAGGGTGTCGAGCACCGACTTCTGGGCCAGGCCGCCCAGCAGCAGACGGGTGGAGTCGGCCTTGGGGTCGCAGCCGACGACCATGACCTTGCGGCCCAGAGCTTCCGCGAGACCCGCGACGGTGTTCTGCGTGGTCGTGGACTTGCCGATGCCGCCCTTACCGTAGATGGCCACCTTTCTCATGATATCCTCCTGAAGATTCACGCCCGGCCGGGTGTTGGATTGGCCGGGGTGTGTTCGCCATGACTGGCGTGCCCATGCAACGACACGCATAGGGCAAACCCCGTGCCAGTGCAGGCGAAAGAAGACAACAATGTGGAACAACAGGATTTATTTGCACGGCAGGCGGTTGGCGCGCACGTCGGACGCGACACGTATGCAGCTACCATTTTGTCGCATGCGACAAATGCGTCGCGCCCGACATGGCCGGAACAGGGCCTGTCAGGAACGGCGAAGGGCGCGACGCGGCAAGACGGCAGGATTTGCGACGCGCGGGTACGGTGCAGCCGGAAGCACCGGCACGAAGGAATGCGGTGCCGTGTCAGCGTACGCAATGCCCCGGATCGCAAGGAAAAGCAGTGACACGCTTTTCGCGGGCTGTCCGCGCGGCTTCTGGAAACGCCCGGCACGGGGAAGGGAAATTCCGTGCCTGCGTCGTCGTGGACGGGCGGGTTGGCATCGGCGATGCATACCGAAGCAAATCCGGTTCACGCGGATGTCCGCCCCGCCCTCTTCCTCGACCTTCATCCGCACTGGCACCCGAGGGGGCGGGGCGGCTCCGCCATTCTTCTCGGAGGCCGCATGCTGCTCGACACCACCCTGCGCGAAGGAGAACAGTCCTTCGGCACCTATCTGTCCATGACCGACCGCGAGCGCGTCCTGCGCGGCCTTGCCGCCGTGGGCGTGCCCGAGGCCGAGGTGGGCTGGGCCGGACGCGACGACCTTGCGGACATGCTGGCCCTGTCGGCTCGCGTGGCCCCCGGCCTTGCCGCCGCCGCATGGTGCCGCTGCCGCCCCGAAGACCTGCGCGCCGCCGTGGCCTGCGGGGCACGGCGGGTCTGCGTGGGCGTGCCCGTTTCCGATGCGCACCTGGCCCGGCGGCTGGGCCTGGGCAGGCCCGCCCTGCTCGACCTGCTGGCCGCAACACTGGCCGAGGCACGCATGCTGGGCATCGAACACGTCACCGTGGGCATGGAGGACGCCTCGCGCGCGGACCGTGCCTTCGTGTTCGCCGTGGCCCGCCACGCCGCCGCGCACGGAGCGCACCGGGTGCGCCTGAGCGACACGGTGGGGCTGTACACCCCGCTGGAGGTGGCGGACATGGTACGCGCGCTGCGCGCGGAGCTGGAAGCCGCGCGGCTGGACGGCACGGCCCCGCGTGCGCGCCGGGTATCCATCGGCACACATTTCCACAACGACTGCGGCATGGCCACGGCCAACGCCCTCACCGCGCTGGAGTGCGGGGCGGACTGCGCCGACGTTTCGGTGCTGGGGCTTGGCGAGCGGGCCGGGGTGGCCCGGCTGGAAGAACTGGCCGCCGCCCTGGTGGTGCGCGGCAGGGCCACATTCGATCTTGCCCCCCTGCGCGGGCTGTGCGGCCAGGTGGCCCAGGCCGCCTCGCTGTCCGTGCCGCGCCACTGGCCCGTGGCCGGGCGCGACATCTTCGCCGTGGAAAGCGGGCTGCACGCCCACGGCGTGCGGCGCGACCCCAGCCTGTTCGAACCCTTCCCGCCGGAACTGGTGGGCGGCAGCCGCCGGATGGGCGTGGGACGCAAGAGCGGCGTGGCCGCCGTGGCCGCCGCCCTGGCCGAACTTTCCATCCTGCCGCCGCCGGACCAACTGCCCGCCATCGTCGCAGCGGTGCGCGAGCTTTCCGCCTCCTTGCGCCGTCCGCTGACCCCGGCGGAACTCGTCAAACTCACCGGGCTCAACGGGCTCAACGGGCTCACCGAATTGGCGGGCATTAGCCGCCCCGCTGGAGACACCATTGCCGTCCGGGACTCCGGCACACCTCTTTCCGCCACGCCCCCTGCCGTGAGCGCAGGCAACGGCAAGCCCCGGCTGCCCCGCGCTGCCGCAGCGGATCGCGGGCGCACAAGGGAGGCATGACCATGCGCCTGCTCTGCACCGCCGTGGCCGTCGTCATGGCCTGCGCCATGCTGACGGCGCTTCTCCTCGGCCCGCTGCCCGCCTGACCGCGACCGAACACGCATGGCCGCGTCCGCCAGGAGCGTGGCCGTGCCGTGGCGGCCCCGCGAACAACGGGCTCTGATACGGGGGCCGTCCGTCGCTTGCGCACGGCGCGGACGGCGGCCCCTGTTCATGTTTCCCCGCCGGTACGAAACCCGGCATCCCGTCCCCGTCTGACTCGCGCCTGCCGCGTCCGGTCCGCATCCGGTTCGCATCCGGTCCGCATCTGGCCACATCTGGCACATCTGGCCGCATCTGGCCGCTTTCTCCGCTCCGCCAGAAAAAAAGAGCGGCCCTCCCCTTTCGGAAAGGACCGCCCACGCCAGGCAATGCGCGTGCCCCGCGTGCGGGGCCATTTTGTCCGGCCGCCCCGGCTACATGCCGAGGTAGGCCTTTTTCACGTCTTCGTTCACCAGCAGGTTGGCCGCCGTGTCTTCCAGGGTGATGCGCCCGGTTTCCATGACGTAGGCACGGTGGGCGATCTTCAGGGCCTGGTTGGCGTTCTGCTCCACCAGGAACACCGTGGTGCCGTCGGCGTTGATCTTGCGGATGATGTCGAAGATCTGCTGGATGATGATGGGCGCGAGGCCCAGCGAGGGTTCGTCCAGCAGCAGCAGGCGAGGCCTGCCCATGATGGCGCGCGAAATGGCCAGCATCTGCTGCTCGCCGCCGGAAAGGGTGCCCCCGGCCTGCTTGCGGCGCTGGGCCAGGATGGGAAACAGGCCGAAGATGTAGTCCAGGTCGCGGGCGATGCCGTCCTTGTCGTTGCGCAGGAACGCGCCAAGGTCCAGGTTTTCCTGCACCGTCAGGTCGGGGAAGATCAACCGCCCTTCCGGCACCTGGCTGATGCCCAGACGCACGATCTCGTTGGGCTTCATGCCGTGGATGGGCTTGCCCTCGAAGAGCACCTCGCCGCTGCGCGGGGGCACCGCGCCGCATACGGTCATCAGCGTGGTGGTCTTGCCCGCGCCGTTGGCGCCGATGAGGGTGACGATCTCGCCCTGGCCGATGGTCAGGTTGATGTCGCGCAGGGCCTGGATGTTGCCGTAGAAGGCATTGACGTTACGCAGCTCAAGCATGGGATTCCTCGCCCAGATAGGCCTTGATGACCCTGGGGTTCTTGCTCACTTCCTCGGGGGTGCCCTCGGCGATCTTCGAACCGTACTCCATGACGTAGATGCGGTCCGACAGCGACATGACCATGCTCATGTCGTGCTCGATGAGCAGCACGGAAAGTTCGTGGCGCTCGCGGATCTGGATGACGAGTTCCTTGAGTTCGTGGGTTTCCTGCGGGTTCATGCCCGCGGCGGGTTCGTCGAGGCAGAGCAGGAAGGGTTCCGTGGCCAGCGCGCGGGCAATCTCCAGCCTGCGCTGGGCGCCGTACGGCAGGTTGCGCGCCTCGTCCTTGTAGTGCTGGTGCAGGTTCACGCTTTTCAGCAGCGCGTAGCTTTCCTCGACGATGCGCTGTTCCTCGGCGCGGGTCTTGGGGTCGCGCAGCAGCGCGCCCAGAATGCCCGCGCGGGTGCGGCAATGGCGCCCGATCATCACGTTTTCCAGCACGCTCATGGTGGGGAACAGCCGGATGTTCTGGAAGGTGCGCGACATGCCCAGCGCGGTGACCTGGCTGGCTTTCAGGCCGTTGACGGTGACGGTGCGGCCGTCACGCGGGGTCACGTGCACGGTGCCTTCGGTGGGCACGTAGATGCCGGTGATGCAGTTGAAGAACGTGGTCTTGCCTGCGCCGTTGGGGCCGATGAGCGCCACGATCTCGCCCTGGCGCACCTGCAGGTCGACCTCGTTCAGGGCGCGCAGGCCCCCGAAGTTCATGGAAATGGAACGGACGTCAAGGACGGCGGCAGCCGCATTGGCGGTGGTTGCGGACATCAGGCGTTGCCTCCGGCGGCGGGGCGCGCCGCGTCAGCACCGGCGCCTTCGGCGTCGGTCACGTTGTACTTGGTGCGCCCCGGCGAAACGAGGCCCTGCGGGCGAAAGACCATCATCAGCACCATGGTCGCGCCGAAGATGAGCATGCGGTACTCGGAGAACGCGCGCAGGTATTCGGGCAGCAGGATGAGCACCAGCGCGCCCACCGATACCCCGATGACCGAGCCCATGCCCCCCAACACCACCATGGCGAGCACCATGGCCGATTCGAGGAAGGTGAAGCTGGCCGGGTTGATGAAGGTGGTCTTGGCCGCGAAGATGACCCCCGCGAAGCCCGCCCAGCACGCGCCCAGCGCGAACGCGGTGAGCTTGGTGGTGGTGATGTCGATGCCCATGGCCTGGCAGGCGATTTCATCCTCGCGCAGGGCCTGCCACGCGCGGCCGATGCGCGAGTTCTTCAGGCGCGTCACCGCAAGGATGGTGACGATGACCGCCGCCAGGATGAGGTAGTAGATGTAGGTAGTGGCATCGCTGACCGAAAGCTGCATGCCGAACAGGCCGGGCCGGTCGATGTTGGCGATGCCGCTGGGTCCCTGCGAGAAGCTGCTCCAGTTTTCCAGCACCAGGCGGATGATTTCGCCAAAGCCCAGGGTGACGATGGCCAGATAGTCGCCGCGCAGGCGCAGCACCGGAAAGCCCAGCAGGATGCCGAACAGCGCGGCCATGGCCCCGCCGATGGGCAGCACCGACCAGAAACCGAGGCCGAAGTTGCTGTTCAGGATGGCGTAGGAGTATGCGCCCACGGCGTAGAAGGCCACGTAGCCCAGCACCAGCTGGCCCGAAAGGCCCACCACGATGTTCAGGCCAAGGCCCAGCATCACATAGAGCAGCGCGGAAATCATGATGTTGGTCTGGTAGGTGGAAACCACCCACGGCAGCACCAGGAACGCGGCCAGCAGCACGGCCAGGGCGGGCACGGCGGCCTTGGGGTCGCTGCGCAGGCGCTCGAACCACGCGCCGCGCGCGGACAGTGCACCGCCCGCGGCGGCGGCGCGCCCGGCTTCCTTGCGGGCCAGCATGAATCGCCACACGAAGGACAGCACGAACGTGCCCACGCCCATGCCCAACATGTTCTCCCACCGCCAGTCGATGGTTCCGTTCAGGCTGTCGATCCTGATGACCATGAGCGGAAAGGTCAGGAACATGAACCACAGGCTGACCAGTATGGATTTCTTGAGACCTTGCATGAAGACTTTCCTCGGAATGCGTCGTTGTGTCCTGCGTGTTCCGGCACCCGGCGGGGCGGCCCGATGTCTGCGGGCTACCGCAGGCAAGGCGGAAAAGGCCCCGGTGCCTGCGGGTTACCGCAGACAGGCGGTGCCGCCACAAGCGGGATTTTTGTTCTCTGTCAAGGAAGAACGACGTTTTATGCAGGGAGCGTACTCTTATCGTACCCGACCGGAATAAAAAGGCGTTCTGACGAAGACAGAGGACAAAAGGCACCTTGTGGGGGCGCCGCCTAGACTTTCTGCGTCTTGGCCTTGCCCAGGATGCCCGAAGGCCGGAAGATGAGGATGAGCACAAGCAGCGCGAACGCCAGCGCATCCTCGTAGTCGCTCGAAATGTACCCGGTGGCGAAGCTTTCGCACCAGCCAAGCACAAGGCCGCCCAGCATGGCGCCGGGAATGGAGCCGATGCCGCCGAGCACGGCGGCGGTGAACGCCTTGATGCCCGCGATGAAGCCGATGGCGAAGTTCACCTGCCCCACATGCGAGGCGATGAGCACGCCGCCCACGGCGGCCAGCGACGAGCCGATGACGAAGGTGAGCGAGATCACCTTGTCGGCGTCGATGCCGAGCAGCATGGCCATCTTGCGGTTCTGGGCAGTGGCGCGCATGGCCTTGCCCATGCGGGTGTACTTGATGAACAGCGTCAGCGCGGCCATGGACACGGCGGAGGTGACGATGATCAGCACCTCGCTGGCGCCCATGATGTGCGCGATGGGTTCGAGAAATTCGGGCTGCGGCACCAGATTGGGAAACGGCATGAAGTCCGAGGTCTGGGCCAGGATGACGTAGTTCTGGAGAAAGATGGACATCCCGATGGCCGAGATGAGCGGCGAGAGGCGCGGCGCGTCGCGCAGGGGCTTGTAGGCGATCTTTTCGAGCGTCACGCCGTAGGCCGCACAGTAGATGACGGCCACGGCGGCGGCGATGATCAGGATTGCCACGGCGGGAAAGCCGTAGATGCCCAGCGCGCCGGCCACTATCAGCGCCGTGAACGCGCCCAGCATGTACACTTCGCCGTGGGCGAAGTTGATCAGCTCGATGATGCCGTACACCATGGTGTAGCCGAGCGCGATGAGCGCGTAGATGGAACCGCGCGTCAGCCCGCCGAAGAAGAGCTCCCAGAAATACTGCCAATCCATTAGTGCCTTCCCGTACGTGCGCGGCCCTGGCCGCACCTTGTCAAAACTCGGGGGACGGGCCTCTGGCCCGCCCCCCTGTCATATCGGATGCTTTCCGCAGAACTACTTGAGTTCCACGTACTTGCCGTTCTTCACCTGGTACATGGAGAAGCCGACGCCTTCGGCATCGCCACGCTTGTCGAACTTGATCTTGCCCACCGAGGTTTCAACGAATTCGGTGCGCAGGGCGTTCATGATCTTGGCGGAATCGGTGGAACCGGCCTTTTCGATGGCGTTCAGCAGGGCCAGCGACGCGGCGTAGGCTTCCTTGTAGAACGCGCCGGGCTCGGCGCCGAATTCCTTCACGTGGGCTTCGATGGCTTCCTTGTACAGGGGCAGCGCGCTCACGTCGCGGGAGCTGGAGGCGTACACGCCTTCGGCGTCCTTGCCGGCAACCTTGATGAAGGTGTCGTCCTTCACGCCGTCGTCGGACACGAAGGGCAGGTCCATACGCTTCTTGCGCAGCTGCTGCACGATCTTCGAGGCTTCGGGATGGTAGCCGCCGAACATCACGGCTTCGGCGCCGGAGTTGCGGATCTTCTGCACCACGGCGGAGTAGTCCACGGCGCCGGGGGTCACGCCTTCGAAGAGCACCACGGTGCCCTTGCCGCCCTGCTCGATGAACTGCTTGGCGTATTCGGCGTAGCCCTTGCCGTAGTCGCCCTTGTCATGCAGCACGGCGATCTTCTTCTTGCCCAGCTTGTCGATGGTGAAGTCCACGCCCAGCTTGGCCTGCTGGTCGTCAGAGGCGATGGTGCGGAAGAAGTTGGGGTAGTCGCCGCTCTGGGTCAGGGCCGGGTTGGTGGCCGAGGGCGACATCAGCACGATGTTCGCTTCCTTATAGATGGGCAGCGCGGCCTTGGTGGCGCCGGAGCAGATGTGGCCCAGCACCACGTTGGCGCCGTCGGACACCAGCTTGGTGGCCGCGTTGGTGGCCAGTTCGGGCTTGCACTGGTCGTCCTGGGGAATCACTTCCACCTGCTTGCCGAGCACGCCGCCCTTGGCGTTGATCATCTTGGCCACCAGCTTGGCGGCGTTGACCGTGGGCAGCCCGTAGGAAGCCAGGTCGCCGCTGTGGGCGCCGGCCACGCCGAACTTGATGGTGTCCGCCGCAAACGCCGGGCAGGCCATAACGGCCACGGCAAGACCCGCAACAAGGCCTTTGAACCATCCTTTACGCATGCTCGATCCTCCGAAATGTTGACGAAACGAGTGAACAATATTGTAAAGACATTGCCGCAACGGCGACCACCCCGCGCACGCACGGCAATGCAGCGCGTCGGGCAGGAATGCCACCATCGACCAACGTTTTTTGATGCCACGGAATCCGGAAAGCTGTCAAATACTACCGGTTACGACAACTATCCGATGTTTTGACGAAATTCTGGCGACACACCGTGCATTGTCATTTTTGGCATCACTTCGTGGTGGAAATCCCGGCGCCGGGCGTGCGGTCCGCCCAGCCGCTTGCGGAGCCCCTGCCCGCGCAGGATGGGGTGTCCATGCGTCCGGCCTGTGGTGCACACTCGCGCGCGGTGCGGAATGAGCCACCACGCCGCCCTCTCGTTTCGAACCGGGCGCACAGCCCTACCCTTGCATCGCTTCATCCGTCAAGAGCATCACGGCAGATTCACCGGTCCCCCCGCCCATGCCGACCCACCTGTTCGTGCCGCCCCCCGCTCCGCTGGGGATGCCTCATGCCGTCCCGTCCGCCTCTTCTCCGTCTGCCCCATCCACTTCCGCCTCCCCCCAGGGAACCGGCAGGGTCGCGCCGCGCCGCTACGGGGTTGCCGCCGCGCGCCGATGCGTGCATAGCATCAGGCATTCTTTCGCACCCAGGAGGTTCGCATGCTGAAGGCGTTCAAGGAATTCGCGGTCAAGGGCAACGCGCTGGACATGGCCGTGGGCGTCATTCTGGGCGCCTCGTTCGGCACCATCGTCAAGTCGCTGGTGGATGACCTGATCATGCCGCCCATCGGCCTGGTACTGGGCGGCGTGGACTTTTCCAACCTGTTCGTCACACTGCGCGACGGCGCCGCTCCCGGCCCCTACGCCAGCCTGGCCGCCGCGAAACAGGCGGGCGCGGTAACCCTGAACATGGGTGTGTTCGCCAACACGGTGGTCAGCTTCACCATCGTGGCCTTTGCCGTGTTTTTGCTGGTGCGCGGGGTGAACAGCCTGCGCGAACGCCTGGAAGGACCGGCTGCCCCCAAGCAGCAAAACTGCCCGTTCTGCTTCAGCAAGATAGACGTGCGCGCCACCCGCTGCCCCCACTGCACGGCGGAAATAGGCTGATCTGGCACTTCTGCCGTGCCCTGTCCGCCATGCGGGCAGTGGCATGCTGCCCCACCCGCCTTGCTGCCTGCCCGCTTGTCAGCCCGACTGGCAACCCAGCGGCAGCCCGGACGCCCCCCAAGCGCAACGCCGCCCTGAACGCAGCGCCGCCGCCGGAGGCATCTCCGGCGGCGGCGGGCCCGTAGGCAGTCGCATCGGCCGCCCGGCACAGGGGTGCGGCAGGCAGGGGCAACCGCGCGAAAAAATCCGGGGGGCATACACTGGATGGTGCCCAGGCCCCATGTCCGAGCCGGGCAAAGCCCGAACGCCGACCAGTTGCCGGTGGCTACTCCGGCGCGGCCCGCACCAGCAACACGTCGCAGGGCGCATCGCGGGTCAGCCGGGCCACGGCGTCGCGCATCACTTCAAGCCCCCGGGTGAACGGGCTGGACACCACCAGCAGATCGTAGCCCCTGGCCGCATGCTCGCGGATCACGTCCACCACGTCGCCGGGAGCGGTCAGCAGTTCACCGGGCACGTCGCCCCTGCGTTCCAGGAAGGCGCGCGCGCTTTCCGCCGCCGCCTTTTCCTCCAGCCCCTGCATGTATTCCAGAAAGCCGATGCGCGAATTGCAGCCGGACAGCCAGTCGTGCCCGGTAAACACGTCCCACGTGGTGTCGATGACGAACAGGGCGTCCAGGGTGGCGCCCTTCTCGCGGGCGATGCGGATGGCCTCGTCCACGGCACGGCGTGCGCCGGGTCCGTCGTCGAGGGCGAGCAGCAGCTTCATGGGCGGGTTACCGGGCGAATTAACGGGCGACTTCATGAGGCATGTTCTCCGTAGGCGGGGTGGCGGGCGACCTTGAGCCGCCCGCCGGAGGTCTGGCGTATGCGATGGTGCTGTCGGGGGATTCCCCATCCGACCGCCGGTTCTGCCTGTGGCTGGGGGCTGTTTCTAAATTAGGATTTTCGTTCGTTGGCAAGGAAAACAAGCCCGCCATGAGGGAGTATACTCTTCTCGTATTCGACCGACATGGCGGGCGAAGTTTGACGATGCCAACGAACGAAAAGACAATTTAGAAACGGCCCCTAGGGCAGCGTGCCCTTCTCATGCTCCAGCACCACGATGGTCTGCTTGCCCTTCTTCAGGGCGTCGCCGGGCTTGCCGGAAACCTTCAGCACCTTGCCGTTGGCCTTGGCGGTGAAGCTTTCCACGGCAACCTTCTCTTCCATCACGTTGTTGACCCACTTCTTCTTGACCACTTCCAGCGAATAGAGCTTGTCGCCCTTCTTCACGTCGGCGCCTTCGGTAACGAAGATCTCCACCAGCTTGCCGTCCTGCGAGGCCTTGATGCCCACCGAGGGCACGATGAAGGCCATGTAGGTCAGCACCACCACCACGATGAGGGCGGAAGCGAAGATGGCGGCCACGTCCTCGTGGCGGTCGCTCCTGAATACGGTAAGGGACTTCTTCTTGTCGGACATGTGTATTCTCCTCGTGCGGGCCGCCTAGAAGGCGCCTTCCTTCGGAATGAAGGCCAGGATGATGATCATGGCGATGACGTACTTGGAGACGCCCGCGATGAGCCCGATGCGCAGCGGCGTGCCGCCCGCGGCCTTGATTTCGCGCACGTCGATGTACGCGCCAAGGCCCACGAGGCCGATGCCGAACACCCAGGCCATGACGTCGCGCATCAGGTGCAGCGTCTCGGAGCCTTCGGCGCCGATGATGTGCAGCGAGGACAGCGCGGTCATGCCGATGAAGCCCAGCACGAAGATGGGGAACTTGGAGGCAAGGATGGAACCCAGGCTGACGTGTTCGGCGTCGGCCTCGCCCTTCCAGTACCAGGCGGTGATGAAGAACACCACGAACGGAATGCACAACACGCGCACCACGTTCCAGATTTCACCGTAGGCCACGGCGGTGCCGGGGGCAAAGTTGGGGTTGAAGGCAAGGCAGGTGGCCAGCACCTGGCCGGAGTTCAGGATGCCCGTGCCCACCCACGCGCCGAACTGGTAGTCCGACAGGGACAGCATCTTGCCGATGAACGGGCTGACGAACATGGTCATGATGCCGAAGCCGAGAATGGTGGCGATGGACAGGGCCAGGTCCACCGGCTTCGCGCGCACGCCGGGCGCGGTGGCCACGGCGGCGGAAACACCGCACACGCCGCAGGCGGCAGCCATGGTGGCGGTGACCGAACGGTCGGCGCCCAGGCGCTTGCCCAGCCACAGCACGAAGATGGCCGTGCCGAACACGAAGGCCACGATGAGCGTGATGGCCACGCCGCCGACCTTCAGCAGCTTGTCGAAGGTGTACAGCGAGCCCAGCATGATGACGCCGGTCTTGATGAACAGGCGGGTGGTGCGGAAGCCTTCTTCCGCCCAGGCGGGAATTTTGCCGCCGAACAGGATGTTGCGGTAGAACATGCCGGTCAGGATGGACAGCAGGATGTAGTTCAGGCTCAGCACCTGCACCAGCCAGCCCTTGCTGCCGAACACCACGGCGTCCTTCATCCACGGTTCCACGTACACGCGCAGCACGTAGAGCGTGCCGATCATCACCGCGAGACCGGGCACGATGGCCAGGATCTTACCGAAAAGCCCCTTGTCTTCCATTGCGTTGCTTCTCCTGGGGGTTGCGTGATCTTTGGTCGGATGCCCCGGCGCAGCGCCCCACTGCGCCCAGTATGCGGGCATGGCGTGGGCATGACGCGGGCATGGCCCGCCGGTGCATCGTCCCTTTCCCTTGTCCCTTGCCGGTGCCCGGTGCCGTCCCTTCCCCGCTGCCGGTGAAGGCGGCGGGCGAAGTCGCGCGGCGCCCCTTTGCGCCGCCCGCCCTGCCCGCGCCCACGGTTGCCGTGCGCCGGATGTCGCCCCTGCATGAGCAAGACGCGGACCAAGCCGCTCCGAAAGATGAAATATCAGCTATAACACCATGATATGCAGCCAGCGCACCGCCCTACCTGCTAACTCGCGGCAGCACCCGCAGCCGGTGCAACGCAGCTTGCGGTACGCGGGTTGCCCTTTGCCCCGCCTGTGCTAGACATCGGGCATGCGAGGCCACCGGCTGCCTGAGCGCGCGGCCCTGCCCATCTGGCCACGACTGTCCGGCCACGACGGTCTGCCCATGACGGCCGGTGCAGCTCATCACCGGGGCTGGCGCACCGGAGCATGCGGGCGAAGCCGCCCTTCATATATTGATGCATCGCGCAAGGAACCACGTGATCCGACTCACGCCCCATTCGTTGCAGGCCCGCTTCCTGCTGGGCCTTCTGCTCATCCTCGCTTGTCTGGGCGGGTTTTTCGCCCTTTCGCTGTTCATGCACCTGGAGCGGCTGGTGGAAAACGAGGCCCGCGACCGCGCTGCGCTCATCCTGTCCCAGGCGGAGGCGGTGCAGAGCTACGTGCGCAACACCCTGCGCCCGGCCATGTATAGAACCCTCTCCGAGGACACCTTCGTCATCGAGGCCATGTCCACCTCGTTCGTCACCCGCGCGGTGATGAACGACAACAACCTGGCCCACGACCGCTTCACCTACCGGCGGGTGGCCGTGGGCGCGCGCAACCCCGCCTACGAGGCCTCGGACCTCGAACGCGCCATCATCGAGCGATTCCGCGAAGACCCGGAACTGACCCGCGTGGAGGACGTGACCGAAGACGGCGGCGAGCGGCGGTTCATCACCGCGAAGCCCGTGCGCTTCGAAACCTCGTGCCTGCGCTGCCACGGCGACCCGGAACAGGCTCCGCCCGTGCTGCTGGCCATGTACGGGGCGGAGCGCGGCTTCTGGCGCAAGGCCGGCGACCTTGCGGGCATGACCATGGTGGCCCTGCCCATGGACCAGGCCGTCAGCGGCATGACCGAGGCGGTGACGTCGTTCGGGGTGCTGTTCGCGGGCGGGGCGCTGGTGCTGTTCGCGGTGATCCACGTGTTCTTCAACCGGCTGGTGGTGCATAACCTGCGCCGCATGGGCGGGGTGATGCGCCGCCATTTCCCGGACGAGGCGGACATGACCATGCCCCGCCGCCGCCACCCGGACGTGGGCATCGACGACCTGCTGGGCGACATGGAGTCACTGGCCCTCCACCTGAGCGAGGCGCGGGCCAAGCTGCGTGACTACGCGGCCAACCTGGAAGGCATGGTGCACGAACGCACCGTGGATCTCGCCGCCGAGGCCACGGCCCGGCGCACCGATGTCGCGTTGTTCGTGGGGCTGCTGGACCGCCTGAACCGCAGCAGCGGCAAGGGCGAATTGCTGGCCGCCTCGCTGGCGCTCATCGCCCGGCGCTTCGGGGCGGACCGGGCCGCCTATGCCTGCGTGCTTTCGGCCAGCGACTTCCACGCCTGGCCGGATCGCGCCGTAAAGCCCGAACTGCCCCCCGACTGGCACGACATGGCGGCGGAAGGCACCCCGCGCCTTACCCCGCGCGCCTGGTTCATCCCGGTGCAGACCAGCGACACCACGCGCGGCCTCTTGTGCCTGTACTGGGACACGGACCACGCCAGCGGCCCCGGCACGGCGGACCTGGCCCAGGCCGTGGGGCGGCAGTTGGGCATCGCCATGGACAACCTGGACGCGCTGGACAACCTGCTGCGCCAGAACGCCCTGCTGGATTCCATCTTCGAGGGCATTTCCGACCCGCTGCTGCTGCTGGGGGGCGATGGCCGGGTGGTGCTGGCCAACAGCTCGGCACGGCGGCTGACCCGGTCGCTCACCCGGTCGCTCACCCAGTCGCTGGCGACCTCAAGCGATAGTGGCCGGGGCGGGGGGCGGCAGGGGCCTCGGGACGGGAGAGACGGGGGAGACGAGAACGCCGCCGGTACGGACGGCGCGGCCCTGAACGAACTGCTGGACGCTGCGGACATCGCCGCACGCATGGGGGACGGCCCGGTGTCGCGCGCGGTGACCCTGCGCGACGGACGGTCCTTCGCGGTGAACGCCTACCCACTGGGCGGGCGGCTGGAACGCGGCGGGCGCACCGTGGCCTACCTGCGCGAAACCACGGACGAACGCCGCATGCTGGAACGCGTCCAGCAGCATGAAAAGCTGGTGGCCGTAGGCAAGCTGGCCGCAGGCCTGGCCCACGAGATCAACAACCCCCTGGGGGTCATCCACTGCTACGCCGACCTGCTGCGCGCCGCCGCCACCGACGGGCAGGCCCAGGCGGACATCGACGTGATCATGCGCCACACCGAGCAGGCCCGAAAGGTGGTGCGCGATCTGCTGGATTTCGCCCGGCCCAAGCAGGCGGAACGCGGCCCCTGCGACGTGGCCGAGGTGCTGGCGGGGCTGGCCGACGTGTTCCGGCCCCGGGCGCGGGCCGCGCGGGCGCGCATCGTGCCCGACGTGTCACAAGACGTGCCGCCCGGTATCTCGCAGGGTGGGGCGACAACCAGCGGAAACGGCTGCGTCCCGCTGCCGCCGGTGCTGGCCGACCGCAACGGGCTGGAACAGATTCTCACCAACCTGCTGCTCAACGCGCTGGACGCCGTGGAAACGGACGGCCCAGTCATGCACGAGGCCGGGGACGAGAGCCCCGCCTGTTCTCCGGAGAGAGCCGGTTTTACCGACAACGAACCAGACAATTGGGCTGGCGATGCAATGGGTGGCGATGCAGCGGGTGACGACGCCGTGACCATGCCGTCCGCCGCCGCCATCCCGCGCCCACGTCGGCGCGGCCTGGTGGTGTTGTCCGCGCGCGGCCTTCCCGAGGACGGCGAGGTGGTGGTGCACGTCATCGACAACGGCCCCGGCATCCCGGAAGAGCACCTGCCCCGGCTGTTCGACCCGTTCTTCACCACCAAGGCCGCCGGACGCGGTACCGGGCTGGGGCTGGCCGTGGTCTTCGGCATCATGCGGGACATGGGCGGGCGCATCGAGGCGCGCAACCTGACCCCGGCGGACCTCGCCCCCGCCGCCCAGGGCGGCCTGGCGTGCCGGATTGATCTGGCCGCCCTTTTCGCGGAATCCGCCCCCATTGCCGGGTCCTGTCCTGACGCCGGGGCCGGTCCCGACGCCGGATCCTGTCCCGATGCATCCCCCGCCGAGTTGGCGCGCGGCGCGGTCTTCACCCTTCACCTGCCTGCGGCGGACCGGGACCACCCGGCCCCGCTCACGGAGCACGACGCATGAGCACGCCCCACGAGGCCATCCTGGTGGTGGACGACGAGGCGGACTTCGCCAACGGTCTGGCCCGCCAGTTGCGCGCGGGCTTTCCCGATGCCGAGGTGCTGGTGGCCACCAGCGGCCGGGCCGGACTGGACCTGCTGGGTCGCAGCGACCCCGCCGTGCTGCTGACCGACCTGCGCATGCCCGACATGGACGGGCTGGAACTGATGGCCCACGCCCAGACCCAGGACGCCACCCCCAGCGTCATCCTGCTCACCGCGCACGGCACCATCGAGACGGCGGTGACGGCGCTCAAGAACGGGGCCTACGACTTCCTGACCAAGCCGGTGCGGCGCGAAGACCTGTACCGCGCCGTGACCAAGGGGCTGGAACGCTGCCGTCTGCTGCGCGAAAACCGCCAACTGCGCGAGGAAATGTCGCGCACGGGGCTGGAACGCACCCTGATCGGCGAAACCCCGGCCATGCGCAGGCTGAAGGAAACCATCGCGGCGGTGGCCGCGTCGGACTACACCGTGCTGGTGCGCGGCGAATCGGGCACCGGCAAGGAACTGGTGGCCGCGTCCATCCACACCCTGTCGGGCAGGGCACGGCGGCCCCTCGTCAGCGTGCACTGCCCCGCCATTCCAGACCAGTTGCTGGAAAGCGAGCTGTTCGGCCACGTCAAGGGTGCGTTCACCGGCGCGGAACGTTCGCGCAAGGGGCTGTTCATGTCCGCCGCCGGGGGCACCATCGTGCTCGACGAAATCGGCGACATCTCGCCCGGCATCCAGACCAAGCTGCTGCGGGTGTTGCAGGAACGCGAGATACGCCCCGTGGGTTCCAGCGGCACGGTGAAGGTGGACGTGCGCATCATCGCCTCCACCAACCAGGCGCTGGAGGCGCGCATCAAGAACGGCGAATTCCGGGAGGACCTGTTCTACCGGCTCAACGTGCTGACCATCCACACCCCGCCCCTGCGTGACCGCATCGACGACATCCCCCTGCTGGCCGACCACTTTCTGGCCCAGACCTGCCGCGAGATGCAGATAGCCCCAAAGCGCCTTTCGCCGGAAGCCATGGCCTGCCTGTGCGGGCGCGAATGGCCGGGCAACGTACGGGAGTTGCAGAACTTCGTGCGGCGGCTGGCGGTGTTCTGCCCCGGCCCCACGGTGGAAATGGCCCACCTGCGGCTGGTGGGCGGCCCCGCCGACTGTGCCGCGCCCGTGGCCGAACCCGCGCTTACCCCGTACAAGAACGCCAAGGCCCACGTGGTGGACGAGTTCACCCGGCGCTACGTGGAACGACTGCTGGAACGCACCGAGGGCAACATCTCGGAGGCTGCGCGCATCTCCGGGCTGGAGCGGGTGTCGCTGCAGAAGATATTGCGGCGGCTGGGCATCGGCGGCGCGGGCCGGGAATAGGCGGCGCCACCCTCGTCGCATGTCGGGGAAGAACGGCGAGGAAAGGGAGGGGCGACGGGGGAAACAGCAGGGCGGACAAGACCGCGCCACGGCACGCCCCGCCGTCTTTCGCCGCAGTCCGCAACGCGCCCCACGTCTTCACTGGCCGGTATCCCGCCGGTGCCCGCTTGCCTGTGCGCTCCCGCGTGCTATCCTGTAACGACGGACACCCCATCTCACGCACCTGCCACTCCACCTGCCCCGCCACGCCGTCAGAACCCCTTGTCCCCTGGCGCACCTGCCATCAGGCGCTCCCGTCGTCAGCAGGCGCTCCCGCCATCCGTCGCCCCAACCATTCGGAGGCTTGCATGCTTGACCGCAGACACTTCATGCAATCGTTACTGGCTGTTGCCTCACTGGCAACCCTGCCCGCCGCCACGGCCAACGCCGCCACCGGCCCGTCCGTTTCCGGCGCGCCGGAAACCCCGGCAGGCGGCACGCCCGCCACGCCCCGCACCACGCAGGCGCCCGGCTTCTTCCGCCTGCCCGTGGGCGGCGTGACGGTATTCGCGCTGTTCGACGCCCACGGCAAACTCGATCCGGCCATCCTGCACGGGGCCGACCGCAAGGACATCGACGCCTTGCTGGAAGATGCGGGCATCCCCGCCGGACAGCCCGCCACCAGCAACGTGAACTGCTTCCTGCTGGACGCCGGGACGCGCCGGGTGCTCATGGATACCGGAGCAGGGGCCTTCTTCGGCACGCGGGGCGGGTACCTGCCCGAAAACCTGCGCGCCGCCGGATACACGCCCGGCGGCATCGACCACGTGCTGCTCTCGCACCTGCACCCGGACCACGCGCTGGGCCTGGTGGACGCCGCGGGGGCGCGGGTGTTCCCCAATGCCGGCGTGCACGTGAGCGCGCCGGAACTGGACTACTGGACCAGCGATGCCACCCTGGCCGCCGCGCCGGAAGGCCGCAAGGCCGGGCTGCTGGCCCTGCGCAAGGCCCTGGCGCCATACAGGGACGCTGGCCGGCTGCACACCTTCGCGCCAGGGGCCGCGCCCCTGGCCGATGTACCGCTGGTCACCTCGGTGGACCTGCCCGGCCACACGCCGGGGCACTGCGGCTTCCGCGTGACCTCGGGCGGTGCGGCCCTGCTCTTCTGGGCGGACATCATCCACAGCACCCCGGTGCAGTTCGCCCGGCCGGAGGTGTCCATCGACTTCGACGTGGACCAGAAGGCCGCCGTGGCCACCCGCCTGCGCCTGCTGCCCCAGGTGGCCGCCGAGGACTGCTGGGTGGCCGGGTCGCACCTGCCCTTCCCCGGCCTGGGCCGGGTGCGGGCCAGGAATGGCGGCAAGGGCGGCTACGCCTGGCTGCCCGTGAACTACGCCGACGGGCTGTAGCCGGATGGCGGCGGCCGCCGCCATCCCCCAACCACAAACGTCGCAATGCACAACGCGCCGTCCGGCGGATACCGGGCGGCGCGCTTCATTTGCGAAGGACGGAGGGTGAGACAGGCGCGGCGGCAGTTCCGTCTCGCACGCGGTGTCGCGTCAGACGGCGGACACCTCGGCAGGAGCGGCGGCAGGCCCCCTGGCCGGGGCGACGGCGGGGGCGTTCGGGGGCGTCAGCACGTCCGCGTACTGCTTGCGCGCGGCCAGCCAGGCGCGGGACACGGCAAAGGAGGCCTCGTCATGCGGCTCCAGGGTGGCGGTGGGGTGCAGCCCGCGCGCGATGAGGCCGCCGAACAGGTCGTCCAGCGGAATGGACCCGGTACCCAGGCCCAGGTGCTGGTCGTCGCTGCCGTCGTTGTCGTGCAGGTGCAGGTGGGCAAGGCGCGGGGCGAAGGCATCCAGCCAGCGCCGCATGTCGCGCCGCTGCACGCCGCGCGCGAAGCTGTGCCAGTGCCCGGCGTCGAAGCAGATACCCGCGCGGGCGCCGCAACGGGCGACCAGGGCATCGACCAGCGCGGCCACCGGCTCGGGGTCGCGCTCGTGGGTGTTCTCGATGTGCACGGGCGCATCGCACACCTCCAGCACCGCCGCCCACGTGCCGCTGGCCCGCTCCAGCCACGCGTCGAAGGCACCGTCATGCTGGCTGTGGTCGAAGGCGGCGTGCCCCACCATGTGGCGCGGCGCGTACAGGCCGGCCAGTTCCGCCGCGCGGCGCAGGGTGTCGCGGCTGGCGGCCAGAATGGCGTTGTTGAGGCTGCCGGGGTGCAGGTCGAAAAACGGCAGGTGCACGGCGCAGGGCAGCCCGGCATCGGCCAGACGGCGCGCGGTGTCACGGTGCCAGTCCGGCGTCGGTTCCTGCACGGCAAAGGTGTCGAGGCCCAGTTCCGGGGCCAGCCCGTCGGCCACGAAACGGTCGAGCCACGCGGGGTCGCGGGCGACCCAGCTGAGGGGAAGATTCACGAAGGTGTGCATGGGGAGCGTGTAGCACAGCGCCCGCCCGGGGCCAACCACGCAACTCGGGACGGGCCTGCGCCGGATGGCCAGCCAGGGCCGCCCGGCCGGGGACGGGGCCACCCCTGTCCGAAACAGGCCTTACGCCGTTTTTCGCACCCCACCCCCCGCCTTTCGCGTACCGCACCCCGGATTTCGACCATCCGGAACCCGTATCCGGGCATCCGCGACCTTTTCGCGCCTGTCCCGACTTTTTTACCGCACCTGCGCGAAAGTCACCCTGCCGTCACCCCGCGTACCGCCTTAATCCGGACTGAAAAAGACCAGTTTGCAACCGCTCGCATACTTCAATTAGATCAATTATTTCACATTGTAACAACATACCGCGAAAGCCTTCGAGCAACCCCGGTTTTCCGCAGAATGTGCTTGACGCACCCTTGATAATCGCATACCCCTCCGGTAGGAATTATTCCATACCCTAGAAGTAGGGTATTCGCGCGCCTTCCGGCCGACGCCAACGGCCGGGAAAACCCCGGTGAATGGGCCTGCACATGTCGCGTAATCATGCGACATAACAGGATGCCCACCAGGATAGCGCGAACGCCACAGGGAGGAACCACGGTTCGGACCACACGCGGGTGCCCCGGCATGGGGGGCACTGGCGCGGCTCCGTTTCGTGGCAGGGCTCTGTCTGAACGTGCCGCCGCGCAAGCCGCAGGGAACCGGCTGGCGGCACGCCGACTGAGGGTTGTCAGAGGAAGCGTTTCACTCATTTCAAAGGACTGCCACTATGATGAACGCGAAATCACTGCTGCGATGGGCGGGAGCTCTGGTCGCCGTGGCTGCTGTCACGGTTTTCGGACTGGATGCGCGGGGCACGACCAAGCCCCTTCCCGGCTCCACGGGCGAGCAGCGCGCCGACCTGGTGGAGATCGGCGTCATGGCGAAATTCGGCGACCTGGAGTTGCCGAAGGTCACCTTCCCGCACGATCGGCATTCCGAGGCCGTGGCCAAGGTCGCCGCGCCCGGCAAGGAATGCGCCACCTGCCACAAGAACGACGACAAGGGCAAGATGTCGCTCAAGTTCATGCGCCTTGAGGACACCACCGCCGCCGACCTGAAGAATATCTACCACGCCAACTGTATCGGCTGTCACACCGAGCAGGCCAAGGCGGGCAAGAAGACCGGGCCGCAGGACGGCGAATGCCGCTCGTGCCACAACCCGAAGCCCATGGCCTCCTCGTGGAAGCAGATCGGCCTCGACAAGTCGCTGCACTTCCGCCACGTGGCCGCCAAGGCCATCGCGCCGGTGAACGACCCGCAGAAGAACTGCGGCGCCTGTCACCACGTGTACGACGAAGCCGCCAAGAAGCTTTCCTGGGTCAAGAACAAGGAAGATTCCTGCCGCGCCTGCCACGGCGACGCGCGCGTGGAAAAGAAGCCTTCGCTGCGTGAAGCCGCGCACACCCAGTGCATCACCTGCCACCGCAGCGTGGCCGCCGCCCCGGCCAAGGCCGACAGCGGCCCGGTTTCCTGCGCGGGCTGCCACGACCCGGCCATGCAGGCCAAGTTCAAGGTGGTGCGCGACGTGCCCCGCCTGGAACGCGGCCAGCCCGACGCGGCCATGGTCCTGCCCGTGGCGGGCCCCGGTGCCAAGGATGCGCCCAAGGGCATGAAGGGTTCCATGAAGCCCGTGGCCTTCAACCACAAGGTGCACGAAGCGGCCAGCAACACCTGCCGCGCCTGCCACCACGTGAAGATCGACAACTGCACCACCTGCCACACGCTGGAAGGCGTGAAGGACGGCAGCTTCGTGCAGATCGAGAAGGCCATGCACCAGCCCGATTCCATGAAGAGCTGCGTGGGCTGCCACAACCAGAAGGTGCAGGCGCCCGCCTGCGCGGGCTGCCACGGCTTCATGAAGACCGGTGCCAAGCCCCAGCCCGAAGCCGCCTGCGGGGTGTGCCACGCCGATCCGGTCGGCCCCTCCGGTCCGCTGGACGCCAAGGCCGTGGCCGACGGCGGCCTGCTGAAGGCCACCAGGGAGCAGCGCGCCGACGTGGCCGCCGCCACCCTGGCCGCCCGCCGCACCACCAAGGGCACCCTGCCCGCAGACGACATCCCCGAGTTCGTGACCATCGGCGTGCTGTCCGACAAGTACGAACCCTCGAAGCTGCCGCACCGCAAGATCATCAACACCCTGATGGCCGCCATCGGCGACGACAAGCTGGCCGCCACGTTCCACACCGACAAGGCCACCGTGTGCGCGGGCTGCCACCACAACAGCCCCGCCAGCAAGACGCCGCCCAAGTGCGCCAGCTGCCATGGCCAGCCCTTCGACGCCGCCAAGGGCGACCGCCCCGGCCTGAAGGCTGCCTACCACCAGCAGTGCATGGGCTGCCACAACCGCATGAAGCTGGAAAAGCCCGCGGATACGGCCTGCGCCGAGTGTCACAAGGAACGCGCGAAATAGGAAACCGGTAAGGAGTTATCCATGAACAGGAGAAGATTCCTGACCCTGCTGGGCACCGCCGGTGTTTCCACGGCCATGAGCGCTGTAGGCGCGAAAAAGGCCGTCGCGGCGGGCAACCAGAGCTTCAAGGGATACAAGGACAGTTACGGGGTGCTGCACGACACCACCCGCTGCATCGGCTGCCGCAAGTGCGAGCAGGGCTGCAACGAGGTGAACAAGCTGCCCGCGCCCAAGGTGAAGTTCGACGACCTGACGGTGCTGGAAAAATCGCGCCGCACCGATGCGAACAACTGGACGGTGGTCAACAAGTACAACGTGGCCGGCCTGGATCACCCGGTGTTCCGCAAGCAGCAGTGCAACCACTGCCTGGAACCCGCCTGCGCCTCGGCCTGCTTCGTCAAGGCCTTCACCAAGAACCCCGACGGCTCCGTCACCTACGACGGCAGCCTGTGCGTGGGCTGCCGCTACTGCATGGTCGCGTGCCCGTTCAACGTGCCCGCCTTCCAGTACGACGAGCCCTTCGACCCGCTGATCCAGAAGTGCACCATGTGCCACCCGCGCATCCAGGAGGGCAAGCTGCCCGGCTGTGTCGAGGCCTGCCCCAAGGAGGCCCTGACCTTCGGCAAGCGCGAGGACCTCGTGCGCATCGCCCACGACCGCATCCGCAGCAACCCCGGCCGGTACCAGGACCACGTCTACGGTGAACTGGAAATGGGCGGCACCGCGTGGATGTACCTGGCGGGCGTGCCCTTCGAGGCCGTGGGCCAGCAGGAAATGGGCACCAAGTCCGCGCCGGAATACACGGCGGGGGCCCTTGGTTCCGTGCCCATGGTTGTGGGCATCTGGCCGGTGCTGCTGACCGGTGCCTACGCCATCTCCAAGCGCAAGGAAAAGGTTGCGGCCGAAGAGCGCGAAGAAGCCGTGCAGGCCGCGCTGGCCAAGGCCCGCGAGGATGCGGCCAAGGCCATGGATACCGCCCTGGCCAAGGCGGCCAAGGAAAAGGACGCCGCCGTGACCCGCGAGGTCAAGAAGGCCATGGAACAGGCGGAGCAGGCCTTCGAAGAGAAGTTCGCCGCCCTGCGTGCCGAAGGCCAGAGCGCCGAAAGTGGCGACGACGGCGAAGGCAAGGAGGATGCATAACATGCATGACGCCAACACCAAGAACGGCCTGTTCACGCCCGGCAACATCATCACGGGCATCATCCTGGCAGTGGGCGCGGTGATCACCTTCATCCGCTTCACCCAGGGCATCGGGGCCGTCACCAACCTGTCCGACAACAACCCGTGGGGCATCTGGATCGGGTTCGACCTGCTGTGCGGCGTGGCCCTGGCCGCCGGCGGCTACGTCACCTCGGCCTCGTGCTACCTGTTCGGGATGAAGCGCTACCACTCCGCGGTGCGCCCGGCCATCACCACCGCGTTCCTCGGCTACTTCTTCGTGGTCGTGGCGCTGCATTACGACCTGGGCCACCCGCTGCGCCTGCCCTACCCGCTGGTGTACTCGCAGGGCACCACCTCGCTGCTGTTCGAAGTGGGCCTGTGCGTGGCCACCTACCTCAGCGTGCTGTTCGTGGAATGGTCCCCGGCGGCGCTGGAATGGCTGGGCCTGCGCAAGCTGCGCAACGTCATCGTCAAGCTGACCATCATGCTGACCATCTTCGGCGTGGTGCTGTCCACCCTGCACCAGTCGTCGCTGGGCGCGCTGTTCCTGATCGCCCCGGGCAAGCTGCACCCCCTGTGGTACTCCAGCTTCCTGCCGGTGTTCTTCTTCATCTCGTCCATGGTGGCGGGCCTTTCCATGGTCATCTTCGAAGGCACCCTGGCCCACGCCGGGCTGCACCACAAGATGGACGAAACCCACCTGAAGGAGGCCGAAGGCGTGATCTTCGGCTTCGGCAAGGCCGCCTCGTTCGTGCTTGCCGGGTACTTCTTCATCAAGACCATGGACATCGCCATGGACAACGACTGGGCCTACCTCGGCACCGGCTACGGGGCCTGGTTCCTGGTCGAGATGTTCGGCTTCGTGGCGCTGCCCTCGTTCCTGTACGCCCTCGGCGTGCGCGAGAAGAACGTCACCCTGGTGCGCATCGCGTCCATCAACGCGGTGCTCGGCATCGTGCTGAACCGCTTCAACGTCTCGCTCATCGCCTTCAACTGGAACCTGCCCGCCGCCGACCGCTACTTCCCGCACTGGATGGAGATCGGCGTTTCGGTGTTCATCGTGACGCTCATCATCACGGTCTACCGGTTCATCGCCACGCGCATGCCGGTGCTGTACGAGCATCCCGACTACAAGGACGCCCACTAGGGCCGCAAGGAGCACGCCATGGAAATCCATACCCTGCACGAGTTCATGCTGCACACCAAGAACATCACCTATCTGCTGATGGGTGCCACCCTGGTGGGCTTCGTGTGCTACTGGCTGTTCCTGACCGGGCGCGACAAGAAGATCCGCAAATACTAAGCAGTGACCAGGGCGTGTTTACAGTGAGAGATTTCGTTCGTTGGCAAGGAAGGCAAGCCTGCCATGAGGGAATATACTCTTATGGTATTTGACCGAGATGGCAGGCGCAGCCTGACGCCGCCAACGGGCGAAAGATCCACCTGTAAACATGGCCTGCCATAGGAGCAAACCATGTACGCATTCCTCACCGGTCCCATGCTGTGGGTGGCGCTGCTGGTCTTCTTCGGCGGCCTTGCGGCGCGCGCGGTCTGGTACGTGCGCGGCCTGAGCTGGCAGCTCGACCGCGTGGCCTACGGCCCGCACCTGGCGCACGGCCTGAAGGGCGGCATCCATTCCGCCCTGAAGTGGATGCTGCCGTTCGGCACGCACAGCTGGCGCGAACAGCCCTACTTCGCAGTGGCCTTCTTCCTGTTCCACATCGGCGCGGTGCTGGTGCCGCTGTTCCTTGCCGGGCACAACATCATCCTGGCCGAGCGGTTCGGCTTCAGCCTGCCGGTGCTGCCCATGGGCATCGCCGACGCGCTGACGGTGGCCGCCATCATCGGCCTGGTGATGATCGCGCTGCGGCGCATCGCCCTCACCGAGGTGCGCATCCTCACCACCGCCTACGACTGGTTCATCCTCGCCGTTTCGGCGGCGCCGTTCGTCACCGGCCTCGTGGCCCGGATGCACGTGGCCAACTACGAAACGTGGCTGCTCGCCCACATCATCACGGGCGAACTGCTGCTCATCGTGGCCCCGTTCACCAAGCTGTCCCACATCGTGCTGTTCTTCATGTCGCGCGGCCAGCTCGGCATGGACTACGCCATCAAGCGCGGCGGCTACAGCCGCGGGGCGGCCTTCCCCTGGTAGCGGCCCGTCCGTTACCCGACCGTGCCACGACCCGATGGACATGAAAGGAGCATCCCATGCCTGAAGGAACGTTCTGCAACAGACGTCCGGTCAACACCGAAGAGGACCTCAAGGCCCTGCTCGGCGACAAGGGCGGTGCGCAATACTACAAGGAAATGGCGGAGCTGGAGGTTGATGTAGAGGCGCTGAAGGCGTCGCTGCAGAAGACCCTGCAGTCGCGCACCAAGACGTGGCTGGAAATCTGTGCCCACTGCGGCATGTGCGCGGACAGCTGCTTCCTGTACCGGGTCAACGACCGCGACCCCAAGCAGGTGCCCGCGTACAAGATCCAGTCCACCCTCGGCGAGATCGTGCGCAAGAAGGGCGAGGTGGATACCGCGTTCATGATGCGCACCATGGAAGTGGCGTGGTCGCAGTGCACCTGCTGCAACCGCTGCGGCATGTACTGCCCCCACGGCATCGACATGGGCGTCATGTTCAGCTACCTGCGCGGCCTGCTGTTCTCCCAGGGCTTCGTGCCGTGGGAACTGAAGATCGGCTCCGGCATGCACCGCGTGTACGGCGCGCAGATGGACGTGACCACCGAAGACTGGGTGGAAACCTGCGAATGGATGGCCGAGGAACAGCAGGAAGAATGGCCGGGCCTGGAAATCCCCGTCGACAAGGAAGACGCGGATACCATGTACGTGCTGAACGCCCGCGAGCCCAAGCACTACCCCGAAGACCTGGCCGAGGCCGCCATCCTGTTCCACCTGGCGGGCGAGAACTGGACCGTGCCGAGCGAAGGCTGGGAACAGACCTCGCTGACCATGTTCGCCGGTGACTGGGCGGGCTGCAAGATGCAGGTGGAGCGGGTGTACGCCGCCGTGGAAAAGCTGCGGCCCAAGCGCGTCGTGGGCACCGAATGCGGCCACGCGCACCGTGCCACGGTCATCGAGGGCCCCTACTGGGCGGGCCTGCCCAGCGGCCAGACCCCGGTGCCCTTCCTGCACTACGTGGAGTGGGTGTCCGAGGCGCTGACCACCGGCAAGCTGAAGATCGACCCGGAAAAGCGCATCAAGGAACCCGTGACCCTGCAGGATTCCTGCAACTACGTGCGCAACCACGGCCTTGCCAAGCACACCCGCATCATCATGAGCTACATCGCGGAAGACTTCCACGAAATGGCTCCCAACCGCGAACACAACTACTGCTGCGGCGGCGGGGGCGGGTTCAACGGCATCGGTCGTTACCGCCACCAGCGCAACGTGGCGCTGAAAACCAAGCGCGACCAGATCCTGGCCACCGGCTGCAAGCTGGTGGTGGCGCCCTGTCACAACTGCTGGGACGCCATCCGCGACCTTGAGGAAGAATACGAGATCGGCATCCGCTGGTCGTTCCTGAAGCCGCTGCTCATCAGCATGGTCATCGTGCCCGAGCACCTGAAGCCGCAGGAAGAAGACGAATAGATCGCGCCGGGGCGCGCGGGCCTTGCACGACATCACGACAAGGCCCGCGCGCCGCACGCGGCAGCATGGCCGCCGGATGGGGAGCGCCACCCCCCGCCCGGCCCGCCGGAACGCCCCCATCCCCTCGCGCGAGGGCACGGGCACCCCGGCCCGGCCCGCAACCGGAGGCCCGGAGCGACCATGGCCAACGCCACCCAGGCCCAGGACACCCAGGCCCAGGACACCCAGGCCCGAACCACTCAAGCCAAATCCATCCTGGTGGTGGAAGACGACCCGGACATCGCCGCCTACCTCGTCTCGCTGTTCAG
Source organism: Desulfovibrio sp. (assembly GCA_031287575.1). GTDB lineage: Bacteria > Desulfobacterota > Desulfovibrionia > Desulfovibrionales > Desulfovibrionaceae > Cupidesulfovibrio. The sequence continues at coordinate 37,647 of JAITSV010000076.1, forward strand.
AACCAACGGCTACCGGGCCGACGCGGCCACCGAAGGCCCCGACGCCGTGGAAATGGCCCGCGCCCGGCGGCCCGACCTGGTCACCCTGGACCTGGAGATGCCCCGCCAGTGGGGTCCGCGCGTGTACCGCGAACTGATGGACCTGCCCGGCGGCGCGCACATCCCCGTGGTGCTGGTGACCGGCCTTGGCGGGCTGCATCTGATGGTACCCAACGCCGTGGGCACCGTGGACAAGCCGTTCGACCCGGACCTGATGCTGGGCATCGTGCGGCGCGCCTTGGGCGAGTAGCGGGGCGAACAACCACGCACCTTGCGGAGCAGTCAGCCCGGCAACGGGCAGGGCATGAAACGAGCAGCGGCCCGGCAGCCGGACACCGCCGCAAACCACACGGCATACGCATGAAACTGACCACCCGCAGCCGTTACGGCACCCGCATGCTGCTCGACATCGCCATGCACGGCACGGAAGCCCCCGTATCCATCCGCGATATCGCCAAGCGGCAGGGTATTTCCGTCAAGTACCTGGAAAAGCTCATCCGGGTGCTGCGCAAGGCGGGCTACATCCGCAGCACACTGGGCGCGCACGGCGGCTACCAGCTTACCCAGCCCGCCTCGGAGATTCCCGTGGGCGACGTGGTGTTCGCGCTGGAAGAATCGTTGGCGCCCTACACCTGCGACGAGGAAAACCCCTGCTGCCCGCGCATGGCCGTGTGCCTGACGCGCACCATCTGGGACGAGGCCTCGCGCGCCATGTACAAGAAGCTCAACAGCTTCACCCTGGCCGACCTGATGCGCGACGCCAGCCTGTGCCCCAAGAACGCCTGCCACATTTCTCCTCACGCACAGGATTAAGGCGCTCCCCGCGCTCGCTGCCGCCGCGTGCGGTGCCCCCTCCGCACGCGCCTTCGCAAAATCGCCCTTCCATTTTCCTGGCATTCCGGGCTAGATTGCATGGGTTACCCTGCAACGCGCCCATGCACGGCGCGCGCGTTGCGCCGACAGCGCGCCGCCCGGAGGCCACATGCGAGCCCTCATCGTTGAAGACGACACCCTCAGCGCCCGCGTCCTGCACCTGACGCTGCACACGCACTTCGAAACCGTCTGCGCGGACGACGCGGAAGGTTCGTTCGCGGCATACATCCAGGCCCTGGACGGCGATGCCCCCTTCGACGTGGTGCTGCTGGACCTGATGCTGCCCGGCGAAAGCGGCCTGACCGTGCTGGAACGCATCCGCACCGTGGAAACGGAACGCGGCCTGTCCCGCGTGCCCGTGCTGGTCACCACCGCCGTCACCGACATCAATATCGCCCTGCGCGCCTTCGAGCAGGGGCATATCTCCGCCTATCTGGTAAAGCCGCTGGACTTCGACCGCCTGCTGGCGGAATTGCGTACCCTGGGGCTGATCCGGGCGGCATGACCCGCGTGCCCGTCCATGACGAGGCCCGTCCATTCTGTTCCCTCCCGACCGCCCCGGCCCCGCCGGTACTTGTCCCGCCTGTCCGCTCCCTGTCCGTTCCGGCGTCGCCGCACGCCGTCACCGTCAAATGACCCGCCCGGCCCCGCCGCGCGGGTTTTTCGTGTCCACGCCGGAGCCTGGATGACCATCCGCCGCCATGCCTCCACATTTCATGACATATTTCCGGTGTGATATATCCATTAGGCACACGGTTATGCACATGATGTGCACATCGCTGGCGCATGCAGGGCACGGGGGGCCACACGTGGCGGCAAACGCCAGCGGAACGCACACGGCGTTGTTCCATCTATTCTAATAATTTCATGGTATTAACGATGTGACGAACACTATCCACAAGGCTTGCGCGCACACGTATCCACCTCCGTTGCCTGGGACGTGGAATTACCGCCGCAGCGACATTCCGCCGATTGCCGCGCACCGGGTTGACGCACCAACGTCGGAAGCGCATGAAGGCGAAAATATCGGAGGACCGCCATGCACGGCGTGCACGACATCTGGTTGTTCGTGGCCTCGGGGCTGCTGCTGAACATCACCCCCGGACCGGACATGCTGTACATCATCGCCCGGTCTACCCCGTGTGGCACGTGCGGCACGCGCGGCCTGCGCGCCGGGGTGGCGGCGGCGCTGGGCATCGGCGCGGGGTGCTCCGTACACATCGCGGCCGCGGCCTTCGGGCTGTCCGCCGTGCTGGCCACATCGGCCACGGCCTTCACCGTGGTGAAGCTGCTGGGCGCGGCCTACCTGCTGTACATGGGATGCACCATGCTGCTCGTCCGCAAGGGCACGGCGGTGACATACTCCCCCGGCTCCCCCGGCGCCCCCAACGCGACGACGCCAGACGGGCGCAACCGGAATGATGCCTCCACCGGCCAGACGCCGCAGGCAACCCTGCGGACGGTGTTCGCGCAGGGCTTTCTGACCAACGCCCTGAACCCCAAGGTGGCGCTGTTCTTCCTGGCCTTTCTGCCGCAGTTCGTGGAGGGCGGCGGCGCGGGTACGCCCGCGTCTCCCGTGGCCTTTCTGGTGCTGGGGTGCATCTTCACCGTCAACGGCACGCTGGTGAACCTGCTGGTGGCCTGGGGCGCCGCCCGCTTGGGCGGCATCTTCCAGACCGGGGCGCTGGCGGGCCGGTTTGCCCGGTGGGGCGACCGTTGCCTTGGCGCGCTGTTCCTGTTCCTGGGCATCCGGCTGGCGCTGGCCGAGCGGGGCTGATTCGCCAGCGGCCCGGCGATGCGCGCCGCCTGCGGGCGGTTGCCTGCACGGCCACCCCGCGCGATCACCCCACGCACACAACGCACGACGGCCCGCGTACCCGGTGGTTCCGGATACGCGGGCCGTCGTGCCCTCAGGCCATGCCCGTCAGGTTTTTCCTGCTTCGGCGGGCGTACCCGCCGGGTCTCCGCAGCGTCCCGTCAGCCTGCGGCCAGCCTTCCCCTACCCCGGCAGGCCCAGCCACAGCAGCACGGCCAGCACCGCCGCCGCGCAGGCCCCGGCCACCACGTCGTCGATCATGATGCCCAGGCCGCCGTCCAGCCACGATTCCGAGGCCCCCACCGGGCCGGGCTTCAGGATGTCGAACACCCGGAACAGCACGAAGGCGGCCAGCACGCCCAGCGGCGACAGGGTGGCAAAGGGCAGCATGGCCATCCACTGCCCGGCCACTTCATCGATGACCACGCTGCCGGGGTCGCACCGCCCCAGCACGCGCGCCGCGCGGCCCGCCGCCCAGGCCCCGCCGCAGAACACCGCCAGCAGCACCACCACGCGCCAGCCCAGCGGCAGGGGCAGGAACAGCCACGGCGCCAGCAGCGCGGCCACGGCGGACCCCACCGTGCCGGGGGCCACGGGGCTGCGCCCGGCGTACCACATCCTGGCCACTTCCAGTGCCAGCCTGTCCAGGCCTTGTGCTTCGCGCGGCGGGATGCAGCCTTCAGGCCCGGTATCGTGCGTCGTGTGCATGGATGTGCTCCGTATTCTTCCCGTCTTGCGTCGCCGGACACGGCGCGTGCGTGGCACCCGTGCAGCGCCTGCGCTGATTACTCGCCCGTCGACTGGATGACCCCGTGGTGCAGCAGCAGCCGGACCAGTTCCGCCACCGGCAGCCCCACCACGTTGCTCCACGAACCGTCGATGGATTCCACCAGAAACGCGCCCACCCCCTGGATGCCGTAGGCCCCGGCCTTGTCGTCGGGTTCGCCCGTGGCGGCATAGGCGGCAAGGGCTGCGGGGGGGGCATCCCACATGGTCACGCGGGTGGCGGCGTGAAAGATTTCGCGGGTACCGTCCGGCAGGGCCACGCAGCAGGCGCTGACCACTTCGTGGGTGTGCCCGGCCAGCCGGGAGAGCATGCGCAGCGCGTCGGCCCGGTCACGCGGCTTGCCCATGATCTCGCCGTGCAGGGCCACCACCGTGTCCGCCGCGATGACCACGCAGCCGGGGCGTGTAGCGGCCACCGACGCGGCCTTGGCCGCCGCCGCGCGGCGGGCATAGTCCGCCGGGGCTTCCGAGGGCAGCGGCTCCGGCTCTGCCGCGCCGTTGCCGTACACCTCGAACGGCAGCCCGAGGGAATGCAGGAACTCGCGGCGGCGGGGCGAGCCCGAGGCCAGCACCACGGGCCGCAACGCCCGAAAGGGGCCTGCTGGCGCGGCAACGCCGGGGACATCCGCCGGGCACGGCTGCGCCAGCGTGGAACGATCGGTCATGCGGTTGCGGCTCCGGAAAGAAAGTAACGTTGGCGCCCGTGCAGAAAATTTATCCACCCCGGAAGGCGGGCAGCCAGGCCCCCAGAACAACCGGTCACCCGGAACAACCGGGCACCCGGAACAGCCGGGCATCGGCCAGGAAGCCCGCCTCGCCAGCCGGACCAATTGCATCAGCCGGACACGTGGAGTCAGCCGGACACGTCGTGCCAGGTCAGACTGGCCAGACCGCGCGGGCAGCGGGCGGCACGCCTTGCGTGTCATGCCCCATGGCAGCGCCGGGCGCAAGCACGCCCCACTTACAGCCATATCGCATGCATGTATCCACGTCACCATGCGACAGTGCATTCATACCCCGGCATATATATGCAGTACACCCCGCGCATGATGGGGGCATTCCCTACCTGCTCCAAAAGAATGCAGTCACACCGCAAAATCACCTAATGTTTCCGCGCCAGCCGCCGATAGGAGGGGTGAATGCATGGGCGGGTCTTCCCTCTTCGCATTGGCCGAAAAATTTTTCGGAAAAAAATGCGTCCGCCCCCTAAAGTTTCCCCTTTGGATAGCCGATAGGCGATACGAGGGGAGACTACCGTGACCACGAACTCGTTTTACCTTCGCAACATGCTGCTGCACTACGACAAGCAGCTTGTGACCGCGCGCAGGCTGGCCCGCTACAGGCAGGCCATGCGTCTCGCGTCGGGCGAGGAGGAAAGCGCCATTCCTCCCGAGGTGAAACGCCGGTTCATGGTGGAACGTGTGGCTCGCGAGATCATGGAGAATCTTCTGCTTGCGGGAAGCGACAACCCCGTCGTACGAGAGATTCGGCAGAAGCTGGAACAGGAATTGGGAGAAACGCTCACCTTCACGTATCCTCCGACGCAGCTGGACATCCAGGTGTTCCGCGCCGGGCCGGAAGGCCCCGTCGAGGTAGCGCCAGCGGAGAAGGCGAGAATCCTTGACCGGCTATGGCACATTGCTCTCGAAACGGTGGACGACACCATGCTCTAGGCGGTCCACGTTCCGGTAAACGGTATGCTCCCCCGGGGAGGTAACCATGGAAATCAAGAACTATCTCAAGAACCTGGATCCGTACAGGACCAAGCTGGAACAGTCCGAGCTCCAGACCAAGCGCACCGCCGCCCGCAAGGAAAGCGACGATACGTCCTCTTCGCAGGGCGACCGCGTAAGCCTTTCCGACGAGGCGAAGCTGCGCACGGAAGCGTATTCCACCGCCCTTGCCGCGCCCGACGTGCGGCAGGAAAAGGTGGACGCGCTAAAGAGCAAGGTGGAATCCGGCGAGTACCAGGTGGACTCGCGCACCGTGGCCGAAAAGCTGCTCAAGGAAGAACAGGACCTGTTCGGCTAGCGGCTCCGGGCGTCCCTGCTCACCCCGTTTCCGCCCCGCGTTGCGCGGGGCACGGGCGGCACTGGCCCGGCGCGTACCGGTTGCGCACCGATTGCGTAACGGCACGGCGTCGATGGCGGGGCAGATGCATGTGCCCGGCCATGTCCAACCGTCGGGCTTTTTCGGTCGTGCGTTGTCGCACGGCCTGCGAATGTAACGGCGAGGCGGAACTGTCTTCGGATGGTTCCGCCTCGCCGCGTCTTTTTCTCCATCCCGGAGGCACGCGAAAGACGACGGGGGCGCGTGTGGCAAACGTGTTCGACACACCACGCACGCAAAAGGGGCCGCACGGTACTGCACCCGCGCGGCCCCTGTCGGTATCGAATCACATCGCAACATCCGCCCCGGCAACTACCCGCCGTCCCGCAGCAAGCGCCGCACGGCAGCGGCATCGGGCAGGTCCAGCGCCCGTTCCGCCAGCCTGACGCAGGCCGCCATGTCGCAGCCGCGCACCACGTCCTTGGCGCGCGGAATGGCCGGACCGTTCATGCTCAGTTCGTCCAGCCCCAGCCCCACCAGCAGCGGAATGGCCTCCGCGCTGCCCGCCAGTTCGCCGCACATGGCCACGGGTATGCCCGCCGCATTGCCCGCCGCCACGGTGTCGCGCACCATGCGCAGCACGGCAGGGTGCAGCGCGTCCGACAGGTCGGCCACGGCGGCGTTGCCCCGGTCCGCGGCCATGACGTACTGGGCAAGATCGTTGGTGCCGATGCTGAAGAAGGCCGACTCGCGCGCCAACTGGTCCGCCAGGGCCACGGCGGCGGGCACCTCGACCATGATGCCCACCTCCACCGGTCCGTGGGGCAGGCCTTCCGCCGCCAGCGCGGCGCGGGCCTCTTCCAGCAGGGCCTTCGCGGCTGCCAGTTCGCCGGGGTGGGCCACCATGGGGAACATGACCCGCAGGGGGTGTTCGGCTGCGGCGCGCAGCAGGGCGCGCAACTGGGTCAGGAACAGTTCGCGCCGGGCCAGGCAGAAGCGGATGCCGCGCAGCCCCAGGAAGGGGTTGTCCTCTCCCGCCGCGAAGTCGCCCAGATAGGGCACCGGCTTGTCGCCGCCGATGTCCAGGGTGCGCACCACCACCGGCAGGCCGGGCATGGCGGCGGCAGCGGCCACGTAGGCGGCGCGCTGCTCCTCCTCGTCCGGGGCGGCGACCCGGTCCAGAAACAGGAACTCGGTGCGGAACAGGCCCACGCCCTCCGCGCCGTTCTGCAAGGCGGGGGCTGCGTCCACCGGGGTGCCAATGTTGGCGTGCACGTGCACGTGGCGGCCATCGACAGTCACGGCGGGCCGGGCGGCCCCGGCCAGCGCGGCCTGCCGCGCGGCCAGCCACGAGGCCCGGCGGGATTCGATGGTTGCCAGCACGTCGGGCGCGGGGGCAATCCACACCTCTCCGGTGGCCCCGTCCAGGGCTACGGTGACGCCATCGGCCACGTTGGCGGCCAGCGCACCCGCGCCCGCCACCGCCGGAATGCCCATGGACCGGGCCAGGATGGCCGCGTGCGAGGTGGCCCCGCCTTGCGCGGTGACGATGCCCAGCACCAGCGCGGGGTCCAGATGGGCCATGTCCGAGGGGCCAAGGTCGGCGGCCAGCAGCACCGAGGGCCGGTCCAGACGCGGGCCGGAGGGCGGCGCGCCGGTCAGCAGGCGCAGCACGCGCGCGCCCACGTCCACCAGGTCCGCCGCGCGCTCGCGCATGTAGCCTTCCGGCAGTTGCCGGAAACTTTCCGCCGCCTGGTCGATCACCGCGTACCATGCGGCCTCGGCGGGTTCATGGCGCTCCGCGATGCGCTGGCGCGCGTCCCCGGCGATGGTGGCGTCATCCAGCAGCAGGCGGTGCATGACGAAGATTTCCGCCTCCTGCTTGCCCGCCATGGCGGCGGTGCGCCGTTCCAGCGCGGCCAGTTCGCGGCGGGCCGCATCCAGCGCACCATCCAGCCGGGCTGCCTCGCTGTCCGGATCACCCGCCACCAGGCCCGGCGGGGGCGCGTCGAATGCCGGGCGGTGCCAGACGGCAGGTCCCACGGCAATGCCCGGCGAAGCGGGTACGCCGCCCCTGGCGGCGCGCGTACCCGCCGCACCGGCCTTGCCCGGCTCGTCCAGCCCATCCGCACCGGACTTGCCGGACGACCTGGTCGCGTCCGGCAAATCGCCGAAGTTTTCCGCCGCAAGGTCGGCCAGCGCCTTCAGGGCCTGGGCCGCATCCGCCCCGGTGGCCCGGAAGGTGATGGTTTCGCCGCCGCGCACGGCCAGCGTGGCGATGCGGTTCACCGAGCGGGCGGAGACCACCCGCTCGCCGCGCGCCAGTTGCACGTCGGCCACGAACGGGCCAAGCGCGGTGACGATGCGCGCGGCGGGCCGGGCATGCAGCCCCAGCCGGTTGGGCACCATCAGGGTCAGCTCGCGGCTGGCCGCCGGGATGGCGCCCGCCGCCGGTGGTGTCGCCTCGGCCATCCCGCCACCATCCTGCGACAGGGGCATGCCCAGCAGTTCGGCCTTTGCCGCCAGGGCGGACTGCGCCTCGCGCAGCACGGCATCGAGGTCCGCCCCGATGGAGGCCTGCACGGCGGCGGCCATGACGCCCTCCACCAGCGGGGCCGGGCACAGCCGCACCTGCGCCGCCACCTCGGGCGGCAGCAGGTCCAGCGCCGTTTCCGCGCTCATCAGCGCGCTGCCAAGGTCCATCAGCACCAGCACGCCGTCGCCCTGCTGCACCTCTTCTATGGCGGCCATGACCCGCATGGGGTCGGTGCCGATGGGGTGATCCGGGTCGTCGATGCCGCCCGCCACGGCCAGCGGCACGCGGCCCTGCGTCATCTGTTCCGCCAGTTCCTTCACGCCCTGCCCCAGCACGGCGCTGTGCGTGACGACGACGATGCCGACCATGGGCTACCCCCGCACCACGTCGCGCAGGGCGGTCAGCAGCAGCACCGTGGAGGTGGCGCCGGGGTCCTGATGGCCGATGCTGCGCTCGCCAAGGTAACTGGCGCGCCCCTTGCGGGCCTGCAACGGAATGGTGGCGCGCATGCCTTCTTCCGCCGCCACCACGGCGGCATCCAGCCCGGCGAGCAGGTCGGCCCCGTTCGCCACGGTATCGCGGTAGGCGTCGATGGCGGGCTTCCAGGCATCGAACATGGTCTTGTCGTGCAGCACGGGCCGCCCGCGCGAGACCACGCCCTCCACCCCCGCGTCCAGCAGGGCCTGCACGTCAGGGGCGTCGAGCGCGATCTTGCCCGCCACGGCAAGGCCCGCCTTCATGAAAAAGGTGCCGTACAGGGGGCCGCTGGCCCCGCCCACGGTGGACAGCAACAGCATGCCGGTATCCTTCAGAATGGCGCCGATGTCCTTGTCCGCGAAGGTGGGCAGCTTTTCCTGCACCTTGCTGAAGCCCCGGTCCATGTTGATGCCGTGGTCGGCATCGCCGATGGCGGCATCCAGATCGGTGAGGTAGGTGCGGTTGTCGCGCATGATATCGCCCAGCTTGGCGAGCCATGTGAGGATGTGATCGCGGGTGATCTGCATGGGGGCATCCTTGTGGAAATATGGTGGACAAAGGCCGTGGCGAACCGGTGGAAATGGCCTCACCGCCGTTTGTGTCTACGGATTCCGGTCCGGCGGACGACAGGCATGCCATCCGCCGGACCGGGATTCATGGTCGGTAAGGAAACTGTTCTGGTTGCGGTACGGTGGGCAGTGCTGACTCTGACTGCCCGATGCACGCCACACGTTAAGGTGCGCCTCTCTTAGGCCATCGGCGTTCTGCATGCGCTACGCCGCTGGCAATCGCCGTGCGCTGCGCGGATTTTTGTTCTTTGCCAAGGAGGGGCGCGTGTTCATGAAGGGAGCGCACTCTTCGGTGCGTGACCGGAATGAACGCGCGTTCCGACGACGGCAAAGGGCAAAAGGACCGCAGCGCACCCTACATACGAAGGCCGGGGGTGGCGCATTTGGCATCCCAGAACTTCAGCATCTCGTCGTCCACCTTCAGCAGGGTGATGGAAAAGCCCTGCATTTCCAGAGAGGTGATGTACGGGCCGATCAGGTTGCGCACGATGGAGATGCCGCGCGCCGCGCAGATTTCCGCCAGCTTGCGGTACACGGCGTACAGTTCGCTGACCGGGGTGCCGCCCATGCTGTTGACGAAGGCGATGACCTTGTCGCCCTTGGCGAAGGGGGCATCGGTCAGGGTCTTGTCCACCCACTGGCCGCTGGCGCGGTCCAGTTCGCGCACGGTGCGGGTGTAGGCCGGGTCGTCGATGATGGTGGTGGCCATGATCTGCACCAGTTCGTCCACGGGCTTCATGGGGGCGCGCTGGGTGCCCGGCTCGCCGTGGATGCCGATGCCGATTTCGATCTCGTTCTCGGCCAGTTCGAAGGTGGGCTTGCCTGCGGCGGGCACGGTGCACGGGGTCAACGCCATGCCCATGGAGCGGCCATACTGGTTCACCTTGCGGCACAGGTCGGCGCACTTGTCGAGGTCGTACCCGGCTTCCGCCGCCGCGCCCACGATCTTTTCCGCCAGCACGGTGGTGCCCACGCCGCGCCGCCCGGCCGTGTACAGGCTGTCCTTCACGGCCACGTCGTCGTCGATGAGGATGTTCTGCACCTTCACGCCGTCGGCGTGGCACAGTTCGGCGGCGGTTTCGAAGTTCATCACGTCGCCGGTGTAGTTCTTGACGATGAACAGCACGCCCGCGCCGCGATCCACGGCCTTTGCGCACTCGTACATCTGGTCGGGCGTGGGCGAGGTGAACACCTCGCCGGGGCAGGCGCCGTCCAGCATGCCGTGGCCGACAAAGCCGCCGTGCATGGGTTCGTGCCCGCTGCCGCCGCCAGAGACGATGGCCACCTTGCCCTGCGGTATTTCCTTGCGGCAGACGAAGTGCGGGTCGATGTTCACCCGCAGTTCCGGATGCGCCGCCGCCATGCCCTGCAACTGTTCGCGAACCACGTTTTCCACTGCATTGATCAATTTCTTCATGGTCATGCCTCGTGGGTTTTGCTCGTTAGGGACAGTCACGCTGGACAATACGCGATTTCCGAGGCGGTGGGAACGGGGGAGAGGGAAGAAGGTATGATGCCCCTAGCGTCAGGGCGTGGATGCAAAGGGAGCGGGAGGGCGTGCGGGGCCGTGACACCTCATGAAAACACGTCAGGCCGGGACGCGGGAACCTTCTTGCCGGGTGTCTGCGGATTGGCTAGGTGAAGGGAATGAACCGCGTACTCGATATCACGTGGCCGCCGGGCGACTACGAAACCACGCGCGCCGCCGACGTGCGCGAGGCTATCTTTTACCTGAAGAAGTTTCGGCCCGATTTCGTGTGGTCCAGCCTGAAGACCTTCGAGAACACCCCCTGCACCCTGCCCCAGACCCAGACCATCTTGCAGGGGCAAAGCGTGGGCGGGGTGAGTCTGGAAGCGCTGGACCAGGTGCGGCGCATGGGCCGCGCGGTGGACGTGCTGCTGGGCATGCTGGGCGACGGCAGCTTTTCCATGACCCGCGAGGTGGCCTGCCGCCTGCACGCGGAGGTGGCGCGGGACGAGGCGCTGGAATGGGGCGTGTTCCGCGCCAAGCAGGTGTACGTGGGCGGCGTTGCCCATGTGCCCCCGCCAGCGGAGGAACTGGCCCAACGCTGGGACGACGGCGTGCGCGCGCTGACCGCGCTGGCATCACCCAGCGAGCGGGCGCTGGCCCTGTTCCTGTTCATGGCCCGCACCCAGTTCTTTTACGACGGCAACAAGCGCACCGCCTGGCTGATGATGGCGGGCACGCTGGTGGCAAACGGGTACCTGGCCTTCTCCATACCCGCCAACGACGCGGAACGCTTCAACGAACGGCTGGCCGCGTTCTATGATTCCGGGGATGCGGGGGAGATGATTGAGTTGCTGTTGGGATATGGAAAGTAAACATCAGGCTGCCATATGGTGGATACCCTCGACGTCGCGCAACGCAGTGAGCGCATGGCTCGTATCAAGGGCAAACACACCCGCCCGGAAATGCTTGTCCGCAAGCTCGTCCACGGGATGGGCTTTAGGTACCGTCTCCACGGAAAAGACTTACCTGGCCACCCGGATTTGGTTTTTCGCAAACGCCGCTGCGCGATATTCGTACATGGTTGTTTTTGGCACCGGCACGGCAACCCCGATTGCAAGCGCGCCCGACTGCCGAAATCAAGACTGGATTTCTGGCTTCCCAAATTGGAAGAGAACGAAAGGCGAGACCAGCTCGTATTACGGGAACTAGGCGAACTAGGCTGGAAAACTCTCGTAATCTGGGAGTGCGAACTCGCGGACCATGCTTCCCTTGAGACCCGAATTCGGGCATTCCTGACCCCATGAACTCAATCGAATTGTTCGCTGGCGCTGGCGGCCTGGGCATCGGGTTACATCTCGCTGGCTTTCAGCCCTCGCGCGTAATCGAGTGGAATTCCTATTGTTGCGACACAATCCGTGAAAACCAGCATCGCGGAGTGGAGACGGTCAAACAATGGCCCCTCACCGAAGGTGACGTGCGCTTGATAGATTTCTCCTCCTATGAAGGGAAAGTCGACTTGGTTTCCGGCGGTCCTCCGTGTCAGCCGTTTTCCGTGGGTGGGCGCCACAAGGCCCATAACGACACGCGCGATATGTTCCCTCAGGCCATCCGCGCCGTTAGGGAAATACGCCCCCGCGCGTTCATATTCGAAAACGTGAAGGGCCTTACCAGAACGACATTCAGAAATTATTTTGAATACATAAAGCTCCAACTGGAGCATCCTGAAATTCTGCCTAAACGCGAAGAGGACTGGGCGGATCATTTGTCACGGCTGGAACAGCACCACACCAGCGGTAGCCGCCAGGGGCTCAACTACCGGGTAATCACGCAGGTTCTTAATGCCGCTGATTACGGGGTGCCCCAGAAACGCGAACGCGTCTTCTTCGTCGGATTCCGAGAAGACACGGGCATCACTTGGCACTTTCCTCACGGAACGCACTCCCGCGATGCACTGATATGGGACATGCTTCATGGGCACTATTGGGAGCGGCATGAAGTCCCCAAACGCCACAGAACCGTGCCGCGCCACGCCAAAATCAGCAGGGACCGCCCCTCCACGCAAGCATGGCGGACTGTACGCGATGCCCTAACGGGCCTTCCGGACCCTGTAAAGAATCCCATGGAAGCCAGCCAAATCGCGAACCATCGCTTTCAGCCCGGGGCACGGTCCTATGCGGGGCACACTGGCAGCCCCATAGACGAACCGGCAAAGACACTGAAGGCGGGCGTGCATGGTGTACCAGGTGGCGAGAACATGCTCCTTCGCCCCAACGGATACATTCGTTATTTCACGGTACGGGAAAGCGCACGGCTCCAGACGTTCCCCGACGACTTTCTGTTTCACGGTTCGTGGACGGAAACCATGCGCCAGCTTGGAAACGCCGTGCCCGTGGATCTTGCCCGCTTCGTCGGTCAATCCGTCGCCCAACACTTGCGGAGCGCATAATGAATGGATCGCCTTATAACCCACTAGATAAACTTAATCTTGCCAAAAGCATCGAAATAGAACTGCTTGGGCGGGAGCCGGAACCTTTGGACGAACTCTCCAATATCTCCGGTGCTGGCGTGTACGCGATATACTACACGGGAGACTTTCCGGCGTATGAGCCCGTTGCGGTTAAGAACCGTAACGGCGCGTTCGCCTGTCCGATTTACGTCGGTAAGGCTATTCCAAAAGGTGGACGAAAAGGTGGACTTTCGCTGGATGCGTCAAGCGGGAAAGCCCTTGCGGAGCGTTTAACGCAACACGCGCAATCCATTTCCGAAGCCAGTAACTTGCGCGTCGAAGATTTCCACGCCCGCTACTTAGTGGTTGACGACATCTGGATTCCGTTGGGCGAAAATATGTTGATAGAAAGCTTCCGCCCTGTCTGGAACCAAGTAATTGATGGGTTCGGCAACAAAGATCCTGGCAATCGCAGGGCGACTCAATACAAATCGCCTTGGGATGTGCTGCATCCCGGCAGAAGATTCGCGGAAAAACTGGCGGATAACCCACACTCCCAAAGCGAATACCTTCGGCGCATCAACACCTTCTTCACTGCGGGATAACACATAGGATATTAAAGCAAAAAAGCGCCCCCGCCAAAGGTGGGGGCGCTTTCCTTTCATGGGCTCGCTTAGTTGCGACGTTCCTAGTAGCGGTAATGCCCCGGCTTGTACGGCCCGTCCATGGGCACGCCGATGTACTCGGCCTGCTCCTTGGTCAGGGTGGTCAGGGTAACGCCAAGGCGGGCCAGGTGCAGGCGGGCCACCTGTTCATCCAGCTTCTTGGGCAGGATGTACACCTTGCGTTCAAGGTCGGGGTTGGTGGCCAGCTCGATCTGGGCCAGGGTCTGGTTGGTGAAGCTGTTGGACATGACGAAGCTGGGGTGGCCGGTGGCGCAACCCAGGTTCACCAGACGCCCTTCGGCCAGCACGATGATGGAGCGGCCCGACTTCAGGGTCCACTTGTCCACCTGCGGCTTGATGTTCAGGCAGGTGCAGCCGGGGGTGGTTTCCAGGTAGTGCATGTCGATTTCGTTGTCGAAGTGGCCGATGTTGCAGACGATGGCCTCGTCCTTCATGACCTCCATGTGCGCCCCGGTGATGACCTTGTAGTTGCCGGTGGCGGTGACGAAGATGTCGCCTTCTTCCACGGCCTTTTCCATGGTGGTCACTTCGTAGCCTTCCATGGCGGCCTGCAGGGCGCAGATGGGGTCGATTTCGGTCACCAGCACGCGCGCGCCAAAGCCGCGCATGGACTGGGCGCAGCCCTTGCCCACGTCGCCGTAGCCCGCGACCACCACCACCTTGCCCGCCACCATCACGTCGGTGGCGCGCTTGATGCCGTCGGCCAGCGATTCGCGGCAGCCGTACAGGTTGTCGAACTTCGACTTGGTCACGGAATCATTCACATTGATGGCCGGGAACAGCAGCTTGCCTTCCTGCTCCAGCTGGTACAGGCGGTGTACGCCCGTGGTGGTTTCTTCCGAAACGCCGCGCACGCGGGCGGCCACGCGCTGCCAGCGGCCCGGATCATTCTGGCAGGCCAGGGCAAGGCGATCCATGATGATCTGGAATTCCTTGTTGTCATAGGCCTGCCTGAGCAGTTCCGGGTTGCCTTCCACCTCGACGCCCTTGTGGATCATCAGGGTGGCGTCGCCGCCGTCGTCAACCAGCAGGTCGGGGCCGCTGCCGTCGGGCCAGGTCAGCGCCATTTCGGTGCACCACCAGTAGTCTTCCAGCGTTTCGCCCTTCCAGGCGAACACCTTGGCCATGCCGGAATCGGCAATGGCCGCCGCCGCATGGTCCTGGGTGGAGAAAATGTTGCACGAAGCCCAGCGGATGTCCGCGCCCAACTCGTACAGCGTCTTGATGAGCATGGCCGTCTGGATGGTCATATGCAGCGAACCGGTGACGCGCAGGCCCTTCAGCGGCTTGCTGACGCCGTACATGCGGATGAGTTCCATCAGCCCCGGCACTTCGCGCTCGGAAAGCTGCATTTCCTTGTGGCCGAAGTCGGCCAGGGCCATGTCGGCCACCTTGTTGGCAAGGGAAAGGTCCAGGGCTTGCGCCCGCTTGGCATCGGTCATGTGTGCCTCCGTAGGGAAGGATTTGGTTGCTGTTGCGGTGTGCCGGGTGCGGCATGCTGGATGCGGCCCGGGGGTGCATCGGGTGTGCGGCGTGGTGCGCACACCCCGGAAATCTGCCCTGTCCACCGTACAGGTGGACGACAAGTTGCGGGAGTATAGTTGTCGATCGGCGACGTATTTCTGCTGTCCGGCTCCGACCGGAACTGGCCGGAACTGGCCAATTTCATCAAGCCGGGGTCAGCCCGCCGACTACGACTTCTCTGCCACGATCAGGTGCAGCGACAACCCCTTGCTCACCTCGCGCAGGTCGGCCCGGCGCACGACAAAGCCCGCCTCGGAAAGGCGGGCCGTCAGCGCGGCCCGGTCGAAGCCGAGCCAGCGGTCGCCATAGTCGGTGCGCATGCGTTCGTTGTCGTGGTGGTCGAAATCGCTGAGGAACAGCAGGCCGCCGGTGCGCAGGGTGCGGCCAATCTCGCGCAGGGCCGCTACCGGCTCCGACAGGTGATGCAGCACCATGTTGATGGAGGCAAAGTCCGCCTCGCCGTCGCGCAGGGGCAGATGGTCCAGTTCGCCGATGCGCAGGGATACGCGCGCCCCGGCGTCGGCCAGACGGCGGCGGGCCATTTCCAGCATGCGCGGCGAGCCGTCCACGCCGATGACCTCTTGCGCACGGGGCAGCATGCGCTCCAGCACGGTACCCGTGCCGCAGCCCAGGTCCACGGCCACGCGGCAGACAGGCGCTCCATCCACGCTGGCGGCAGGCATGGCGTCCGCCACGGCGCCCGCCAGGTCGAAGCCGCCCAGCACCTCGCGGTTCAGTTCGTCCCAGTCCTCGGCAATGGCGTTGAAGAACTGGCGGGTCTTCAGCGCCCGTTCCTCGATGATCTTCTCGGCCATGGCCATGTCGCCCTGCAGGGTCATGTCTTCCGCGATGAACGGGGCCACCGCGTCCAGAAAGTCGCGGCCCTCGCCTTCCGCCGGGGCGGCGTAGAATACCCACAGCCCGTCGCGGCGCGAGACCAGCAGCCCCGCCCCGGTCAGGATCTTGAGGTGGCGCGACACGCGCGACTGGCCCATTTCGAGGATGGAAACCAGTTCGTTCACGTTCAGCTCATGCTTGTTCAGCACGTGCATGAGCCGCATTCGGGTGTCGTCGGAAAGGGCCTTGAAGTAGTCGAGTGCTGCCGACATGGGATTCCCGCGTAAGATTTCTTGAAGTATGGCGCATGGTTCTCCACACGCCGGGCACCGTTTCCGGATGCCTTGATATCCATACATCAAGAAAACTTGATTTGCAAGCATCCGCTCCGGCGCATACAGCGCGCGCCCGCCCGCATTTCCATTGCCGGGGCATCGCCACGGGATTACAAAATGAAATATCCCCGTTGCAAAAGGTAATCCCGCACCCCCTTCCTCCGCACCTTCCCCACTCGTGCTCCGCTACACAGCCCACTGTTTCCGCTGCGCTTCCCTCTCCTCACCTCCCTTGGCACGCCGCATGCTCTACCGGTGATGTCCGGCACCCGCCGGACCGGGTCCGCCTTCTACCGCTGCCACATGCAGAAGCGGCACCCGCGCACCTCCACCCGCGCCCTGCCGGGCGCGCCGGAGCGCACCATGGAACTGTACGACGCCATCGGCATCGCCTTTGCGGCGGGCCTGTTCGTCTATCTGGTTTATGCGTTGTTTCGACCCGACAAATTTTAGCGGAATCCCCCCGGACCGGCTCCCCATCCCTGTCGGCCCCGCCCCATACCGGAGACCATCATGACCCCGCGCGACTATCTGCAACTGGCCCTGTTCCTCGGCATACTGGCCGCCGTCTCGCCCCCGCTGGGCCGCTACATCCACCGCGTGCTGGAAGGCGGCCGCACCTGGCTGCACCCCCTGCTCGGCCCGGTGGAACGGCTGGTCTACACGGCGGCAGGCATCGACCCAGCCAGCGACCACCCGTGGCAACGCTACGCCGTCAACCTGCTGGGCTTCACCCTGGCGGGCTTCTGCCTGACCTTCGGCGTGCTGCTGTTCCAGGACGTGCTGCCGCTGAACCCGCAAGGCTTCCCGGCCCCGTCCTGGGATCTCGCCCTGAACACCGCCGTCAGCTTCGTCACCAACACCAACTGGCAGGCCTACGGCGGTGAAGCGACCATGAGCCACCTTTCGCAGATGGTGGCGCTGACCTACCAGAACTTCATCTCCGCCGCCGTGGGCATTGCCGTATGCATGGCCGTGGTGCGCGGCATCGCCCGTGCGGAGGCGCAGGGCATCGGCAATTTCTGGGCCGACCTGGTGCGCTCCACCCTGTACGTGCTGCTGCCGCTGTGCCTGCCTGGCGCGCTGCTGCTGGTGGGCCAGGGCATGGTGCAGACCCTTGCCGCCTCGTTCACCGCCATCACGCCGGAAGGCGCGGCGCAAACCATCGCCGTGGGGCCGGTGGCCTCGCAGGTAATCATCAAGATGCTGGGCACCAACGGCGACGGCTTCTTCAACGCCAACGCCGCCCACCCCTTCGAAAACCCCACCGCCCTCGCCAACTTCATCCAGATGCTGGTCATCTTCCTGCTGCCCAGCGCGCTGGTGTTCACGCTGGGGGCCGCCGTGCGCCGCCCCCGCCATGCCTGGACGGTGTGGAGCGTGATGGCCGCCGTGTTCGTGGCGGGCACACTGCTGACCGCCCACTTCGAATACCGGGGTACCTCGGCCATGGCACAGGCCGTGGCGGCCGCCGATCTGCCGACCGCCTCCGCTTCCGCGTCCGGTGCCGCATCCGGCGTCACCGTGCCCCCGGCCCCCGCCACGGTTCCCGTCTCCGCCCCCGCCCCGGTCCCCAACATGGAAGGCAAGGAAGTGCGCTTCGGCATCTTCTCCTCTTCCCTGTTCGCCGTCGTCACCACCGACGCCTCGTGCGGGGCGGTGAATGCCATGCACGACAGCCTGACCCCGTTGGGCGGCCTGGTGACCCTGCTGAACATGCAACTGGGCGAAATCATCTTCGGCGGGGTGGGGTCCGGCCTGTACGGCATGGTGCTGTTCATCATCCTGACCGTGTTCCTGGCCGGGCTGATGGTGGGCCGCACGCCGGACTACCTCGGCAAGCGCATCGAAGGGCGCGAGGTAACCCTGGCCGTGGCCGCCCTGCTGCTGCCCGCCCTGCCCCTGCTGGGCTTCACCGCGCTGGCCGCCGTGGGCTGGGGCCCACAGGCCCTGGCCAACGCGGGCGCGCATGGCTTCTCCGAACTGCTCTACGCCTACACCTCGTCCGCGCAGAACAACGGCAGCGCCTTTGCCGGGCTGACCGTCAACAGCCCCGTGTTCAACCTGACCACGGCGGCGTCCATGCTCATCGGGCGCTTCGGCGTCATGCTGCCCATGCTGGCCGTGGCCGGTTCGCTGGCGGCGCGCAGGCCGCGCCCGGTCACCGACGCCTCGTTCCCGGTGGAAGGCGCCACCTTCGCCCTGCTGCTGACCTCGGTCATCCTCATCGTGGGCGCGCTGACCTACCTGCCCGCCCTGTCGCTGGGTCCCATCGTGGAACATCTGCAAATGATAGAACATCAGCTCTACTAGCTGAATGATGAAGGTACAAACGCCATGAAACGTTCACGCCCCCTCTCGCACGACCCCGCCCTGTACCGCCGCGCGGTGCGGGACGCCTTCCGCAAGCTGGACCCGCGCGTGCTGGCCAGAAACCCCGTCATGTTCGTGGTGGGTGCGGGC
The DNA here is from genome assembly GCA_031287575.1 of Desulfovibrio sp. Classification (GTDB taxonomy): domain Bacteria; phylum Desulfobacterota; class Desulfovibrionia; order Desulfovibrionales; family Desulfovibrionaceae; genus Cupidesulfovibrio. Next base: position 56,554 of record JAITSV010000076.1, read on the forward strand.
AGCCTGCTGACCACCGCCGCCTTCCTGCACGACCTTGCCCTGAACGGATGGTCGTCCCACGCGGCCTTTGGCGGCCAGATCAGCCTGTGGCTGTGGGCCACGGTGCTGTTCGCCAACTTCGCCGAGGCGCTGGCCGAAGGGCGCGGCAAGGCCCAGGCGGACACCCTGCGCAACGCCCGGCGCGACACCCCGGCCCTGCGCCTGCGCGACGGCGGCGCGACCGAAGAGGTTTCCGCATCGGCCCTGCTGCCCGACGATCTGGTGGTGGTGGAGGCGGGCCGGATGATCCCCGCCGACGGCACCGTGGTGGAAGGGGCCGCCGCCGTGGACGAATCGGCCATCACCGGCGAATCGGCCCCGGTGGTACGCGAATCCGGCGGCGACCGCAGCGCGGTGACCGGCGGCACCACGGTGCTGTCCGACCGGCTGGTGATCCGCGTGACGCAGGAGCCGGGCAAGTCGTTCCTGGACAGGATGATCGCCCTGGTGGAGGGCGCGGAACGCCAGAAGACCCCCAACGAGATCGCCCTGAACATCCTGCTGGCCGGGCTGACCATCGTCTTCCTGCTGGCCGTGGTCACCCTGAAGCCGTTCGCCCTGTTCCACGGCGCCAATCTTGGCGTGGTGGTGCTGGTGGCCCTGCTGGTGTGCCTGATTCCCACCACCATCGGCGGGCTGCTGGCGGCCATCGGCATCGCGGGCATGGACCGCCTGCTGCGCCGCAACGTGCTGGCCATGTCGGGCCGCGCGGTGGAGGCGGCGGGCGACGTGGACGTGCTGCTGCTGGACAAGACCGGCACCATCACCCTGGGCAACCGCATGGCCGCCGACTTCGTGCCCCTGCCGGGCGTGGACCGGGCGGAACTGGTGCATGCCGCGCTGCTGGCCTCGTCCGGCGACGAAACGCCGGAAGGCCGGTCCATCGTGGATCTGGCGCGGCAGCAGGGCGGGGACGCCGCCTCCACCCCGCACGGGCACATCACGCGCATCCCCTTCACCGCGCAAACCCGCATGAGCGGCATCGATCTGCCGGGCGAACAACTGCGCAAGGGCGCCACCGACGCGGTGCTGGCCTGGGCCGATGGTTTGGCCGGTTTGGGCGGGGTGAACGGTTTGGACGGGGCGAATCTGCCCGACGCATCCGGGCCGGACATCGCCGCCCGGCGCGAGGAGGCTCATCGCCAGGCCGACGCCATCGCCAGCCAGGGCGGCACCCCGCTGGTGGTTGCCTCGTCCGTGGCGGGCGTGCTGGGGGTCATCCACCTGAAGGACGTGGTCAAGCCGGGCATGCGCGACCGCTTCGAACGCATCCGGGCCATGGGCATCCGCACGGTGATGATCACCGGCGACAACCGGCTGACGGCACAGGCCATCGCCGCCGAGGCGGGCGTGGACGACTACCTTGCCGAGGCCAAACCGGAGGACAAGCTGCACCTCATCGCCGACCTGCAAAAGGGCGGGCGGCTGGTGGCCATGTCCGGCGACGGCACCAACGACGCCCCCGCGCTGGCCCAGTCGGACGTGGGGCTGGTGATGAACACCGGCACCCAGGCCGCGCGCGAGGCGGGCAACATGATCGACCTCGATTCCGACCCCACCAAGCTCATAGAGATCGTCGAAATCGGCAAGCAACTGCTGATCACGCGCGGCGCGCTGACCACCTTCAGCGTGTCCAACGACGTGGCCAAGTACTTCGCCATCATTCCGGCGCTGTTCGCCGCATCGCTGCCACAACTGGGCGCGCTGGACGTGATGCGCCTGTCCAGCCCGGAAAGCGCCGTGCTTTCCGCCGTGATCTTCAACGCGCTGATCATCGTGGCGCTCATCCCCCTGGCCCTGCGCGGGGTGCGTTACCGCCCGCGCGGCACGGCCCATGCGCTGCGCACCAACCTGCTGGTCTACGGGCTGGGCGGGCTGGTGGCCCCGTTCGTCGGCATCAAGTGCATCGACCTGCTGATCACCGCCCTCGGGCTGGTGTAGCGGCAGGCAAAGGAGACGGTCATGCTTACCCTTGTCAGACAATCCCTTGTGGTCACCCTGCTGCTTGCGGCCCTGCTGTGCGGCGCGTACCCTGTACTGGTGACAGGTGCGGCGCAGGCCCTCATGCCCCACAAGGCCAACGGCTCGCCCGTGATGACGAACGGGCAGATAGCGGGTTCCGACCTGATCGGCCAGCACTTCACCGGGGCCGGGTACTTCCATGGCCGCCCATCCGCCGCCGGGGACGGCTACGACGCTGCGGCCTCCAGCGGGTCCAACCTTGGACCCACCAGCCGCGCTCTGGCGGAGTCCATGCAGGCCCGCGCCGCCGCCCTGCGCGCGGAAAACCCGGACTGGAAGGCCCCCCTGCCGCCGGACATGGTCACCGCCTCGGCCAGCGGCCTTGACCCGCACGTGAGCCCCGAAGGCGCGCTCATGCAGGTGGCCCGCGTGGCCGCCGCGCGCGGATTGCCCGTGGAAAAGGTGGCCGAACTGGTGGACGCGCACGTGGAAGGACCGCAACTGGGCCTGTTCGGCGAACCGCGCGTCAACGTGCTGCGCCTGAACCTGGCGCTGGACGCACTGGCGGGTGGACGGGCAGAAGGCAACTAGGACGCGCCGTGCGGCAGGTCTTTCAAAAAATCGAAAGGCCGCCGACTGCCCGGTATGCGTACCGCGCCCTTCCCCGCGCGACAGGATTTTTGTTCACCGGCAAGGAAGATGCGCCTTTTACGGAGGCGAGCGCGCGGCAGTTGTTAGGCAAGCGCGAAGGTCGACCCGGAGGGCGCGTAGCGTGGCCGTAGGCGAGTTTGCGAGCCATACGGCCATCGTACGCAGAGCGCGAGCCTTACAAATGGCGACCGCAGAGCGCTCAAGCCGTGCGTGACCGGAGTAAAAGGCGCATCTGACGCAGCCAGAGGGCGAAACCCCGGAGCGCACGGACGTCATGCACCCGGAGGAACAATGGAAGGTTTCGCGGAACTCCTGGCCCGCAAACGCCAGGGCTCGCTGAAGGTCTACCTTGGCTACGCGGCGGGCGTGGGCAAGACCTACGCCATGCTCCAGGAAGGCCACCGGCTGCGTCAGGCCGGGTTCGACGTGGCCATCGGCTACGTGGAACCCCACCGCCGCCCGGAAACCGCCGCGCTCATGGACGGGCTGGAGGTGGTGCCCCCGCGCCTGTGCCGGGTGGGCGACGCCCTGTTTCCGGAGGTGGACGTACCCGCCGTGCTGGCCCGCCGCCCGCAGGTGGCCCTGGTGGACGAACTGGCCCACACCAACGCCGCGGGTTCGCCCAACCCCAAACGTTACCGCGACGTGCTGGAGATCATGGAAGCGGGCATCAACGTCATCACCACGCTCAACGTGCAGCATCTGGAGGCGGTGGCCGAACGGGTGGAGACGGTGACCGGCATCCCGGTGCGCGAACGGCTGCCCGACGCGGTGCTGCACCGCGCCGACCAGGTGGTGAACGTGGACGTGACCAAGGAGGAACTGCGCGAGCGGCTGCGCCTGGGCAAGATCTACGGGCCGGAGCAGGCCGAGCGGGCGCTGATGGGCTTCTTCACCTACCAGAACCTCTCGCTGTTGCGCGAACTGTGCCTGCGCGAGGCATCGGGCGACCAGGTGCGCAAGATCACCGAGCAGGGCCTGCTGTCGCGCGAGGCCGCCGGAGACGCCGTGGAGGCGGTGATGGTGGCCCTGAGTTCCGACCCCACCGACGCGGAAACCCTGATCCGCCGGGGCATGCGCATGGCCAGCCAGTTCGGTTCGCCGTGCTACGTGGTGTACGTGCGCCGCCCCAACGAAACCCCCATCCGCATCGACGCGGGGTTGCAGCGCGTGCTGCAGAACAACCTGCGCCTGGCCGCCCTGCTGGGGGCGGAAGTGGTGCAACTGGAAGGGCACGACGTGCCCGAGGCGCTGGTGAACTTTGCCAGTGAACGCAACGTGCGCCACGCGGTGTTCGGCAAGTCGCGCCTGTCGCCCCTGCGCGAGCGGTTGCGCGGCTCGTTCATCCTCGACTTTCTGCACGAGGCGGTGGGGGTGGACGTGCACATCGTCAATACCACCCCCAGGGAGGCCTCATGAGCGCCAGCCCGTATGCGTCCTTTACGGATGGCCCCCTTGCGGATGGGCAGGCCCTGAATGCGCCCGGCCCGGATGCTTCCGGCAGGAGCGGCCCCGACTCACGGCACGGGCCGCACGGGCCGGAAGCCCCCGCCGCCCATGCCGGACCACGCGCCACGCCGTTGCCCACCCTGCAAAAGCGCATCCGGCGCGACTTTTTGCGGCTGGTGGGGCTGTTCGGGGTGCTGGGCATCGTGCTGGTGGGCGCGGTGTTCGCCGCCGGGCGCATGCCCAACCTGCTGGTGCGCATGAACTACGATTCCATCGCCTGGGTACGCGAGATGGAAACGGCCATGAACGGCCTGCGCTTTGCCGCCCAGTACCCGGAACGGGACGGCGCGGGCTGGGCCGCTGCCTTCGAGGCCGCGCTGGACCGGGCGGAGCGCAACATCACCGAACCGGATGAACCGCAGGCGCTGGCGGACATCCGGGCCGCCTGGGTGGACTTCCGCCGGGCGGCCACGGGGGCGGAACCTTCCGCCGCCGACACTCCCAATGCCGTTAATGCCCCCGGAGCCCCCGATATTGTTGACGCGGCCCATGCAAGGCTGCGCGCCGCCCTTGCCTCGCTGGTGAAGGTAAACGAACGCGGCATGTTCCGGCGGCTGGACCGCAACACCCTGCTGCGCGACGCCACCGTGCTGGGTGCGGCGGCGCTGTTTCTGGCGGGCACGCTGTGGGCGGTGCTGCTGGCGGACTCCATCGCCGCCCGCGTCTCGCACCCGCTGCGCCGGGCGGCGGAAGTGTTCAAGGAACGCCCCCGGCTGGGCGTGCCGCTGCACCTGCCCCCGCCCCAGACCCTGGAAGTGCGCGTGCTGTTCGACGAACTGGTGCGCCTGTGGGGGCGCCTGAGCGAACTGGACGCCCTGAACGTGGGCAGCCTGACGGCGGAAAAGCGCAAGCTGGAGGTCATCCTGGAATCGGCGGACGACGCCATTCTGGTGCTGGACGGCGCGGGCACGGTGGCCCACGTCAGCGAACGGATGCTGCCGCTGCTGGGCCTTGCGCGCGAACAGGTGCTGGGCATGCCCTGGGCGGACCTTTCCACCGCCGCGCCCAACTATCTGGCCCTGCGCACGGCGCTGGACGCCAACCTGCACGGCAAGCGCGACGTGACCCTGACCGAGGGCGGCGAGGAACGGGTGTTCGTGGCCCGGCGGCGCGATCTTGTGGGTGGGGACGGCCAGACGCAGCCCCCGTCCGCCAATTCCGCCCCGCCTGCTTTGTCCTCTGCGCCCGGTTCGTCTGGCCATCCTGGCGCATCTGGCCCTGTCGTCGGGCAGGTGTTCCTGCTGGGCGACGTCACCGAAGCCCGACGGCGCGAGGGGCTGCGCTCGGAAATGATGGACTGGGTGTCGCACGAGCTGAAGACCCCCATGCAGTCGCTGTGCCTCGCGGCGGACCTGCTGGACCGACGCAAGGACACTCTGGATGCCGAGGGCCGCCTGCTGGTGGAAACCGTGCGCGAGGACGCCGCCCGCCTGCGCACCCTGGCCCAGCAGTTCATGGACATCGCCCGCATGACGCCCTCCGCCCTGCATCTGGCGCGGGACGAGGCGGACCTGCCCGCCCTGCTGGACCGCTGGCTGACGCCCTTCGTGCTGCTGGCCCGCGAAACCGGGGTGCGGCTGGCCGTGGACGCCCGCGAGGCCCCCGTGAAGGTACGGCTGGACGCGGAACGCTTCGCCTGGGTGGTCTCCAACCTGGTGGCCAACGCCCTGCGCGCCAGCCCCACGGACGGCGAGGTGCGGGTGCGGGTGACCGAGCATCAGGGCCGCGCGGTCATCGAAGTAGAGGACGAAGGCGCGGGCCTGCCGGAAGCCGTGCAGGCGCGCCTGTTCCAGCCCTTCGCCCATGGCCCTGCGGCGGGCGCGCGCGGCGGCCTGTACGGCCTGTACGGTCTGGGCCTTGCCATCACCCGCTCCATCGTGGATGCCCACGGCGGGCACATTGCCTATGAACGGCGCGAGGAACGCGGCTCGCGCTTCACCGTGACCCTGCCGCTGCCGCCCCGCAACGATCAGGCGGACGAATCGGGCACGGGCACTGACGCCGCCGATGACACGACAACGACGAACCATTCCGGCCCGGACATCGGATGACGCCGGAGACGCCAGCCACCCCGGATCCGACGCCCCACCGCCAGACCCCGCAATCTCCCAATCCCCCAATCCTCATGAAGGACGCCATGCCCTCCACACCGCAACCGCAAGCCGCGCCCGCACCCACCACCGCTACTGGTGCCCTTCCCTCCAGCGAGCACGCCCGCACCCCGCTGGACGTGCTGGTGGTGGACGATGACCCCGGCATCCTGACCACCCTGCGCCTGGCCCTGGCCGCCGCCGGATGCCCGGTGCGCACGGCGGCCAGCGCGGAAGAGGCGCTGGCCCTGCTGGCCGAACACCCCGCCGACCTCGTGCTGACCGACGTGCGCATGGAAGGGGCCTCCGGCATCGACCTGGTGCGCGAGACGCGGGCGCTGGTCCCGGACGCACTGTGCGTGGTCATGACCGCCTTCGCCTCGTTCGAGAACGCCGTGGCCGCCATCAAGGCCGGGGCCTTCGACTACCTGCCCAAACCCTTTTCCGTGGAACAGCTGGAACATCTGGTGGGCAAGGTGGCCACGGTGGTGGCCCTGCGCCGCGAAAACGCCCGGTTGCGGGCGGCGGGCGCATCGGATGCGACGGGCGCGGGCGGCGACTGGTTCGCGGGGCTTACCGCCCCGGCCACGCTGGCCTTGCAGACGCTGGTGGAGCGCATCGCCCCCAGCGAGGCCACGGTGCTGCTCACCGGCGAGACGGGCACCGGCAAGACCGCGCTGGCGCGGGCCATTCATGCCCGGTCGGCGCGGGTTGGCCGCCCCTTCGTGGAGGTGACCTGCACCGCGCTGGCGGAATCGCTGTTCGAATCGGAGGTATTCGGCCACGTGCGCGGGGCGTTCACCGGCGCGGTTCGCGACCACGCGGGCAAGTTCGAACTGGCCGAGGGCGGCACGCTGTTCCTGGACGAGGTGGGCGAACTGTCGCCCGCGTCACAGGCCAAGCTGCTGCGCTTTCTGGAGGACCGGGTCATCGAGCGGGTGGGCGGCACCCGCCCCCTGCGGCTGGACGTGCGCATCATCGCCGCCACCAACCGCGACCTTGCCCGGCTGTGCCGCGAGGGGGCATTCCGCGAGGATTTATATTATCGGCTGAACGTGTTCGAGTGCGTGGTGCCGCCCCTGAGAGACCGGCCCGACGACATCGCGCCGCTGGCGGCGAAACTGTTCCGCGCGGCATCGGTGCGGCTGGGGGTGGCAACGGGAGCGGAAGGGGCGCACGACGCCGTTGCATCGGGCGAAGGTTTCGCCCCACTGCCGCAGGCGGTGCTGCACGCCCTGCTGGCCCACCGCTGGCCGGGCAACGTGCGCGAACTGCGCAACGCCATGGAGCGCATGGCCCTGCTGGCCGCCGGACGGCAGCCGGGGCTGGCCGACCTGCCCGACGCGGTGCGCGCCGCCGCCGGGCTGCCCCCGCTGGGCGCGGGCGGCCTGCCGCAACGTGACGACGGGGACGACACGCGCCTGCCCACCCTGCGCGAACTGGAAGAGGCGCACATTCGCCGGGTGCTGGCCACGGAACGCAACATGGAGCGCGCCGCCGCCATCCTGGGCATCACCACCGTGACCCTGTGGCGCAAGCGCAAGGAACTGGGGCTGGAATAAACGCGGCCCTGCTCTGGAAGCCAAGGGCGTCTTTTCGCTCGCTTCGTCCGATCCCGCCGGTTGCATCGGACGAAACGGCAACCTGAGCCAAGGGTTGTTGAAAAACCTGTTTCGGGGCGCCTCTTACGGTCAAAGACGGCAACTGCTCTACAAATCTTCGAGCATTGCACCCACCAATACAAATAAAAGTTTTGGGGGGAGGGGGCCGGGGGAGGAGACCCTTTTCCAAAAGGGTCCCTCCCCCGCAACGGTTTGGCTTTTCAACAGCCTCTACCTGGCCAGCCGCAACAACCGCTCCGCCACCACCGCCGGGGCCACGTGGCGGCGCATGGATTCAGTGGCGCGCAGTTCACCGCGCAGGGTCATGGGTTCGCTGGCGTGGGCGCTGGTCAGTTGCGCCTCGCAGGCGTCGCGCAGCAGGGCGAACGACGCCTCCACCTCCGGGTAGTGGTTGTCCTCGCGCCAGGGCAGGCGCAGCGTGGTTTCCGCCTCGCGCCCCGCGTGCGAAGGGGCATCCAGCACGTACACGCCCTTGGGGGCCTCGCCCGCGCGTTCGCTTTCGCCGGGGTAGCAGTGGGGCCGCCACGAATCGGGCGGTTCGGGAATGGTGGACTGCACCCGCACCGGGGGCACTGCCAGCGCCTTTTCGTGCGGTTCAAGGGACACGGTGTAGCGCAGCACGGGACGCAAATTGCCACGCTGCTTGTCGATGCGCCATTCGATACGCATGGTCAGGCTCCTTCATGCAGGGCCAGCACCTCGCCGAAGGGCGGGGCGTCGTCCGTCCCTACGGGGCGGGTGGACGCCCACAGCACCGGGTACGGCGGCGGCGCGGGAAAACGGTTGCATTCAAGGTCGGTCAGGCAGATCAGGCAGGCCGGGCGCAGGCCGTCGGCATCCACGCGGGCGAAGGCCGGGCGGTAGTCGGTGCCGCCCCCACCGCGCGGGGTCAGACGCAGGGGCAGGTCCCAGCGGGTCAGGTGCAGCACGTCCTGCACGGCGCAGTCGCAGTAGATCACCGTGAGCCGGGTGTCGAAGTCCTGCAATATGGCGGACACCTCGCCGCAGAAGCGGGCCAGCGCGGCGTCGTCCACCGAACCGGAACTGTCGATGACCAGCACCAGTTCCGGCAGGTCCTGCGAACGCAGGGACGGCAGGTGCAGCCCCATGTGCACGTAGCGCCGGTTGGGCGGCGTCCACGAATAGTCGTTGGCCGTGCACTGGCGGATGAACCGGCGCAGCAGGGTGCGCCAGTCCAGCGGCGGGTGCAGGGCCTGCCCGGCCAGCCGTTCCAGCCCGGCGGGCAGGTCGCCCATGAAGCGCGCCCCCTGCACCGCCTGCCCCAGGTCGATGCGCAGATCGCGCTCGGCCCGGCGGCGGGCCGCGTCGGAGGCATCGCCTTGCAAGGCGGGATGGTCGCGCACCTCGCCGGAAAAGGACGTTTCCACGGTGTCGCGGCCTTCGCCATCGCCCGTGCGGTCGCCGCCGCGCCCGTCCGCGTCGTCCCCTTCCGGCAGTTCCGGCGGGGCCTGTTCCGGGTCGCTGCGGCGCTGCGTGGCCGGGGTTTCTTCCGGCTGGTCGCCGGACGCGCCGGAGCGCGCCCCGCTGGCCTCTGCCTCGCCCTGGGCCTTGTCGCCGGTGCCGCCGCCCTTCTCTTCTTCCTGCATGCGCGACAGCACGGCGTAGATGTCTTCCGCCGTGCGGCCCCGGTGTTCCGGCGCGTCCAGGAATCCGGCGGGCAGGGTGAAGCCCGCGTCCAGCAGGATGCCGTTCACCGCGTAGTCGCAGGCGCGGTTCCACAGGCCCTCGTCGCGCCCGTCACGGCGCACGTGGTGGCCGCAGACCACGTGCAGCACCTCGTGCGCCTGCATGGCAGTGACCATGGCGTCCGGCAGGGCGGCCACCCGGCGCGGGTTGAAGCCCAGGGTCACGCCGTCGGTCCACAGGCCATCGCAGGCCGGGTCCGCCTTCAGGTGCAGGCGCAGGGCCAGCGAGCCGAAAAAGGGATGGTCCAGCACCAGCGCGGCGCGGGCGCGCAGCATGCGCCCGTGGCCCTCGGTTTCCAGCGTCCTTTCGGTGGGGCCGGAAGGGGCGGGGGATTCGGGGGCGACGGGGAAAGAGCCCACGGACCCGGCGGCGGCAGGTGCGACGGGTGCAACGGGCGCACCATCCGCTCCCCCGGCAGGCGTTCCGCCAAGCAGTTCACCCGGCAAGCCCGCCGGAACCGACGCAACGGGCCGCCTGCCGGGCCGGAAGTCGGCAATCTCCGGGTGCACGGCCCCGCTCACAGCAGCACGTGGGCGTTGGCCTGCGCCCACCGTGCGAAGGACGGCGTTTCCACCACCGTGGTGTCGGCGCGCACGGAATCGCGCATCAGCAGCACGCCGAATTCCACGGGCAGGCGGTCGGCGTAGCACACCAGCGCCTCCATGGTGTCGGGCGCGGCATGGCGGGCCAGGGCCTCGCAGATGGCGTAGGCGGCGGCGGGTTCGTCGGGCACCGGGGCATCGTGAGGGGCGGCCAGCACATCGCCCGGCTCCGGCAGGTCGCGCCACACCCGGAGGAAGCCCGCGAATTCGGCGGCGGCCCCTTCGCCCACGGCCCCGCGCACCAGGTCGTATTCCACGGCCTCGTCCGGACCGGCGGCCAGCATGTCGGACACGTATTCCCAGGTGCGCGGCGAGGGAAAGGCCCGGTCGGCCACGGCGGGGTCGAAGTCGTGCAGCAGGCGCGGACGAAAGCGCAGGAAGGCCGTGACCTCGGACCGGATGTTCGCGGACTGCGCCCAGCCCAGCCAGTCGTCGAGGTCCGTCTCGAAGTCCAGGTGCACCATGCGGTTGGCCAACGCGGTGGGCATGCGGTGGGTTACCGCCCGGTCCTGCTCGCGGTTGCCCGCCGCCACCACGGCCCAGCCGTCCGGCAGGCGGTATTCGCCAAGCTGGCGGTCCAGGATCAACTGGTAGCACGCGGCCTGCACCAGCGGCGGCGCGGCGTTCAGTTCGTCCAGAAACAGGATGCCCCGTCCGTCATCGGGCAGGAACGAGGGCGGGCACCACCGGGCGCGCCCGGTGGCGTCTATGGTGGGCAGGCCGCGCAGGTCCACGGGGTCCAGCAGCACGGCGCGGATGTCGCGCAGGTCCATGCCGAGATTGGCGGCAACCTGCGCCACCACCCGGCTTTTGCCCACGCCCGGCGCGCCCCACAGGAACACGGGACGGCGGATGGCCACCAGCGTGGCAAGGGCGCGGGCGATCTGGGAAGGAATCATGAAGGCTCCAGAGGATAAAGGAATGGCGAGAGGGGGGACGGCGGCAGATGCTCTCCGACGAAGTCGAACGGCGGTCCGCCGAAAGGCGCGGCGCACCCGGCAAACCCCGCAGCAGGCGTATTGGACGGACACCATGTCGAGGGGAGGCACATGCCGGGCACGCCGCCCTGCCGGGCCGCCGCCGCATTCCGCCGGATGACGGCGCAACACGGAACGGCCACGGAGCAGGCGTGACGCCGACGGGGGTTACGGCCCGTTTGCCTCGCGGTCATGGCGCAGGGGGGCGGCGTCATCGGTGCGGGGTGGGCCTCGTCGGCGGCACCCCCTGTGTATTGAAATTGAAAATCGAAGTCAATAAAAGTCGTAACTGCCCACGCCCCCGTCGAAGGGCAGGCAGATTTCCCTTCAAGCACACATTCTGAACCGGCCAGGAAACCGGCCAGGCTGGTCACGCTATCCTGCGTATCATTGCAAATTCAAACAACAAATACTCTGCATACCAACCGGCCACCCCCTTTGGATGCAAAAACGGCGGCCCTTCGCGGAGCCGCCGTTTTCATGCCTCATTTTCCGTCCCGCCACTGACTGGTGTGCCAGTTCTTCTACCACTTGCGCTCATACTTGTTGCGCAACCAGATGGCCGTGGCGTTCATGCCCAGCAGCAGCACCAGCAGCACCAGAATGCCCGCGGCGGTGCGCTCGGAAAAGGCCCGCTGCGAATCCGACGCCCAGGTGAATATCTGGGCGGGCAGCACCGTGGCCGCGCTGTTGAAGTTTTCCGGCGCCTCCGGGATGTAGGCCATCATGCCCACGATGAGCAGGGGCGCGGTTTCGCCCATGGCGCGGGCCAGGCCGATGATGGTGCCGGTCAGGACGCCCGGCAGCGACAGCGGCAGCACGTGGTGCCACACCACCTGCAACGGCGTGGCCCCAAGGGCCAGTGCCGCCTCGCGGATGGACGGGGGAATGGACCGGATGGCCGCCCGCGTGCTGATGATGATGGCGGGCAGGGTCATCAGCGACAGGGTGAGCCCGCCCACCATGGCCGACGACCGGGGCACCCCCATGAAGTTGATGAAGATGGCCAGCCCCAGCAGCCCGTACAGGATGGACGGGATGGCCGCCAGGTTGTTGATGTTCACCTCGATGATCTGGGTCAGCCGGTTGTCCGGCGCGAATTCCTCCAGATACACCGCGCACATCACCCCCACGGGAAAGCTGATGGCCAGGGTGATCAGCAGCACGTACAGCGAGCCGATGGCCGCCGCGCGGATGCCCGCCAGTTCCGGCAGCTTGGAATCGCCCGCCTCGAAGAACCCCCAGTTGAAGGCCAGGCGCGCCTTGCCCTCCTGGCGCATGGTGTCCACCAGGGTCTGGTGCCTGGGCCGCAGCCGGTTGGGATTGCCCTTCATGTACTGGTCGGTGTCCGCGCTGGCCAGCACCCACAGCTGCTGCGAGGTGCCGATGAGTCTGCTGTTCTCGGCCATCATGGACGGAATGAGCCGAGTGAAGCTGCGCGAGACGATCTGCACCGTATCCGGATCCATGGCGGCGTAGGGGTTGTCGTGCGCCTCGGCCGTGTAGTTCACGGTCACCAGCAGTTCCCCCTGCTGAAAGGCGGGGTAGCCCTTGCGCCCGATGTCGAACAGAAAGAACACCAGAAACGCCCCGGCCAGAACCAGCGCGGAAATGGCGCACAGGCGAAAGCGCGTTTCCGCCGCGCGCCGCTTGCGCAGCAGTTTCTTTTCGTCAATGCCGAACAACGATGCCATGCTGCTGCCCCCCTACTCGTACTGTTCGCGGAACTTGCGGATGACCACCAGCGACACCACGTTGAGCACCAGCGTCAGCACCAGCAGCACAAGGCCCAGCCCGAAGGCCGAAAGGGTCTGCGGGCTGTCGAAGGCCTGGTCGCCGGTCAGCGAATCCACGATGCTCACGGTGACCGTGGTCATGCTCTTCAGCGGGTTCCACGTCAGGTTGGGCATGAGCCCGGCGGCCATGACCACGATCATGGTTTCGCCCACCGCGCGCGACACGGCCAGCAGCACGGCGGAAACCACGCCCGGCAGGGCTGCGGGCAACACCACCTTGCGGATGGTTTCCGACGTGGTGGCGCCCAGCGCGTACGAACCTTCGCGCATGGCCTGGGGCACCGCGTTGATCACGTCGTCCGACAGCGAGGAAACAAGGGGAATGATCATCACCCCCATCACCAGACCAGGGGCGAGGGCATTGGTGTATTCCGCCTCCAGCCCCACCAGTTCCGCCAGGTGCACGATAAACGGGCTGACCGTGATGGCCGCGAAAAACCCATAGACCACGGTGGGGATGCCCGCCAGAATTTCCAGCGCGGGCTTGGCGATGCGGCGCACCCGCTGACTGGCGTATTCGGCCATGTACACCGCCGCGAACAGCCCCATGGGCACGGCCACCAGCATGGCCACGGCGGTGATGTAGAAGGTGCCCGCGAACAGCGGCAGCGAGCCGAATTCCGGCGTGGCCACGTTGCCGTCGGCCCGGCCCGTGGAAATCAGGAAGGCCGTTTCCGGGCTCCACTTGGTGCCGGTCAGGAAGTCCCACAGGTTCACCAGCCGGAAGAACTGCATGGCCTCGAACACCACCGAGACCACGATGCCGATGGTGATGAGGATGGAAATGCACGAGGCGCCGATGAGCGCCCAGCGCACCGCGCCTTCCACGCTGTGGATGGCGCGAAAATCGCGCCCGATGGCCCGCTGCGACCACACCAGGCCGAACGCGGCCAGGGCCACGCCCCCGCCCGCCAGCACCGGCCCGGGCACGGTGGCGATGTGCAGCAGGTGCAACAGCCCCGCCAGCACGAACAGCCCCATGGACGGCAGGGCCACCCACAGGCACGAATACCACCCGTAGTACACGAGCGGCGAATGGAATTCCGTGCCCCGCGCATTGTCGGCCCCCGCCCTGCGGCGGGCCGCCATGTACGCCAGCACCGAAAGCGGCAATATGGCCATCAGGGCCATCTGCAACGCGCTTCCCATGGTCATGTGCGTTCCCGTTGGCCGGGGGGCGCGCACCCCCCGGAAATGGTGAAGGCCGGGGAAGGCGCATCCCTTCCCCGGCGCGTGCGGCTTGTGGCTACTTCAGGTCAGCGGCGGTCAGCTTCTTGAGGCTGGTCACGTCCTTGCGCACCTTTTCACGCTCGGCGGCGGGCAGCGGGATGAGACCGATGGTCTTCAGGTAGCCGGCGTCGCCGATCATCTTTTCGGACATGAACAGGTCCACGTATTCCTTCAGGCCGGCGATCTTACCCACGTGGGCGTCCTTCACGTAGAAGTACAGCGCGCGGGAGATGGGGTACTTGGCCGAGGAAATGGCATCGAAGGTGGGGGCGTTGCCTTCCACGGTGCAGCCCTTGATGCGGTCCTTGTTCTCGGCCAGGAAACTGTAGCCGAAGATGCCCACGGCCTCGGTGTCCTTGGTCAGCTTCTGCACGATGAGGTTGTCGTTTTCACCGGCGGGCACGTAGGGGCCGTCCTGGCGGATCTTCTTGTACTGGACGGCGTCCTTGCCCAGCACGGCCTTGAAGGTCTCGTCCTTGCCGGTGAACTTTTCGACCACCATCTCGATGAAGGCGTCGCGGGTGCCGGAAGTGGCGGGCGGGCCGTAGATGACGATCTTGCGGTCGGGCAGGGCCGGGTTCAGCTGCTTCCAGGTCTTGTAGGGGTTGGGCGCCAGCTTGCCGTCCACGGGCACTTCTTCCAGCACGGCCAGGGCCAGGTCCTTCAGGGTCAGGTTCATGTCGGCGTTGCCGATGTTCTGGGCGATGACGATGCCGTCGAAGCCGATCTTGGCTTCGGTGATCTCGGTGACGCCGTTCTTGGCGTTGGTTTCCAGTTCCTCGACCTTCATGCGGCGCGAGGAGTTGGTGATGTCCGGGGTGTCGGGGCCCACGCCCGCGTAGAACAGCTTGTGGCCGCCGCCGGAACCGGTGGATTCGACCACGGGCGACTTGAACTGCTTGTTGGTGGCGCCGAATTCTTCGGCCACGGCGCTGGAGAAGGGATACACGGTGCTGGAACCCACGATGCGGATCTGGTCGCGGGCTTCGGCCACACCGGCCAGCGACAGCACGAGCGCGGCGGCCAGCGCCATTTTCTTGAACGACTTCATTGCAAGCCTCCCTTACGGTTCCCGGTTGGGGGTAATTGTGTGCGATTCAGCGTCAACGCGCCACAAGAAGTAGCCAGCGCAGGTTACGGCCTGTTGTGACAACCGTTACAATCCTGTGTCGCGTCTTTTTTCCGTGCCGCACGGCGCGCACGCGCCGTGTCATGCCTGCGATTCGCCGTCATCGCAGTGGGTTGCGTCATTGTCATCGCAGGACATGCCGTCCATGGCGTGTTGCAGTTCACCGGCCAGGCGTGACAGCCCGGCCACGGCATCGGCCGATTCGGCCATGCCCTGCGCGGTTTCGCGGGCGATGGCGTCCACCTCGGCCACGGCGCGGCCCACGTCTTCGCCGCCGCGCGCCTGCGCCTCGGCCATGGCGGCGATGGCCCGCACCTCGCCGCCGGAATCCCCGATGCGGGCCAGGATGTCGTCCAGCGCCCCGCCGGAGCGGGTGGCCAGCGCGTCGCTTTCGCGCACCGCCCCGGCCACGGTGGCGGTGCTGTCCACGAAGCCGCGCGTGGCCCGCTGGATGGCCCGGATGCGCTCGCCCACCTGGCCGGTGGCGCTCATGGTCTTTTCCGCCAGCTTGCGCACCTCGTCGGCCACCACGGCAAAGCCGCGCCCGGCGTCACCGGCCCTGGCCGCCTCGATGGCCGCGTTCAGCGCCAGCAGGTTGGTCTGGTCGGCAATGTCGCTGATGACGCCCATGATCTGGCCTATGCCTTCCGCCTCGCGCCCCAGTTCCGCCACGTTTTCCTGCAACCGCTCCACCTGGCCGTGCACCTTGTGCATCACGTCCATGGAGGCGCGCACCACGTCGCGGCCATCCTCGGCCACCTGCATGGTGGACCCGGCCATGTCCACGGCCAGCGCGGCGCGGCGGCCCACCTCGGCCACGGTCTGGTTCATGCGGTCCATGGCGGCGGTCACCTCGTCCACGCGGGCCAGCTGGCGGGCGGCCCCCTCGCTGGAATGGGCCACCTGCTCGGCCAGTTCGTGGGCCGACGAGGCCACCCGGCGGGCGATGTCCTCCGCCTCGCGCGCGGTGGCGGCGATGACCGCGTTCTGGGCGTCCAGCCGGGCGTGCTGGGCGCGCTCGTGCGTCAGGTCCACCCACAGCGAGATGGCGCCCATCAGTTCGCCGTCCAGGTCGTAGATGGGCGTGGCCACCATGTGCAGCACCACCGCGCGCCCGTTGGCCTGCGGGTCCAGCACCACGTCCTCGGCCACCCTGCCGCGCCGTTCCATGCTGCGCCGGGTCAGCACCGGGCGCGCGGCGTCGGCGGTGCCGCCGTGCACCAGTTCGCCCAACGGGCGGCCCAGCCATTGCGCCGGGGCGCCCTCGCGCCGCAGTACGTTCAGGGCCTCCGCATTGACGTGGGTGATGTTGTTGGCAAGGTCCACCACCACGCAGGGCACCACCACCCCGTCCAGCACCCCCTGGCTGAAGCCCAGGCGCATGCGCAGTTCGCCCACCATGGCCTGCACGGCGCGCACCGTGGCCCCGATGGTGTCGTCCGCCGCGTAGTCGAAGGTGTAGTCGAAATTGCCGCGCGCCACCTGCTGGGCCAGGGTGGCCAGCCGCTGCATGGGCACCATCAGCTGGCGCACCATCAGCCAGATGACCAGCGCGGCCACGGGCAGGGCCACGGCGGCGGCGATGGCGGCGCCGCGCCACAGCCGCTCGCCGACGCCCTGCATGAGTTCGGCGCGGCTGACGGTGGTGACGAAGGTGACGTCCCAGGGGGCGTAGCGGTCGGCGCAGGCTTCGTACTCCTCGCCGCTGATGGTGTAGGCAAGGACGCGGGAGTCGCCCGCATCCGTACGGGCGGTGGAACCGCCCTGGGCCTGCGCTCCATCGCCCTGCTTCAGCGCCGCGCCCCACGGCAGGTCGAAGACGTTGCGGCCCACCATGGCCGGGTCGGGATGGATGAGGATGGTGCCCGCCCCGTCGAAGGCGAAGGAATATCCCTTGCCGCCCACGTTGTGGCGCACCACGGCGGCGGCGAATTCCGGCGTCAGCAGGGGCCGGGCCACTTCCACCGCGCCCAGTATCTCGCTGCCGTCCATGCCCTTTACCGGGGCGTAGGCGGCCAGGTTCCATTCGCCGCCCACCTTGAGCATGCCGGTAAAGCCGTTGCCGGTCAGCACCGCCGTGGTCACGGGATGTTCCTTGCCGAGGAATGTCCAGCGGGCGGAGCCGGAAGGGTCGGCCACGCTGGAGCTGACGCGCACCAGCCGCCCTTCGTGCAGTTGCAGTACCGATGCCCCCACCCCGGCCAGATCGCGGATACGGTCCACGAGGTCGGTGCCTTGGTGCAGGTAGGTGGACCCCAGCTTGAAGCCGGGCAGGGTGGCCCTGGTCGTCTGGCCGGTGGCGGCGTCGCGCAGGTCGGCCTCCACTTCCATGAAAATCTCGGGGATGGGGAACCCGGCCAGGCCGAACTGCAACTGCATCAGCTTGAGGTCGGAGCCGATCTTGTTGCGGTTCAGCGTGTCCTGAAACCTGGCGGATTCCATGAGTATCTGCGAGACGTTGCGGAGCGAGGCGCGCCCCTGCGCAAGGTAGCCGCGCCGGGCGTCCACCAGGCTGGTGACCAGCATGGCCGTCATGGTCACCAGCACCATGGCCAGCGAACCCGCGATGAGCTTGGTGCGGAACGAAAGTGTGGAAAGCATGCGCCCGTCCTTGAAGGATGCCAGTGGCAAGTGCGCCAGTGGCAAGTATGCCGGGGGACGAACCCGTACGGCGTGGATGCGGGCCGGGGCGAAAAGCGGAAGGTGGGGACGTACGCAAGGCGCACGCGACGGCGCGGAACCCGCTGGGCGGACCTCCGTCTTGCCGGAATGTCAAGACATCCAGATGCCCCGTGTCCGTTCGTCGGCAGATGCCCGTTCGGCGGTTGCACGTTCGACGGTCGGGGCGCGCCACCCTCCCCGGCGGCTGGCGTATTCATGGTGCACATGGGCGAAGATCAGGTTACGGCGACGTCACGTTTCCGTAACATATGGCGGTTTCACTGCTTTCCCCACGCCTTGGCGCATGTGGCGTTTGCGTTGCGACGGTGCGCGGCTGGGACGACGCCCCCATCGCACGCCAATCGCTTCCTGATCGTAACCGCACCGGGCACCCCCATCCCGTGCCCGGTGCGTTTCCGGGCCGGACGTGCTACACCGCGCCCATGACGATCAGCTTTCCCTGCTTTCCCCACGTATCCCGCCCGTGCCGCGTGTCCCGCGTGCCCGGCACGACGGGTGCGGCTGGCGCAATGGACGCCCGCCGGAGGTCATCGTGAAGACCATCGGCGAGGCCCTGCGCGGCTTCCTGGAACGGCGCGGCGCACCGGAACGGATGCGCCTCGTGCGCCTGTGGGAAAACTGGGACATGGTCATGGGCACGGACATCGCCGTGCTGGCCTACCCGCTGGGCCACCGCAAGCGCATCCTGCTGGTGGGGGCAGAGGACAACATGGCCATGCAGGACCTGACCTTTCTGACGCCGGAAATCCTGGAGCGGGTCAACGCCTTCATGGACGACGTATCCGACGGGCCGTACTTCGAACGGGTGGAGGTGCACCTGCTGCAACGCCGCACCCCGCTGGACGAGGTGCGCGTGGAGCGCAGCGCGCCCCCGCCGCGCGTGCCGCCCAGGCCGGACAACCTGGGCGGGCTGCTGGGCGCCTTCGACCCGGAATCGCCCGTGGGCCGGGCCTACGCCAGCTACGTGCGCATGTTCCGCGAGATCGGGGACGCCGCCGCGAAGCCGGGCGGGGCCGCCAGACAAGTAGGGCAGGCGGGACAGGCCGGACAGGCCGGACAGTCGGGACACTCCGGACATGACGGGCCTGCCAGGGCTGGCGGCAGGAAGTGACCCGTCCGCCATCCCCTCCGCACCCACTTGCCGCGCCGCCATCTTTTTCGCTTGACGCACCCCGCGCCTTCGGAGTATCCGTCTCTTCCGCGCCGCAAGGCGCACAGGGTGTCCCCATCGTCTAGCTGGCCCAGGACAACGGCCTTTCACGCCGTCGACAGGGGTTCAAATCCCCTTGGGGACGCCACCGCAGCCAAAAGGCGTACGCAACCGCGTACGCCTTTTTCCGTTCGGGCGCGCGGCAACCACGCCCCCTTTCACCCGGCAACCGCGCAATCCATGCGGCTGCCGCGACATTCCTACACTTCCGCCGTGTACGGCGGGGCCGGGTCGTACTGGATCAGCCTGCGCACGGCGCGGGCGTGGTCCGGGTCATGAATCTGCCCCACCAGCCACAGGGCCATGTCGATGCCCGCCGACACCCCCTGCGAGGTGACGATGTTGCCGTCGCGCACGTAGCGCATCTCGGGCAGCAGGGTCAGTTGCGGATCACGGCCCAGTTCCTCCGCGTAGGCCCAGTGAGTGGTGGCCCTGCGTCCGCGCAGCAGGCCCGCCGCGTGCAGGATCAGCGTGCCGGTGCACACGGCGGTCAGCCAGCGCGCCGTGGCGGCCTGGGCCGTTACCCACTCCAGCAGGCCGGGGTCGGACAGGGCGTGGCGGGCGACGTCGGCGGTGCCGGGCAGCACCAGCACGTCCAGCGGGGGCGCGTCGGCAAAGGTATGGTCGGGGATCATGCGCAGGCCGCTGGCGCCCCGCAGCGGCTCGGGCCGCGCGGCGATGGTCACGATGGTGTCGTTGCCGCCCGAAATGTGCCGGGATGCGGCGAACACCTGCTGCGGGCCGACGAAGTCCTGCTCCGCCACCTGTTCGTAGATGTACAGGCCGTACGTGGTCATGGGTGCTCCTTGGTGTGATTGATGCGATTGTTACGGTTCATGGTGTGCCGGACCGTGCCCGGCGTCCGCCAAAGGATGCCCCGGACGAGGTTGCGGACGGCGCGGCGGACCACACCAGCATGCATCCGCGCGCCAGCCCGCCACAACGACACACGCCCCGCAGTTCACGCCATGGGCGAAACCGCGGGGCGTCATGCGCCACCGAAAAATGAACCAGGTTGTTGGCAGGGGCTGTTTTTGGAAGCCTCCGGCAGCCAGGGACGGCAGCCGTTATACGAGTCTTCGAGTAGTACGGATGGCGATCGCAGGGCGGCTATCGCCCCTTGGAACCCCATCTTTTACGCCCTCGTACTAGACGGAAAACATAAATAAAAGTTTTGGGAGGAGGGGGTACGGGGGAGGAGCCCCTTTTCACGCTTTGCGGACGCCATCCGTACGGCTCGGAGACTCGCCAACGGCTGCCGCAAAAGGGTCCCTCCCCCGCAAGAATTCGGGGTTGTCAACAGCCTCAACGGGACTTACGGCTCCGACGCGCCGCGTCAGCCGCTGAAATGCTCCAGGTACTGGCTGGGCGTCACCCCCATGCGCCGCTGGAAGGCCCGGCGCAGCCGTTCCTCGCTGCCGAATCCGGCGGCCACGGCCACGGTCTGCATGTGCGATTCGCCCGATTCCAGCAATTCGCGCGCCCGGTCCAGGCGCAGCAACTCCACGTAGCGTGCCGGACTCATGCCCGTCTCCTGCGGGAACACCCGCGCGAAGTGGCGCGGGCTCATGTGGGCCTGCCCGGCCAGACGCTCCACGCCCAGGTCCTCGCCCAGACGGCCCTCCATCCAGACGTGCAGCGGACCGAACCGCGCCCCGGCCCGCGCCTGTGCCCGCAGCGGCGCGCTGAACTGGCTCTGGTTGCCCACCCGCCGCCGGTACACCACCAGCAGCCGGGCCACCTCCATGGCCGTGGCCGGGCCAAGGTCTTCCTCCACCAGATGCAGGGCCAGGTCGATGCCCGCCGTCACCCCGGCGCTGGTCACCACGCCGCCGTCCCGCACGAAGATGGCGTCCGGCTCCACCCGCACCGCCGGATAGGCGGCGGCCAGCCGAGCACAGGCCTGCCAGTGGGTGGTGGCCCGCCGCCCGTCCAGCAGGCCGCAGGCGGCCAGCAACAACGCGCCGGTGCACACCGAGACCACCCGGCGCGACCGCGCGGCCAGCCTGGCCACCAGGGCGTGCAGGGCCGGGTCGTCTCCCTCGCGCCCCGGCGTCACGCCGCCGGGGACCACCAGGGTGTGCGGGGCCGCGGCCCCCGGCCCGCGGCCGCCGTTTTCCAATGCGTCGGGCGTGGTGTCGGCCAACACGGACAGCCCCGACGACGACACCACCGGTCCCGCCGTCCGCGCCGCGAAATGGCAACGGTACGGCACGGGGCGCCCCTGCCGCTCGGCCAGCCGGGCGGCGCAGGAGAACACGTCGAGCGGACCGGCAAGGTCCAGCCCCACGAAACCGGGGTAGAGGACGAACACGATGTGGCGCGCGGATTGGGGCATGGAGACCTCATGGGGGGGATGGCCTGCGTGTCGCCGACAAGGGTCGACAAGGGCTGGCGGCTGGCAAAGGCCGACAAAGGGAACTCGGGGGGACCAGGGGGAGCCAACGGTACGGCAGCGGCGGAAAGGGTGGTACCCGACCACCTGCCCCGAGCAGTCTACCGGCGTCCCGTCATGGCGGCAATGCCCCGTGACATGCATTTTCCGCCAAAAGCGAACGCGCGCCGTCCTCCGGTCCGGTGCCGGGTGGCGCCGCCAGTTCCTTCCGTTTCAGGAAGTCCGTCAGCCTCGGGCGTTGCCGCACCCACCGCCGTCCGGCCAGCCTTCCATTCCCCCCCTCACCCTGTTGCCCACCCCGTCGTCCGGCCCGTCACCGGACTCAGCACGGGACCGGCCCTCGGGGGCGAACATCCGCACCGCCGCCTCGATCAGGCCGGGTTCCATGAAGTCGGAGCTGCGTTCCAACTGCCGGTTGGCGGCGCGACGCATGCCCGCCACGAAAGGCGCGGCCTCCGGGCCGTGCGCGGCGTCCAGGGCGTCGGCCACCGTGGGGCACAGGTAGTGTACGCACAGCGGCGACTTGAAGAGATACAGCGTGCAGCCGGTGGCCGTCAGGTACGGGCAGCCCCGCTCGCCCATGGGGGCGCCGTGGGCGTGGTGGGCGCCTTCCTCGGCTTGCAGGCGCGCCAGCGCATCGCCCATGCGCAGGGCAAGCCCCGTGGGGTGCTGCATCATGATGTCCGACAGGCTGAACACCACATTGTGGCTGCGGTTGCAGCAGCCCAGCGGGGGACGTTCGCAGCCGTCGCGGCAGATGTGCTTGGTGGCGCGGTCCTGCACCATGTCCAGTTGGCGGGTATACAGGGAATAGCCGAGAAGCGCGCGGCGCAATCCGTCGTCCATGGGATGCGGAGCTTCCGTGGTGGCACCGAGAACGAGCAGATGCGCGCTGAGCCGGGCGACCTGGTGGCGCACCGTGCGGGTGGAAAGCAGCGGGTGGTCGCGACCGGCGAACAGGGCGACGTCATCCGCCACATGGCGGTTCATGGCGCCGGCATCCTGGCCGGGCAACGCCTCGAGCCAGCCGTCGATGGGCATGGGTGGTGCACCTTTTGCGAAGGGCGGGGCACGGGAAATCCCCACCGGAACATGCGGCACATGCGCCGAAAACGCACCGCCCTCACCACCTCCGCTCGCATCGGAACGCATCGGTATGCATCGGGCAACACGCCGACAGGGCATCGCCAACCGCGCAACGCGACGCACGACATTTCCTGTCCCTGGCTATTCATTCCAGCGTAGCACACGGTTTTCCGCATTGTACACCGCAATTGCGATGCATTGCCGCTCCAGCGGCACCTGTCTCCAGTCTTGCGCCACACGCCCCGCACATCATCCGCATGACGTCGTACTTGCTTCCAGAGACGTGCCGCCCCACCCTTCCGCCATCCCGCCTCCAAGAGAAACGAGAAGGGGGCATGGCCCAAAGGCCATGCCCCCATTGCATTCCGCGCCCGGCACTGCCGGTGCGGCCCCATCGCCCATGCGGCCGGCTCCCTGCGCCGGTCACGCCGCACGGCCGCCGGGCGATACGGCTAGAACTCGTACACCAGGTTGAAGGTCAGCTTCTTGGCGGAGTTCAGGTCTTCGCCCGCCGCACCCCAGGTGTCCTCGTCCAGGTCCAGGCGGATGTAGCCCATTTCCAGGATGAAGGTGAGGTTTTCGTATATCTGGTAGGTGTGGTCGAAGTTCACTTCCCAGGCGCTGTCCTCGTCGGTCAGGAACACGCCGCCGCCAGCCGGGGCCAGTTCGTCGGCCAGACCGGCGGTGTCCTTCACCAGTTCGGAATCGTTGGTGCCGCGCATGTAGACCACGCGCAGGACGTGCGACAGGTTCTCGACGAACGAGATATCGGCCAGTTGCACGCCGACGCCCCACAGGCCCGCGCCGTTGAGGGCGAACTGGCTGTCCTGGTTGAACACCGAGCCGGGGAAGCCGAAGCTGGTGGGCGCCCAGGCGTTGGGCGAGATGGAGGGCATGCGCTCGGAGCCGTTGTCGATGTCGTCGTCTTCGCCGCTGCCGTACCAGGCGAACACGCCGGGGGTCATCATCTCCATCTTGTACTCGACCATGGCCGAAACCAGCCAGCCTTCGCGGGTGGCGTAGTCGTCGTCGGCGTCCTTGTTGCCGTAGGTGAAGTCCATCTTCACGGCAAAGGGGTCGAGCAGGGACAGTTCGAAGGCCACGCCGCCCCACCACGCATTGTGGGTGGTGGTGTCGTCGCCGGTCATGCCCATGCGCTGGCCGAGGCTCTGCATGCCGTCCTGGAAGGTCTCCCACGATTCGGTGTCGGTGCCGTCCACGTCCTTGCCCACCGAGGCGTACAGGAGGTGCGGGGTCACGCTGACGCCGTCCAGGGTCACCGGCGCGGTCAGGCCGAACACGTCCACTTCGTCGAAGTCGTTGCCGTCGGCGGCGGAGTTGCCGGAATTGTTGTCGTAGGGGCGCGCCCAGAAGGCGGTGAGGCCCAGGTTTTCGTTGACGGCGTAGCTCAGCACCAGGGCGGCCACGTCTTCATCGCTCAGGATCGGGCTGGCGCCAAAGGTCGCGCCCGGCAGGTCCATGCCCTGCAGGCCCATGCGCACCTGCAGTTCGGTATTGGGCACGGTCCAGTCGATGTACGACCGGCGCACCTTCACCGATCTGCCGTCGGAACCCAGCGCGCCGTCCTCGGCACCCCAGGTGGTGGTGCCCATTTCCAGAAACACCACGCCCCGCAGCGATTCGCTGGCGATGATGTCGATCTGGGTGCGCAGCCGCTGGTGCGCCGCGAAATCGTCTTCGCTGTCGCCGCCGTCTTCGGCGGAGCGGTAGTTCATGCCGTCGGTCCACGAGAAGTCGAAGGCCCACTCGCCCTTGGCCTCGATGGTGGCTGCGCCCGCCGGGGATACCGCGCCGCACAGCAGCGCCGCGCCCAGCAGCAGTGTGATCAAGCGTTTCATGTGTTCTCCTTCCTTCCTTGCAGGAATAAGCTGTGGGCCGGGCGGCAGTGGTGCCGCACGCCCCCGTGCAACGCCGCGCCGCGCAGGGGGACGGCGGGCGTTTCCGTGCTAGATACTGAAAACGATTTTCATAGTCAATCTCATGGATAAAACATTTCGATTCCTCGTCAGCGAACCTTCCCTCCTGCCCGTCCGGCACGTTTCGGACCGCACATGCAGACACACTGCCTGGACGCCACGGGCATCACGCCGCGCCTGCTCCGGCCCTCCCCCGCATCCCTGCCCGCGCCGTCGATATTCCGTTTTCGGAACACGAATGAAACGTTTCGATTCATATCGACACACTGCCAAGCACCGCACCGTGCTGACCGCTGCAATGTTGCAGCGTGACACGCTATACGCAACACGCATTGTCTACCGCTACGGTTGCATTTCTACTATACTGTTGCGGTATACAATCAAATCTACCACGCAAGTAGACTACTATTTTTCGCAACACCACTTCCACGGTAGTCTTTCCTGTGCTACACAACCTTCAAACACATTCGCATTCGCGACGCCACAATACGGTGCAACGATCATTCTCCTGCACTCGACGCGACAACGACGAGCGCAGAACAGGAGGTTCGCATGTCCACATCCACCGCAACCCCGCACGCGGCCCACGGCCAGCCGGAAGCGCCGCCCGCCGCGCACGCCGCAACGGGGCTTCCGCAGCCCGGCCCCGGCCAGTGGGAACCGGGCAGGCGGGTCATCGCGCCGTCCCTCGCGCCGCTGCCCGGCCACCAATGGCAGGAAGAACCGCTCATGTCGCACGACGGCATGCACGTGGCCGCCGTGGTCCGGCAGGAGGACGACAGCTTTACCATGCGCGTGGACGACGGCGTCTGGGACGCGGGCTTCGACAAGGTCTGGTCGCCGCGCTTCCTGCCCGACGGACGGCTGGCCGCCATCGTCCAGCAGGACGGGGAATGGACCGTGGCCGTGGACGGCGAACCGTGGCCGGAAACCTACGGGTTCATCTGGTCGCTGCTGCACGGCCCCGCCGGAAAGCTGATCGCCGCCGTGCAGCAGGACATGCGCTACGGCATGATCGTGGACGGCGAGCCCTGGGAAACGCTGTACGAGAACGCCAACAACTTCGCCCTCAGCCCCGACGGCCGCCGCACCGCCGCCGTGGTGCAGACCGTGCCGCTGGGCCAGGCCGACATCGAGACCTTCGTGCGGGGCGTGTACAGCGTGGCCGTTGATGGCGAGGCATGGGACCACAACTTCATGAACGTATGGACGCCCGTGTTCGACAACCGCAACGACCGGGTGGCCGCGCAGGTGCGCCTTTCCCATTCCGAGTACACCGTGGCCGTCAACGGCACGCCGTGGCCCGCCACCTTCCCCTGCGTGTGGGAGCCCTGTTTCGACCCGGCCACCGGCGCGGTGGCCGCGCCGGTGCGCAAGGATGGCCGCTGGGGCATGGCCCTGGACGGCACCCTGCTGTGGGAGGCGCGCTTCTTCCAGTGCTGGTCGCCCGCCTGGAGCCCCGACGGGCGGCACCTGTGGGCCATCGTGGCCCCCAGGTACGGCAGCTTCACCGTGGCCCGGGACGCATCGCCCTGGCCGTTCACCGCACCGGTGATCACCGACCTCGTCGTGTCGCCCGACGGCACCCGCGCCGCGGCCCTGGCCAGCAACGACAACACCGCCTGGCAGGTGGTGGTGGACGGCGTGGCCTGGCCCGGCAAGTGGGACATGGCCTGGCGGCCCGTGTTCAGCCCGTGCGGCCGGCACGTGGCGGTGCGGGTGCGCGAAGGAGCCCGTGAAACGGTGCTGCTGGATGGCCGCCCGTGGCGCGACGCCTTCACCACGGCGTGGGACCCGGTGTTCGGCCCCGCCGATTCCGGTTCCGGCTTCACCGTACTGTTACGGGGCATCCGTGACGGCGCGTGCGAACGGTGGGTGGCCACTCCCGACGACTTCAGGGCCTGACGGGCCAGCGGAGGCAACAGCAATGCAGCAACTGTACAATTTCGCCGTGGGGCCCCTGGCCTGGATTGCCTGGGCCGTGTTTCTGGGCGGGTCGGCCTGGCGCCTGTCCTCCATGTGGGCGCTGGCCCGCAAGAAGGACATGAACGCCGTGGCCTACATGGACGTACGTTTCGCCGCGCGCTCCATGGCGCGCTGGGCAACCCCGTTCGCCACCCTGGGCTGGCGGGCCAACCCCGCCGTCACCGTGGCCACCTTCGCCTTTCACACCGCGCTCGGCCTGCTGCTGCTCTTCGCGCCGGGGCACGCGGTACTGTGGGATTACGCCTTCGGCGTCAATGTATGGTCGCTGCCGGAAGGCATCGCCGACACCCTGACCGTGCTGGTCATCCTGCTGTGCGGGTTCTTCGCGTGGCGCAGGCTGCAACTGCCCACGGTCCGCTTCGTCACCCGGCCCATGGACTGGCTGGTGCTGGCGCTGGT
Source organism: Desulfovibrio sp. (assembly GCA_031287575.1). Classification (GTDB taxonomy): domain Bacteria; phylum Desulfobacterota; class Desulfovibrionia; order Desulfovibrionales; family Desulfovibrionaceae; genus Cupidesulfovibrio. The sequence goes on from JAITSV010000076.1 coordinate 83,563, forward strand.
GGCCGTGCCGTGCATCACCGCGTTCCTGGCCAAGCAGCAGATCGGCGACAACCTGCTGCTGTCCACCCTGCACGTGCTGTCGGGCGAGGCCACGCTGATGGCCCTGCCGTTCACCCGGCTGTCGCACGCCATCTTCTCGCCCTTCACGCGGGCCTACATGGGCTCGGAGTTCGGCGGGGTGCGCCACTGCCCCGACTGGTAGGTGGGGCGCGCGCCCCGGCGCCCTGACAGGTGCCGCCAGACGGATACGGACAGACCGGACGGATTCATCGGAAGGGCGCACGGCGCCATCCCACGGGAGACAACCACATGAGCGCAACGGAATTCTCGGGCATCGCGGAACGCCGCATAGAAGACGCCAACCTCGTGCGGGGCGTGGCCGCCCTGACGCGCGAACGCATCGAACGCGTGGTCAAGGCGGTGACCAGGGGCGAGGCCGGGGCGCGCCTTGCCGTCTACCATGAAACCTGCATGCGTTGCGGCATGTGCGCCGACGCCTGCCACTACTGCATCTCGCACGACGGCGACCCCACCTATTCGCCCGTGGGCAAGATGGAACAGACCATGTGGAAGCTGCTGCGCACGGGCGGGAAGGTGGACCCGGACGACATCTACGGCATGGCCCAGATCGCCTACACGGAATGCAACCTGTGCCGCCGTTGCGTGCACTACTGTCCCGTGGGCATCGATACCGGCTACGTCATGAGCCTGGTGCGGCGCATCTGCCATCGCCTGGGCGTGGTGCCGCTGTACATCCAGGATACCGCGCACAGCCACTCCGGCACCATGAACCAGATGTGGGTCAAGGAAGACGAGTGGATCGACAGCCTGGTGTGGCAGGAAGACGAGGCGCGCAGCGAAATTCCCGCGCTCCGCATCCCCTTCGACAAGGAGGGGGCGGACTTCCTGTACTCGGTCATCGCGCCGGAACCCAAGTTCCGTACCCAGCTCATCTACCAGGCGGCGGTGATCTTCGACCAGGCCGGGATGGACTGGACCATGCCCTCGTCCCCCGGCTGGGACAACAGCGACATGTGCATGTTCACCGGCGACTACGAAATGATGGGGCGGCTGAAGCGCTGCCACTTCGAGATGGCCCAGAAGCTGAAGGTGAAACGCATCGTCATGGGTGAATGCGGGCACGCCTTCCGGTCCGTGTATGACGTGGGCAACCGCTGGCTGGGCTGGAAGAACCACCCCGTGCCCATCGTGCATTCGGTGGAGTTCTTCTGGGAACTGCTGACCGAGGGCAAGATAAAGCTGGCCAAGAAGTTCGACGAGCCGGTGACCATCCACGACCCGTGCAACATCATCCGGGGGCGTGGCCTGATGGACAAGCTGCGCGAGGTCACCCACGCCCTGTGCTCCAACGTGGTGGAAATGTCCCCCACGCGTGAACACAACCTGTGCTGCTGCGCGGGCGGCGGGGTGATCAACTGCGGCCCGCCCTTCAAGGGCGTGCGCCTGGCGGGCAACAAGGCCAAGGCCGACCAGCTTGCCGCCACGGGCGTGCACACGGTGGTGGCCCCCTGCCACAACTGCCACGGCGGGCTCGAGGACATCATCAACCACTACAAACTCGGCATGCACACCAAGTTCCTGGGCGACCTGATCTACGACTGCATGGAAAAGCCCGGCGCCGCGTAGGCACGGCAAGGAGCACCCGATGAAGGCACCACGTTCCCTGCCCCGGGCACCAAGGCTTGCGACGCAACCGGCCATCGTCACGGCGATCCTGGCCACCGCGCTGCTGTTCCTGCTGTTGCCGCCCGTGGCCATGGCCCCGGCGCAGGAAGACATGAAGACATTGGCGCCCGAGGCCCTGGCCCCGCAGTCGCGCCCCGCCGCCCGGTTCGTGCACGACACGCACAACGAAAAGGCCAGGATCGACGAATGCGGCACCTGCCACCACGGCACCACCGAGGACGGACGGCGCGACGCCACGGCCGCCACGTCCGAGGGCACCCCCTGCGCCGACTGTCATGCCGTCCACGGAGGCGGGGGAGGCGGGGGAGGCGGGGGAGGCAAGACCGGCAAGGGCACGCCGCTGGAGCGCGCCTACCATCGCCAGTGCATGGGATGCCACAGGGAGCAGGGCAAGGGCCCCACCACCTGCGGCGGCTGCCACACCAAGGCCTGAGGCGCGACGGCGCAACGGCAACAACGGTAACCGGCCCCCTGCGGCATCCCGCGTCACACCGGACGGAGAACACCCCGGAGAACTCATGGACACCGTGCACCTTGCCCCCGACGGAACGCTCCGCGCCCCCGACGGAAGCACCCACGCCGACCCGCTGCCCTGCCTGCGGCTGGCGGCGGTGCTGGACGCGGGCTGCACGCTGCGCACGTTCTTCGCCCTGCTGACCCGGCATGCCGAACTGCAACGCCTTGGCCCGTTCCTGCCCGCCGCCGTGGCCGAGGCGGCCCGCTGCCCGGCCGAAGGCTGCCGGGCCGAGGGGCTGACCGGCCTTGCCCTGCGCAAGACGGTGGACCTCATCGGCTACCCCGGCGGCCCGCGCGCGGAGATCTACCTGTCCTTGCGGGCGCTGGCGCCGGGGGCCAACAGCCCCTGCGGCCGTGACGGCGAAACGGAACACGAAATCAGATTCATCCCGCTCGATGCCCTACTGGATCTGCCGCTCTCGCTGGGCGGCCTGCGACACGTGGTTTTCGGGGACAGGACGCGGGTGCTCGACTGCGAGACCACCTTCAGCCTGTTCGAAGTCATCGAGGGCCTCGCATGGGAGCTCGGCTTCCAGGGCGGCGCCAGACACTGCAGCCTACGGAGGTAAACGCCATGTTCGGTAAGATCCTCTTTGCAACGTCGGCCTCGCCGGCATGCGACAACGCGGCCAAGGTGGCCTTCGAACTGGCCCGGCGCAACGAAGCGCGCCTGTATGTCTTCCACGTGCTGGGGGTGCCCACGCGCGGCTTCGGCCAGTACGTGCGCGACCTGAAGTCGGGCGAGGAAGAAGTGGCCGACGCGGACTACCGCGAATGGGTCACCGAGGAACTGAAGCACGTCTACGAGGCCCAGTTCAAGGAATTCGGCCCGCCCAATTCCGCGCTGCAACTGGCCGTGGGGGTTCCGCACACCGAAATCCTGCGCTTCGCCCGGCAGGAAGGGGTGGACCTGATCGTCATGGGCGCGCACGGGCGCGACGAGGACGCCGCCGCCTCGCGGGTGCGCTCCATCATCGGCAACACCATGCAGAAGGTGTCCAAGTCGGCCCGGTGTCCGGTGCTGATCGTCAACCGGCCCTGCAACACCTGTTGGCACATGTTCTCCAACATCGTGTTCAGCACCGACTTCTCCAAGCCCGCCGACGCAGCCTTCCAGTTCGCCTACAGGACCGCGCGCGAGGTGGGCGCCAAGCTGTACCTGTTCCACGCTTGCGACCTTGGCGGCTCCGGGCTGTACCCCAGCCAGGCCGAGATCGAACGCCAGCTCGACCGGGCGCGCAAGCAGATGCAGGACAGGTACGTGAGCAAGATGACCGACTACGACAATTACCAGGTGGAAATCTGGGAAGGCACGCCGTATGTGGAAATCCTGAAGTATGCCCGTGACCGCCAGGCGGACCTTATCGTCATGGCTCACCACGCCAGGGACGTTCCCGCCGAGGACGCGGAAATCGGTTCCACCGTGGAGCAGGTGGTGCTGCGCTCCGCCTGTCCGGTGGCCAGTGTCACCCACGAAGAACGCGTGGCCTGACGCCGGCCAGCGGGCTGACGGCAGGAAGATGACGGCACGGGGCGGCGGCCACGCTGCCCCGCCAGCCGGCGGCGTAGCCGATTCACGACGAGCGACGACCGAACACGGGGCACGACATGGCGCTGGTGCTGGTGGTGGACGACGACCTGTCGTTCCGGTTCTTCCTGAAGGCCCTGTTCGAAACCGACGGGCACGAGGCCGTGGCCGCCCGCAACGGCGCGGAAGGTCTGGAAACGGCCCACAAACGCCGCCCCGACCTGGTGGTGCTGGACGTGATGATGCCGGGCGGCGGGGGCCTGCCCATGTACCGCGCCATGCAGGCCGACCCCGCCCTGCGTTCCGTGCCGGTGATCATGCTGTCCGGCGTGGGCGGGGCCACCTTTGCCCACGGTCTGTCCATGTGTCAGACGGCAGACGGAGGCAGGAACGGAGACGGCAGCACGGAGGTGAACGAACCGTTTGCCTACGTGGAAAAGCCCCCCCGGCCCGACAGGCTGCTGGAACTGGCCCACCGGGCGCTGAACGGAGCCGGAAACGGAACGGCGGAAATGGCAGGACTGACCGCGCGGGCAGAACGGACAGGACAGGACGGAACCGGGTCGGACCCGGGCGGTATATCCCGGAAGACAGGGCAGGCAACGGCGTCACCGCGCGCCGCCACGCACGACGCCAAGGAGAATGAGCGCATGCCGTACAAGATACTGGTCGTGGACGACGACCCCTACATCGTGAAGTACATGGTGGATATCCTTTCCGACAACGGGTACGCCACCTGCTCCGCCTCGGACGGCAGCGAGGCGCTGGAGGTACTGAAGCGCGAGCGGCCAGACCTCGTGACGCTGGACCTGGAAATGCCCAACGAGTGGGGACCGCGCTTCTACCGCAAGATGACCAAGGAAGACGCCTTCCGCGACACCCCGGTCATCGTCATCAGCGGGCTGTCGGGCATCCACCTGGCCATCCGCAACGCCGTGGCCTCGCTGAAGAAGCCCTTCGACCCCAACCGGCTGCTGGAAATCATCCGCGAAACGCTGGAAAAACGCGGGGAACTGGCGGCGGAAGCGCCAGTGACCCACCAGTAGCGCGGCAGGAGCGCGCCAGTGCTCCGACAGTGGCGCACGTTAGCGCGACGTTAGCGCGACGTTAGCGCAACAGGGCGCCCGGCGGCTTCATGGACGGCGGCGGGCCTGGCACCAGGGAAGGCACCCCGCACCGGGGCGGGCAATACCCTCTCCGGCGGCCCGCCCTTGCCGCGCGCGGCTCCGCGTGGGACAATGGGGCAGCAGGGCGGCCTCCGGCAGCGCCGCTGTCGCGCCGCCCGCCACGCCCCATCCCCCGATGGCCGCGCCGGGTACGGCACGGGATTCACCACCCCGCGAAAACCGCATCCGGAGCGCATCGGGCCCACACCGGACCACGAGGAGCCGCGCATGGGCGCATCGATCCTGCTGGTGGACGACGAGGAAGGCATCCGCACCGTGCTCGGCATCTCGCTTGCCGACGCGGGCTACGACGTGACCACCGCCGCCAGCGGCGAAGAAGCCCTTGCCCGGTTCGCCGAGCGCAAGCCCGACATCGTGCTCACCGACATCAAGATGCCCGGCCTGTCCGGGCTGGACCTGCTGGAACGCCTGAAGGCCGCCGACCCGGAGGTGGAGGTCATCATGCTGACCGGCCATGGCGACATGGACCTGGCCATCCAGAGCCTGAAGCGCGACGCCACCGACTTCCTCACCAAACCCGTCAACGACGACATGCTCGAGGTGGCCCTGCGCCGCGCCGGGGAACGCATCTCCATGCGCCAGCGCCTGCGCGGATACACCGAAAACCTGGAACAGATGGTGCGCGACCAGTCGGCCCGGCTGGTGGAGGCGGAACGCCAACTGGCCGCGTTGCAGGTCATGGACGGCATCGCCAGCGGCATCCGTTCGCTGTGCAGCGCCCTGGACGACGGGGGACTGTTCAACGAACTGCCCTGCTTCGTGGCCGTGCACAATGCCGACCTTGAAATCGTCTCCACCAACCAGCTGTACAAGGAGCGCCTGGGGCACCGCATCGGCAGCCGCAGCTGGGAGGCGTACGCCGGGCGCGGCCCCGGCGACCGGCTGTGCCCGGTGATGCGCGTGCTGGAAACGGGCGAGGGGTTTCGCTCCAACGAGGTACTGCTGGGCAGGAACGGACAGGAAATTCCGGTCATCGTGAACACCGCGCCCATCTACGGCAACGACGGCGAGGTGGAACTGGTGCTGGAGCTTTCGGTGGACATCTCCGAGGTGCGCCGCCTGCGCGAGGATCTGCGCCTGACCCGCGAACGGTTCCGCCAGCTGTTCGACGAATCCCCCTGCTACGTGGCCGTCATGGACCGCGACTTCGGCGTGGTGGAGGCCAACCGGAGATACCGCGAGGATTTCGGCGACCCCACGGGCCGCCGCTGCCACGACGCCTTCGCCCACCGCCTGGCCCCCTGTTCCGGCTGCCCCGCCGGGCGCACCTTTGACGACGGGCGGCCCCATCAGGCGGAAACCGTGGTCACCGCGCGCGACGGGCGGCAGGTGAACGTGCTGGTGTGGACGGCCCCCCTGCGCGACGCCGAGGGCGCCATCACCGAGGTCATGGAGATGTCCACGGACATCTCCGAACTGCGCCGCCTGCAGGACCGGCTTTCGCAACTGGGGCTGCTGCTGGGGTCCACGGCGCATGGCATCAAGGGGCTGCTCACCGCGCTGGACGGCGGGGTGTACCGCCTTGGCAGCGGCATCGCGCGCGGCGACGCGGCGCGGGTGCAGGACAGCCACCAGGACATCCGCCACCTGGTGGACCGGCTGCGCAAGATGGTGCTGGACCTTTTGTACTACGCCAAGAACCGCGAACTGAACTGGGAAGTGGTGGTCACCCGCGCCTTTGCCGAGGAAACGGCAGCGCTGGTGGAGGCCAAGGCCACGGAACGCGGGGTGCGCTTTGTGCGGGACTTTACGGCAGTAGGGGCGGATACGGGCGCTGGCGGAAACCCGGAAACGGGGGCGGACGTCGGCGAGAACGCGGGGACGGCTCAGGCCGGATCAGCGGGAAGCGGTGGTACCGCAGACCTCGGCACCTTCGAGGCGGACACCGGGGCTCTGTCGTCCGCGCTGGTGAACCTGCTGGAAAACGGAGTGGAAGCCTGCGCGGCGGACACCCGCAAGCAGGACCATGCCGTCACCTTCCGGGTGCGCGGTGCGCCGGAGGAGGTGACCTTCACCATCATCGACAACGGCACCGGCATGGACCGCGAGACCCGCGAAAAGCTGTTCACCCTGTTCTTCTCGTCCAAGGGCACCGCCGGGACGGGCATCGGCCTGTTCGTGGCCAGCCAGGTAGTGCGGCAGCACGGCGGGCACATCGCCGTGGCCTCCGAACCCGGCGAGGGCAGCACCTTCACCGTGTCGCTGCCGCGCCGCCTGCCGGATGCCGTGAGGCGGGGGGATGCTGACAGTATTGCCAGCTAACCTACCGCCCCAAAAGACCGGCTTCCGAAACAGTATAATCAAGCAGTAAAGCAGGCTAGCAAACTATCCTCGCCAGTATTTAAAGGCACCTTTGCGTATTCACAGACACGCTTCCTATCAACACGAAGTTGATATTTTTTTTCTAGAAAACTACAAACTGCATTAAAGCCTTGCCGAATGAATTTTCTGGGAACATGCACATAAACCCTGTTCTTTTTAGCACCATAAGTTGCCTCCCAGTTATTCATCAACCAATGGTTTTCCAAGCGATCTATCTTTCGCTCATGAGTAAGAACAACAGCCTTACCCATGCTCTGCAAAAGATTATGCTCCTTCGTTTCAGTAATAGTTACGTCATATATTGATAAATCTGCGCATTCCTCATACAGTGACTTCATCGTCGCAACGATACCGCGCCTCATATTATCAAGATCGAGCTTAACGTCCTTTCTAAATTCAGAAAGCGCAACCTGTACGTTTTCAGCCTCTATCAAGAAATCATGATGCAGAACAAAACAACGCATCAACAATTTCCTACGGCGCAACCTATCTAACATATTATTCAAATTTACATTTGGAGAGTTACCGCCAAAGCCCAACAAATCCGAATCTGTATATTTTAGTAAATCGAAATAATTACGCGCATTTATCGCAGAATGCTCCGCCCCGGCAGAAAGCATCGATACGATATCAAAAACGAGAGCATCCGCCGTTAATACTTTATGATGGTGATAAACATATGGAGACAACATCATTTTACTAATAATCATCTGTTCGACGGCCTGAATTCCTTGTATATCCATTACAAGACGCCAACACACATCACCCGCAACCTCCTCTCTATATAGGGTAATTTTCTGAAAAAAACGATCTCTATCGTAAGTTATTGCAAGACCTGCTGTCTTTGCATCTCTATGTAAGTACTCCATTTTATCTACATCATAATGTCCATTGATAATCTCTGTTAGAAATCTTTTCCGTGATGATACCGCTTTCCCAACAATCATACATGCAATATCACGCGGATCAGGGACACATGTCTTATCTGGAAAAAGAGGAACGATTTGAGAATCCCAAAAATTAGCAAAGTGCTCTGTATGCAAAACAATGTACGCAATTAACTCGTGTGCCTTCGGCTCTTGAGGGATAACATCGCTAAGCTCATCATCAAAAATAACTCCAAGAATCTTCCCAACGACACGCTCACTACAATGAGAAAAAAAACAATGCCCGATATCGTGGAGCAGCCCTGCTATTCTGACAGAATATACATCTTTTTGAGAAACAACGCTGTCGACATCTTCCCCTTTAGGGTCAACACTACCATCACGAAGCTTATCACGAAGAGTAGTTACCAGCTGGCCAGCCAACAAAGCCACACCCAATGAATGCGAAAATCTGTTATGAACAGCTGATGGATATGTAAAGCTCGCGGTCCCCAATTGATGAATTTGACGCAACCGCTGCATCAATGGAGTATCTAGCAGTGCGATTTCCCAAGGATAATAACTAGAACTACCCCATAAATGATCATGGATAATTTTATTTCGTAACCGCGCCTCTCCACCACCTTTTCCTGAATCCTCTTCCGATATCGGCAAAAGAGCAGGCAAGACATCATTTGATACGCACGTCAATACATCACAGTATTTCATTACGCCCTCAAACTAATCGTTCAATATTCTTTCTGCAGCAGCATTCAATTCATCGCGCAAAGCCCTATCAATCTTCTTTTCTGCGTAACCCCTCACTCCTACCAACCTATACTTCGCCATTGTCGGGTTTGGACGTGTAAGAAATCCACAGACCTGCAGCTCATATAGGGCGTCTTCAATTTGCCTTGAATAGGGAAATGTCGGATCGTCATTAAATTTTATGCTCTTATAGACATCTGGATGCAATGCCTTCTCTTTGTAAACAGCAGAATGCATATCCTTGTCTGCAAGATCTACAATATCTTTATCAAGCCCAATACATTCTTGAAGCCCATTAAGGAGGCCTAATACTATTGTAAAAGCATCAGTTTTATCCGCTGAATACACGGAGTTCCCCATCACTGCCTCCATTTCACTAAAAACAAAAACGACAAAGCGCCCGCGAACAACCGCCGACTCGCCTGTCAATCAAAATGAGCGGTAATTTTTTTTACAAAACATACAAACTCAACGTCAATTCGTTATAAATATAAAATTTAAAATAAATGCCTTCGCCAAATAAAAAAGATTGATCTTCAGACTGTTAGCACTCAACTCCGTACCCGCAATACGGCCCGCACCCCATGATCTTGCGATGCGCGTCCAAGCTCCAGTTCGCCGCCCATCTCGCGGGCCAGCTTGCGCGTGGCCATGAGGCCCACGCCGCTGCCGCCTGGCTTGGCGGAAACGAAGGCGGCAAAGCCGTCCGGGGCTGCATCGTCCCCCTGCCTCTGCCCGCCCGGCCTGCCCTGACCGGCTTGAACGGCCTGACTGGCCTGATCGGCCTGTTCCGGAAAACCGGGGCCGTTGTCCTCCACCACGTATTCGATGCCGGTTACGCTGGTCTCCCCTGCTTCCCCGGCGGATGCCGCATCCGCGCCAGCATCCTCGGGCAATGCCACCCGGCGGCTGCGCAGGATCACCCGGTGGGGGGCATCCGGGACAGTCCCACCCGCCCCCTCTCCATTGGCATCCATCCGGTCCGCGCCACTGACTGAGGCATCGACCAGACCACCCGCCCCCTCCAGCCCCTCGAACGCCTCGATGGCGTTCACCGCCAGGTCCATCAGGCAACGGTGCACCGCGTCCGGGTCCAGCAGGACCGGTTCCGGCCCGGCCCCGGCCTGCACCTCCAGCGCCACCCCTGCCGCCGCAGCGCGCGGGGCCAGCAGGCGGGCCACGTCGCGCAGGGGGCCGTCCGGGTCGCATGGGCGCGGGGCAAGCGCCGCTGCCCGGCCCATGTCCAGCAGGCGCATGGCCAGGTCGCGCACCCGCGCCACGTCGTCGCGCACCATGCGCCAGCCCTGTTCCAGATAGTCGCGCCGGTCCAGTTCCAGCCCTTTTTCCAGCACGAACATGGCCCCTTCCAGCCCGCCCGCCACGTTCTTGATGGCGTGGGCCAGCCCCGCCGCCGTCTCGCCCACGGCGGCCAGCCGTTCGGCGTGCAGCAGTTGGCGAGTGCGCTGGGCCACCAGTTGCTCCAGTTCCTCGGTATGACGGCGCAGGGCCTCGCGCAGGGCCATGCGCTGGCGGGCGCGGTCCAGCGCCACTTCCAGCGCCTCCGGGGACACCGGCTTGGTCAGGAAGTCGCCCGCCCCATGGCGTAGGCTGGACACGGCTAGTTCCATGTCGCCGTGGCCGGTCAGCACCAGCACCTCCACGCCGGGAAATTCCGCCTTCACCGCGCGCAGCAGGTCGATGCCGTCCATGCCGGGCATGCGCACGTCGGTCAGCACCACGGCGGGCGGGTCCGCGCGGACCATGGTCAGCGCCTCCGCCCCGGACGCCGCCGTGCGCACCGCACAGCCCATGTCGGCCAGCAGCAGCGCCAGCACGGTGCGGATGCCTTCCTCGTCGTCGACCAACAAGAGGGGCAGGAGGGGCGGAGAGGACAGCGGGGACTGGGGGGGCTGCGGAGACTGGGGCACGCTCATGCCGCGCCCCCTTCACCGGATACCGGCCCGTCGGCAGGCCCCGTTCCCCCCGTTCCCCCCGTTCCCATAGTCCCCCCCGCCCCCACCGCCCCGGAAGTCACCGGAAAATGGAGGGTGAAGCACGCCCCGCCCTCCGCCACGTTGGACGCCTGGATGGACCCGCCGAATTCCTTGACCAGCCCGTAGCTGATGGACAGCCCCAGCCCCGTGCCCTTGCCCACCTTCTTGGTGGTGAAGAACGGCTCGAAGATGCGCGGCAGCAGCGCCGGGGGGATGCCGCCGCCGGTGTCGCACACCCGCGCCGTCACCCGCCTGTCGTCGGCCACCGTTTCCACGGTGATGCGGCGCGGCGCGCCCGGTTCCTTCTCGCTGCGTTCCTCTATGGCGTCGCGGGCGTTGAGCAGCAGGTTGATGAACACCTGCTCCAGCCGGTTGGGCACGGCCATGACCGGGGGCAGCGGCTCGGCCAGCCGCCAGTCGATGTCGATGCCGCGCAGCGACAGCTGGCGGCTGAAGAATTCCGTGGCGTTTTGCAGCACCGCGTTCACGTCCACCCGTTCCAGCGCCAGGTCCGCCCGGCGGCCGAAGTCGCGCATGTGCCCGATGATGCGGCTGGCCCGGTCCACGTGGCCGTCGATCTCGCGAGCCATGGTGGCCAGGATTTCCGGGTCGATGGGTTCGCCGCGTGTCACCTTGCGCAGCAGGAAGCCCCCGGCGGTCTTGATGACCGTCAACGGCTGGTTCAGTTCGTGGGCGACGCCCGTGGCCATTTCGCCCAGGGTGGCCATCTTGCCCGCCTGGATGACCTTCTGCTCGGCTTCCAGCCGTTCGGTGATGTCGGTGGTGGTCACCAGCAGCACCTGCCGGGCCAGGTATTCCGCCGGGGACAGCATGATGTCCACGTGAAAGGGCCTGCCGTCGCGGGCCACGTTGCGGGCGCGGTTCAGCACGGTGAAGGCCCGCAACTGCGAGGCGTAGCGCTCGCGCTCGTCCGGGGGGAACAGGTCAAGGAACGAGCGGCCCTTCATTTCCTCGCGCGGCCAGCCGTACACCTTTTCCGCCGTGGAATTGCAGTCCACAACCTCCAGGGTCTGCTGGTCCAGCACGAACACGGCGCTGGGAATGTGGTTGAAGATGGCGTGATACTTCAGCTCCGAGCGGCGCAGCTTTTCTTCCAGTTCCTTGCGGTCGGTGATGTCCAGGGTCATTTCCATGGCCGCCGCCACCCGCCCTTCCGCATCGAACACGGGCGAGGTGTGCACAATCCAGTGCGCCCGGCTGCCGTCGGTGTGAAAGCCGCTTTCCTCGCTGCAATGGGCAAGGCCGGTCTGCATGGTCATTTCCACCGCGCAGTTCGGGCACTTGCCGGTGCGGCCCTTGTAGGCCTGGAAGCAGAAGTCGCCGGGCTTGGGCGTGAAGTTGTCGCGGAACATGCGGTTGTAGCGCAACAGACGCAGATTCTTGTCCTGCACGGTGATGGCGCAGGGCACCTGGTCGAACAGCCGCTGGTATTCGTCGCGCTGGCGGTTCAGTTCCGCCCGCTTCTGGGCGATGTCGCGGTCCATGCGGGTGATGGCCCCGGCCAGTTCGCCGATCTCGTCCTGCTGGCGCACGTCGGAAAGGTCCACCTTCTCGCCGCGCGCCACGGCGCGGGTGCCCTCGATGAGCCGGGCCACGGGCCGCGTCAGAAAGCGCCGCAGGAACAGGTGCACCGCCGTGGCCCCCAGCAGGAACACCGCCGCCGCCAGGGTGACCACCCGGGTCTGGAAGGCCAGCACCTCGGTTTCCGCGTCCTGCAACGAAAGCACCACCTCCAGCGCGCCCAGCACCAGTTTGTCCGCCGGGTGGAAGTGGCAGGGTTCGCCCGAACAGCCGGGCTCGTTCATGATGGGGGTAAGGCTGCCCAGCAGGCGGCGGCCATCCGGGTCGGTGAACACGCGGGTGCGTTCGCGCAGGGCCAGCCACTTGCGCGGCTCCGCCGTACGGTGGCAGGCGGCGCAGGCCTCGTCGCGGATGTTGGTGCGGCGCTCCACCTCGTCCGGATCGCCCGAAAACTTGATGACGCCTTCCTTGTTGTAGATGCGGATGGAGACGATGTCCTTCTGGCGGGCCACGTCGCTGATGATCTGGTTGATCTCGTCGCGGGCGTTCAGCATCATGGCATAGCGCGCGCCCAGGCGGATGGTGGTGCCCAGGCGGTCACCCCCGGCGGCCAGTTCGTCGTGCAGATGTTCGCGCTGGTAGCGGATGCTGCCCAGCGACAGCACCAGCACCCCCAGGAACAGCGCCGCGCCGCTGCCCGCCACCACCTTGGCGGCCAGGCTGCCGCCCGGCAGTCCGCGCAGGCGTCGCCCCCACCCGGGCTTGCCGGGTCTGCCTGCATGGGCGGCATGGCCGGCATGGCCGGTGCCGGACCCGGCGCCCGTGCCGGTACCCGCATCCGAGCTGGCACCCGCGAAAGTCGTGCCGCCCGTCCCGGCGGTCATTGCGGCCATGGCAACCTCCCGTGCTGCCGCCCCGCGTGCCCCACGCACCGGGCCGCCCACGGTCAGGACACGCGGACTGGCCGGGTTCGCGGAGAACCGGACCGTTCCGCATCCTCCAGCCCGTCCGGGTCGCCCCGTCCAACTGGTCCAACTGGTCCGGCTGGTCCGGCTGGTCCACCTAGCCCGGCTGGCCCGGCTGGCCCGTCCAGACCCACCGGGCCTTCCGGTTCGCACGGCTCCGATACGCGGCGCGGCGCGACAGTAGCGGGGCACCCCGTCGTCCCCGGCCCGCCGAGCGCCCCCGGCCCTGCCACGCCGGCCGGTTCCGCAAGCCCGTCCAGCGCGCGAAGTTCCCGCTCCGCCTCCTGGCGGTGTTCGTCCACCGTGCCGGGGCACCAGTCGCCGAACTTCACCCCCTGGTCCACGTAGCGCAACAGTTCGCCAAAGGTGATGGCGTCCAGACGGGCGAACATGGCCCGGCTGCACTCCTTCCAGACCATGCGCGTGAGGCAGCCGGGGGCATGGGTGCAGTTTTCCTCGTCGCGGCCGCAGCCCACCATTTCCGCCCCGCCTTCCAGCACGCGCACCACGTCGCCCACGGAAATGTCGTCGGGCGAACGTCCCAGGCGGTGCCCGCCGTTGGGTCCGCGCTGGCTGACCAGCAGACCCGCCTCTTTCAACGAACGGCTGATCTTTTCCAGATACTTCTGCGATACATCCAGCCGGCGCGCCACGTCGCGCATCAGCACCGGCCCCAGACGGCTGTGCTGGGCAATGTCCAGCATCATCCGCGTGCCGTAGCGGCTGTTGGTCAGCAATCGCATGCCCTGCCCCCTCGGTTGACGATCATCTCGCGGCCCTTCACGAAACCCCACACGCCCGTGCCATGCCGCGTTCGCGCACGCCGCGTCCACCCCGTCCGCATGCATGCGGGCAACGATGAACACTCCATGCGCTCCGCAGAGCCATAGCATACCGCAATGGTATATTCAACAACATCGCACAGCTAACGCATTCACTCCACATCATTGCAATCCAGATTGAACGGATTGCCACGTTGAAAATCCACATTGCATGCGACGGAGCAGACACAGCAACGCACGCTGCATCACTGGCGCCTTGTTGCATGAAACTGAAACGGCGTCCTGCCTGCACGGGCGGGACGCCATTGTCGTCAAAAGAAATCGGAGGATGCGGATGTGGCGAAAAGAGAGGGGGGCGGCTGTCGAAGAACGGGGTCAGGTACCCGGCCTGTCCGCGAGGGCGGTGCCGTCATGCGAGGGGTCGTGCTCCGTCAGGTCGGGCAGTCCCTTGGCCAGGTCGTCCAGGGTGATCGAATCCAGCGCCGATTCCACGGCATCGGCGGCACGGGTCCAGCCGAGACAGGTCAGCCTGTCACCAGAAGTGGCGGGCAGGTCGCAATGCTCCGCGATGCGGATGCCGCCCTCCATGAGCCGCACCACCGTGCCCAGGGATATCCTGGTCGGCGGCAGGGCAAGCCGGTGGCCGCCCATGGCCCCCCGCGCGCTGGCCGTAAGCCCGGCGCGGCGCAGATCCTTGAGTATCTGCTCCAGAAACTGGACGCTGATGTCCGTGTGGCGTGACAGCGCCGTGGTGGTCAGCGGCCCCCCGGTGCCATGCACCGCAAGAGCGACCAGCACCCGTGCCGCGTAACGCGTTCTGGCGGTAAGCTTCATGCCGTTCAGGGTCTCCCGTTGCGGCGGCGCGCGATGTTGCGCCCCGTCCGCTGCGGTACACCTACACCATGCCTGCACGGCATTCAACACCATTAGTCAGAATCGGCACACCCCGGCATTGCGGCGTGCACACCGGAGAACTGTTGTACCGGACTATTCTCATCTCGGATGTTTTCAATCTGGAACAATGTGCCGCGAAAGAAACCACATGAAACAGTTCTCCGCGTGCAGCCTGACGCCGCCCTGCCCGATCCGCACGGGAAGGCCTTTCATCCGGCGTGCTCGCCGGTGCGCAGGGTGGAACTTACCTCATCCCGCGCGGCCCACAGGTCCGCCGCAATCTCCAGAAAGGCGTCCAGGGGCCTGGGATCGAAGTGGGTGCCCCGCCCTTCGCGCATGATGCCGATGGCCTTGTCGAATGCGAAGGCGGGCTTGTAGGGCCGCTTGCTGGTCAGCGCGTCGAACACGTCGGCCACGGCCACGATGCGCCCCTCGAGCGGAATGCCTTCACCCGAAAGGCCGCGCGGATAGCCGCTGCCGTCCCAACGTTCGTGATGGGTGCCCGCGATGGCGGCGGCGACGCGCACCACCCGCGACGACGAGGCCGACAGGATCTTCTCGCCGATGACGGCGTGCTGCTGCATCACCGTGAATTCCTCGGGCGTGAGCCGGCCCGGCTTCAGCAGGATGGCGTCGGGCGTGCCGATCTTGCCCACGTCGTGCATGGGCGCGGCCACGCGCAGGTCGCGCAGCCCGTCGGCGTGCACGCCCAGCGCGGCGGCGATGCCTTCGCTGTAGAAGGCCATGCGCAGAATGTGGTCGCCGGTGTCGTCGTCCTTGTAGGCGGCGGCCAGGGTGAGCCGGTTCAGGGTATCGAGGTACGAGCGTTCCAGTTCCGCGCGCGAGGCGCGCAGGTCGAGCACGGTACGTCCCAGGTCGTCGGCGAAGGCGCGCAACTGCCCGTGGGCCAGGCGCAGTTGCTCGCGCGTTTCCTCCATGGCCGAGCAGGCCTCTTCCGCCGCCCCCTCAAGGGGCTTCCGTTCGGGATACCGTGGATCGTGCGAGGTGTCCTGCGTCATGCGGTCCTCCCGCGCTGTGCGCCCGGTGTGCGTGGCCGGGCGATGGTGAATGCCGCTTGCCCTTCCCATGGCGCCGTACCGTACGGCGGCGTTCTTCTCGTACTTCCCCTGCGGCCGCGCCGGGTTCGAGCCTGTACTCGCGCGGCACCCGGCGTGACGAACCATGACGGCCGCGCCGGTCCACGTGCGCCATTCTCCACCTTCCCCTGCGGCCGCGCCGGGTCCGAGCCTGTACTCGCGCGGGACCCGGCGCGGCCTGGGCGGGGGTTGGTCAACTCCTGGGCGGGTGGGCCGCACGGCGAACCCCCCGTCCGCCGTCCCGCCCCGGAGTGGGCGAACGGCCCAAGCGCACGGGGGGGAACCCATGCGCACGGCCGCGCCCCAAACGTCAGCCTGCCATCGCTTCACGTGCGGACGTGCCGTGCCCGCCCACGCAGGCGGGCAGGCGCACCGCCACCGTGGTGCCCCGGCCCACCTCGCTGGTCAGGGTAACCTCTCCCCCATGCAGACGGGCGATGGCCCGGGCAAGGGTAAGCCCGATGCCCAGCCCTTCGCGATTGCGCGTCATGTATCCCTGTGCCTGATAAAAGCTTTCGAACACCCGTTCACGCTCCAGCGCGCCGATGCCCATGCCCGTGTCCGCCACTTCCACCACCACTTCGCGGGCCGCGCAGCGCTGTCCGTCCACCCCGGACGATCCGTCCTGTCCATATGGCCCGTCTGGCGCATTCGGCCCGCCGGGCCCGGCCATGCCGCGCGGCGGGCGGCAGCGCAGGGTCACCATGCCGCCTTGCCGGTTGAAGCGGATGGCATTGTGCACCACGTGCAGGAACAGTTCACGCAGCAGCCCTGCGTTGCCGCGCACCATTACCGCCGCCCCGCCCATGGGCATCGGCCCCAGCACCACCCCGTGCGCGGCGGCAAAGGCGGAAAGCTCTTCCAGCACCCCGGCCAGCACCCGGCATACTTCCACGGGCGCGTCCGCTGCCTCCACGCGGCCACCCTGCACCTCGGCAAAGCGCACCACCTCGCGCACCATGGCGTGCATGCGCCGCGCGGCCTGCAACAGGTGGCCCAGCAATTCCTCGGCGTCGGAATCGCCCCTGCGGCGCGCCTCGTCCAGCAGCACGTCGCCCAGCCCCAGGATGCCATTGAGCGGGGTGCGCATTTCATGCGAGATGATGGCCAGAAAATCCTGCTTCAGATGCTGCACCCGGCGCTGCATGCTGATGTCGTGCAACACCAGCACCCGGCCACCGTCGCGCATGGGCGAGGTGGCCACCCGCACCACCCGCCGGGCCACGCCTTCGGGCGAGGGCAGTTCCAGTTCCACCACCCGCGCCCCGTACATGTCCTGTCCGGGCGCGTACTGTCCGGGCGCGTACTGTCCGGACATGTACGGCCCGGACGCACCGTCCGCCCCGTGACCGCCCCCCGGCAACACCGCCGCCGCACCCGCCTCGCCCAGCAATTCCACCAGCGGGCGCCCCTCCAGTTCCGCCGGAGGGCGGTCCAGCATGGCGCAGGCCGCCGTATTCACGGTAACCGCCACGCCCGCCGCGTCCACCGTAACCATGCCGTCGGCCATGGAATCGATGACCGCGCGCAACCGCTCGTTGACGGCCTGCAATTCCGCGCGCTGGGCCCGTTCCACGGTATACAGCGCCGCCAGGTCTTCGGCGTAGCGCACCGTCTGCATGGACACCTCGCCGCATTCGGCCAGCCCCGCAGGATCGGGGGGACGAACGGGCAGGCCGTCCGGCATCTGGACCGCGTCCTGCCCCACGCGCCCGTTGTCGTCGGGGGCGCCCGGACTGGGTCCACGTTCGGCGTCGGGGCGCGCGTCTGGGCGCGCATCGGGGCGCGCATCGGGGCGCGCATCGGGGCGCATGCCCAGGGATGTCCCATCATGCGCCCCGTTCATCCCAGGAATTCCTCTATCTTGCGGATCAGCGCCAGCGGGCTGAACGGTTTGGGAAAGTAGTCGTCGGCCCCGGCGCGCAACCCTTCCTCGCGGTCCTGGGTCTGGCCCTTGGCGGTCAGCATGATGATCCGGCAGCCCGCCGTGGCCGGGTCGGCCCGGATGCGTCGGGTGGCTTCCAACCCGTCGATCTCGCCGGGCATCATCACGTCCATCAGGATCAGGTCCGGGCGGTGCAGGCGGGCCATCTCCACTGCCTGCATTCCATTTTCCGCCTGCAATATCTGGTAGTTACCTATTCGCAGCGTGGCCTGCACCAGTTCACGCACCTCGTACTGGTCCTCGGCGATGAGTATCCGTTTCATGACACATCCCCCTTGCGTGCGTCGGAGTCGGGGAGTCGGGCCGGGGGAACGCATGCGGTTCCGGGCCGACGGGCATCAGTACCGTTCGAAGTCGGCGTCGGACGTGGCCGCCTCGGCAAGATCCAGGGTCACGCCGGGCTGCCCCGCCCTGGCGGGGCGGTCGCCGTGCAGCCCGCCCTCGGTGAGGGCGGCGTGCGAGTGTCCCCGCTGCGGGCGGCGTATCTCCAGCCCGCCCGTGCGGCTCGCCAGCCCCGACATGCCGGACTGACCAGACGGCCCCGACCTGACCATGGGCACGGTCAGCCCGGCGCCGCCCGACGGCAGCCGGAAAAATGCCACGGTCTGGGCCAGTTGCGTGGCCTGACCGGCCAGTTGTTCCGACGTGGCGGCCATCATTTCCGAGGCCGAGGCGTTCTGCTGGATCACCGAATCGAGCTGCTGCACGGCCTTGTTGATCTGCTCCGCGCCCACGCTCTGCTCCTTGCTGCCCGCCGCGATCTCCTGCACCAGTTCCGCCGTCTTCTGGATGCTGGGCACCAGCGTGCCCAGCATGCTGCCCGCGCGCTCGGCCAGGGCCACGCTGGACGACGACAACTCGCCGATTTCCGCCGCCGCCGTGCCGCTGCGCTCTGCCAGCTTGCGCACCTCGGAGGCCACCACGGCAAAGCCCTTGCCGTGCTCGCCCGCACGGGCCGCCTCGATGGCGGCGTTGAGGGCCAGCAGGTTGGTCTGCCGCGCGATTTCCTGCACGATGGATATCTTTTCCGCGATGGTCTTCATGGCCCGCACGGTCTGGGCCACGGCCGTTCCGCCCTCGCGGGCGTCCTCGGCCGAACGCAGGGCGATACGGTCGGTCTCGGCCGCGTTCTCGGCATTCTGCTGGATGTTCGAGGTCATCTGTTCCACCGAGGCGGACACCTCTTCCACCGCGCTGGCCTGCTCCGTGGCGCCCTGGGCCATGTTCACCGCCGTCTCGGACAGTTCGCGGCTGCCGGAGGTGACGCCGTGGGTGGTTTCCATCACCTCGCCGATGACCCGGCGCAGGTTGCCGGTCATGGTGCGGATGGCTTCGGCCACGCTGCCCACCTCGTCCCGGCTGGTCACTTCGACATCCGCCGTCAGGTCGCCGGAAGCCACCTGACCGGCCACGTCGCGGATACGCTGGAGCGGCCTTGCGATGGACCGGCTGGCCAGCAGCCACGCGCAGGCCACCACCACCCCCACGATGCCCAGCGCCCAGCCCGCCACGGACAGGGCGGCCAGACGCACCTGGGCGTTCACCGCGTCCAGCGACGAGACGATCTCGAACGCGCCGTGCACCTCGCCCTCGCGCCAGCCTTCCTTGATGCCGCCCACCACGTCGCGCTCGCCCTTGGGGTCGCCGTGGCAGAACAGGCATTCACGCGTCAGCCTGATGGCCCGGAAATACCGGATGCGGTCCGCCTCGCGCAGGACCAGCTCCTGCTGGCCCGAGGACGCAAGCTGCTCCAGCACCCGGCGTTCCGTTTCATTGGGCTCGTTGGCCTGGTTGCGGGGGTGCATCTTGGGCACGCGAAACTCGTACCCCAGCTTTTCCGCGTTGACCTTGGCCATCTTGATGGCGGTGATCACCGGCACGGCGTCCACCACCTTGTCGGACGGCAGTTCCGCGAACGGGCGGATCAGCCCCCCCTCCAGCTTGTGCGACATCTCGTCGCGCGCGGCCTCGGCCATGAGCACCACGGCCCGGCTCTGCTGCAGGATGGCCTCGTGCGCGCCCTCGCGAATGTCGCCGATGCGCTGCACGGCCATGACGCCCGCGATGCACACGGGCCCCAGGATGGCGATGGCCATGATCTTGGCCTTGATGCCGAATGCTCCACGCCGTTCACGTTCGCCGGTCATGGCGTCTCCTTCGGGGCGCGCGGCCCCATTCGCCAGTTATCCAGTACCCCAGCGGCGGCCATGCCCGCTCACGCACCGCTCGGCCCGGTCGCATCGGTCGCATCGGTCGCATCGGTCGGTCCGGTCGACCCGGTCGGCAGCGTGAAGCGCACCGTGGTGCCCACGTCCTTGGCGCTTTCCACCACCACCTCGCCGCCATGCGCCTCGATGAGATACTTCACGATGCTCATGCCCAGGCCCGTGCCGGGTATGCCGGTATTCGAGGCGTCGCCCCGATAGAACTTCTCGAACACCCGCGAAAGCTGTTCCGGGCTCATGCCCATGCCGTTGTCGCGCACGCTGATCTCGTGCGCGTCCCGGCCGGGCCGCAGCCGCACCTCCACCACGCCGCCGCCGGGGGAATACTTGACGGCGTTGCTCAGCACGTTGTCGAGCACCTGGGCCACCTTGTCCGCGTCCACCACGGCGGGCACCGGTGTTTCCGGCAGCAGCAGCCGGAACGAATGGCGACGCGTGCCCACGATGTGCGCGGCCACCTTGCGGCGGATCAGCGCCACCAGGTCGCAGGGCCTGCGCTTGAGGCTGAAACCCTGGCCCATCTCGATGCGGGAAATGTCCAGCAGGTCCGCCACGATGCCGGTGACCAGCGTGGCCTGCTCGTTGATGTAGCCAAGGTACTGGCGCTGCTCCACGGGGGGGATGTCGTCCCCGGTGACCAGCAGTTCCGAAAACCCCAGGATGGTGGTGAGCGGGGTGCGCAACTCGTGCGCGGCGGTGGTCAGGAACTCGTTCTTCATGCGGTCCAGCTCGCGCTCGCTGGTCACGTCGTGCAGCACGGTGACCACGCCGGTCCGCCCGCCGCCCGCGTCGCGCACCTCCGAGGTGCTGGCCGTGTAGTGATGCACGCCGCCCGCTTCCGTGGGGCGCGAAAAGCCGAACTGGCAGGGCGCGCCGCCCATGGTGTCGTCCAGACAGTGCACCAGCCGCTTGCGCAGGGGATCGTCCTCGATGAGATCCGCCACCCCCTCGCCCATGAGGTCGCCGGGGGCGGCAAGACCCAGGATGTCCTCGGCCGCCGGATTGGTCAGCACCACCCGGTGGTCGGGGTCGGTGACCAGCAGCCCCTCGGATACGGAGCGCAGGATGAGGTCGATCTTCTCGCGATGCGATTCCGCCGTGCGCAGGGCCAGTTCCAGGTCTCGGGTGCGTTCCAGCACCATGTTCTCGAGCCGGGCGCGGTACCCCTGCAACTCCGCCTCGGCGGCGCGACGCTCGCTGATGTCCTCCAGCATGCCCACGGCGTATTGCAGGTCGCCCTTGCGCCCCCGGATGGCCGCCACGGCCAGCCGTACGGGAAAGACCGTGCCGTCGCGCCGCAAATGCTGCGTTTCCAGAAAAAAGCCGTTGCGCTCGCCCCGGTGCAGTTCCGCGAACAGGGCGCGCACGTCGCCCGCCTCGTGGCCGTGCACCAGCTCCGAAAAGTGCCCCAGGGGCAGTTCCGCCGTGGCAAAGCCGTGCAACACGTTGAACAGGCGGTTGGTCTTGACGAGGCTGCCGTCCTGATCCGAGATGAACACCCCCAGGGGGGCATGCTCGAACACGGCGCGAAAACGCGCCTCGCTCTGCTGCAACGCCTCTTCCTGCTTGCGGCGCCGACTGACGTCGCGCCCGATGCCGAAGACCAGCACCTTGTCGCCGTCGCGCACGGGCACGGAAACCGACTCTATCCAGTTCTCGCGCCCGTCGGGCCGCAGCCACGAATACACGGCGCTCTGCGGACCGCGCAGCCCGCCGTCGTCACGGAAAGGATCGAGGGCCTTGCGCCCGCCCAGGAACACCTGCAGCTGGCGCACGTCGTCCATGTCACGCAGGTCGTCGCGGGTGCGTCCGGCCATGCGCTCGTAGCCCCGGTTGCAGTCCACCAGCCGGGGGGCGCTGCCGTCATCGCGGTGTTCGTAGACGGAAATGCCGTCCAGCGAATGCTCAAAAATGGTGCGGTAGCGCAGTTCGGCCTCGCGCAGGGCACGCTCCGCCAGGCGCTGGGCGGTGATGTCGCGCAGGGACACCAGGGTTGCCGGGCCGTCGTCCCAGGTCACCGGGGCGGTGCGCACCTCCACCAGGCAGGGATTGTCACTGTCGCCGCACAGGTCCAGTTCGTCATCGCGCACCGGCACCGGCGAAGGCTGCCCCAGCATGTCCGACAACTCGGGCAGATCCGGCCGTTCGCGCCCCAGCATGGTCAGCGCCGCCGGATTGGCGAAACGCACCAGGGCATCGGCATCCACCACCAGCATGCCGTCCGGATTGGCGCTGATGATGGTTTCCAGCCTCTGACGGTGCTGGCGCAGCGTGCCCTCCGCCCGCTTGCGGTCGATGGCGTAGCGGATGGTGCGGACGATGAGCCCCTCGGCCACCTCGCCCTTGCGCAGGTAGTCCTGGGCGCCGCGCGCCACGGCCTCTTCGGCGAAGCTGGGGCTGGAAAGCCCGGTCAGCACGATGACGGGCAACTCCGGCGCGTGCGAAACCAGGCTGCCCAGGGTGTCCCAGCCCTGGCTGTCGGGCAGGCTGAGGTCCAGCAAAGCCACGTCGAATGCGCCGCCGTCCAGCAAGGCAAGGCCCTCGGCCAGCGTTTCCGCCCGTTCGATGGCATGCCGCAGGCCCGACCCGGCAAGCAGCAGGCGGAACAGCCTGGCGTCGCCGGGGTCGTCCTCGAACAGCAGTATGCGTACCTGCCCCTGGTCCATTATGCCTCCGGGTGATTCCGGGGGTTACCCTGATGGTGCTCCGGCGTGCGTGGCGCACACGCCGCGGGCCGGCCGACAGACGCGACAGGCAAGGCCGCCCGCTCCGCCATGCCGCCCCGCCTTCAATCCCCCTTCACCGGCAGGGTCACTATGCCCATCCAGAAATGCTCGATCTGCCCCACCACCTCCAGGAACTGCTCCCAGCCCACGGGTTTGGTGATGTAGCAGTTGGCGTTGAGGTCGTAGGCGTTCAGAATGTCGCGTTCCTGACGCGAGGTGGTCAGCACCACCACCGGGATGGAACGCAGGTCCGGCGTGCTCTTGATCTCTTCCAGCACCTCGCGCCCGTTCTTGCGCGGCAGGTTCAGGTCCAGCAGCACCAGGTCCGGACGGGGCGCTTCGGCGTACTGGCCCTCGCGCCGCAAAAAGGACATGGCCTCCTCGCCGTCCTCCACCACGAACAGCCGGTTGGACACGCGGTTTCCTTTCAGCGCCTCGCGCGTCAGGCGCACGTCGCCGGGGTCGTCCTCCACCAGCAGGATGTCGATGAGTCTTGCCTGATGCGTGCCGCTCATGTCTCTCTCCCGTGCAGTCTTGTTCGGTTGGCGAAACCCGTTGGCGGTGGCTGCGGTCAGGGCTGGGCCTGCCTGCCCTGCCCGTCATGCCCGCCTTGCCCGTCATGCATGTCTGGCCTGGCTGCCCTGGCAAATCTGTCCGGAATCACGAACCGGAACGTGCTGCCCCTGCCCGGCGCCGATTCCACGGCGATGGTGCCGCCGTGCCGCTCCACGATCTTCTTGCATACCGCAAGGCCTATGCCGGTTCCCGGATAGCGGCCCGGCCCGTGCAGCCGCTGGAACACCCGGAAGATGCGCTCGAAATGCTCGGGCTTCATGCCGATGCCGTTGTCGCGCACGTGAAATACCCACGCGCCGCCGGGATGACCGCCCTCCGTGGCCCGCTCCGCCCCGATGGAAATGCTCGGGGCCGCCTCCGACCGGTATTTCACCGCGTTGCCCAGCAGGTTGCGCAACAGTTGCTCCATCTGTACCCGGTCGGCCCGGATCATGGGCAGCGGTCCCCGTTCCACCGTGGCCCCGGCTTCCTCGAACAGCAGGCCAAGATCCGAGAGCACGGTGTCGACCACCTTCTCCATGTCCGTGTCCTCGAACTCGCGCCCTTGCGTGCTGACCCGCGAATAGGCCAGCAGATCCTCGATCATGTCCTTCATGCGGCGGGCGGCATCCACGGCAAAGGCGATGAACTCGTCGGCATCGCTGTCCAGCCGCCCCACGTAGCGCTTGGCCAGCAGATCGAGAAAACTTGCGATCTTGCGCAGCGGCTCCTGCAAGTCGTGCGAGGCGATGTAGGCGAACTGCTCCAGTTCCGCATTGGAGCGGCGCAGTTCTTCGGCCTGGCGCTCCAGATACAGTTCCGCCTCCTTGCGCTGGGTCACGTCGCGGCCGGACACGTAGACCAGCCCTTCTTCCGGCAACGCCACGGACGTCCAGGCAAGCCAGCGGTACACCCCGTCCTTGCAGCGGAAGCGGTTCTCCACCGGGGTGGCCGCCACGCCCGCGAGTCCGTTCGTACCGCTCACCAGCAGCGGCTGGCTTGCATTGTGGTCATCCGGGTGCACGAAATCCAGAAACGGGTGCCCGGTCACTTCTTCCGCCAAAAAACCGAACAGCCGCACCCAGGCCGGGTTCACCCGGCGCAGGGCTCCCTGATGGGTGACGATGGCCACCGGATCCAGCGACAGGGCGAAGAAGCGCTCCGCCTCCTGCTCGGCCCGCTGCCTGCTGATGGCCTCGCGCAGCATGGATGCCCGCGCCTCGCGCGTGGCCACGGTGCCCGCCTCCACGTCGCGGCGCAGGCGCACCGTGCGCGACAGCAGCACCACCGAGGCCCCCAGGAACACGGTCAGCAGCGCAAAGGCCACACCGACCAGCAACAGTTCCTGGTCGGTATAGCGTGACAGCACGTTGCCGCCGAACCAGCGGCGGTACAGCGTGTCGTATTCGCCAGAGGCGCGCACCTTGACGAGGGCCTCGTTCAATACCGCGACAAGGGGCGTGTTGCCCTTGGCCGTGCCGAACGAAAACCGCAACGTGCGCAACGGCTGGCCGGAAGGTTGCAGCGGGGCGTCCGTGGGCAGGCGGCGGATGATGTGCTCCACCACGGGTTCCGGGGCCACCAGGGCGTCGGCCCGCCCCCAGGCCACGGCCATCACCGCGTCCAGCGGGGTGGTCACCGGCAGCAGGCGCTGGCCCGGCATGGCCCGCAGGTACTGGTGGCTGGCGTGGCCTTCCACCACGGACACCAGCAGCCCGGCAAGGTCGGCCACGCCGCGCGGGTGCGCGCCGCCGTCGCGCCGCACGTAGATGCGCTCGGCCACTTCCACGCCGGGTTCGCTGAACTCCAACTGTGTCTGGCGCTCCGGCGTTTCCGCCACCAGGGCCAGCACGTCCACCTTGCCCTCGACCAGGTCGCTCCGCAGGACCAGGCCGCTGTCGTCGGCGTGGAACACCGCCCTGCGGCCAGCCGCCCGGGCCACGGCCTCGGACAGGTCGCGCGCGAAGCCCGCGGGCACCCCCTCCACCATGTAGCTGAGCGGCGGATAGGTGGTCAGCAGGCCGATGCCCAGTTCCGGGGCGTCGGGCGGCAGCCCGTCGCCGGGCCGCATGGCCGCCCCCGGAGCGGATGGCGATGGCGCACTGGCATGCCGCCAGTTGTCCTCCGCCGCCCATGCGATCCCCGCCGGAGCATGCACCGCCCTGCCAGGCCAACCATCAAGCCCGCCGAGGCCCTGCGGCAGCAGCAGCAACAGCAACACCGGCACGGCGGCCAGCGCGCACAGCGCCCGCCGCCCCGCCATGCCCGCACAACGGGCCGGGCCGGGCCGGGCACTTCGTCGCCGCCACCCCGGCGCCATGTCGTTCCCCCGGGACGGCATGCCTACCGTCCCGGGTGTGCCCCGTGGCCGGGGTCCTCCTCGCCACCATCCACCGGAGCCAGCCGGTAGCCCAGTTCCTGCGCTATCTGCTCCAGCGGCGTCACGTCGCGGGTGGTGCGCAGTATCTGGAAAAACGTTTCCACACCCAGCTTCGCCCCAAGGTCGAACGGGTTCAGTTCGCGCATCAGGGTGGGATAGGGCTTGCCAATGGTGCGCGCCACTTCGCGCGCCTGGCTTCTGCTGCTGAGCACCGCCCCCTGCACCATTCTGGTGATCCACTTCTCCGACATGTTCCCTCCTGCGGCCGTCATCGACCAGCCTGCCGGGGGAATATCAAGAATCATGCCGGAGCATGGACCGGAGCAAGCGGACACTCCACCCGTTTCCACTTCTGCAACATATTGTTTCTACTATGGTTGCTCTTTTCGACGGAGGACGCTATCACAAACGCTGTATCCGGAGATGAGATTCACGTCTCACGATGTGAGACTGCATATCGTCCGATGAGACAACCCCTATTCCCTGCCGCGTCGCCAGACATGCCCGCCATGCCGGGCACCAGCCGACTCCGGGCGGACAGGGCAAAAGGGCGCCGGGCGGGCACCCGGCCATCCGCGAGGTTCCTCACCATGTCTCATCAGGCTCACCGGGCTCATCAGGCTCACCACGCTTGCCAGTCTCCCTCGCCCGACGAGGCTTCCGCCGTGAACCCGAACGGCCCGGCCACTCAGGGCAATTCGGCCAATCCTGAAAGCCTGGCCCCCAACCGGCAGACCTGTCCCATTCCGCTCTTCGAACACAGCGTGGCCCCCATGCTGCTGGTGGACCCGGAGGCCGGCACCATCGTGGACGCCAACCCCGCCGCCTGCCGTTTTTATGGCCACCCGCGCGAACGCATGGCGGGCATGCCCATAGCCGCCATCAACACCCTGGACGAACACGAACTGGCGGAACGCATGGCCGAGGCCTTCCGGTGCGACCGCACGGCCTTCCGGTTCCGCCACCGGGCCGCTTCGGGCCTGGAGCGCGAGGTGGAAGTGCACAGCGGGCCGGTATGGCTGAATGGCCGAGCCCTGTTGCATTCGGTGGTGCACGACGTGTCATGCCTGCACGACTCCATGCAGCGCGTGGCGCGAGTGCAGCGGCTCAACGATCTGCGCGCCGCGCTCATCCGCAGCGGCGCGCCCGAGGAAAAACTGCACCTGCTGGCACGGGAAATCCTGTCCATCTTCGGTGCCGGGTCCTGCCGCATCTGGCTGGCCCGGCAGGGTGACCTCTGCGACCAGTGCCCCCACGCCGGGGGGCCATGCCCCACGGCCCCACGCAATCCCCCGGTCTGCCTGCACATGGTGGTAGAGGAAACGACCTCGTCCTGTTGCCAGCCAGGTCCGGCGGAACAGGTCCGGCCCGACCCGCGCATCATCCGCATCCCCTTCCGGCACGGCCCGGTGGGCCGCGCCGCCTCGGCCAGCACCAGGCGCCCGGTGCTGCACGCAACACCGGAAGCCGACGCGCCCCTGGCCTGCGACTGCGGCATGTTCACCGCCTACGCCATCCGCGTCGGCCAGGGGGTTTCCGGTGGGGTGCTGGGCGTGCACCTGCCTGTGCTGGACCCCATCACCGACATGCAACTGGAAGGGCTTGCCCACACCGCCGCACACCTGTTGCAGGCGGCCCGCACCGCCGACGCCACGCGTCGGGCCCTGCGCGGCCTGGACAACCGCATCCGCAAGCGCACCGCCCAGTTGCGCCGCGCCAACCAGTTGCTGCGGCACGAAGTCGCCGAACGCCGCCGGGCCGAACTGGCCCTGCGCCGCAGCCGCGACCTGCTGGAACACGGCGAGCGCATCGGGCTGCTGGGCAGCTACTGGCGCGACCTGGAAACCGGGCAGGGCCAATGGTCGGACAACCTGTTCCGCATGTTCGATTTCTCCGTGTCGGCGGAAGCGCCTTCGTTCGCGCAGTTCTTCGAGCGCATCCATCCGAGCGACAGGACACGGACGGCCGAACAACTGCACCATGCCATGAACCATCGGACCGGCACCCTCGTCGAATACCGCTACCTGGGTCCTTCGGGGCAATACCGCCACGCACGGCAGCAGGTCACCTTCGACACCCCGACCCGCACGGGGCACAAGGGGCCGGTGGTGATGCACGGCATGGTCCAGGACATCACCGACCAGCGCCAGCGCGACGAGTTGCTGCGCCTGCAACGCGACCTGCTGCTGGCGCTCGGCATCACCACCACGGTGGAGGACTGCCTGGGGTTGTGCCTGCGCACCGCCCTGCGTGCCGAAAGCGTGGACGCGGGCGCGGCGTGGGTGCGCATGGAATTGCCCGGCAAGCCCGATGCATCGGATGCGCCAGGTACGCCAGGCGTGCCACGTGTGCCAGGTGCGCCAGGTGCGCCAGGTGCGCCGGACGGTGAGGCGCGGCACGAATGGCGGCTGGTGGCGGCGCAGGGGTTCCCCCCGGCGGTGCTGGACAGGGTGCGCCGCCTTCCCTCCGGCACGCCCGCCGCGCGCCTGATGGCGGCGGGCCGGCCCGTGCCGGAGACCCCGCCGGAACAGGAATCGTGCTGCGTGCTTACCGGCGACGCGGAACTGGACGCCCTGGCCTCCGCCTCGTCCATCTGCTGCGCGCACCTGCTGCCCGTGCTGCACGAGGGCCGGGCCGTGGCCTGCGTGCTGGCGGGCACGCGCGGGCCCGGTGCCATGCACAAGGCGGCCCGCCACCACGTGGAGGCCGTGGCCGCCCAGGGCGGCAGTGCCTTTGCCCGGATCATGCAGCAGCAGTCGCTGCGCGAAAGCGAGGCCAACCTGCGCGCCCTGCTCAACGCACCGCGCCTCAGCGCCTTCCTGCTCGACGCCGCAGGCCGCGTGCTGGCCTGCAACGCCACCGGCGCCGGGCGGCTGGGCACCACCCCCGACGCCATGCTGGGGCACTCGCTGCGGGACTACATTCCCGACGACGACCTGCGCGGCAGACGCGACAACGTACTGGCCAGCGTGGTGGCCACGGCTACCCCGGCCACATTCCGCGATACGCGGGGCATCTACATTTTCGACCACTCCCTGTACCCCATCACCGACGAGACGGGCCGCGTGCACCGGGTGGCCTGGCTGGCCGAGGACGTGGCCCACGAGGTGGCCCTGGAGCGGCAACTGCGCCAGGCCCAGAAGATGGAGGCCGTGGGCACCCTGGCCGGGGGGATCGCCCACGATTTCAACAATATCCTTGGCGTGATCATGAGCAACATCGAGATGCTGCGCGACACGGGCCTGGTCGGCAGGGCCGCCGCCCGCGCCGACCGCATCCTGCGCGCCGCGCTGCGGGCGCGCGAAGTGGTGCGCCAGTTGCTGGCCTTTGGCCGCCCTGCGGACGAACCCTACGCAACCATGGACCTGTGCCGCACCGTGGCCGAAGCCCTGCACCTGGGCCAACCGTCCATTCCGGCCAGCGTCACCCTGCGTACCCTGCTGCCCGCCACCGCGCTGCCGGTGCACGGCGACGCCACCCAGATCCACCAGGTACTGTTGAACCTGTGCACCAACGCCGTGCACGCCATGCCCGACGGCGGCCTGCTGGACGTATCCTTGGAAACGCTGAACCTTGGCGGCGACGAAGTGTTGCGCAGCTACCCGGAACTGTCCCCCGGGCGGTACGCGTGCCTTTCGGTTGCCGATTCGGGGCTGGGCATGACCGCCCCCCAACTGGAACGGGTTTTCGAGCCGTTCTTCACCACCAAGCCGCAGGGCACGGGGTCCGGCCTTGGCCTCAGCATGGTGCACGGCATCGTCCGCAAGCACGGGGGCACGGTGCGCGCCCACTCCCAACCGGGCCAGGGGGCGCGCTTCGACGTGCTGCTGCCCTTGCTGGAACTGGTGGCCGCCGCGCCGCCCGACGCTGCCGATGCCTCCCCGCCGACTGCTCCCTTCCATATTCCGGACGGGCACGGGCAACCGCCACTGCATGTGCTGGTGGTGGACGACGAGCACGATTTCCGCCAGTCCGTGGCAGAAATGCTGCACGCCCTCGGCCATCGCTCCACGGGCACCAGCGATGCGGAAGACGCCTTGCGGCTGCTGGCGGCGGGCCACTATGACGTGGCCCTGCTGGACCTGCACATGCCCGGCAGTTCCGGCCCGGAACTGGCGCGCGCCATCCGCGCACGGGGGTTCACCCTGCCGTTGGTGCTGTGCACCGGCAACCAGAACGACATCACGGCAGAAGAACTGGAAAAGTGCGAACTACTCCTGATCTCGAAACCATTCACCACAGAAGAACTACGGAATTACTTGCTCTCTTCGCTGCAAAAGGCGTAACGTTACAGGGATGCCTGAAATCCTCATCATCGATGACGATCCGCTGGTGGCGGAAACCCTGGCCGACCTTGCCGAGGACATGGGCCACGTCCCGTTGCGGGCCGCCTCGCTGGCTGACGGGCTGGCCCATGCGGACGCGGGCTTCGGCGACGTGGTGCTGCTGGACGTGATGATGCCCGACGGCAACGGGCTGGAGGCGCTGCCCCGTTTCGTGGCATCGCCCACCCGGCCGGAGGTGATCATCATCACCGGCGCGGACGCCGAGCAGTCCGCCGAAATGGCCGTGCGCAACGGCGCGTGGGACTACATCACCAAAGGCGCCCCGGTCAGCGCCATCCGCCTGGCAGTCCTGCGGGCGCTGGAATTCCGCAACGAAAAGCTGGCCCGCGCCGCCCAGCAGGGGCGGCAGTTCAACCCCGCCGGTCTCGTGGGCACCAGCCCCGCCTTCATGGAATGTCTGGACCTGGTGGCCAAGGCCGCGCACAGCGATGTGCCGGTGCTGGTCACCGGCGAGACAGGCACCGGCAAGGAACTTGCCTCGCGGGCCATCCACGAGAACAGCGACCGGGCCGGGCGTCCCTTCGTGGTGGTGGACTGCGCCGCCCTGCCGGAAAACCTGGCCGAAAGCGTGCTGTTCGGCCATGTGCGCGGGGCCTTCACCGGGGCCGATCGCGATGCCGAAGGGCTGATCCGCCAGGCTTCGGGCGGCACGCTGTTTCTGGACGAGATAGGCGAGTTGCCCCCCATCCTGCAGAAAACCTTCCTGCGTGTGTTGCAGGAACGGCGCTTTCGCCCCGTGGGGGGCAGGAAGGAAGTGGAGTGCGACTTCCGGCTGCTGGCCGCCACCAACCGAGACCTGCTGCTGATGGCCCGGCGGGGCGAATTCCGCGAGGACCTGCTGTACCGGGTACGGGCCATGCACATCGCCCTTCCCCCCCTGCGCCAACGCGAGGGCGACCTGCGCCCGCTGGCCGAGCATTTCGTCCACCAGTACTGCGAACGCAACAGCCTGCCCTCGCGCATCCTGACCCAGGATCTGCTGCTGGCCCTTGGCGCCCACCACTGGCCGGGCAACGTGCGCGAACTGCGCAATACCCTGGAAACCATGATTGCCTTCGCGGGCGGCGTACGCACCCTGTACCCGGTACACCTGCCGGAGCACATCCGGGTGCGCCACATGCGCGCCGCCGCCGAAGGCATGCGGCCCGCCCACACGGGACGCGAGGGCCATGCCGAACCCGACTCGCCGGACCTGCCCCTGGCCGGGCTGTCCATCCCCACCTGGATGACCTACCGCGACGTGGCGCTGGAACGCGCCGCCGTGGACTATTTCCAGAACCTGCTGGCCTACGCGGGCGGCGACATGACCAAGGCCCAGCAGCTTTCGGGCCTTTCGCGCGCGCAGTTCTACCGGCTGTTGCGCAAGCTGCGCTAGCCGCCGGCGCCCCCTCTCCTGCCCGACATGCCGCACGACACCACACCCCATCCCGCCGACGCGCTGAACTTGGCCTCGTACGACGCCGTGGCCCCGCAGTGGAACACGACGCGTCATGCCTTCTACGGCCGCGAGCAGGTCTACCTGGACCTGCTGCTGGAAGGGATCGCCCCCGCCGTCCCCGGCACCGGCCATGACCGGGCGACACGCCCGCTGGTGCTGGACGCCGGTTGCGGCACCGGGCGCCCCATGGCCGAATACGTGCTGCACCGTGGCTGCGACGTGCTGGGTATCGACCAGTCCCCGGCCATGATCGAACTGGCCCGCCAGCACTTTCCTCAGGCCTGGTGGCGGGTCACGGCCCTGGAAGACTACGCCTTCGAGGAACCCTGCCACGCCGTCATCCTGTGGGACTGCCTGTTCCACATCCCCCGCGCGCGCCATGCGGACATCCTGGCCGGGGCCGTACGGCCCTGTGCCCCGGCGGACGACTGATGCTCACCGTGGGCGGGTCCGCCCACCCGGCCTTCACCGACACCATGTTCGACCGGGAATTCTTTTACGATGCGCACCCGCCGGAGCAGGTGGCCGACATGCTGCGCGGGCTTTCCTGCCATATCCTGCTGCACGAGTTCATGAACCTGCCCACTGGCGGCAGGGAGAAGGGACGCTGCGCCTTCGTGGTCCGCAAGGCGGGGTAGGCAAGGCGTACCCCATGCAACCGTAAAAAACGAGAAAGCCCCCGCGAACATTCGCGGGGGCTTTCGTGTAACGCACCGCCGGGCACCGCCCGGAGGAGGGGTCGGACGGGGGGTGACCAGGCTGGGGCGGCCGGTCACCCCTCAGTTGGTCCCGGCGGATGCGGATGCGCCGGTTTCCTTCACCTGCGCATGGCCCGCACCGGGCATGGGTGCGCCATTCCAGCCGCCGCCCAGCGCCTTGAGCAGGGTCAGGCGGTTGCTCTGGCGCGAAAGCAGGACGGACACCAGGTTCTGCCGGGCGCTCGCGTGGGACCGTTGCGCGTCGAGCTTGGTGAGGTAACCGTCCACGCCGCGCTCGTAGCGCTGGGTGGACAGTTCGTAGGCCTTGGCCGTAGCCCGCACCAGCGAGGCCTGCGCCTCGGCCTGGGTGGTCAGCGACGAGCCCTGCGCCAGCGCGTCGGAAACTTCCCTGAACGCGGTCTGCACGGTCTTCTCGTACTGGGCCACCTGAATGTCCCGCTCCGCCTCGGCCGACTCCACCCCGGCGCGAATGGCCCCGGCATGGAAGATGGGCAGGGTGGCCTGGGGCACGAAGCTCCAGGTACGCGAGCCCGCGCGGAACAGGTCGTTCATTTCGGTGCTGGCGTTGCCGTAACTGGCGGTCAGTCCGATACGCGGGAAGTATTCCGCCCGCGCCGCGCCGATGTTGGCATTGGCCGCCTTCAGGGTGTGCTCCGCCGCCACCACGTCGGGCCTGCGGGCCAGCACTTCCGACGGCAGCCCGGCGGGCAGGTCGGTCAGCGGGGCCACGTCGGCCAGTTTGCGGGCCGGGGTCAGGTCTGGCGTCAGGGCCGCGCCCACCAGCAGGGCCAGGGAGTTCTCGTCCGCCGTCACCGCGGCCTCGGCGGAGGCCACGGTGACGCGGGCGGTATCCACCGTGGTCTGGGCCTGCGCCACGTCCAGTTCCCCGGCGATGCCCTTGTCGTACCGGCTTTTCACCACCGCGAACGAGGCACGTTCCGTCTCCAGTATCTCGCGGGCGAGGTCCAGTTTCTCGCGGTCGGCGGCCAGGGTCAGGTAGGCCTGCCCCACCTCGGCCACCAGGGTCAGCTGCACGCTGCGGGCAGAGGCATCGGTGGACAGGTACTGTTCCAGAGCCTGTTCCTTCAGGCTGCGCACGCGGCCGAAAAGGTCCAGTTCGAACGAACTGAAGCCCACACCCACGCTGTACGTGTGCGAGGTGTACGCATCCCCCGTGGAGGACAGCGGCGCCGAGGTGCGGCCCATGTCCGCCCCGCCGCTGGCGTCGATGTGCGGGAACAGGTCGGCCCGGGCGATGGCATGCTGGGCGCGTGCCTTTTCGATTTGCAGCACGGCCACGCGCAGGTCGCGGTTGCTGGAAAGTGCCAGATCGATCAGCCGGGCCATGGGGGCGTCCGCCACCACCTGCCGCCAGTCCTGAGGCATGGTCGTGGGCATGGCGGCTGCGGAGGCGGCTTGCCCCGCCGCGCCCGTATTCCAGGCGGCGGGCAGGTCCGGCGCGGGCCTGCGGTATTCGGGTATCAGCGAGCAGCCGGTCGACAGCGCCAGGACCAGGGCGGCCCGCGCCGCCACGGCCGCCAGCCGGATGGCCTTGCGGATGCATGTCAAGCGGTTCATCGCGTCACCTCGCCGGAGGTTCCGGCAGGATTGTCGTTGGAGGGTGTCGCGGCGGCTGGCTCGCCGGACCCGGACGGCTCCGGCGGCGGCGCCTTGCGACCGCGCGCGGCGAAGCCGTAGACCAGCACGAAGAACACCGGCACGAAGTACACCGCCAGCACCGTGGCCGAGAACATGCCGCCGACCACGCCGGTGCCGATGGCCCGCTGGCTGCCGGAGCCCGCGCCGGTGCTGAGCGCCATGGGCAGCACGCCCAGCAGGAAGGCCAGCGAGGTCATCAGGATGGGCCGCAGCCGCAGCCGCGCGGCCTCCACGGTGGCCTCCAGCAACGGCCTGCCCGCCTTCACCTGAGCCATGGCGAACTCCACGATGAGGATGGCGTTCTTGGCCGCGAGGCCGATGGTGGTCAGCAGCCCCACCTGGAAGAACACGTCGTTGTTCAACCCTCGGCCCGCGGTGGCCAGCAGCGCCCCGATGACGCCCAGAGGCACCACCAGGATCACCGCCGTGGGCACCAGCCACGACTCGTACAACGCGGCCAGGCACAGGAACACCACCAGGATGGAAAGGGCGTACAGCACGGAGGTGTGCTCGCCGCTCATGCGTTCCTGGTAGGACAGGCCGGTCCATTCGATGCCCACGCCGGTGGGCAGCCTGGACGCCATTTCCTCCATGGCGGCCATGGCCTCGCCGGTGCTCTTGCCGGGGGCCGCGGTACCCAGCAGTTCCACGGCGGGCAAGCCGTTGTAACGTTCCAGGCGGGGAGAGCCGTAGGTCCAGCGGCTGGACGAGAACGCAGAGAACGGCACCATTTCGCCCTGGGTGTTGCGCACGTGCCAGTCGTTGATGTCTTCCGGCATCATCCGGAACGGGGCGTCGCCCTGCACGTAGACCTTCTTCACGCGGCCCCGGTCGATGAAGTCGTTGACGTAGGTACCGCCCAGCGCGGTGCCGAGCGCGTCGTTCACGTCGGCCATGGAAAGGCCGTGCGCGCCCGCCTTGGCCCGGTCCACGTCGATCTGGAACTGCGGCGTGTCCTCCAGCCCGTTGGGACGCAGGCCCACGACCACGGAATGTTGCCCGGCCATGCCCAGCAGCTGGTTTCTGGCCTGCATCAGCGCCTCGTGGCCGATGCCCGCGCGGTCCTGCAGGAACAGGTCGAAGCCCGAAGCGTTGCCCAGTTCCATCACCGCCGGAGGGGTGAAGGAGTAGATCAGGGCACTCTTGATCGCGGAGAAGGCTCCCATGGCGCGCCCGGCCACGGCCGCCGCGCTCATGCCGTCGCCCGTGCGCTCGTTCCACGGCTTCAGCTGCACGAAGGCCATGCCCGAGTTCTGCCCGCTGCCCGCGAAGCTGAACCCCGCCACGGTGAACAGCGAGCTCACCGTGGCCTTTTCACCCTCCAGGTAATGCGCCTCGATCTTCCGCAACACCTCCAGGGTGCGTTCCTGCGGCGCGCCCGTGGGCAACTGCACCTGGGTGAAGACCATTCCCTGGTCCTCTTCCGGCAGAAAGCCGGTGGGCAGGCGCAGGAACAGGTAGCCCACGCCGACAAGCAGGACGAGATAGATGCACATCGTCCTGCCCACGCGGCGGATCAGCCCCGAAACGTGGCCCCGATACCCCCGGTTGGTCCGGTCGAACATGCGGTTGAATGCGCCGAAGAACCCGCGCTGGGCCTTGTGTTCCTGCGTGTGCAGGGGCCGCAGGATGGTGGCGCACAGGGCCGGGGTGAGCACGATGGCCACGAGCACCGAAAGGGCCATGGCCGAAACGATGGTCAGCGCGAACTGGCGGTAGATGACCCCCGTGGACCCGGAAATGAAGGCCATGGGAACGAACACCGCCGACAGCACCAGGGCGATGCCCACCAGGGCCCCGGTGATCTCGCCCATGGACTTGCGGGTGGCCTCCCTGGGGGACAGGCCCTCCTCGGTCATGATGCGCTCCACGTTCTCGACCACCACGATGGCGTCGTCCACCAGCAGGCCGATGGCCAGCACCATGGCGAACATGGTCAGCATGTTGATGGAAAACCCGAAGGCCGCCAGCGCCCCGAAGGTACCCAGCAGCACCACGGGCACGGCGATGGTGGGAATGATGGTGGCCCGCATGTTCTGCAGGAACAGGTACATGACCAGGAACACCAGCACGATGGCCTCGGCCAGCGTCTTGACCACCTCTTCGATGCTCACCCGCACGAACGGCGTGGTGTCGTAGGGAAAGACGGTGTGGATGCCCTGGGGCAGGTTCCTGGACAATTCATCCATGGTGGTGCGCAGGCGCTTCACCGTGTCCAGGGCGTTGGCCCCGGTGGCCAGCTTGATGGCGATGCCGGTGGAGGGCTTGCCGTTGAAGCGCGAGACCGCGTCGTAACTTTCGCTGCCCAGTTCCACGCGCGCCACGTCGGCCAGGCGCACCGTGGAGCCGTCCCGGTTCACCCGCAGCACGATCTGCTCGAACTCCTCCCTGGTTTGCAGCAGCGACTGCGAGAGGATGGTGAAGCTCATGCCCTGCCCCGGCACGGCGGGGGTGCCGCCGATCTGCCCGGCGGAAATCTGGGCGTTCTGGGCGGTGATGGCCGCGCTGACGTCCGCCGGGGTCATCTTGTAGTTCAGCAGCTTGTGCGGGTCGAGCCACACCCGCATGGCGTACTGGGCGCCGAAGAGTTCGGTCTCGCCCACGCCGTCCACGCGGCTGATGGGGTCGAGCAGGTAGGTGGCCGCATAGTCGCTGAGGTCGCGGCCGCTCATGGACGGGTCGTCCGAGGCCAGCGCGATGATCAGCAAAAAGTTCGACGTGCTCTTGTTCACGGTGATGCCCTGGCGCTGCACGGCTTCCGGCAGCATGGGCGTGGCCAGGGACAGCTTGTTCTGCACCTGCACCTGGGCGATGTCGGGGTCGGTATCCGCGTCGAAGGTCAGGGTGATGGAGGCCTGCCCCGTCGCGTCGCTGGTGGACGCCATGTAGCGCAGGTTGTCGATGCCCTTCATCTTCTGCTCGATGACCTGGGTGACGGTGTCCTCCATGGTCTTGGCGGAAGCGCCGGGGTACGACGCGCTGATGGTGACCGCCGTGGGGGCGATCTTGGGGTACTGCGAAATGGGCAGGTTCATGATCGACAGGGCCCCCGCCAGCATG
Source organism: Desulfovibrio sp. (assembly GCA_031287575.1). Taxonomy (GTDB): domain Bacteria; phylum Desulfobacterota; class Desulfovibrionia; order Desulfovibrionales; family Desulfovibrionaceae; genus Cupidesulfovibrio. Next base: position 120,784 of record JAITSV010000076.1, read on the forward strand.
ATGATGATGGCGATGACCCAGGCGAAGACCGGGCGGTCGATGAAGAATTTTGCCATGATGCGTGCTCCCCGTGCCTACTGGCGCGCGGCCGGTGCCGCACCGGGCCGGGCGCCGCCAGTCGCGCCAGTCGCACCGGTCGCGCCAGTCGCGCCAGTCGCGCCAGCCGTACCGGGGGTACCGGACGGGGATGACGCGGGGATGGCGGCATCCAGTTCCACGGCCCGCGCCTTGCCGCCGGGCGTCACCTTCTGCAATCCCTCCACGATCACCCGGTCCCCTTCGGCCAGCCCCTGGCTTATCAGCCAGTCGCCGCCCACCACGCGGTCCACGCCAATGGACCGGCGCTCCACGGAACCGTCGGCCGCGACCAGCAACACCGTGGGACTGCCCTTGGCATCGCGGGTCACGGCGGCCTGGGGCACGAGGATGGCATGCTCGTCCACGCCTTCTTCCAGCACCGCGCGCACGTACAGGCCGGGCAGCAGGTCGCGCCCGGGGTTGGGGAACAGGGCGCGCAGGGTCACCACGCTGGTGTTCTGGTCCACGGTGATGTCCGAGAATTGCAGCGTCCCCTCCATGGCGTAGGCGGTGCCGTCCTCGAACAGCAGCCTCACCCTGGCGCCTTCGGCACCGGCCCCGCGCAGCCTGCCGTCCGCCAGGGCGCGCCTTAACCGCAGCAACTCGCCGGTGGACTGGGTGACGTCCACGTACACCGGGTCGATCTGCTGCACCGTGGCCAGTGCATCGGCCTGGTTGGCGGTGACCAGCGCGCCGGGGGTCACGGACGACCTGCCGATGCGGCCGGAAACGGGCGCGATGATTCGGGTGTAGCCAAGGTTGATGCGCGCCGTTTCCAGCGCGGCCCTGGCAGACGCCACCTCGGCCACGGACTGCTTGTGGGCGGCCTGTGCGTCGTCGTTGTCCTGACGGCTCACGCCGTTGGTCCGCACCAGGTCCGCGTAGCGTTCGGCCTTGAGCCGGGCGGGTTCCACGGCGGCTTCGGCCTTGGCCAGTGCGGCCTTGGCGCTGTCGTACGCGGCCTGGTAGGTGGCGGGGTCGATCTGGTAGAGCACTTCGCCTTCCTTCACGTCCGCCCCTTCACGAAACAGGCGCTTCTGGATGATGCCGCCGACCTGCGGCCGCACCTCGGAAACCAGCAAGGCCGAGGTGCGGCCCGGCAGAATGGTGGAAAGCGTCACCGGCCGGGGGCGGACGGTGACCGCCGTGACTTCCGGTTCCGGAGCCGGACCCGTGGCGGCCTGGTCCTGGCCGCAACCGGCAAGCGCCGCGACAAGCACGGCGCAAAGAAGCAGAACCGGGATTGCTGTGTGTCTATGCATTGGATTTCCTGAACCTTTCGATGCGATCCAGAGGTTGTTCCTGCTTTCAGGAAAGGGCGGGCATGGCACGGCCGACATTCAGCCGCTCCATTCCGCCAAGCGTGAATTCCACGATGAATTCCGCCACGGCGTCCACGTTGCCGGGGTTGAGCACCATGGCGGGGGACATCGCGCTGATGACGTCCTTCGCCTGCCCGTACAGGAGGCATTGGCCCAGGACGCTCGCGGCGCAACGCGCCACGACCACCCGCTCCGCACCGGGCAGCAGCGGCTTCAGGATGTCGACCAGCATGGTGTACGACGGGCCGCAATAGTCATCGATGATGACGTGGAAATATCGCGATGACGACTGGATGAACTCCCGCGCCAGCAGCTTGCCCAACCGCGTCGAAACGGGGTCGTCATCGCAGGCGAGCCGGGCCAGTTCGCTGCGCACGAACACGCGCAGGCGCTCCCGGGGCGTGGACAGGGCGTGCACCCCGCCGTCCCTCGGGTTGCGGCGCAGGCGTTGTTCCAGATGATCGCGCAACACCATGACGTACAGGTTTTCCTTGCTGCCGAAATGATAGTTCACCGCGGCGATGTTGGTTTTCGCCAGCATGATGATCTTCCGGACGGTGGCCTTCTCCAGTCCGTCCGACGCAAAGACCACCTTCGCCGCATGCAGCAGCCGCGTCCTCGTCTTTTCGTCCTGCGGGGTACACATACGCGTCCTCCAGGGATCGGGATTTCTCCTGCGGCAAGGCATGCGCGGGCCGTCCCGCCGGATCCGCGCCCATGGCGGACACTGCATGGCGCCGTGCCCAAGCGGTCCCGTGTGCCGCCCCGTCTGGCCTTCCGTGCGGCCTTGCCGCGCCACCCGGCCCGTCCAGCGCCACTTGCCTCTCCGTTTTTTCAACCGTACGGTACGGTTCAAACGTCGCGTTGTCAACACCCACCCATGTCGGGTATGCTGCCCATAATCATCGCCAAGGAAGGGGGCACGTCATGGCGCAAGGCCATCCGTCACGGGACCGAAGGTCCAGGATTCTCGAAATCGCCGGAGGGCTGTTTCTCGAACACGGCTACCAGGGCACCTCCATGTCGCAGATCGCAGCCGCCGTGGGCGGCTCGAAAGGCACGCTGTACGCCTACTTCAGCAGCAAGGAGTCACTCTTCGAAGCCTACCTGCACGACAGGACCCAGGCGGAAGCATGGGTCTTCAAGCTGCCGGACCATGCGAAGGATCCGGAAAGCGTGCTGACCATACTCGGAAAGCGTTTTCTCAAGCTCATCGTGGATGAAACCTCCATCGCACTGCTTCGCCTGTTCTATCATGAATCCCCTCGCCTCCCGGAAATCGGACGCATCTTTTACGAAACCTGCATCCTGAAATTCAAGGGACAATTCGAAGCGTACCTTGCAACCGCACATTCCAGCGGATTGCTTGACATCCCCTGCACATCAACCGCAGCAGACCACTTCTTCGCGCTTTGCGAATCCCCCTTCCACATGCCGCTCATGCTGTGTATCAGGCAGGGCATAACTGATGACGAGGCAGAAATCGCCATACAAAACGCCGTAACTGTGTTCATAAAAGCTTACGGCAACACAAAACCATCGAACTGTGGTGATTGATACGATACGACGGGCTTTCCCAGGGACATACGTATCGGGAAAAATGCGGCCAACGCAACGAAACGGGCCGCCCGCATCGCGCGGGCGGCCCGTTTGTCTTGTCGGCATTGGCCGAAAGCAGCGGATCTCGCCGCCGCTCCGGCCATGGTCCTACCCCGTGCGCAACGGCCGCATGGCCAGCAGGGCCCGGCGGCTGAATGGGCCGATGCGGTCCGATGCATTCCCCGCGTCCGCCACCATGTGATGGTGGTAGTGGCTGGGGTGCACCTCGCACAGGTACAGCACCCGGACCAGGTCGGAATCCGCCAGCAGGGCCGCCGGTGATGCCTTCTGCACCTCGGCCAGCCGCGCGCGGGCAATGGCCAGCATCTCGTCACGGTCGCCGAAGTGCATGGTGTACGTGGGGCAGGTCTTGACGCAGGCGGGCAGCATGCCCGCACGCACCCTGTCGATGCACATGTTGCACTTGGTCAGCAGGCCCGTGGATTCCTCCTTGCGGGGGATGTCGTAGGGGCAGGCCTCGCGGATGGTCTGGTAGTCCAGTTCCTTCGTCTTTTCCGTGTAGATCACCGCGCCGGTGACCTCGTCCTGGATGATGGCGCCGGGGATGAAGGCGTCCGCCATCATCTTGCACGGCGGTTCCAGACAATGGCGGCACTGCTCGGGAAAGAACACCCACTTCAGCTTGCCGTCCACCTCCACCTCGTTGAAGCGCACCAGCTTGAAGGTGTGCCCGTTGAGGTCCGGCGGGTTCTGGTAGCTGCCGGTGTTCACGGTTTCATCGGCGGCCAGCTTCTTCCACTGCTTGCACGCGGCCTGGCAGCCCCGGCAGGCGGTGCAGCGGGTCTGGTCGATGAAGAAGGTCTTGCCCTTGTTCTCGCTCATGACTCACCTACCCTTGCTTCCCGGACGGGGCTTTACGGACGTTGACCATGAACACCTTGGTCTCCGGAATGCCCGTGTTCGGGTCGCCCACAGAAGGCGACAGCAGGTTGGCCGAATCGAACGTGGCGTTCTTCTTCTGGCCCCAGCCGAACTGCCAGGGAATGCCCACCTGGTGCACGGTTTCGCCCATGACGGTGAACGGCTTCAGGCGCGGGGTGACGATGGCCACCACCTGCACCTTGCCGCGCACCGATTCCAGCACCACCTGGTCGCCGTTCCGCACGCCCAGTTGCGCCGCCAACTCGCGGCTCATCTCGCAGAAGCCGTCGGGCTGCATTTCCTTCAGCCACGCGGTCTTGCGGGTCATGGTGCCGGACTGCCACTGCTCGGTCACCCGGTAGGTGGTGCACACGTAGGGGAAGCGCGGGTCGCGCACGGCCTTTTCCTCGTGGGCGAAGTGCAGGGCCGTGGGGTTTACCCGTTGCGGCGACAGGGGGTTGCCCGCCAGCGGGCTTTCGAAGGGTTCGTAGTGTTCCGGCAGGGGGCCGTCCACGCGGCCAGGACCATACAACTGCCCGCGCCCTTCGCGCACCATGATGAACGGCAGCTTTTCGCCGGGCTTCCACCCGCCGTCGGGCACGTCGCCCACCCACTTTTCGCCGTTCCAGGCGATGACCGCGCGCTTGGGGTCGAAGGGCTTGCCCGCCTGGTCCACCCCGGCGCGGTTGTACAGGATGCGCCGGTTGGCGGGCCAGGCATACGACCAGTTGGGGAACAGGCCGATGGCCGCCTGCTCCGGGGTCTGGGTGCGGTCGTGCCGGGCCATCATGTTGCCCTGCTCGGTGTAACTGCCGGAGAATATCCAGCAGCCGCACGCGGTGGAACCGTCGGCCTGCAACGCGGCGAATCCGGGCACCTGCTGGCCTGCCTTCCACTGCTTGTCGGCGATGGTCACGTCCTTCAGGAAGGTGCCGTTGAGGCGCCTTGCCAACGCGCTGGCGTCGTACGCGCCGTCCTTCAGGTAGGCGGTGTCCAGGTTCAGGATGGGTTCCGGATGCTTGCCGCCCTCCGCCTTGTACAGCTTGCGCACTTCCTCGAACAGCCGGATGACGATGTCGCCGTCGCTCATGGAATCGCCCATGAACCTGGCGCTCTTTTCGCGCCATTGCAGCCAGCGGCCGGAGTTGGCCACCGAGCCGTCCTTTTCCACGCTCATGCACGCGGGCAGGAAGAACACCTCGGTCTTGACGTCCTTGGGGTTCACGCCGGGGCCTTTCCAGAACAGCGAGGTCTCGTTCTCGAACAGGTTGACCACCACCGTCCAGTCCAGCGTGGCCATGGCCTTGCGGTTCTTGCCCGCGTTGGCCCCGCCCGCGCAGGGGTTCTGCCCCCACACGAACGCGCCCTTGAAGCCGCCGTTGTACATGCGCTCGAACAGCGACAGCCAGGAGTATTCCACCACCTTGGTGTCGTCGATCTTGGGCAGCCAGGTGTACGCTTCCTTGTGGTCCGCCGTGGGGTACATGGCCTTCAGCAGGGAGGCCGCGTACTTGTCCAGGTTGGACCACCAGTTGGCGCTTTGCGGATCGTTGGTGACCGGAGTGCCCGCCTTCACGTAGGCGTCGTAGTCGGCCCAGGTGGCCCGGGGAATGGGCAGGTAGCCGGGCAGGTTGTCGCACAACAGGGCGATGTCCGTGGTGCCCTGCACGTTGGATTCGCCCCGCAGCGCGTTCACCCCGCCGCCCGCGATGCCGATGTTGCCCAGCAGCATCTGGATCATGGACAGGGCGCGGATGTTCTGCACGCCCACGGTGTGCTGGCACTGGCCCATGGCGTACAGGATGGTGCCCGCCTTGTCGGGCCTGCCCGTGGACGCGAAGGAGTTCCACACCGCCAGCACCTTGTCTTCCGGCATGCCGGTGACATTCACCACGGTCTTCAGGTCATAGCGGGCGTAGTGGCGGCGCATCACCTGCAGGACACAGCGCGGATCCTTCAGGGAGGGGTCCTTCAGGGTCACGCCCTTGTCGTCGGTGACGAAGTTCCACTTCTTGCGGTCGTAGCTGGCCGTTTGCGGGTTGAAGCCGGAGAACAGGCCGTCCTTGAAGTCGTAGTCCGGCCCCACGAGGTACGAGGCGTTGGTGTAGTCCACCACGTACTGCTTGAAATACAGCTCGTTATCCAGGATGTGCCGGATCAGCCCGCCAAAGAACACGATGTCCGTGCCCGAACGGATGGGCGCGTACAGGTCGGCCTTGGCCGAGGTGCGCGTGAAGCGCGGGTCCACGTGGATCAGCGTGGCGCCGCGCTGCTGGGCGCGGGTGACCCACTTGAACGAGATGGGGTGGTTTTCCGCCGCGTTGCTGCCCATGATCAGCAACACGTCGCTGTTCTTGAGGTCGATCCAGTGATTCGTCATCGCGCCGCGTCCGTAGGACTCTGCCAGAGCCCCCACAGTGGAACTGTGTCAGATGCGGGCGTGGCTCTCCAGGTACACCAGGCCGAGGGAGCGGTGCATGGCCTGCAACAGCCAGCCCTCCTCGTTGTCGATGGCGGCGGAGCCGACGGAGGCCATGGCGCGGGTACGGTTGACCGGCTGGCCCTTGTCGTTGACGGCCTCGAACGAGGCGTCGCGGGTGTCCTTGATCTTGCGGGCGATGCGCGGCAGCGCCCAGTCCCACGACTTTTCCTCCCACTTGTCGCCGCGGGGGGCGCGGTACAGCACCTTGGTGATGCGCTGGCTCTGCTCCGTGGTCTGCCAGATGGACGAACCCTTGGGGCACAGGGTGCCTTCGTTGGTGGGGTGGTCCGGGTTGCCCTCGATGTTGATGGTGCGTCCGGTCGCGGGGTCGGTCCAGACCAGCAGGCCGCAGCCCACGGCACAGTAGCAGCATACGGAGGTGGTCAGGGTGGCCTTGTCGATGGCCAACCCTTCGGCATGGACCGCGACCGGGGCAAGGCTGATGCCCAGCCCCCCGAACGCGGTGGCCACTGCACCCGTGGCAGCGAGCTTGATGAAGCCCCGCCGGTTCATTTTCATGATGTGCCTCCTGACGAAGGATGCGGGTTGCGCGCGAAAGGTGCGCGCCGGGCGCGGGCGGAAAAGGACATGCCGCCCCGCGAAAGCTGTCGCCCAGCATGTCCTGCATACCACACCACACGAATATGTGAAGCCACTTTCTTCCACGTTATCAGCTATATATGTCTATTCTGACAGAATGACGCGGAAAATACCCCGAAACGACCGGGGCGCGCGGCCATCAAAATAGCCTTGCTGAACAATTCTCCATCTTGATAAAATGCCGCATATCACTCACCACCTCGCCCCCAGCCGAGTAAGCGCGTTGCTAATGCCCCAACATTTAAAAGGAGCTTTTATGGGTCTTCTCTCTTCGCTTTGGGATGGTGTGAAAAACATAGGACGTGTTGTAAAAAACGTCGTCAAGAAAGTTTACGAGGTCATTAGCGATGAAAAATTTTCTGACGTATACAACAATGTAAACTCACTATTCGAAGACAATAAAGACAAAACCCAAGAACCCACTTCAAATGCTCCAGATTTTTTTACTGCTTCATTAACACACAAGCTTGAGAAAAAACTCTTTGAACAAACAAAAAACATTGAGAAACATGGTATTGACTTGCAAAATGCAAAGCTAATATCTGCCGTTCAAAATGAATTTTCTAGACTTCGCATATCTGCAGAGCTAATTGACAGATCAATGGCAAACATAAAACTACACGCTTCTGGACTCAATGTTCATTATCATAATATGAGAAACATAAAAGGCCTACTCGATGATGTAAATTCTTTACGGCATGGGCTTAAATATGTAATAAAAACTATAAATCACAACTGCAACATCGCACAAAGCAACAACATACAATTCAAAAAGATCGAAGGAGTAGACATAGATAAAAAAGACGGCGCCATATCAATTGTATCTGCATATGATGCGTTTGATAGAACGCGAGAATTTCTCACTTCAGAAATACTCGAACTTCAGCGTCTTGCAAACATCCACCTACAAGAAGTTTACACTGTAAAAATGCAAGCATCGCAATTATCACCTGAACTTTCATCTCAAATTAATAACTTCATAGACAGCGATGTAATTCCATCTATCAAAAAAGCAGAAAGCATAGGAACAGTACTCGCTACAGAAGTAAAAAAACTTCCTGCGGCATGCAGGACACCTGAAGGACAGCTTGAATTCAATGAAGAAGGAGGGCTCGTTTTTGAAATAACGAGCCCCACTGACTAGCACACGAGATTAGCACTCTAACACAGCATGACAGTTTACAATTTATTGTGGCAGTCCCGGCACTCCACAGGCCCCGCCGCCTTGCCCGCCGCCAGCAGTCTGGCGTGGCAGGCATTGCAGCTGGGCCCTTCGCCGTGGAAGGCGTTGCGGAAGTAGCGCGGGTTCTCCCGATCCTTGGGGGTGCCGGTTTCGGCGTCCACCACCACGTCGTGGCAGTCCTTGCTGGCGCACTTCATGGGGCCGCCGTCCACGTAGCCCTTGTGGTGGCAGGTGCCGCAATCCACGGTGGGGGTATGCGCCTCGTGCGGGAAGGGCACGCGCGGCTTGGCCAGCTTGGCGCCCTGCGGCACGGTGACGGTGACCGCCTTGCGCTCCACCAGGGGGTGGTGCACCGAGAATTCCGGCGTCTCGCCATGGCAGACGAAGCAGTTGCCGGAAGCGCCCATGGCGCGGGCATGCTGCTGGTACTGCATGGGGGGAATGTTGTCGCGGTCCCGCCCCAGCGGGTTGCGCGCCGGGTACACCGCGTGCGGCGCGCCGTGGCAGGCCGGGCAGCGCAGCATGGTGGTGTCGTCGGTGCGTTCGGCATACAGCCCGGCGGCATCGGCGGTCCACTTGTTGAAGGCGCTGGCCGTGGCCGACCTGGGCTTTTCGGCAAAGTCGTGGCAGCCCGCGCAATCGGGCAGGTTCACCCACGGGGTGCGCGGGGCGATGTCCTTGGCGTCCTTGACCGCCACGGGGGTGATGGCCGCCATCAGCCTTTCGGCGGCGGGGTTGCCCGCCTCCTGCTCCTTGCGCAGCAGGGACAGGGCATGGTCTTCCATGGCCCCGTGGCAGCGGGTGCAGTCCAGCCCCTTGGTCACGTGGTAGTCGCGCCAGAAACGGGTGGCCCCGTCGGGCGCGGAGGGATGGCAGGAATTGCAGGCTTCGGCGCCGCGCCCGCCCATGTAGGCGGCGTGCCAGCCGTGGATGGCGGCGGACATGGCGGGGGGCACGGGCTTGCCGGAAGGCGCCGAGCCCGCCTTGCCCGCGTCGGCCTTGGCTGCGTCGGCCTTGGCTGGCGGTTCATGACAACCGCGACAGACCACGGTGGTGCCGGACTTGGCCCGTTTGGCCAGGTCCGTGCCGTTGATGCGGTCGTGCACCTCCAGCACGTCGGCGGCGGTGGCCGGGGAAATGCCCGCCACGCCACCCACCTTCCATTCGCCGCCGTGACAGTTGCGGCAGCCCATCTCGGTGGACACCGGCAGCACGCAGCGGGTGGTGGCCAGCAACGCGCCGGAGGCGTCGCGCGCCTCCACGGTCACCGTGGGGTACGGGTTGAACCCGTCCTTTCCACCATCGGAGCCACCAGTTCCGACATACGGCAGCACGGGAATGCCCGTGGCCTCGTACAGGGTGGTGCCTTCCACCAGCTTCAGTTCGCCGGAAAGCCGCGGGGTTTTGCCCTGCGCGGCGGCATCGCCGGGTTTCGCGGCGGGCGTGGTGGCGACCTGCCCGGCGGGTGTGAGCGAGGAATCGGCCACGGCGGCGGGCAACGCGGCGGCGGGGTTTGCCTCGCCGTCCAGCCGCCAGGTCAGGGTCGCGCCCTCGGTCACCGCCTGCGGACCGGGGCCGCGATGCACCAGTTGCGCCCGCAGGGTGGATCCGGGAGGCAGCAGGGTCCACGCGGGTTCCGCGTCGGTAACGTGCTGCATGCCCTGCCTGCTCCACGCCACCAGCACGTGCCCGTCCTTGCCGGGATCGAACGGGGGCACGTCGGTGACCAGTTGCCCATAGCCGGTGCCGGCCCCAGTACCTGCCACGGTCCCGGCCTGTGGAGCCGTGGCGGTCTGGCCCGTCACCGCCGGTCTGGCGGCGGGCCGCATGGACGGCGCGAACAGCTGCGCGCCCAGAAAGCCCACCGCGAACACGGCCACCACGATCAGCCACGCGCGGAACAGGTTCTCGGTCATGCGGGTATCGTTCTTGCTCATCGTCGCATCTCCCTGCGTCGTTGCTGCCGAAAAATCACAAATACATATCCTGGGGGTCTAGGGGCTGTTTCCAAATGAGGATTTTCGTTCGTTGGCAAGGAAAACGAGTCTGCCATGAGGGAGTGCCTCAGCCGTTGGGTGAGCGAAGCGAACCTTACGGATGAGGACCGCAACGCGTACTCTTATCGTATTCGACCGAGCCTTAGCCGTTAGGTGAGCGCGCAGCGCGAATCTTACGGATAAGGACAGCAAAGCCATGGCAGACGAAGTTTGACGCAGCCAACGGGCGAAAGGACTATTTGGAAACGCGTCGGGCCACCTCATGGGCGATATACACGGCCAGCGCGTTGCGTTCCGCCGGGGTGCCGCAGAAGGGCGGCATGTAGGGCAGCAGTTTGCCCTGCCCGGCCAGTTGCGCCTCCAGCCCGGCCACGCCGCGTTTGGCCGCGCGCGGCACCATGTCCAGCATGGGGTTGCCCATGCCGTGGCAACTGGAGCACTGTTGCGCCCACAGGAACCGGCCCACGTCCAGGCGGTTGTCGTCGGTCACCTGGCGCGTGCCCGCCCAGGCGGTCAGCGACAGCGCGCCGTCGCGCTGCATGCGCTCCACGTCCGCCGCGCGGATGCCGTTGGAATACATGTACCCGTGGATGACCCACGGGCGGCGCCCCGTCTCGCGCACCCACTCGAAGGCCCCCACCTGGGCAAGGCCCAGCAGCAGCACCACGCCCGCCAGCACGGCCCGCGCCCTGCCGCTGGCCTTGACGAAAAAGGCCAGCCCGCCCAGGAACAGCAGCGGGGTGACCACCGGCCAGGCCAGGACGAAGGGGCGGATGTCGTCCGTGCGACGCAGGATCATGGCCTGCTGGGCCGGGGGCAGCGCCGCGAAGTACCACGCCGCGCCCAGCAGCAGCCCGATGAACGGCAGGCACACCCATTTGGCCGACCAGCGCACCATGGCCTCGCGCGTTGCCGGGCCGGGTATGCGCAGGGCCGTGATCATGGCGAACAGCCCCGCCAGCAGCAGGCACAGGGCAAAACGGAACACCAGCGCGGGCCAGAAGGTGGGGTTGAAGAACCCGTCCCAGAAGTTGCCGGTGCGCGGCCATTCGCCGGGGGTGAGCATGAACCCGATGATGCCGTTGATCATGAACAGCGACAGAAAGGCGAACAGCGCGTACAGCCAGCCCGCCGCCATGTGGTCCTTCTTGCTCATGCGGCCCGAAATGCAGCGCTGGAAGGTGTAGTAGTACACCAGCAGCGCCGCGATCTCGCCCAGGAAGAATACCCACTCCGTGGCCCAGCCGTACAGGAACAGGTGCACCAACTGCGAAGTGGCCGCCGGACTGACCAGCGAGATGATCAGCCAGATGCCCACCCCGGTCACACCGCCGAAAACCATTGTCAGCAGCACGAAGAACCGGCTGTGCCGCTTCACCCACTGCAATATCTCGTTGCTGCCTTCCGCGTGGCCCTTGCGCTCGGCCATGACCAGAAAGAACCCGCCCCCCACGGCGAACTGGGCCACGAACACGTGGATGACGGAAATCAGCGCGATGAGCAGGCCGCCGTTCACCGGCAGTTGCCAGACCGGGTACTGCATGGCCTACGCCTCCTTCCCGCTGCGGCGGGCGATGACCACCAGCCACCACACGGCGGCGATGCCCGCCACCAGCGACACCACGAACAGCGCGGCCGCGCCGTCCTGTCCGGCCATGGGAGGAACAACCGGCACGGACGCCGCCTTTGCCATGGTCGCGTCCAGATGCGGGGACAGCCAGGCGTCGCGCAGCACGGCGCGCATGGCCGCCATCAGGAATATGACGCCCACCGTGGCCCCGGCGGCCAGCCATACCCGGCGCTGCCGGGCGGCCACGAGGGCCAGCACCGTGCCCGCCAGCCCCAGCGCGAAGGCGCCGGTGGCCAGCCCGTGCCCGCCCATGAACAGGCGCGTCATGGGTCCCGGCAGGCTGAGCAAAAACCACGTGCCCAGCACGAACTGGGCGTAGGTGGCGTGCGAAAACCATTTGAGGCCTTCGGTGATGCGCAGGTTCCAGTCCTGCGGCCCCTGCGGGCCGGAGGCCACGGGGCCGCCCGCCTTCAGCAGCAGTTGGGCGCGCCCGGCCACGAACAGTCCGCCCACGGCCACCGCGCCCGCCACCATGTGCAGGTAGCGCGGCACGAGCGAAGGTTCGCCCCAGTTCAGCAGGGTGCCGCCCGGCGAGGCGGCGTACCCGGTCCAGCGGGCCGGGTCCAGCATGAGGGTGGCGTTGTTGGTGAGCACGAAGGCGTTGACCAGCAGCAGCGCCACGCTGATGCCCGCCACCAGGGTGCGGCGCGGGCCGAGCACGGCGTGCCCCAGGCCGTACAGGTAGAAGCCGTAGTAGGCCATCATCACGAAGCCCACGATCCCCAGCCACCACGTGGCCATCAGGATGGAGCTGGGGTAGATGAACTGCCCGTACAGCACCTGCAGGAACAGCAGCGGCGGCACCCCGAAGTTCACGGCCAGGGCCATGGCGCGCGGCACCCAGGCCGCCGTCTCGCGGATGTCCACGTTGATCTGGTCGCCCGGCGCGAACGGCGTGCGCAGCGAGCGGAACAGGGTGATCACCGCCGTGCCCAGCACCACGTTCATGAACAGCAGGTGCACCACGAAGGTGAGCAGCAGAAGCGCCTGGAACCATCCCCACGGCCCCGGTATGGGGTCGGGCACGGGCACCAGAGCGGCGGGCGGCAAAGCCGGGGTCATGCCGGTTTCCTCCTGGGTTCGCCAACCGTGGCCCCGCGCCTTCCTTCCGCCAGTGCCGGGCGGGTGGAGGCGGAACGGTCCTTCCGCCGGGGCAGGGCACGCGTTGCGCGCAACGCGTGCCCAAGGAGGGGCCATGCTTGACGTGAATACTTGCATTCTTGCCCAATTTTCCTAACCGGGCAAGCGCTTCCGGCGAAAAATCCGGACACGCGGCGGCGCCCCCCATCCGAACGTTGAACAACATGCCGTGGCGGCGTATAGGGTGAAGTCCGGTCCACGTCCGGCACATGCCGGCTCGTGCCCGGTGCGGATATGGCCCGCGCCGGACACCGCGAACAGCAACACCACAGGATGCAGACCACCATGCTTCATGCCCCCATACGCCTTCCGTTCCGTTCCCCCCGCCGCCTGACCATGGCGCTGGCCCTGCTGGGCATGGCCCTGCTTGCCGGGTTGGCCCCCGCATGGTGCGGCCTGCCCGCCCCGCGCACCGCGCTGGCGGCCCAGGCAACGCCCCAGTCCGCCGACAGCGCCCCCTCCCTGCCGGGGGATACGCCCCAAGCCTTACCGGACGGGCAGCAGGCCATGGACCTCATCTGGCAGACGCGCGACCAGGAACTGATCGCCCTGGTGGAGGAAACCGACCGGCTGCGCAAGTCGCTGCCGGACATGGTGAAGACTCTGGACAGCCAGGTGTCCGCCGTGCAGCGCGACTACCAGCGCCTGTTCGCCCTGTACCAGCTGAGCCGCAACCACCCCAGCGAAATGGCCGCCATCCGCCGCCAGTTGGCGGGTGTGCAGCGCACCCTGCAAGGGCGGCTGGCCCCCATGGAGGCCACCGATGCCGCCGTGCGCCAGCGCCTGGACGACTTCAACGCACTGGACAAGGAATTGTCCGAACACCTGGCCACGGAACGGTCCAGCGATCTTTCCAAGGACCTCTCCGAATATCTGGCCAAGCTCACCGAAGGCCGCAAGAACCTGACGACCCTGCGCACCCGCCTTGCCCGCGCCCTGGACCCCGGCCACGCCGTGGCCGCCAAGCTGGCCCAGGCGCTGGAGCAGATCGACGCGCAACTGCCCGCGCTGTGGCGCTCCTACTATCTGGTGGCCTCCAGTTCGCTGATGGACCTTGGCGTGTGGCAGTCGCTGCCCGCCAACCTGGCCGCATGGTCGGACACGACGGAGGTGCGCCTGGCCACCGAATTTCCGCAGTCTACCCGCGACTGGGGTGCGCTGTTGCTGCGCTTTGCCTTTCTGGCGACAGCCCTGTTCCTGCTGGGCAGGCTGGCCCTGCGGCGCGGCTGCCAGCTGCCCGGCGGCTGGGGCGACAGCTGCCGCAACGTGGCCGCCCGCAGCTGGCCGTGGATCGCCGTAGGCATCGCCCTGCACTTCGCCTCGTGGACCCGCGGCGGCGAGGTGTACCGGGCCGTGGTGGTGCCCGCGCACCTCTTGCTGCTGTGGGGCGAGCTGACCCTGGTCTGGAGCCTGCGCGCCGCCGGCCTTGCCGGCGTGCCGCGGCGTTCGCCCCTGTCGCTGCTGTTCGCCCCGGCGGCCATCGGCGTGCTGCTGCTGTTCCTGAATCCGCCCGCCGTGCTGCTGGCCCCGGCCTGGGCGCTGTGCATGGTGGCGGTGCTGGGCGTGCGCGCCCGGCGCGGCAGACCCCATGTGCTGCCCCTGCTGGAAAAGGTGTTGCTGGCCTGCGTGCCCGCGCTGTGCATCGTCTCGCTGCTGGCGGCGGTGTTCGGCTGGGCGCGGCTGGCCATCCCGTTCTTCCTGGTGGGGCTGGCCGTGGCGGTGGCCCTGCAACTGGGCGCCGTGCTGGTGGCCCTGGTGACCCTGCTGGCGGAACGCCTGCCGGAAAAGGGCATGCGCGCCCTGCTGCGCGGCCTGGTGCTGGGCCTTGGCGCCCCCGCCATGTGGGTGGTGGCCGCCGCCACCCTGCTGCCGTGGATGTCCGCCTTCCCCGGCGGACCGTACATGATGCGCCAGGCGCTGGAACTGAACGTCAACGTGGGTTCCGTGTCGTTCAACTCGCTGCGGGTGCTGGGGCTGGTGCTGCTGTTCTACCTTACCCGCTCGGCCATCGCCGTGGGCACCTCGTTCCTCGACAACCTGCCCGCGCGACTGCCCCGCGTGGAGCGCGGCGTGATCCCGCCGTTGCAGACCGGGCTGACCTATGCCCTGTGGGCGCTGTTCGGCCTGGTGGTGCTGAACGCCCTGGGGGTAAGCCTGACCAGCCTCACGGTCATCGCCGGTGGCCTCAGCGTGGGTCTGGGCTTCGGGTTGCAGACCATCTTCAACAACTTCTTCAGCGGGCTGATCCTTATCTTTGGCCGCTCGCTGCTGGAGGGCGACATCATCCAGATCGGCGAGACATGGGGCACGGTGCGCAAGATCAGCATCCGCTCCACCACCGTCGAAACCTTCGACAACGCCGTGATCTTCGTGCCCAACTCCGAATTCGTGTCCAACCGGCTCACCAACTGGACCCGCAACAGCATGCGCATGCGCCGCGACATCGCCATCGGCGTGGCCTACGGCTCGGACATCGACAAGGTGACCGAACTGCTGAAGCAGGCAGCGGACGACCACCCCCGGGTGATGCACGACCCCGCGCCCAACGTGCTGTTCCAGGACTTCGGCCCCAGCAGCCTCGACTTCGTGCTGCGGGTGTGGGTGGACGACCTGAACTACGGAGCCTCCACGGCGTCCGACCTGCGCCGGGCCATCGACCGCCTGTTCCGCGAGAACGCCATCGAGATATCCTTCCCGCAGATGGACGTGCACGTGCGTGCCATCGAGGGGCTGCCCCCGCTGGCGGCGTCGTCGGCACCCGCTGCCCCCGTGCCCCCCACTGCCCCTGCCGCGCGGACCGGCGAGGGCGAGGCGGAGCGCCAGGACATGGCGGAAAACCGGGGCGCGCCGCGCGCCAGGGCCGGAAACCCCGGCCCCGGCGGTGACGACGACGCATCCCGCTTCGAAGGCTGACCCCCGGCGTTTTTCCCCACGACGACGCCTGCGGCGACGGCAGCACGACGACGCCTGCGGCGACGGCACCATGGCGACGCCTGCGGCGACCGGCACCACGACGACGCCTGCGGCGTCTGGCAGCACGACGACGCCTGCGGCGACGGCAGCATGGCGACGCCTGCGGCGACCGGCACCACGACGACGCCTGCGGCGTCTGGGCCTCGGGCCGACAATGCCGCGTGCCGTGTAACGGAGCGCCGAAAATACAACTTTTTCAAAAATGGCATTTTCGGCGCTTGTTTTTTTCGTTAATTGTTAAAACAAATTCCGACGCAATTCGTACAGTCCCCTGTCCCCTTCACGCAACGATCTGAAATCGTTTTCTGATTTCCTGCACATGGCCGCCCCGTCAATGCGGAACCATCCTTGCAACACACCCGGCATGCCGTGCACGTTGCAAAGCCTGAAACTCAAGGCCCTCTACGCCATCAGCCAGGTCTTCGACCGGGCCCTGGACCTCGAACAGGCCCTTGAAGAGGTCCTGCGCGTGCTTTCGGAAACCCTTTCCATGAAGCGCGCCACCATCACCCTGCCCGACCGCGAGACGGGACAACTGGTCATCGCCGCCTCGCACGGGCTTACCCCCGAGGAACGCGGACGGGGCGTGTACCGGCTGGACGAGGGGGTGACGGGCACCATCTTCCAGACCGCCCGCCCCTACATCGTGCGCGACGTGCGCACCGACCCGCTGTTTCTCGACCGCACCGGCGCGCGCAAGGTGGAAAAGGGCAAGATATCCTTCCTCGGCGTGCCCATCCTGAAGCAGGGCACGCCCATCGGCGTGCTGAACGTGGACCGCCTGTTCAGCGACGACGTGTCCACTTCGGAGGACGTGGAATTCCTGGGCATCGTGGCCACCCTGGTGGCCCAGTTCCTGAGCCTGAACGAACAGCTCAACGAGCGGGTGGCCACCCTGCGCCGCGAAAACGTCAAGCTGCGTACCCAGGTGCTGGACGAGCGGGGCGACTACATCGTGGGGCGCAGCGCGGTCATGCTGGACGTGCAGCGCCAGATAGAACGGGTGGCCCCCACCAAGGCCACGGTGCTGCTGCTGGGCGAATCGGGCGTGGGCAAGACGCTCATCGCACGCCTGCTGCACAACCTTTCCGACCGCATGGTCCACCCCTTCGTGAAGGTGAACTGTGCCTCCATCCCGGAAACGCTGCTGGAGGCGGAACTGTTCGGCCACGAGAAGGGCGCGTTCACGGGTGCCGCCGCCGTGCGGGCGGGCCGTTTCGAGGAAGCCCACCGGGGCACCATCTTTCTGGACGAAATCGGCGAACTGCCGTCCGGCATCCAGGCCAAGCTGCTGCGGGTCATCCAGGACCGCGAGTTCGAACGCCTGGGCAGCAACCAGACCCACCGCGTGGACGTGCGCATCGTGGCCGCCACCAACCGCGACCTGGCCCTGCTTTCCGAACAGGGGCGCTTTCGCCAGGACCTGTACTACCGGCTGTGCGTGTTCCCCATCCGGGTGCCCGCCCTGCGCGAACGGCCCGACGACGTGGAGCGCCTGCTCAACCACTTTCTGGCCAAGGCCGCCCGCGACTACCGCCGGGTGATCACCCTGGCCCCGGACGCACTGGCCCTGCTGCGCCGCCACGAATGGCCCGGCAACGTGCGCGAGATGGAAAACCTCATCGAGCGCCTGGCCATCCTGTCCGAATCGGGCCAGATCGACCGGCGCTTCCTGGAGCCGCTGCTGGAGCATTCCGCCACGGAGAATGCCCTGCCCGACGGGCCCTACCCGGCCCATCCCGCGCATACGGCGCACCCGGTTCCACATGCGCCCCAGTCTGGCGGAATGTTCGGAGGGACGACGGGGGGAATGACGGGGGGCACGGCCCACGGTCCCGCGGACACGGGCCACGGTGCCCCGCACGGAGGCCCGGCGGCCCGCGATGCGCCTGCCGGCCACGCCAGCCCGGGCTTTCATGGAGGCGCGGACTTCCACGGCGATGCGCACCCCACCACCCTGCGCGACATCGAACGCAACGAGATCATCGCCGCCCTGCGCCGCAACGGTTGGGTGCAGCACCGTGCCGCCGCCGCGCTGGGCATCACCCCGCGCCAGATGGGCTACCGCATCCGCAAGATGGGGCTTTCCGGTCTGGTGGCCGGGGAACGCGCCCGCCGGGGCGACTGACACGCCCGCCATTCTCCACCGGCACGCGGGAATTCGGGAGCCTGCCGTGCCAATTGTGTTTGTCGTGCCTGTTCCGTGTGTCGTGTTTTGTCGTCACCATGCGAAAGGGCGGCCCCTGATGGGGCCGCCCTTTCACGTGCATGATTTCCGTCCGAAGGTCCGGACCTGCCGGGCCTACGCCCCGCCGTCCGCCGCACCGCCGGGTTCCGGCTCTTCGCCGTTCACGGTCCCGGCTCCCGCCACATCCCCGTCCCCGTTCTGCGCGCGTTCCGCCGGGCAGTTGCCCTGCTCGTGCAGGTAGTACTGCGAGGGAAAACGCGCGTCGGTCTGGGGCACTTGCAGGCCCAGCCGGGCCTCGTGGTTGATCAGGATGGGGCCGGTAAGGTTCAGCGCCGTCTTTTCGGGGCGCCCCGGCGGAATGGACACGGTGACCAGCACGGCCACCTGCCGGATGGTGCGCAGCCGCAACAGCTTCTGTTCCGCATCGCCGATGCGGATGGGGTAGTCCTCGATGAAGCTGTACGGGTCGCCCACCAGCAGGCCCAGACGCGGGTCGTCCATGCTTTGCAGGATCAGGAAGGGCGCGCCCTCGCGCAGTTGCAGCAGCGTGAACTCGTGCTTGTCCTCGAAGCCCATGAGGCCCCGGGGAAAATACAGCACCTTGTCCAGCGCCACCTTCTGGCGGCCAAGCCGGGTCTGGATCACTCTTTCGTTTTGTCGTGCCATATCTGTGTCGCCGCGAGCAGGTCAGCGTTGCTGGTTTCGAGCGCCATGCGGTTTTCCTCCATGACGCGCCGGTAGACTTCCTCTCGGTACACGACCATGTCGCCGGGTACGTCGAGCCCGATCTTGACCTGCTTTCCCTGCATGCCAAGGATGGTAATGCGAATGTTGTCGCCAAGGTACAGGCTTTCGCCCGGCCGGCGTGTGAGTATGAGCATGTGGCCCGGCCCTTACAGGAAGTTCGTGAGATTCATCTGCATGATCATGGAGGACGACTTGAGCACGCTGTTGTAGGTCAGTTGCTGCTGCGCGAGCTGCGTCATCAGCTTGGCCACGTCCACGTCCTCTATGCTGCTCATGCGCGCGGTCTGGTCGTCTTCCTGCGACTCCAGGATGCCCTGCACCACGTCGAGCCGGTTTTCCTTGCCGCCCACGCGCGCCGCCGCCGTCAGGATGACCTTGGACGCGGTGCCCAACTCGTCCAGCGCCTGCTGGATGCCGGTCTGGCTGTTGGTTTCGGTGAAGGCGATCAGCCTGCCCACCACCTCGAACATGTTGCGCCCGTCGCCATCGTACACCGCCGTGGCGCCGGACTGCCCCGGCGCCTGGTACAGGCCGCCGAAGATGTCCTTGCCCACGTTGTTCACCGACATGTACTCGCCGGGCGAAATCTCGTATTCCAGCGCGGCGCGGTGGGGTTTTATGACGAACTGGTCGCCCGCCGCCAGCGCGTTGCCCCCGTTGGATGCCAGCGTCAGGAAGCCGCCGGGCACCAGCAGCGACACCGGGCCGCCCGTGCCGGAAGCGGTGGCCGGCACCCAGCTTGAGCCGCCGTCCATGCTGTACGAATAGCTGATGGACCCGGACAGCGTGCCCGACTGGTCGATGCGCACCATGACGTCGCGCGAGAACGAACCATCGGCCGTGGCCGCGATGTTGGCGGCCCCGTATCGCTCTGCCGTGAGGCCCGTCGAGTTGGAATCGTCGCCCTTGTAGATGGCCGTGGGCCGAATGTACAGCCAGGTGCCGTTGTCCGTCTCGTGTTCGTTGCCGGTATCCACGGCGGTCACCGTGGCCCCCGGCGACATGGTCAGTCGCGCCCCGCCCAGCATCACCGGCGCTGCGTTGGAGGCCAGGGTGCCGGTCTTCCAGGTGGTGCCGCCGTCCTCGGAGTAGCGGTAGTCCAGCGCGTCGGTGCCGATGGTGCCGCTTTCCAGGAACTGGAACACGATGGTGTTGCTGGCCCCGCCCTCCACCGTGAACGAGGTGTTCGACAATGCCGGGTCGTTGGCGGTGACGGCAAGTCCCGCAACGTAGGCGGCGTCCTCGATCTTGTGCCCGGCGAAGATGTGGCGGCCTTCGTTTTCCGTGTTGGCCAGGTTGATGAGCTGCCCGTACAGCTCGCGCATTTCGTAGCTGATTTCCTTGCGGTTCTCCGGGCTTACCGAACCCGTGGCGGCCTGTTCCGCCAGGGCCTTGATGCGGGTGAGCACCGTGCTGACCTGGGTCAGCGTCTTGTCCGCAAGGCTCAGCCAGCTTTCGGCCTGGCCCACGTTCTTCTGGTACTGTTCATTGGTGGCCAGCGAGGCGCGGTAGTTCAGGATGCGGGCCATGCCCACGGGATCGTCCGACGGGCGGTTGACCTGCTTCTGGCTGGCCGCCTGCATGTTCGATTCCATGAGGTTGGACAGCGCATAGTTCATGTTCGAGATGTAATTGTCGAACATGGTCCGCTGCGAAACGCGTCCTGCCATGGGAGACTCCTTACGGCGCTACTGCTTGAGGCCCAGCAGCGTCTGCATCATCTGGTCCGCCGTGGTTACCAGCTTGGCCGCCGCCTTGTAGGCGTGCTGGAACTTGACGAGACTGGCCATCTCTTCGTCCAGGTTCACCCCGGCCGATGCGCTCTGGCGCTCGTCCAGGTCCTTGGCCAGGGTTGCGGTGTAGGCCGCGTTGAACTTGGTGGACGCGGTATCCGCGCCCACGGTGGCCACGATGGCGCTGTAGTATTCCGACAGGGTCTGCGAGCTGGCCCGCTCGAAGGTGGTCGAGATGGTCACTTCCTTGGTGGCCAGCCCGGCGATGGCCGTGGCGGTGTCGTTGTCGCCCGCGTTGGCCTCGTTGCCACCGTTGATCTTGCCGGCATTGATGAAATTTGTGTCGCTGCGCACGTCCGGTCGCACGGCGATGGTGGAGGCATCCGACCCCTGGAAGTAGGTGTTCAGCCCAAGGCCCGCCAGCAGGCCGGCGGAGTCCGACCCCACGCCGAACTTGTAGCCGTCGTTGCTGCGCACGACGAGCTTGTTGTCCACGATGTCGGCGGTGACGTAGGTGCCGAAGGTGTTGTTCAGCGCGTCGCGCACGTCGTTCAGCGAATGCACCGTGGGGTCGAAGTTCTGGATGCCCGGGGTGGCGGTGTCGAAGTCCAGCGGGCCGGAGGCATTGGAAAGGTAGGTGCCGCTGGCGGCATCGTAGACGTACATGCTGAAGTTGCCCGACTCCAGCTTGTCCAGCCAGGCAAGACCGGAACTGTCGGACCCCAGGGCGATGGACGGATCGGACACGCCGTAGGTGCCGCTCATGACCGACATGTGGTCGAGCCCCGCGCCCTGGCTGTGCAGGCGGTTCACTTCCCAGATCAGCGATTCCGACAGGGCGTTCACGCGGTCCACGTAGCGGCCCACCTGCGTATCGCGGAAAACCATGTACCCGCCGATGGTCCCGCCGGTGATGCGCCGGGGGTTGTCGGTGCCGTCGGCCATGGTCTGGGGCGAAATGTTCAGGGGCGAGGTGGTGGGCGTCACCCAGTACACGCCGCTCTTGGGCGTGACGGTGAAGCGGTCGCCCGCCTCCAGGTCCTGGGTGGCCCCGCTGAAATAGATGTCCAGCCCCTGCACCTTGACCTTCTGGTCCTCAGGACGAGCAGCAAATAACCGGTCGTTGCCGTTCTCGTCCTTCAGCCAGGTCTTGCCGCCGTCCAGCGAGACGCGGAACATGGCCGCGCCCGCGCCGCTGGTCACCGCGCCGGACTGCACCACGTCAAGGGTGTATTCGTACTCGTCCGAACCGTCGAAGTGGATCTCGCCGTCGAAGTCCGAACCGGGCACCAGCGACTGCTGCGACTGCGGCCCCTGGTAGTCCAGCGAGAAGGCGTTCACCCCGTCCACCAGGGTGTGACCGGCCTTGGTGACCACCGTGAACCTGCCGCTGCCGTTGTCCACCACGTCGACGTCGAGCTTCTGCGACAGTTCGCGCACCAGCAGGTTGCGGTTGTCGATGAGGGTGTTGGCGTTGTTCTTGCCCGGCTCGTCGTGCATTTCGATCTGCCGGTTCAACTCCGCGATCTGCTTGATCAGGCTGTTGGCCTCGTCAACCTCCTGCTTCAGGTACTGGTCCATCTGCTGCTGCATGACGCGCAGGTTGGACTCGGCATTCTGGAGCAGCTTGACCATGTTGTCGGAATGCGAAAGCAGCGCGTCGCGGCTGGCCTTGTCGTCGGGCCGCTGCGAAAGGGCCTGCCAATCGGCGAAGAACTGCGACATGGCGGCGTTGATGCCGGGGGTTGACGATTCGTTGAACAGGCTTTCCACGCTTTGCAGCATTTCGTACTGCGCATCCCAGCGCGACTGCTGCGAGGACTTATCCAGATACGACTTTTCCACGAACCCGTTGAAATAGCGGTACACCTCCGCCGCGTAGGCACCATTGCCGATCTGACCCGGAAAGCCGTCGAGGGCGGGATACTCCTCGAAGCGCACCGCCTGGCGCGAATACCCCACGGTATTCACGTTGGCGATGTTGTTGCCCGTGGTCTGGATGGCGGTCTGGTTCGCCAGCAGCGAAAGCTGCCCCATGTTGAGCAGCGAGGTGATACCGGCCATTTACAGCCTCCCGCGGATGAGCGCCGCCTCGGCACGCGAGGTGGTCATGCCGCCCTTGCGTCCGTAGGTTTCCTGCTTGGGGGGGACCAGGCGGCGATGCAGGTAGTCCAGCAGTTCCTGGCTCTGGTCCAGCAAGGCCAGGGCCAGGTCCGCGTTCAGCGAGGCCTGGCGGGCGCAGTGCTGTTCCTGGGCGTCGATGCGCGCGATGAGGGCGCGCACTTCCTCGCCCTGTTCCTCCGGCAGCATGGCCGCGTATTCCGAAAGCCGGGTGCGCTGCATGACCGCCTTCAGGTCCACGCGTTCGCAGGCCAGTTGGCGCATCAGTTCGTGGATGGAGAATTCCACGGCGCTCACGGCGTCGGGCGAGCGCCCGCGCAGGTGGGCAAACTCTTCCTCGAGCAGCAGCGCCAGAACCTCCAGCCCCTTGGTCTGCCGGACAAGATTGCCGCGTATCTGGTCGTACATCTGGTTATCCTCCGGTGCGGGTCCGTTGTGCCGCGACACCCCCGGAAGCGAGGCTGCGCGCCGCGTATTCCGGGTTCACCGCCAGTTCGCCCTGGCGCACCTCGAAGTGAAGATGCGGCCCGGCAACGCGGCCCGTCCCCCCTGCCTTGGCAATTTCCGTGCCCGCCCGGACCACGTCGCCCTCGCGCACGTCCAGGCTGCCGTTGTGGCCGTAGAAACTGCGCCAGCCGCCGGGGTGCTCCAGCACCACCAGCCTGCCGTAGTCGGCCCGTTCTCCGGCAAAGACCACCTTGCCGTCCCACGCCGCGCGCACCGGATCGCCCTCGGTCACGGCAATGTCCACGCCCGGATGCCAGGCCCGTTCGCCGGTGAGGGGGTCGTTGCGCCAGCCGAAGCCGGAGGCGATGCGCCCTTCATGCGGCCAGGTCATGGAACCCGGCGTGCCCGAAGCCACTGCGGGACCGCCCGTGGGCGATGCCTTGGAAACCGGGGTGGCGGGTGTGACGGGTGCGGCGGACGACGCGGCGGCCGGAGCTGTCGCGCCCAATGCAGGGGAGGCCGCGCCGGACGCCGATGACGTTGTACCGGACGCCGTGGAGGCCCCGCTGCCGGCCCCGTCGCCGACTGCGGCAGCCTGTACGCCCTGCGCGGCCTGGCCGGCGGGGCTGGCCTGCAGTTCGGCCGCCGAGGGCGCACCCGTGGGCACGGCAAGCGTGCGCGTGGACGAAGGCGAGGAAGTCCGCTTCATGGCCCCGGTGCGGTGCACGATGGGCGGGCCCAACTGGGCGTCGCGCATGGGGCTGCGCACCTTGCGCAGACTCTCGCCCGCCACGGACGCGGCGGGCAGGCCGCGCGCGCCACGGCGCTGGGCCCTGGAGGTGGCGGCAGTTGCCTGCCCGGCTTCGGCGGCGGCAGCCGGTGCCGTGGCGGACTGACCCGCAACGGCGCCAGCGGCGGCAGCGTCACCAGCAACGGCGGTTGCGCCAGCGGAGCCAGCGGTGGCAGCCACCGCCGATGCGACCTGCACGGTTGCCACCACCCGGCTGGCCTCGCCAGCAGGGGGCGCGGCGGCCACCTGACGCTCCAGTTCGGCCAGATGCTGCTGTACGATGGTGTGTCCGGCCTGATTTGCTGATTGGGCCTGACTTGCTGATTCGGCCTGACTTGCGGGCCCGACTTTCGCGTCCGTCCCTGTCGCGCCCGATACCTGGGCGTCACCCGCCACGGGTGCCTCCGGGCTGGCGGGCTCGTACATGGATGAAGCGGCACCGGACCTGACCCCGCCTGTCCCGCCTGTCCCGCCTGTCCCGCTCGCCCCCTCGGACGCGGGGGTGATCATGCGCGGCACCAGTGACACCGGCTTCACCGGCACCGGCTCGCGCACCGAACTGGGCGCGGTGGTGCGGCTGGCGTCGGTAAGCTTGGTCGAAAGCTGCTCGTAGATCATGTCGGCCAGCCCGATGCCCCCGGCGGAGGTCATCTTTTTGGCAAGCTCCTGATCGAACATGGACTGCCAGAATTCTTCTTCCTTGCTGTGCAGGTAGCCTTCCTTGGGCAGGGTGGCGCGCATCTGCTCCCACATCTTCTGCACGAAGATGGATTCGAACCCTTCGCACGCCTCGCGCAGCTTCTGTTCCTTGGACGGATCGGTGCGCAGGCGCTTGCGCAGGGCATCCATCTCGAGCTTGCGCTGGGTAAGCTCGTGCTGGGCCGAGGCGGCGGTGGCGAGTTTCGGATCGACGGGAGCGGTCATGGTTGCTGTCCTTCCGGCTGGGCTGGGACTTCATGCCCCTGCAAACGGGCAATCCGGCTGGCGGCGCGAGGCCCCGGCACAAGAGGAGTTTTTGTCTCTGCCGAGGAAGAACGCTCTTTTTGTGGAGGGAGCGTACTTTTGCGGTACTCGACCGGAGCAAAAAAGCGTTCTGACGACGGCAGAGGCAAAAAGACCCTTGTGCCGCAGCTAAATAACTTCGAGATCCGCGTGCAACGCCCCCGCCGTCTTCATGGCTCGAAGGATCGAGACAAGATCGCGCGGGGTGGCCCCGATGGCGTTCAGGCCATCCACCAGTTCCTGCAGGGTGGCCCCTTCCATGAGCATCAGGCGGCGGTTTTCTTCACGCACGTTGATGTCGGTGCGCGGCGTGGCCACCGTCTGCCCCTGGCTGAACGGGCCGGGCTGCGAGACGTCCATGCCTTCCTGCACGGTGACCTGCAAACTGCCGTGGGCCACGGCCACGCGAGAGATGCGCACGTCGCGCCCCAGCACCACGGTGCCGGTCTTTTCGTCCACCACCACCTTGGCGGGGCCATCGGGGGTGACTTCGATGTTTTCGATGGAGGCCATCAGCGGCACCAGGTTGCCCCGGTAGGCGGGCGGCACGTCCAGAGCCACGGTGGTGGCGTCCTGGGCCTTGGCGTAGCTGCCGCCCATGACCCGGTTCAGTCGCTCCACCACCTGCATGGTGGTGGAAAAGTCGGCGCTGGACATGTGCAGGGTCAGCGTATCCTGACTGTTGAACTGGAAGGGAATGCCCCGCTCCACGATGGCCCCGCCGGGGATGGTGCCCACGGTGGTGACGTTCTTCTGGGCGCGGGCGGCCTGCCCTTCCACGGCAAAGCCGCCCAGGGCCAGCGGCCCTTGCGCCAGACTGTACACCTTGCCGTCCACGCCCTTCAGCGGGGTGATCAGCAGCACGCCGCCTTGCAGGCTGGTGGCGTCGCCCATGGACGATACGGTGACGTCCAGCCGGGTGCCGGGCTTGGCGGAAACGGGCATGCGGGTGGTGACCATGACGGCGGCCACGTTCTTGGGCTTCAACTTGGCCTGGTCCACGGCCACGCCCATGCGTTCCAGCAGGTTGACCATGGAACTCATGGTGAAGGTGGAATCCTTCTTGTCGCCCGTGCCGCCCAGGCCCACTACCAGGCCGTAGCCCACGAGCTGGTTGTCGCGCACGCCGCCGAAGCTGGCGATGTCCTTGATGCGCACGGCCCCGGCGCCGCCCGGCAGGGCCAGCAGCCACAGGGCCGCAAGCAGCGGGACGACGAGAAGGCGGGCGGTGAGGGAACGAAGGCTGGGCGACATGGCATTTCTCCGAAAATACGGCTGCGCGGGGCAGCCCGTTACGCGGCGCCCCCCCCGAATGTGCGCCGGACGTGGGCCGGGCGTGCGCGAAGGGATGGGGCGCGCGGATTGCTGACGGTCAAGAAATAAGCATTCCGCAGGGCGCGGCACCGACGGGTATCCGACGGTATTCCGGCGCTGCCTACGGCTATTGCCAACACCGTGCCAGCCGTGAACGTGGCGATTCCGCCCGCATGCATCGTCAAACGGGATGTTCGCTCCGGTCACGTACGTCCTTGTACGCTCCCGTCGCGAACATCCCGTTTTCCTTGCCTGCGAACGGACTTGCCACGTTCGCGCCACACTGTATCGGTAGAGGGGAAAACGTTTTTCCCTCTTCTCCCGAGCTTGGCAACGCACAGGAAATGCGCCCGGCTGGCCCGTAGGCAAGGAAAGCGGGGCCGACGACGAGGGGATGTGTTTCTTCTCCCCTCACCCACATCGCGCGGTGCGAACGCGGCAAGTCCGTCCGAAGGCAAGGAAAACGAAGCCGCCGCCGGGGGAGTGTACTCTTTGGTACTCGACCCCGACGGCGGCGATGTTTGACGATGCATGCGGGCGGAATCGCCGCGTTCGCACTAGAAGGGCCAGACGTTGTCCATCAGACGGGTAAACCACCCCGGCTTCTGCTTGTCCGCCAGGGTGCCCTTTCCGTAGTACTCGATGCGGGCATTGGCCATCTGCGACGAGGTCACGGAGTTGTCCGAGGCCACGTCGCGGGCGCGCACAAGGCCGCTGACCACGATGTACTGGGTCTCGTCGTTGACGCGGGTTTCGCGGGCGCCTTCCACTTCCATCAGTCCGCCGGGCAGCACGCGCAGCACGCGGGCGGCGATGGTGGTGGTGACGGTGCTTTCACGCTTGGTTTCACCGGTGGCGGAATGCTTGGAGGTGGAGCTGGTGCCCAGGACGGGGTTGGTACCCACCGCGCCGCCAAAGGCCCCAGCGGGATTCATGGGGTTGATGGACGCACTGGACTGCCCGAAGAAGGCGCTGACACCCAGTTCGTTGGTGCTGGTCTTGTCGGCGGTGGTGTCGGCCTTGTTCTTGGCCTTGTCTGTTTCCACCACCTTGACCAGCACGATGTCGCCCACCCGGCGGGCGCGATTGTCGGAGAACAGGAACTCCGAGTCCGATTCGCTGTACAGCGAACCGGGGTTGGCTGCCGCGTCTTCCGGTTCGGAATAGGCCTGCGGCTGCGTGACAGGCGGCACCGGCGAAGGCTGCTGGCGGGCGGCATTGCACCCGGAAAGCAGCAGCATGGCGCACCCGGCGGCGAGCAGTCTGCGTTTCATGACGGTTCTCCTTGAAATTGCGGAGGGAGCGAACTTCTACCCTTAAGGGGGGGCCTACCGGGCCACCACCGTCCCCCCATCCTTCACCGCGGCATAGATCTGCCGCTTGCTTTGCATGTTGCGCACGGGAATGGTCTCGCCAGGGCCGCCGTCGGCCATGGCCTCGCCCTGCACCTGCAGGCGCACCGAGCCGGATTCGTACAACACCATCACCACGCTGCCGCGCCGCACGGTGGGCACGCCGGAAAGATCGCTCTGGTAGATCACCTGGTCGGCGCCCACGGGGCGGGTCAGGCGCCACGGACCGCCCAGGCCGTCCCACGCGGGTTCGCGCAGGTAGGCCAGATTCTTGCGCGCCCGGGTGATCCTGTCGGGGGTCAGCACGTCGTCCTTGTTCACGGGCTGGACGGCGCAGGGCACGTCGGCCCACACGTCCACGAAGGCCGACCCGGTGAACTTGCGCACGATGCTGCCGTCCACCTCGCGCACGGCAAAGCGCAGGGTGTTGCGGCCGGGGGCGGCCAGGGTGTTTTCCACCACCACCTGCTGCTGCGGATGGGCCAGAAAGACGTAGGGCGGCAGGCGATAATCCTGCATGGATGCTTCGCCGGGCATGGCGGACAGCGCGGGTGTCAGAGCTCTGACGGCCAGGGCGCGCAGGTCGCCTTCGCGCAGCACCGCGCCGCCGCGCTGGAGCACCAGCGTGCCGGGGTACAGACACAGCGACTCGGTATCGCGCAGGGCCTCGCGCAGGGCCTGTTGCAGGCGCGGGCGGTTGACGCTCATGGGGCGGCCCGGCTCGGTAGGGGACGGCCACAAGGGGGTGGCGGCCAGTTCGCGCCAGGCCTGCGGAGAAATGGGGCCCACCGGCTCCGCGATCTCGCCCAGGGTCACCGTGGCACCGGACACCACGGCGGCGTCCAGCAGCCGGATTCGCCAGCCCGCGTCGGCGGTGCCGGCCCGCGCCGGGGCAAGGCCGAAGGCCAGCAGCCCGACGGCAAGGGCCAGCGCGGCCAGCCAGGCCATGGGACCGGCGAACGCGGACACCATGACGGCGGAATGACGGGTGGGTGCGGAACGGTGGTGGCGGATCATGCGGTGTCTCCCTGTCTTTAAAGGGCGAATCATGCTGCAAGGATATTCATTTCCTGCCAAGGAGGACGGACGACTCGCAACGGGAGTGCGCGGCAGCCGTCAGGCGAACTTGCGAGCCTTACGGATGGCGACCGCAACGCGCTCTTGCCGTGCTCGACCGGAGCGCAGAGCCCTTCCGACGCTGGCAGGGGATGAAAAGCCCGCAGCAGGGACGCCCTTAACGCTTCAGCTGGACAGCAGTCTGCAACATGGTGTCCGACGTCTGGATGGCCTTGGAGTTCATTTCGTAGGCGCGCTGGCCCACGATCATGTTCACCATCTCGTCCACCACCTCGACGTTGGACATTTCCAGAAAGCCCTGGGCAATGGTGCCCACGTTGTCTTCGCCGGGCACGCCTTCCACCGCCTCGCCAGAGGCTTCGGACGGCGTGTACAGGTTGCGTCCGCGCGCTTCGAGGCCCGCCGGGTTGATGAAGGTGTAGAGGGGGATGTCGGCCTCGGCCAGCGCCGTGCCGTTGGTGTCCAGGGCGGAGATGTGCCCGTTTTCCGTCACCGTGATGCTCTTGGTTTCGGCGGGCACGGTGAATTCCGGTTGCAGGGTGTAGCCGTTGGCGGTCACCACAACCCCGTCCTGGTTCAGCTTGAACGCGCCCGCGCGGGTGTAGGCGTCTTCGCCGTTCACCTGCACCAGGAAGAAGCCGTCGCCTTCGATGGCAAGATCCAGCGAGTTGCCGGTGTTGGAATAGTCCCCCTGGGTGAAGAACTTGTGCACCGTGGTGGGCCGCACGCCCATGCCCACCTGGATGCCGGTGGGAATGCGGTTGTCGCCTTCGGTGGCGGAACCGGCGATGCGCATGTTCTGGTACATGAGGTCCTCGAACTCCGCGCGGCTCTTCTTGAAGCTCGTGGTGTTCACGTTGGCGAGGTTGTTGGAAATCACGTCGATGTTGAGCTGCTGGGCCACCATGCCGGTGGCGGCCGTCCAGAGTGAACGCATCATGGTCGTTGTCTCCTTGCGAGGAGTTTGGTTCCGTCAGTTGTCCGGCGGTAGTTGCCCGCCAGCCAGGTGTTTGCAAACCGGATGCCGGATGCACTGGGCACGCATGCCCGCGCTGCGGCGGTTGTCAGAAACCTTGAGGGCGGCTGGAACGCAAGGGCGTGTTTGCAAGCAGGTTTTTTGTTCGCTGGCGAGGAAAACAAGCCTGTCATGAAGGAATATACTCTTCGGTATTTGACTGAAATGGCAGGCGAAGTTTGACGAAGCCAGCGGGCAAAAGGACCGTTTGCAAACACGCCCTAGACTTTCTTGCCAACCTTCTGCGTAGCCTCCCGATCTATGGAATCGGTGGTCTGCATCACCTTCTGATAGGCTTCGAACTGCCGCTGGGCTTCGATCATGTTCACCATTTCGGAGACCACCTCGACGTTGGACGCCTCCAGGTAGCCCTGGGCCACGTAGGCACCTTCGGCGGGCACCTCGCCCGCGTTGGATCCGGGCCGCAGCCGGTACATGTTGCCGCCCAGCTTTTCCAGGGCGGTCAGGTCGTTCACGGTGACCATGTTCAACTGGCCCACCTGGGCACCGTCCGCGAAGATCTGCCCGTCGTCGGAAATCTGCACTTCCTCGCCGGGGGGCAGGGCAATGTCGCCGCCGTCGCCCTGCACCGCGTGGCCCATGGCGGTCACCAACTGGCCGTCGGCGGTCTGGATGAAGTTGCCGTTGCGGGTGTAGAATTCGCCCTCGGGGGTACGCACCTTGAAAAAGGCGTTGCCGGAGATGGCCACGTCCAGCGGGTTGCCGGTGTAGCGCATGCTGCCCTGCTCGAAATCGGTGTGGGCCACGGCTATGCGGGGCCGGGCCACGTGCATGGGCTCCGGAAAGAGCTTTTTCGAGCGCACGTTGGCAATGGGCTCCATGATCTGGTCATGGGCGTACAGTTGCATGGTATCCTTGAAGGATATGACGTCGCGCTTGTAGCCCGTGGTATTCACGTTCGCGAGATTGTTCGAGATGTTGTTCATGCGGTGCTCGTTGGTGAGCGCGCCGAACAGGCTCGACAACATGCCTTCCTGCATGCGTGCCTCCTTGCGGGCATGCTGCCCGCGCCAGTGGCTGTGCAAGGCGTGGGCCACACCGGTAAACCTGCATCATTCCAGCGCTTGGCAACGCGTGCACCCTGTCCCGCACGCAGCATCCACGGGCCGGACCGACGGAACAACGACGGTCATCCGCCCTGCCCCGCGCGCTGGCCTCCGGCCTCGGCCCCGGACGAAACCCGCGCCCTTCCCGCGCCATCTCCTGTTGACAGACCTCTGGCCCCATACTATATATTCGCGTCTTGACAGAAGCGGCTGCCGATATTCCTCTGGAATCGCTTCACGGAGCGCCACGCCTTACCGCTCCACGGCAACGCCGCTTCGACATCCTGAGGGCCGTACGCGGCCATTCCGGGTGGCCTTTCGGCCCCCTTTTTTTTTGCTGCGGCTCCGCCGCCCACGACAACGGACGTTACCCCGCATCATGAGCACGCATCCCCTCCGCGACGCCGTCGCCGCCATCGCCACGCCCCTGGCCGACGCCCTGGGCATTGCCCTGTGGGGCATCGAAATCCTTGACGGGGGGCGCATGGTGCTGCGCGTGTACGTGGACGCCAGGCCCGGCATGCCCGCGCCCGCCGAGGGCGATGCGCCCGAAGCCGCCGAAGGCGTCATCCCCTCGGATGTCACATCCGAAGGCGTCACAATAGACCAGTGCGCCCGCCTTTCGCGCCAGCTTGGCCTTGCCCTGGACGTGGAAGACGTGATCCGCGACGCCTACGTACTCGAAGTGTCCTCTCCGGGGCTGGAACGCCCCTTCTTCGAGATCGCCCAGGTGGCCCCCTACGCGGGCCGCACCATCGAACTCACCCTTGCGGTGCCCCACCCGGAATGGCCGGGCCGCCGCAAGTTCCGGGCGGACATCGTGCGGGTGGAAGGCGACACCCTCACCTTTCTGCCCGACACCGCGCCCCGCCCCGACGAAGACCCCGCCCCCCTCAGCGTGGCGTGGGACGACGTGAAGAAGGCGCACCTCGTCCACGTTTTTCCCGACACGACCCGGCCCCAGCCCGGCGGCAAGACCGGCCAGCGCAAGAAGGCGCAGCCCAAGAAGCCCGCACGCGGCGGCGCGCCGCACGACGACACCACGGACTAGGCCACCGATCCGGAGGAGTACCCATGAGCCTGGAACTCAAGAAGGCCATCGACCAGATCAGCAAGGACAAGGGTCTTGACCGCGACATGCTGATCGACACCTTGGAGGAAGCCGTCCGCACCTCCGTGGCCCGCAAGTTCGGCGACGAAATGGACGCCGAAGTCAGCTACAACGACGAGACCGGCGAAATCGACGTCTATCAGTTCAAGATCGTCGTGAAGCAGGTCGAGAACCCCAACAGCGAAATTTCGCTCGAGGACGCGCGCGCCCACGACCCCAGCGTACAGCTGGACGACGAAATGGGCTTCCGCGTGAAGATCGAGGACCTTGGCCGCATCGCCGCCCAGTCGGCCAAGCAGGTGATCATCCAGCGCATGCGCGACGCGGAGCAGGAGATCATCTACGAGGAATACAAGGACCGCCGGGGCGAAATCGTCAGCGGCATCATCCAGCGCCGCGACAAGGCCGGGTGGATCATCAACCTTGGCCGCACCGAAGCGCTGCTGCCCAAGGAAGAACAGATCCCGCGCGAACACTACAAGCGCGGCGACCGGGTGCAGGCCATCCTCATCGACGTGCGCAAGGAAGGGCGCGGCCCGCAGGTCATCGTGTCCCGCGCGCACCGCGACTACATGGCGGCCCTGTTCCGCCGCGAAGTGCCCGAAGTGGACGACGGCACCGTGCAGATCATGGGCGTCTCGCGCGACCCCGGCAGCCGCGCCAAGGCCGCCGTCATGTCGCGCGACCGCGACGTGGATCCGGTGGGCGCCTGCGTGGGCATTCGCGGTTCGCGCATCCAGAACATCGTGCAGGAAATGCGCGGCGAGCGCATCGACATCGTGGTCTGGAGCCCGGACATCGCCACATACGCCCGCAACGCCCTTTCCCCGGCGGTGATCTCGCGCATCGTGGTGGACGAGGAAGAGAACCTGCTCGAAGTCATCGTGCCCGACGACCAGCTGACCAACGCCATCGGGCGCAAGGGCCAGAACGTGAAGCTGGCCGCGAAGCTGCTGGGCTGGAAGATAGATATCTACACCGAAACCCGCTACAACGAGGCCAACGCCATCGGACGCGGGCTCGAGCAGATCGCCAGCGTCGCCGAAATCTCCATCGAACAGTTCATCGCGGCAGGGTTCCAGTCCATCGAACGCCTGCGTGAAGCCGACGACGAGGAACTTTCCTCGGCGCTGGGCCTTGCGCCGGGCAAGATCGCCGACCTGCGCGCGGCCATCAACTTCCTTGCGCCCCAGGCGCAGGACGATGCCGACGCGACTGCCGAACCGGATGCGGAGCCCGCTCCGGAGGCCGCCGAAGGCGCGGGCGAAGGAACCGAAGCCGAAGCGAAGGAATAGTACGCGGATGGATGACGCCATCCGCGGGAAGCACATACCATTACGCACCTGCGTCATATGCAGGCGCCGCTTTGCAAAGCGCGAGCTTCTGCGGTACGTCCCCCCGACGGACGCCGCCGGGGCGGGGGCCGACCCCGTTCCGGACGAAAGGCAGGTACTGCCTGGACGCGGGTTCTACGTATGCGAAAGCCCCGAATGCCGGGAGCGATTCCGGAAGTTTGGCGGCTGGCGAAGGAAGCGCAAGGGGGTTCAGGAATGACCGACGACAAGACCAGGGTGAAGGACCTGTCCACGGAGCTGGGCGTGTCCACCAAAGATCTGCTCCACACGCTGCGCGATCTCGACATCCCGGCCAAGAGCGTGATGACCACGCTTACCGCCGACGAGGTCAGCCGCGTGCGCGAACGCCATCAGGGCCAGACCGCCGAAGCGGGCGTTGACCGCAAGGTGGTGCAGCCCGGCGTCATCGTGCGCCGCCGCCGCCGCGACGGCGAAGAGGGCGAAGCCCCCGTGCGTCGTCGTGCCGAAGAGCGCGAAGCTGCCTCGGGCACCGCCGAGGCTGCCGACGCTGGTGCGTCCGCCGCCAAGGCCGAAGCGCCCGTGCCACCCGCAGCTGACGAACGGCCCGCCCGTGCCGCCCGCGCCGAAGCCCCCGCGGCGCCCGAGGCACGTGCCGCCGCGCCCGCCGCGCGCATCATCCGCCGCCACGACGAGCCCGCACCGGTCGCAGCAACACCGGCAGAGCCCGCGCAGGCCACCCCCGTGGCCCCGGCAGCCCCTGCGGCGCCTGTGCCCACCGGTGCGGACAAGCCCGCCGCAGTGCAGGCGGAAGCCGCCCCCTCCGAGGCCCCTGCGCCCGCTACGGCTGACAAGGCCACCGAGCCCAAGGCCGAAAAGCCCGCCACGCCCACCGCGCGCATCATCCGCCCGGCCCGGCCCGACGCTTCGGCCATGCCCGACGCCACCCCCCAGCCGTCCATCCTGCCCCCCGTGGCCGCCGACGCCGCCCCGCGCGGTGAAGGCGTGGACGGCAACGAGGACGACGCCGACGGCAACCGCCGCAGGAAAAAGAAGCGCACGCCCGACGTGCCCGGACCGCAGGTCCGCGTCATTTCCCGTCCCGATCCTTCCGCCCCGGCTCCGCGCCCCTACCCGCGCGAAGGCGGGCAGGGCGACCGCCCCGCCTATGGCGACCGTCCCGCATACGGCGACCGGCAGGGCTACCAGCCCCGCTCCGGCGGCCCCGGCGGCGACCGCCCCGGCTACGGTGGCGACCGGCAGGGCTATGCGCCCCGTCCCGGTGGCCCCGGCGGCGACCGCCCCGGCGGTGACCGTCCCGGTTACGCGCCCCGCCCCGGTGGCCCTGGCGGCGATCGGCCCGGCTACGCCCCCCGTCCTGGTGGCCCCGGCGGCGACCGTCCCGGCTACGGCCCCCGTCCCGGTGGTCCTGGTGGTCCCGGCGGCCCCGGTGGTGATCGCCCCGGCGGTTACCGTCCCGGCGGTCCCGGTGGTCCCCGTCCCGGTGGTCCCGGCGGTCCCGGCTACGGTCCCCGTCCTGGTGGTCCCGGCGGCCCTGGTGGTCCCGGCATGGGCCAGCCCCCGGCCGGCGGCGACGAAGGCCAGAGCAAGAAGAAACGCCTGAAGGGCCGCCGCACGGTGGACTTCCAGGCCGGTGCCGACCGCGCCCCGCGTGGCCGCGAGGACGACGATTTCCCGCGTGGCGGTTCCCGCCGCGGCAAGGGGCGCAAGGGCCGCGACATGAAGCCCGCCACCGCCACCCAGCCGCTGAAGGCCGCCAAGCGCAAGATCAAGGTCGAGGAAGCCATCCGCGTGGCCGACATGGCCCACCAGATGGGCCTGAAGTCCACCGAAATCATCAAGGTGCTGTTCGGTCTCGGCGTCATGGCGACCATCAACCAGTCGCTGGACATCGAAACCGCCACCCTGGTGGCCTCGGAATTCGGCTACGAAGTGGAAAAGGTGGGCTTCTCGGAAGACGACTACCTGATCCCCAAGGAAGAAGACGCGCCCGAAACCTTGCAGCATCGTCCGCCCGTGGTCACCATCATGGGCCACGTCGACCACGGCAAGACCTCGCTGCTCGACGCCATCCGCAAGACCAACGTTACCATGGGCGAAGCGGGCGGCATCACCCAGCACATCGGCGCGTACCACGTGACCACCAAGAAGGGTGAGATCGTGTTCCTTGACACGCCCGGCCACGAAGCGTTCACCGCCATGCGTGCCCGTGGCGCGCAGGTGACCGACATCGTCGTGCTCGTGGTGGCCGCCGACGACGGCGTCATGGAGCAGACCCGCGAAGCGGTGAACCACTCCAAGGCCGCTGGCGTGCCCATCATGGTCGCCGTCAACAAGATGGACAAGGAAGGCGCCAACCCCGACCGCGTGCAGCGCGAACTGTCGGAGCTGGGCCTGGTGTCCGAAGCCTGGGGCGGCGATACCGTGTTCAGCCATGTGTCGGCCAAGACCCGCCAGGGCCTTGACGAACTGCTGGAACTGCTGGCCTTGCAGGCCGAAATCCTTGAGCTGAAGGCCAACCCCGACAAGCCCGCCCGTGGCCACATCGTGGAAGCCAAGCTGGACAAGGGCCGTGGCCCCGTGGCCACCGTACTGATCCAGGAAGGCACCCTGCGCCAGGGCGACACCTTCGTGTGCGGCGTGTTCAGCGGCCGCGTGCGCGCCATGTTCAACGACCAGGGCAAGAAGGTGAAGGAAGCCGGCCCCGCCATGCCGGTGGAAGTGCAGGGCTTCGAGGGCGTGCCCGAAGCGGGCGAGGAATTCGTGTGCGTGACGGACGAAAAGCTCGCCCGCCGCATCGCGGAAACCCGCGCCGTGAAGCAGCGCGAAAAGGAACTGGCCCGCGAATCCAAGGTTACCCTGGAAACGTTCCTGTCCCGCCGCGTCGACGACCAGGAAGCCCTGGTGCTCAACCTTGTCGTCAAGGCCGACGTGCAGGGCTCGCTGGAAGCCATTTCCGAAGCGCTGCGCAAGCTCAGCACCGAAAAGGTACGCATCAACATCATCCATGGCGGTGCCGGGGCCATCTCCGAATCCGACATCCTGCTGGCATCGGCCTCCGACGCCATCATCATCGGCTTCAACGTCCGTCCGACCGCCAAGGTCAAGGACATCGCCGAGCAGGAGAACGTGGACATCCGCTTCTACGACATCATCTACAAGCTTGTGGATGAAGTGAAGAATGCCATGGAAGGCATGCTCGCCCCGGTGCAGCGCGAAGTGTACCTGGGTCAGGTGGAAGTGCGGCAGACCTTCAGCGTGCCCAAGGTGGGCACCATCGCGGGCTGCCATGTTGCCGACGGCAAGATCACCCGCAACGCAGGGGTTCGCCTGCTGCGCGACGGCGTGGTGGTCTACACCGGCAAGATCACGTCCCTCAAGCGCTTCAAGGACGACATGAAGGAAGTCATGAAGGGCTACGAATGCGGTGTTGGCCTTGAAAACTTCAACGACATCAAGATAGGCGACATCATCGAAGCCTTCGAGATGGTCGAAGAAGCCGCCACGCTGTAAGGATAGACAGACCACGAATGCCTTCGGCGGGCAGGGGGCGCAAGCCTCCTGCCCTGCCGATTTACCGGCGCGGGATTTGCCCGCGGGATTTGTCAACGATGCGCCACGCGGCGCGGCACCCCCATGATCATCGGCGTGCTCACGGTGGAATTCGAGTTGCACGGCAACGATTCCCTGAAGGGGAAGCGGCGCATCGCCAGCAGCCTGAAGACGAAGGTCCGCAACACCTTCAACGTGTCCATCGCCGAGGTGCGCAACCAGGATTCCCTGACCCGGCTGTCGCTGGCCGTGGTTTCGGTAAGCAACAGCGAGCGGCACCTGCAAAGTCGGCTCGACAAGTGCCTGGCCATGATGGAAGCGGTGTGCCCCGAAGAGATGGTGTACAGCGACATAGAATTTTTCGCCGCCGAATAGGCGCGACGGGCCCTTCGCCTGCTGGCTGCGTCAAACGTCGCCACCCGGATCGGTCACGTACCAAAGAGTACGTTCCCTCCCGGCTGTCTTGTTTTCCTTGCCAGCAAACGAAAATCCCGCCGCGCTAAAGACAGGTGCCCCCGCTGGGGCAACGTCGCCCCCCCTTTGAAAAGTTTGGGGGGGAGGGGGCCGGGGAGGGAGACCCTTTCACGCTCTGCGGACGCCCTCCGTAATGTTCGCGCAAGCGCTTACATGACGGCTGCCGCAAAAGGTCCCCTCCCCGGCTCTTCCCCTGAAAACGCCCCCCCGCAGGAACCCCACCATGACAGATACCGCAGCCAGCATCGCAGCCATCCTCCGTGCAGAGGACGACATCCTTGTGGCCAGCCACGCCAACCCGGACGGCGACGCCGTGGGGTCCATGGCGGCGGTGGCGCACATGTTGCGCGCGCTTGGCAAGCGGTTCCGGCTGTACAACACCAGCGGGGTGCCGCAGCAGTACGGCTGGGTGGACATGGGCGGCCAGGTTGCCCGCACTTGGGCGGAGCTGGAAGGCTTCACCCCGCGCCTGGCGGTGATTCTGGACTGCGGCGACGCGCACCGCGTGGGCGGCGACCTGCAGGGAAAGTTGCCGGAGCTGCGCAGCGTGAACATCGACCATCACCTCGGCAATCCCATGTTCGGCACGGTGGGCAACTGGGTGGAGCCGCACCTGGCGGCCACCTGCCAGATGGCGGGCATGCTGGCGCGCGAACTGGGCGTGCCGCTTTCCGGCCCGTTGGGCGAGGCGGTGTACCTTGGCATCTGCACGGACACCGGCAACTTCTGCTACGGCAGCACCAGCGGCGAACTGCTGGAACTGGCGGCGGAGATCGTGCGGCTGGGGCTTGCGCCCGGCCTGTTCCACGACCGGCTGGAAAACAACTGGTCCATCGGCCGCATGCGGCTGTGGGGCGCGTTGATGCAGGGCATAGAACTGCACTGCGGCGGCGCGGTGGCGGTGTCGGTGATCACCGACGACATGTTCGCACTGCACGGGGCGGACAAGGACGATCTGGAAGGCTACGCCTCTCAGTTGCGGCGCCTTGCCGGGGTGCGGGTATCGCTGATGGTGCGCGGCGACGGCGCGGGTCGCAGCAAGATCAGCCTGCGCTCCAGTGGCACCGATGATGTGCGCGTGGTGGCGGCGTCCTTCGGCGGCGGCGGCCACCGCAATGCCGCCGGGGCGGAACTGGACATGCAGCCGCACGAGGCCGCGCGGGCCGTGCTGGCGGCCATTCCCGCGCAGCTTGCACCCTGCGGCAAAGAGGCATAAAGTATATGGCTGTCCTGCCAGCGCAGCAGCATGGCCTTCTGGTGCTGAACAAGCCCCAGGGCCCCACCTCGGCCCAGTGCATCGCCAGGGTGAAGCGGCTTGGCCAGAAAAAGATCGGACACGCGGGCACCCTCGACCCCATGGCGAGGGGGGTGCTCCTTGTGCTGTTGGGGCACGCCACAAAGATTTCCGGCCACCTGATGGCCGACGGCGAAAAGGTGTACCTTGGCACCCTTCGCCTTGGTACCACCACCGACACGTGGGACGCGGAAGGCAGCGTGACGGCCACCGCCCCGTACGACCACGTGACCCCGGACGACATCCGGCGCGAGGTGGAAAACTGGCTGGGCAGCACCGAACAGGAAGTGCCGCCCTACTCCGCCGCCAAGCACCAGGGGCAGCCCCTTTACAAGCTGTCCCGTGCCGGGCGCGAGACGCCGGTAAAGACGAAGACCGTCGAAATTTCGCGGGCACAGGTCGTATCGTGCGACCTGCCGTCCGCGACCTTCCGGGTAACGTGCAGTTCCGGCACCTACATACGGTCCCTGGCCCACAGCTTGGGGATGCGTTTAGGGTGCGGCGCCATGCTTACGGAACTGACCCGGGAGTACAGTCACCCGTTCGGTATTGACGAGGCGCACGAGCTTGATGCCGTGCTCGCCGAGCCCGAGCGGTTGCCGGAGCGGGTCATACCCGTCACGCGTGCCCTGCCCCACTGGCCCAAGCTGCGCATCAGCGCTGTGCAGGAAGCCGGGGTGCGCAACGGAATGACCGTGCCGTACATTCCCGAAGCCATGGCGGAGCTGCCATTCGCGGAAGGATTGAAGGCCATCATGCTCGCTCCGGACGACACGCCCGTGGCCCTGGCCGAGACGCGCATCGTGAACGCGCAGCCGGTCTGGACCGTGCTTCGGGGACTGTGGAGCCAGTAACATCCACCTGGAGGATACAGCTGTGGTCATGGACGTCGATCAGAAGAAGAGCATCATTGATGTGCACGCCAAGCACGAAGGCGACACCGGTTCGCCCGAAGTGCAGGTTGCGCTGCTCACCGCCCGCATCGAACAGCTCACCGGGCACTTCAAGGCTCACAAGAAGGACTTTCACTCGCGCACCGGCCTGCTGAAGATGGTCGGCCAGCGTCGCAAGCTCCTCAAGTACCTGAAGGCCAAGGACGTTCAGCGCTACCGTGCGCTGATCGAAAAGCTGGGCCTCAGAAAGTAATCCGCCATCGGCGGGGCTCGCCGTCGCGTGACGGCGGGCCCCGCGCGATGCGCATGGGCGCCGAGTCGCCCCCAACACGCAGCGTGAAGGGGGGTCCGGGAAGAGTGCCATGCGGCAGCCGATACGCTGGCGCCGGACAAGCCATGACGGCAATCCGTCACGCCAGGTCCGCACGTCAAGTCCGCACGCCATGGTCTTCTCCCCGGAATCCCCTTCGCTGAACCGAAGAGGAATGCAACAATGCAGAGCGTTTTCAACGCTACCCGCGTCTCCGCCATGGTCGGCGGAAAAGAAATCATCCTTGAGACCGGCCGTCTCGCCAATCAGGCGCACGGCGCGGTCTGGGTGCAGTGCGGCGGCACCGTGGTGCTGGTCACCGCGTGCACCCAGCCCATGGAACGCGACATGGGCTTTTTCCCGCTGACCGTGGACTATTCCGAAAAGATGTACGCCGCTGGCCGCATCCCCGGCAGCTTCTTCCGCCGCGAAATCGGCCGCCCCAGCGAACGCGAAACCCTGGTCTCGCGCCTCATCGACCGCCCGGTGCGCCCGCTGTTCACCAAGGGCTTCCGCGATGAAGTGCAGATTCTCGCCAACGTCATCTCCGCCGACCAGGAAAACGACAGCGACGTGCTGGCCCTTACCGGTGCCTCCGCCGCGCTGTCCATTTCGCCCATTCCCTTCGAAGGCCCGGTGGCGGGCGCGCGCATCGGCCGTGTCAACGGCGAGTTCGTGCTGAACCCCACCCTGAAGGAAATGGAAGGCAGCGATCTCGCCATCGTCATCGCCGCCTCGCGCGACTCCGTGGTGATGGTGGAAGGCGAAGCCCAGTTCGTGCCCGAAGACGTCATCGTGGCCGCCCTGGAATGGGCCCACAAGGAAATCCAGCCCCTCATCGACGCCCAGCTCAAGCTGGTGGAACTGGTGGGCAAGGCCAAGATGGCCGTGACGCCCCCGGTGGAAAACACCGAGCTGAAGGCCCGCGTGGACGAACTGGCCACCACCGAACTGGACGCCGCCCTGCGCATCCCCGAAAAGATGGCCCGCAAGGACGCCCGCAAGGCCGTGAAGCAAAAAGTGCTCGAAGCCCTGCTGGCCGATCCGGCCCTGGCCGAGAACGCCAACCTTGGCCGCGAAGTGGGCGACATGCTGAGCGCCCTGGAAAAGGTGCTGGTGCGCCGCCGCATCCTGAAGGAAGGCACCCGCATCGACGGTCGCGACACCAAGACCGTGCGCCCCATCCTCATCGAAGCGGGCCTCCTGCCCCGCGCCCACGGTTCCGCCCTGTTCGCGCGCGGCGAAACCAAGTCGCTGGTGGTGGCCACCCTTGGCAGCTCCACCGACAGCCAGCGCATGGATTCGCTGGTGGGCGACGTGACCAAGAAATTCATGCTGCACTACAACTTCCCCGCCTACTCGGTGGGCGAAGTGAAGATGTCGCGCGTGTCCCGCCGCGAAATCGGCCACGGCGCCCTTGCCGAAAAGGCGCTGAAGCCGGTGCTGCCCCAGGACGATTCCTTCCCCTTCACCCTGCGCGTGGTGGCGGAAACCATGGAATCCAACGGTTCCTCGTCCATGGCCGCCGTGTGCGGCGGCAGCCTTTCGCTGATGGACGCGGGCGTGCCCGTCACCGCCCCGGTGGCCGGCGTGGCCATGGGCCTGATCAAGGAAGAGGGCGAGTACCTGGTGCTCACCGACATCCTTGGCGATGAAGACGCCCTCGGCGACATGGACTTCAAGATCGCGGGCACCGCCGAAGGCATCACCGCCGTCCAGATGGACATCAAGATCACCGGCCTGCCCACCGACGTCATGGCCCGCGCCATGGCCCAGGCCCGCGAGGCCCGCCTGCACATCCTGGCCGAAATGGCCAAGGTGCTGGAAGCTCCCCGCACCGAACTGTCCAAGTACGCGCCGCAGCATGCCGAGGTGTTCGTCAACCCCGACGTCATCCGCATCATCATCGGCCCCGGCGGCAAGAACATCAAGGCCATCACCGCCGCCACCGGCGCGTCCATCGACATCGAGGACAGCGGCAAGGTCTCCATCTTCGCGCCCACCTTCGAGGCCATGGAAATGGCCCGCGAAATGGTGCAGTACTACGACCAGCGCGCGGAACTGGGCAAGAACTACGTGGGCAAGGTGCGCAAGGTGCTGGAAATCGGCGCCATCGTCGAAATCCTGCCCAATCTCGAAGCCCTGGTGCACATCTCGCAGCTGGACACCAACCGCGTGGAACAGGCCGGCGACGTGGCGCGCCTTGGCGAAGACATGACCGTGAAGGTCATCGAGATCAACGGCGACCGCATCCGCGCCAGCCGCAAGGCCGTGCTGCTGGAAGAACAAGGCATCGAATGGAACCCCGAAGACACCGCCCGTCCTTCCGGCCCGCCGCGTGATCGTGGCGACCGTGGCGATCGCGGTGGCCGTGGCGACCGCGGAGGCGACCGCCGTGGCGGCGATCGCGGTGGCCGTGGCGGCGACCGTGGCCGTGGCGGCGACCGCCGCTAGACGCACCGCATCACAGCAAAGCGCAATACAGACGGGCGCGGGGATATCCCCGCGCCCGTTTTTAGTGCCGCGCCGCCCGCCCTGGCGGGGGGAACGCCCGCAGGGCCCGGCGGTTCGACATCAATGGTCGCAGGTATTCGCGCCAAGCTCCAGCCTGTTGCCGAACCACGCCGCCACAAGGTCTGCCGGATCGGCGGCGGCAGCGCCCACCAGCACCTGCACGCCTCGCTCCTCCAGCAACTGGCGGGCTCGGGCGCCCATGCCCCCGGCGATGACCAGCCGGGCTCCCGTGTCCGCGATCCATGCGGGCAGCACGCCCGGCTCGTGCGGCGGGGGCGTCAGCAACTCCTGCCCCTTCACGGTGCCGTCGGCCGGGTCCACGGTCAGCACGGCAAACTGCTCGCAATGGCCGAAGTGCTGGCACAGCCTGCCCGCCGCCAGCGGTATGGCGATCTTCATGTCCGATGCTCCTTGCGGCGCAGGGCCGCCATTGTCATTGGCCGGAGTTTCCGGCGCGCAACGGTCTCGCGTTCCCGAATCACCGGGGGGGCACACCGCCCCGGCGGCACCCACCACCGGCCGGAAGGCCCGGATCACCGGATGCACCGGCTGCTGCCCTGCGGACAGGTCCGCCTCCAACAGGCTGCGCCCGGTGTCACCGGCACTGGTCAGGTCCGGGTGCAGGGGAATGCTGCCCAGAAACGGCACGCCGGTCTCGCGCGCCAGTTGCTGGCCGCCCCCGGCGGGAAACAGCGGGGTCAGCTCGCCGCACTTGGGGCACACGTAGCCGCCCATGTTCTCGACAATGCCCAGGATGGGGTTGCCGAGCTGGCGGCAGAACCCCACGGACCGGCGCACGTCGTC
The DNA here is from genome assembly GCA_031287575.1 of Desulfovibrio sp. GTDB lineage: Bacteria > Desulfobacterota > Desulfovibrionia > Desulfovibrionales > Desulfovibrionaceae > Cupidesulfovibrio. The sequence continues at coordinate 163,809 of JAITSV010000076.1, forward strand.
CACGGCCACGCCCTGCGGCGTGGTGACGATGACCGCGTGCGCGTCCTCCCCCAGCAGTTGCAGCACCGAAAGCGGCTCGTCCCCGGTGCCGGGGGGGCAGTCCACCACCAGCACGTCCAGGTCGCCCCAACGCACGTCCACCAGAAACTGGCGCACCATGCCCATCTTCACCGGGCCGCGCCAGATCACCGGCACCTCCGGATCGGGCAGAAAGAACCCCAGCGACATCACCCGCAGGTTCGGCCCCGCGCTTACCGGGGCCATCCAGCCATCGCCCGCCACGGGCCTGGCCCGGCCAAGCCCCAGCATGCGCGGCACGCTGGGGCCGTGCACGTCCACGTCCAGCAGGCCCACCGTGCGCCCGGTGCGGGCAAGCCCCACGGCCAGGTTCACGGCCACGGTGCTCTTGCCCACGCCGCCCTTGCCGCTCAGCACCACCAGCTTGGCGCCCACCCGCCCGGCCATGCGCACCGGGGTTTCCGTGCCGTCGCTCGTGCCATGGCCCGATCCGGCGGCTTCATGCCCGGCATGCCCGTCGTAATGGTCATGATCGCCGTGCCCGCCGCAGCCAGCTCCGGTGCAGCCCCCGGTGGCCTCCACATGCTGTTCGCCGCCGCAACCGGCCCCGCCGCACCCGCAACGGTGCTCCTGTTCCTGCGTGTCCGTACCCATGGCTACCAGTGTCCCTCCCGGTCCGGCTCCGCCGCCGGAGCCAGATTGCCGTCCGCCAGCGCCCGCAGGGCCTGGCGCGCGGTGGCGTGCGTTGAAAGGTAGATGGCGATGCCGCCCCGGCGCAACGCGCTGAAGGCCTTGGGCCCCACGTGCCCGGTGATCACGGCCTCCGCCCCGGCGTCGGCGGCGGCCTGCGCGGCCTGAATGCCCGCGCCCTGGGCCAGCGACATGTTGGAGGCCGCATCCAGCCTGCGCACCGCCCCCGTGGCCGTGTCGCACAGCAGATAGCCCTGCGCGCGTCCGAAGCGCGGGTCCAGGCGGACATCGAGAAGGGCGTCGCCCCCCGCCGGGCCGGGCGGGGTGCCCGGCGCTGCGTCCTGCACGGTGATGAGAACCTGCATCCGATCATTCTCCTGCGTTGCGACGCCGCCGCCGAAAGCAGACCGCGTCCGTTGTGGTGCATTGACCGCCGCGCCGTGGTCCGCCGCCCCTGCCCGGAAGCGGTCGGCATCCAGGCATGGCAAGTGCGTCCGGCCTGCCCAGGACAAGGGCGGACAGCACGTCGGCCTCGCTGCCCGAAAGCCACGGCAGGACGGCTATCCCGGCCATCTCCACGGCGCTCCGCCAGCATGGGCGAATGCCCCCGCACACCAACAGGGAAACCCCATGGCGCGACAGAACGTCGATGAGCGGCGCGGAACCGCCATCCGGCACGGGGAGGACGGTCCGTTCCGCCAGAACGCCGCCGGTCATGCGCACGCAGCGCAGTTCGGCGGCCGTTTCCAGCAGCGTGGCAAGGCGGTCCTCGAAACAGGCAAGGCAGACATGGGCATTCATGGTGTCCCCACGGCGCGGCGGCCGTACCCGCCATCAAGCATGCAGGATGCCATCCGTAAATACGATGCAATTTCACCATGTTGCGAGAATATCTGCCCATCGGCGCCCCGTGCAGGCCCCATGACACGGGCGTGAAATGCGCCCGAAACGAAAAACGGACGCATTTTGCGCCCGCTCTCCGTTTGGCGGTGGCAGCACGGCAGCCCGCATCCACCCGCCACCACCCCAAAACAATTCCGAATGCTCTGAAAAATTCCCTGAACCTGCGCCCTTCGCGTGCCCCAGCCTCAGTCCGCCCCGCCGCCCTTCAGGATACGCCGCAGGGTATCCTTGGAAATGTCCAGTTCGCGGCAGGCGGCCATCACCCGTCCGCCGTGCCGCCGCAGGGCCTCGCGCGCGGCGTCCTGCTTGGCGACGGCCATGGTGCGCGGACTGCCAGGCGCGAATCGGGCTGGCGCGGGCTGGGCTGGCGCGTTCGCGCCTTCCGCCGTCACCTTCGGCAGGGGGCCGGTTGCAGGCACCTGCGCGCCCAGCAGGTATTCCGGCAGATGTTCCAACTGGATGAACCCGCGCTGGCACAGGATGAACGCGTACTCGACGATGTTCTCCATCTCGCGCACGTTGCCGGGGAAGGGATAGCGCAGCAGCAGGTGCAGCACGTCCTCGGACACGCCCTCGATCTCCTTGCCGCTCAGCAGGTTGCGCTGCGCCACGAAGTGATCGAGCAGCAGGGGGATGTCCTCCGGCCGTTCGCGCAGGGCGGGCAGGCGCAACATGACCACGTTGAGCCGGTAGTACAGGTCGCTGCGGAATCCCCCCTCGCCCGCAAGGCGTTCCAGGTCGCGGTTGGTGGCGGCGATGACCCGCGCGGGCGCGGTCTGGGGCCGCACCCCGCCCAGCGGCTCGTACACCTTTTCCTGCAACACCCGCAGCAGCTTCACCTGCAAGGGCAGCGGCATGTCGCCGATCTCGTCGAGAAAGATGGTGCCGTCGTCCGCCAGGGCAAAGCGGCCCGGCTTGTCCCGCCGCGCGTCGGTGAACGCCCCGGCCTTGTAGCCGAACAGCTCCGATTCCAGCAGGTGTTCCGGCAGGGCTCCGCAGTTCACCCCCACGAAGGGCCTGCCCCGCCGGGGGCTGAGGTTGTGGAGGGCCCGCGCGAACAGTTCCTTGCCGGTGCCCGATTCGCCCAGCACCAGCACCGGCGCGTCGCTGGCCGCCACCTGCGGCAGGATGCCCAGCAGGCGGATCATGGCCGCGCTGCGGGTGACGATGTCCTCCACCGTGTGCTGCCCGTCCAACTGCTTGCGCATCAGGTGCAGGGCGGACAGGTCGCGGAAGGTCTCCACCCCGCCCATCAGCCTGCCGCGCCGGTCGCGCAGGGGCGCCCCGCTGATGCTCACCGGCACCTTGCGCCCGTCCGGACGCAGGATGAACACCGACCGGTTGCCCAGCGGCATGCCCTGCTCGATGCACGCCCGCAGCACGCAGGCCCCGTCGCAGATGCTGGAATGGAACACGTCGCGGCAGCGCCTGCCCAGGGCCTCGTGCGCGGGCACCCCGGTGATCTCCGCCGCCGCGCGGTTGAACGAGGTGATGCGCCAGTCGAGATCCACGGTGAACACGCCGTCGGCCACGCTTTCCATGATGGTTTCGCAGGATATGTCACGCGGCAGGGCCATGGTCCGCTCCTTTTCCCGACTGGGCGGCAATCTGGGAGGACAACGCCGGAATGGCGGCTCCACGGAGTATGCAAGCACTCACGTATCACATGGGCGCGTTTTGCGCCCGCATTTTCTCCGAGCCATTCCGACCCTGCCTAATTACCCGACATCGTTGGCGGGTACAGGCTGGAACGGTTCGTGCTCACCGGCGGACGTGGCCGCGTGGTCACGGTTTCATCTGCAACCAGGAGGCGCATATGCCCGGCATGAACGGAACAGGCCCCATGGGGCACGGCCCCGGTACCGGACGCGGCATGGGCCGCTGTGGCGCGGCACGGACGCAACGCGGGCGGACAGGGCTGCCCATGGCCGACGCTGCCGACGCCGAAGCTTCCGCCCTGGACGAACTGGCCGCCAACCTCGGCAACGTGCTGGACACGGCGCGGGACGTCCTCGACGCCCTGCGTCCGGGTAACGGTGCGGGCAACGGCAGGGGCTTCGGCGGGGGAGCCGGTCGGGGGCAAGGCCAGGGGCGCGGAGCCGGATTCGGACCCGGATTCGGACGCGGACGCGGGCGCGGCCCCGCCATTCCCCCCGCCACTGGCAACGACCAATGACGCCATGCCACAATCGGACAGGCCGCCCGGGAAACGCCGTCCCCGGCGGCCTGCATGCCCTCGCCACGGCGACGGAGACCGCATGAAACTGGCCATTGCCAGCGGCAAGGGGGGCACGGGCAAGACCACCGTGGCCGTGAACCTTGCCGCGCTGCTTGCCGCGCGGGGACACCACGTGGCGCTTGCCGACTGCGACGTGGAGGAACCCAACGCGCACCTGTTCCTGCCCGTGGAATGGAAGACGCGCGAACAGTGCACCCTGCCCGTGCCCAGGGTGAACGAAGCCCTGTGCCTTGGCGCGGCGTGCCGCCGCTGCGTGGACGCCTGCCGCTTCAAGGCGCTGGCCTTCATGGGCGATGCGGTGCTGGACTTTCCGGACCTGTGCCACGGCTGCGGGCTGTGCGCGCTGGTCTGCCCCACGGGTGCCCTGACCTATGCCACGCGCCTGGTTGGCGAAGTGCGCGGCGGCATCGCCCGCATCCGCCCGGCCATGGGCACCAATGCCGACAGGCCGGACACGGCGGAGAGGGACCTCGTCCATACCGAAGCCGCACCCGTCCTGCGCTTTCGCGACGGGGTGCTGCGCATCGGCGAGGCCATGGCCACCCCCCTGATCAAGGCGGTGAAGGACGTGCCGCCCCCTACCATGCCCCAACCCGGGCCCGTGGCACAGGGGGAAGGCGTGCAGGGGCCGTGCGCCTTCGTCATCCGCGACTGCCCGCCGGGCGTTGCCTGCGCCGCCATCAACGCCGTGCATGACGCCGACCTGCTGTTGCTGGTGGCCGAGCCGTCCCCCTTCGGCCTGCACGACCTGCGTCTGGCCGTGGGCCTTGCGCGGCACCTGCGCCTGCCCCATGCCGTGGTGTTGAATCGGGCCGGAATGGGGGTTGGCATGGGGTCCGGGTTGGGGTGTTCCGGTGCAACGCCGTCGGCAACGGCTGCTGGAGGCACCCCGGCGGGTGACCCCGTACGTGCATGGACAGAGCGCGAAGGCGTGCCCCTGCTGGGGGTCATTCCCTTCAGCCGGGCCGCGGCGGAATGCGGGGCCACGGGCAGCCTGGTGCACGACGCCGCGCCGGAGGTGCGCGCCGCCTATGCCGCACTGGCGGATGCGCTGGAGAAGATGGCCGGAAACGCCGCCGGGCCGCGCCGCCCCTGGGACGGCATGGGGCTAAGCGGACTGGCTGGACTGGCGACACCGGGCACAGCGCCCAGAGTGGCGGATGAGTCCGGCGCCACCACGGGCGGCAAGGAGCGGACATGCGCCAGATAGTGGTCATCAGCGGCAAGGGGGGCACGGGCAAGACCAGCGTCACGGCGGCGCTGGCGGCGGTGGCCCGCGAAAGCGCGGCCCCGGCGGGTGGAGCACGGGCAGGCGGGACGCACCCGCCCGCGCTGGTACTGGCCGACTGCGACGTGGACGCATCGGACCTGCACCTGCTGCTGGCGCCCGTGGTGCGCGAGCGGCACGACTTTCACAGCGGCGTGCTGGCCCGCATCGACGCCGCCCTCTGCACCCGTTGCGGCTCCTGCACCGCCGCCTGCCGCTACGGCGCCCTGGACGCGCCGCCGCGCGTGGCGCGCGAAATGTGCGAAGGCTGCGGCGCCTGTGCCCACCTCTGCCCCGAAGGGGCCGTGGCGCTGGACGAACGCCACTGCGGCGAGTGGTACGTTTCCGACACCCGCTTCGGCCCCATGGTGCACGCGGCGCTCGGCATCGGCGAGGAAAATTCCGGCAAGCTGGTCAGCACCGTACGCACCCTCGCCCGCGAAATCGCGGAAGCACTGGGCGCGGACACCGTGCTCGTCGACGGCTCGCCGGGGGTGGGCTGCCCGGTCATCGCCTCGCTGGCCGGGGCCGACACGGCCCTGCTGGTGACGGAACCCACGGTCTCGGCCCTGCACGACCTGGAACGGGTGCACGCCCTGACCCTTCATTTCGGCGTGCGCGCGGCCGTGCTGCTGAACAAGGCGGACATCCACGTGGGCATGGCCCGCCGCATCGAGGCATTCTGCGCCGAACATGCGCTGCCGCTGCTCGGCAGCCTGCCCCATTCACCGGTGTTCATGGGCGCGCAGTTCGCAGGGCTTTCCGTGCCGGAATTCGCGCCCCACGCCGAAGGCGCCCTGTTCCGCGAGGTGTGGAACAGCTTGCGGGCCATGACGCCCACGGCAACCGGGGACTGACGGCAATCGCGCACATCCCCGGCGGAACGCGCACCACAATCGCCACCCTGCCTGCCCGTCACCGTGCGAAATGGCACACTGGGGACAGCGTCCCCCTTCACCGCCAAAACCGTGTATTGCCGAATCCCGGCGACATGACATGAAAACCTGCGGTCCGTCAGCCGAACCGCAGGTTTTTCCTTACCCGCCCATCTCGTGCGATTGACAGAAAATGCGTGGGAGCGCTATATTCCGCGCAACAATTTTCTAAAGATATTCGCGACCTGCGTACAGGAAGAATGACCCAGAACGTCATTGCCGGGGGGGCCTGCAAGCGGGATCCGGCCACAGCGAGGTTCGTGATGCATGACAATGTTGAACATCTGCTGAAACGGCACCAGGACGCCATGGAGCGCCACGAACGCACCATGCGCGAGGCCGAACGCAAACGCCGCAGCGAAGAGGAGCGCCTGGACCAGGCTTACGTGGCCCTGCGCCAGCGTCTTTCCGCCCAGCCCGACCCCGACGCCGGGGACGTGGTGCTGCCGCCTCCACCCGGCATGGCCGGTCCGTCGCAAGGCACCCTTGGCGGCCTGCTGGGCAGCCTGCGCGCGCTGCTGTTCTGATTTTTCGCCCTCAAAGTGGCAAAGCGCCGCCACCGGAACCGTCCGGTGGCGGCGCTTTTTCATGCCGCGAAAATGACTGTGTCCGTATGCCCGCCATGCTGCACCACGGAACAGCCTGCGTTCTTCAACACATGCACCAGAAACGTTGCGGGCTACCGCCCCCGCAACTGCCGTTTGTCCCCCACGCGAATGGTCACGCGCTCCTTGTCGAAGTATTCCAGCAGCGGAATCACGTACTTGCGCGAAAGGCCGCCCGAAAGCTCCTTGAATCCCGCCGGATCCAGGTCGTCGTGGGTGTCGAACCACGCGGTCACGCGGGCCTTCAGGTCCGCCATCACCGGGCCGGGAAAGTACAGCCCGTCCTTGACCTTCACCAGTTCCCCGGCGTCCTGCAGCAACTTGAACACCGCCGCCGCCTCCTTGAATTCCAGCCCCAGCGGCTCCAGCACGTCCTTGGCGTTGGGCGGGCTGCTGCCCCCTTCCGCGTAGGCGGCGCGAATCCTGGCGCGCAGGCCCTCCTGGTCCGATGCCAGCGACACCTTGTGCCCCGGCAGGCGCAGCACGTCGCCCTCGGCCACCAGTTCGCCCGCCTTCAGCAGCCGTTCCACGATGAAATGCACCAGCTTGGGATGCAGCCCCCGGCCCCACCCGGCGGACAGCGCGCCACGCGCCATGCCCGGCTTCAGCGGTTCGCGGGCGTGGTATTCCGCCGCGCGGGCCAGGCACCCCGCCCCCAGGCGGCGCACCGTCTCCGCGTCCACGCAGGCGCGTTCGTCCCGGTCGAAACAGAACACCTGCCCCTTGGCGCCCAAGGCTTGCAGGGCCTTGTCCAACCGCTTGGATTCCAGGTTGGTCAGCACCGAAAGCTGGGCAAACCGCGCCCCAGCGGAACCGGCCAGCCGCAGCAGGGACTGGGTGGCCGCCTCCTGCGTGGCGGCGTCGCCCACCTCGTGAACGTCGGGCAGGCCCTCCAGCAGGGCCAGCTTGTCGGAAAATTCCGCGTCCTTGCGGCGCAGGTCCAGCCCCAGCGGATGCAGCACCGCGCCCCCGGCCACCGTACGCAGCGGCGAGAACGAACGCACCACGCAGCGGTCCCCCGCCACGCCCACCATGGGCTCGGTAAAGCGCACCTCGCACAGGGCGGTTTCGCCGGGGGCCAGCTTGTCCCGGTCGGGGAAGTACAACCGCGCCAGCACCTCGCGCGCGCCGTGGTGAAAGTGCACCTCGGTGCGGTTCTTCAGCGGCGTGGGCGCGGACGACAGGCAGGTCAGCCGGACCACCCAGCGCAGGGAGGGAAACAACGTGCCGGGGTGGGCCAGCACGTCGCCGCGCTGCACGTCCTCCACGTCCAGCCCCTGCACGTTGACGGCGGTGCGCCGCCCGGCAGGGGCCACGTCCACCGGGCCGCCATGGCTTTGCAGGCTGCGCACCTTCGTTTGCGCGCCGCCGGGGTACAGCAGCACCTCGTCGCCCACCTTCACGCTGCCGGACACCATGGTGCCGGTGACCACCGTGCCGTGCCCCTTCATGGTGAACACGCGGTCCACGGGCAGGCGGAACAGGTCGCTGCGGCGCACCGGGCGCAGTTCGCGCTCCAGCATCGCCAGGTGTTCGCGCAGTGCGTCCAGCCCCTGCCCGGTGGTTGACGACACCGGAAAGATGGGCGCGCCCTCAAGGAACGTCCCGGCCAGGAACCCGGCCACGTCCTCCTGCGCAAGGTCCAGCCATTCCGGGTCCACCATGTCCACCTTGGTCAGGGCCACCAACCCGTGGCGGATGCCCAGCAGCGAGCAGATTTCCAGGTGTTCGCGGGTCTGGGGCATCACCCCTTCGTCCGCCGCGATGACCAGCATGACGAAGTCGATGCCCGATGCCCCGGCCACCATGTTCTTGACGAAGCGCTCGTGCCCCGGCACGTCCACGATGCCCAGACGACCGACTCCGGCCCCGGCGCCCGGCAGGTCGCAGAACGCGAAGCCGAGCTCGATGGTGATGCCCCGGCGCTTTTCCTCTTCCAGCCGGTCGCAGTCGATGCCGGTCAGCGCGCGGACCAGCGAGGTCTTGCCGTGGTCGATATGTCCTGCGGTGCCCATGACGACAGGCATGCGTGTACTCCTGCGGTCGCGCACGGGCGCGGCCTGTTCTGGTATGTGCCGGACGGAGAATCCCGTCTTTGCGCCGACGGCCGGAAGCTTTTTTGCTCGCCTCCGGCGGGCAGGGGACGATGTCCCCTGCACCCCTTCCCTATTTCTGGCCGGGGGCAGGAGTTGGCGGTACGGCGGATGCCCGGCGAACGAAACGCAACTGCTGGCAGCCGCGCACTCCACTTGCCTCGCATCGTCATGTGGTTGTAGGCAAAAAGCAACACGGACTCAAGATGGCCGGGCGGAAAACACACCCGCAACACGCTGTGCGCACTGACGAAACAGCGAAAACGCGCCCAGAGCCCCACAAAGGAGTACCCATGGAAACGCTGTCCCTGCGCACCACCGCGCGCGAACAATTGCTGGACGTGACCGAAGAACTTCAGGAACTGGTGGCCCGCAAGGGGTGGACCGACGGCGCGCTGGTGCTGTTCTGCCCGCATACCACCGGCGCGGTGACCGTGAACGAGGCCGCCGACCCCGACGTTGCCCGCGACATCGCCGTGAACATGGGCACCCTCGTCCCCCGGCGTGGCGACTACCGCCACGCCGAAGGCAACAGCGACGCGCACATCAAGACCAGCCTGTTCGGGCCGTCCATGCTGCTCATCGTGGATGGCGGGCGGCTGCGCCTTGGCACATGGCAGGGGGTGTACTTCTGCGAATTCGACGGCCCGCGCGAGCGCAAGCTGTGGGCGCAGTGGCTGCCGGGGTAGCCAAGGTTGCCGCGACAGCCAGAACTGTCGGAAAAGCCTAGCGGGCTACTCTTCCTTAAGCTCCCGCGTCATCAGCTCGCGCACCGCGTCGTGCGGGTTGGCGCCGTCGTGCAGCACGCTGTACATGGCGTCGGTGATGGGCATGGCCACGCCCATGGCGGCGGCAAGGTCGTGCACGGCCTCTGTGGTCTTCACCCCTTCGGCCACCATGCGCATCTCGGCCACGATGTCGGCCAGCGCGCGCCCCTCGGCCAGGCGCAGCCCCACCTGCCGGTTGCGCGAAAGGTCGCCGGTGCAGGTCAGCACCAGGTCGCCCAGGCCGGAAAGCCCCATGAAGGTGGACGCCCGCGCGCCCAGCGCCTCGCCCAGGCGGGACATTTCCGCCAGCCCGCGCGTGATCAGCCCGGCCCGCGCGTTGTTGCCGAAACCGAGGCCGTCGGACAGCCCGGCGGCAATGGCGATGACGTTCTTCACCGCGCCGCCCAGTTCCACCCCGCGCACGTCCGTGCTGGAATAGGTGCGGAAGCCGGGGGTGGAAAACACCTCGCGCAGCCGCGCGCCAAGGTCCGCGTCCGCGCAGCCCAGCACCACGGCGGTGGGCAGGTTGCGCACCACCTCCGCCGCGAAGGACGGCCCGGAAAGCACCGCGTAGCGCGGGTCCAGCCCTTCCAGTTCCTCCGCCACCATCTCGGCGATGGTGCGCATGTTGCCCGTCTCCACGCCCTTGCTGGCGCTGACGAACACCACCTCGCGCGGCAGCAGGGGCCGCAGCCCGCGCAGCACGCCGCGCACCTGCTGGCAGGGCACCACGGAAAGCACCACGTCCGCGCCTTCCAGCGCCTCGGCGGCGGCCACGTGCGCGCGCACGCCGGGATGCAGGGCCAGCCCCGCAAGATAGCGCGGGTTTTCGTGCCGGGTGTTGATGGCCTGCGCCACATCGGCGTCGCGCAGCAGCAGGCGCGCATCGTAGCCCTTGCCCGCCAGCAGGTGGGCCAGGGCCGTGCCCCAGCTGCCGCCCCCGATGACGGCGATGCGCATGGCGTCGCTGGTCATGTCGTGTACTCCGTGGCCGCAAGCGGCGCGTGGTGTGTCTGGTGTGCCTAGTGTGCCAAGTATGTCAGGCGCGCCAAGTGCATCAATGGTGCGAAAGGATATGGCAAAGCGCCCCCCGCCACAAGGCAGGCGCGCCGCGCCCTCGATACGGCAAACCCGTGACGGATGGGTGACGGCCACCCCGCGCGAGAGACACCCGTTCCGGTGGCGCAATGGCCGTGCCGTCCGGTCAAGGGATGCCTCGTCCAGGTAACGCGCAGGCCCGGAGGCCCTTGTGCCCCGTCCCCTGCCCGTGCGCATCCCCCGCCCCATCGCCCTGCGGGTCGCGTCGGCGAGTCGGCGGGTTGCGTCGTCCGATGGGACGGGGTATCAGCGTGTGTCGAACCGCAACCGAACGAGGACCCCGCATGAGCCGTCCCGACGACACCGCGCCCCGATTCACCGAAACCGAGCGCCGCATCCTGGCCATCGTGCAGAAGAACCTGCCCGACAGCGCCACCCCGTACGCCGACATCGCCGCCGCCGTGGGCACCGACGAAGCCACCGTGCTCGACCTGCTGCGCCGCATGAAGGAAGACGGTTCCATCCGCCGCTTCGGCGCCAGCATCAAGCACCAGCGCGCCGGGTGGACCCACAACGCCATGGTGGCCTGGCGCGTCACCGAACAGCAGGCCGAAGAGGCGGGCAAGCAGGCCGCCGAACACCCGCTGATCTCGCACGCCTACTACCGCCCCTCGTCCGCGCCCGACTGGCCGTACGAACTGTACACCATGATCCATGGCCGCCACGAGACGGAACACCTGGAAGTCATCGAGCAGCTGCGCCGAGAAACCGTGCTTGACGACTACGCCGTGCTCGAATCGCTGCGCGAGTTGAAAAAGACCTCCATGGTCTATTTTCCGGAGTAGGCGAAGCGCCGCCGTTTTTTCCACGCCTCCGGCGGGTGGGGGGCGCACCCCTCCCCCCGCGACATGGCGCTCTTTGTTGCCCGAACCGCACGGCGGCCTTCCGCCGCAGGTGACCGGGCAGCGCTCTACACGCAGGCCGCAACCACGCAGTTCCAGACCCGCCCAAGCCGAAACATACCCGCCCCGCGCGGGTTTCCGCCGGAACCTCACGCACGCCACGGAGAACGCAGCATGGACCACCGCTCCAAGAAACTTTTCGAACGCGCCCAGCAACTCATCCCCGGCGGGGTCAACAGCCCCGTGCGCGCCTGCCTGGGCGTGGACAGCGACCCCCTGTTCGTGGCCCACGCCAAGGGCAGCCACCTGACCACCGTGGATGGCACCACCTTCGTCGACTACGTGCAGTCCTGGGGCCCCATGCTGCTCGGCCACGCCCACCCCGTGGTGGCCAGCGCCATCCACGCCGCCGTGGACCGGGGCACCAGCTACGGCGCCCCCTGCGAGGACGAGGTCGTCCTGGCCGAAGCCGTCATCGACGCCCTGCCCGCCGTGGAAATGGTGCGCATGGTCAACTCCGGCACCGAAGCAACCATGAGCGCCCTGCGCCTTGCACGCGGCGTTACCGGTCGCAACAAGGTAATCAAGTTCGTGGGCTGCTACCACGGCCATGCCGACGCCTTTCTGGCCAGCGCCGGTTCGGGCGTGGCCACCCTGTCCATTCCCGGCACCCCCGGCGTGCCCGAGGCCACGGTGCGCGACACCCTGCTGGCCCCCTACAACGACCTGACCGCCGTGGCCGAGCTGTTCGCCCTGCACGGCAAGGACATCGCCGCCATCATCGTGGAACCGGTGGCGGGCAACATGGGCCTGGTCCTGCCCGTGGACGGCTTTCTGCAGGGGCTGCGCGACCTGTGTACCGAACACGGCGCGCTGCTGATCTTCGACGAGGTGATCACCGGTTTCCGCGTGAACTACGGCGGCGCGCAGAAGCGCTTCGGCATCACGCCCGACCTGACCACCCTCGGCAAGATCATCGGCGGCGGCCTGCCCGTGGGCGCGTATGGCGGCCGGGCCGACCTGATGCGCCGCATCGCCCCCTGCGGCGAGGTGTACCAGGCGGGCACCCTGTCCGGTAACCCGCTGGCCATGGCGGCGGGCATCGCCACCCTGACGGAACTGAAGAAGTCCGACTACGACGCGCTGGAAGCCCGCGTGGCCGCGCTGGCCGGGGAGTTGCAGAACATCCTGGCGGCCAAGGGCGTGCCGGTGCGGGTGAACACCATCGCCTCCATGTTCACGGTGTTCTTCACCGACCAGCCCGTCACCGACTTCGCCAGCGCCAAGACCGCCAACGCGGCCCTGTACACCAGCTATTACAAGCAGATGCGCGACAAGGGCATCTACCTCGCGCCGTCGCCCTTCGAGGCGGCCATGGTCTCGTTCGCCCATACCGACGCGGACCTTGCCGCGCTGCTGGACGCCGCCCGGGCCATCACCCTGACGGCCTAGCCCGACGCGCCGGAACTGCTGTTCCGGACCATTGCGACGACCACGGGGGCGGATGCCGCAACACGGCCCCGCCCCCGCTTGCGTTGCGGCGTTGCACCCAAGGCGCCCCGACGCTCACCGATGTATCCGGAGTGTCGGGAGTGCCCAGGCGTCTCTAGGCGACTCCAGACGACAGGGGCGCCCCGAACGCACCCAGACGAATCCAGACGAATCCGGATGAATCCGGACGAATCCGGAAAACGCAGCCTCGCGCACCACCCTCAACCTTGTCATCACCGCCATGCCCCACACCCCAGCCCCCCCTTCCACGCGGCCCATGGCCGTGTACGCGCTGACCCCCGGCGGGGCCGCGCTGGCGCGGCGCATTGCCGGGGCGTTGGACGGGATGCTGTACCTGCCGGAACGGCTGTGCGCGGCGTCCACGGATGGGGCTGCTTCCGACATGCCGGGCACGGCGGAAATACCGGCCGCCCAGCCGTTCGCCTCGCTGGCGGACCTTGTGGCGCGCACCTTCCGCCTGCACTCCGGCCACGTCTTCGTGGCGGCCACGGGCATCGTGGTGCGCTGCATCGCCCCGCACATCACCACCAAGGTGCAGGACCCCTGCGTGGTGGTCTGCGACCAGCGCGGGGCCTTCGCCATCAGCCTGCTGTCCGGGCACCTGGGCGGCGGCAACGAGTTGGCCCGTCAGGTGGCCGCCGTCACCGGCGGCACGCCGGTCATCACCACCGCCACGGACACCGAGGGCCTGCCCTCGTTCGACCTGCTGGCCGCGCGGGCCGGGCTGGCCATGGCCGACATCGCCATGGTCCGCCACGTCAACGGCGCGCTGCTGGCCGGTGAGCCGGTGTGGATATGCGACCCCGGCGACCGGCTGGGGCTGCGCTTCAACGGAACCATGCCTGACGAAGCAGGGGTGGAGCACACCGGGGCGCACCACGCTCCGGAGGCTTCCGGCGACAGGGCTGGCGTACCGCCCCACCCCGCCCCCCTTTTCCGCTTCGTCGCTGCCCCCGCCGACCTGCCGCCCGATGCGCCCTCGGTGCTGATCACCCCGCACGATCACCTGGACGCGCCGCGCCGCCTCATCCTGCATCCGCGCGTGCTGCACGTGGGCACGGGCTGCAAGCGCGGGGTGGACGGTGCAATCATCGAAGCCCGCATCCGCGACGTGCTGGCCGCCGCCCACCTTGCCCCGGCCTCCGTGGCCGCGCTGGCATCCGTGGACATCAAGGCCGACGAGCCGGGCCTGCATCACGCAGCCGCCGCGCTGGGCGCGGACCTGCACTTTTTCGACGCTGCCAGCCTGGCCGCCGTGCCCGTGCCGCATCCATCACCGAAAGCAGCCGAGGTGCTGGGCGTACCACACGTGGGCGTGGCCGAGGCAGCCGCCCTGCTCTCCGCCCGGCAGGCATGCGATGCTTCCGTCCTGCTGGTGCCCAAGTCCGCCGCGCAGGGCGTTACCGTGGCCGTGGCCATCGCCCCGGCCGCCGCCGCTCCGGACGGCGGTTTCTGTGCACTTGCGGCATGTCCTCCAACCGCCCCAACCGTTCCGACTGGCGAGACCACACCATGACCATCGCCCCCTTGCGCGTCATCGGGCTTGGCCCCGGCGACGCCGCCCTGCTCACCCCGCAGGCCCGCGCCGCCATTGCCGCGTCCCACTGCATCGTCGGCTACACCCTGTACGTGGAACTGGTGCCGCAGGAACTGCGCCATGGCCGCGAGGTGCTGGCCACCGGCATGATGGCCGAGATGGAACGCTGCAACGCCGCCATCGATACTGCCCTGGCGGGCCGCGCCACCTGCGTGGTCTGCTCCGGCGACCCCGGCGTGTACGCCATGGCCGGGCTGGTCTTCGAACTGCTGGACCAGCGCGGCCTTGCCCACCTGGCCCACGCGGTGGAGGTGGTGCCCGGCGTGCCCGCCCTGTGCGGGGCCGCCGCCCTGCTGGGCGCGCCGCTGATGCACGACTTCGCCTCGGTGAGCCTGAGCGACCTGCTGACCCCGTGGCCGGTCATCGAACGTCGCCTGGACGCGGCCCTTGGCGCCGACTTCGTGGTGGTCATCTACAACCCCCGCTCGCGCCGCCGGGCAGACCATCTGGAAAAGGCCCTGGCCATCGCCGCCCGCCACCGGGGGTCGGACACCCCCATCGGCCTGGTGCGCCAGGCCTATCGGCCCGACCAGCAGGTATCGGTCACGCCCCTTTCCGCCTTCGATCCGGCCACCGTGGACATGCTGTCCATCGTCATCATCGGCAACGGGGCCACCACCATGGTGGGCGGGCGCATGGTCACCCCGCGCGGCTACATGGACAAGTACGCCCCCGACGGCACCCGCAGGAAGGACGGCGAATAATCACCCGGCACCGCCGCCCGACCGAATGCCGCCAAACATGCCGGAATCCGGCACAACTGACAGCGCCGCGCCACCTTTGCCGCCAGCGCGGGTTCTAATGGACATCCGCGCCACCTTGTGCCGCACGACACACACGGCACCTTCGGAGTGGGGCAACGTTTACCCCTAACCCACCAGAGTTCGCCGCATTTTCCCGGCCCGTCTTGACACCGCGAACGCTACCTACTACCATGGCGCTTGGGAAATCCTTAACATGCCTTGTGAAGGAGGTATTTCTGCGATGAAGAAGATGTTCCTCACCGGTGTGCTCGCGCTGGCCGTTGCCATCGCCATGCCCGCCCTTGCCGCCGCTCCGAAGGCCCCCGCCGACGGTCTGAAGATGGACAAGACCAAGCAGCCCGTGGTCTTCAACCACTCGGCCCACAAGGCCCTGAAGTGTGGCGAATGTCACCACCCGGTCAACGGGAAGGAAGACTACCAGAAGTGCGCCACCGCCGGTTGCCACGACAGCATGGACAAGAAGGACAAGTCCAACAAGGGCTACTACCACGCCATGCATGACAAGGGCACCAAGTTCAAGACCTGCGTGGGCTGCCACCTTGAAACCGCCGGCGCCGACGCCGCCAAGAAAAAGGAACTGACGGGCTGCAAGGGCTCGAAGTGCCATAGCTAGGCACCGCCGTCATTCTTCCGGCTTCGCGGGCCGTCCCTTCGGGGGCGGCCCTTTGCGTTTCCGGACCGCACGGGCAGGAGCGCACTTCGGGGGGAGTGAGGGGGCGCCGCCATGTGGCATGCCGCACGCGCTTGCGCCATGCCCGCTCCTGTGTGTAGTATTGCTGCCTTGAAACACGCAAAGCGCCCGCCGCTCCAAAGCGGCACTTTGCCGGACAGGTGCGCGAGCGCCGCAACCGTTACCGAAGGTTTGCCCAAGGGTCTGTCATGTCTCCCACCGACGATGCCCACCTGACGGCCGACGAGGACATCATCGAGCTTACCGACATCATCGAGAAGGGCAACACGCCGCAAGCGCAGCCCGGCTCCGATGCCGCAAGCTTCGAGAAGGAACTCGAAGACCTGTTCTCCGACGGCGGCGGCCTGGAATCGCTGACGGGGTTCGATACCCTTGACGCCGACATCGCGCCCCCGTCCCCTGCCGCTTCCATGACACCGGACGACGGCGGAAGCGACGACGCCAGTCTGGGCGTCACACCCGACGCCGATATGGACGCCGACATCGATGCCCTGCTGAACAGCATCGGCGATCTGCCGGATACCCCGGAGCCCGCACCGGCCCAGGCGTCCGCCGCCCGCAAGGCCCCCGCCGCCCACCACGACGCAGAGGAGGCTCCCTCCATGGCCGCCAAGCCCGTCTCGTCCACGCCTTCGGCCATCACCGGCCGTCCCGTCGATCCGGACGAGAAACTGTCCATGCCCGACATGACCGACGTGGACGCCCTGCTCGGCGACCTGGGCGCGCCCAGCGCCGCCGACCTGACGTCGGGCGGTTCCGGCTCGTCCATGGGCGACGACGACATCGACGACCTCATTTCCGGGCTGGACGCCAAGGCGCCGCCCGTGGCAGCGCCCGCACCGCAGAAGCCCGCCGACCTCGTGGACGTGGCGGACCTGGACGCCCTGCTGGAAGACATGCTGGGTTCCGGCGGCAAGGCTGCCGCGCCCGAACCGGAACCGGAACCGGCCTCGATGCAGGCAGACGAAACGGATCCCTTCGAGGCCGCCCTGGCCGCCAGCGCGGCGCAGCTCTCCGTGGCCCCGTCCGACGAGCCCCCGGCCGACGGCGACCCCTTCGAGGCCGCCCTGGCCGCTGCCGCCACGGCTGCCGCCATGGCCGAGCCGACGCCGCCCCGCCCCGCGCCCAAGCCCGCCCCCGCGCGGCCGGAAATTTCCCCGGAAATCTCCCCGGCTGTCTCGGAGGTTGGCGACAGCCCCGCCGGGTACGCCGCGCGCATCGAGGCGCTGGAAGCCTCCCTGGCCAGCCTGGCCGAACAGCGCGATGAAGAGCGCGCCGCCCGCGAGGCGCTGGAAACGCGCCTGACGGCCATGGAATCACTGGCCGACACCGCGCCCGCACTTTCCGAAGACACGCTGGCCGAGTTGCTGGAACCCCTGCTGGCGCGTGAGGACGGTCCGTTCGCCCCGCTGGTGGACCGCGTGCGCGCCACCCTGGCCGAAGACCTGGACGCCCGCATCGAGGAGCGTCTGGCCCCCCTGCGCGAGCGCCTCGAAGGTGCTGGCACGGCGGATGCGATGGGGGCGGAAGGCATCACCCAGGCCGATCTGGACATGCTGGCCGCGGACCTGCGCGCCACGTTGCAGGCCGAGACGGACAAGGCCGCCGCTGCCGCCGCCGCGCGGATCATCCGCGAGGAAATCGCCGCCCTGGCCGAAGCCCTGTAGGAATCACCCTCTGGTGGGTTCAGGCAGCCCGCGCGAATAGCACGACTGTTTCAAGGGCGGGCCCGGGGCATCCGGTTCCGCCCTTTCGCGTGCCGCGCCATTCTCAAGCCCCCGGAAAATACGCCGCCCGACGTGGGGCCCCCCGCCGGAAAGCCTGCCCCGACGGGCCTCGACGGGCGCGGGCCGCAATGCTATAGACGCCTGAAAAAAGAGGGATGGCTCGCCGGTTATTCCTCTTTCACCCGTCCGGTCTTCGTCCGCTGTGGTCGAGACCATTCCCCCACGGGCGGGTTTTCTCTTTTTTCACGGCTGCGCGGCTGCCCGCTTGCCAACCGGATGCCCCCGGCCGGTTCCGCTGGCACGCTGGCCAATGCCTCAGCCCGCGCACGGGCAACCGTCCGGCCACCGGAAACGGCCCGAGGCGAGAAGTCGCGGCCCGTAGCGGAACGTCGCGGCCCGTAGCGGAAAGTCACGGCGTCGTCACGGAGCGGCCCGGTGGACCGCAGCCAGAGAAACGCGCCCAATGGCCCTCACCCAAAAGGACCGCACATGGACAAGATTCGCAAGGAAGCCCTGCAGGTGACCAAGGAAATCGTGGTCAAGTTCATCGAAACCCAGCGGGTTTCCCCGGCGAGCCTGGGCGAGGTGTTCCCCTCCATCTACCGCGTGGTGCTGGAATCCATCGCCACCGACGGCGCGCGCGACGGCCAGCCCCCCGTGGTGTCGGCGGCCTCCACCGGCACCGAGCGGGAGTAGGCGCGCATGGACCGTTCCGCCACCTCCTGCCAGAATGCCGCCACGGCGCCCACGGACGGCAACCGCCAGCCCGACCCGTGCGGGCACGCCCGCAGCGTTTCCGGCATGTTCGGGCGCATCGCCGACTGGTACGACCTGCTGAACCGCGTGCTCAGCGGCGGGCTGGACAAGTACTGGCGCCACCGCCTGGTGCGCCACGTGGTGCCCGGCCCCACGGGCCGCGTGCTGGACCTGGCGGCGGGCACCCTGGACGTTTCGCTGGAAATCGTGCGCCAGCACCCCGGCACCCGCGTGCCCGCCCTGGACTTTTGCCGCCCCATGCTGCAACGCGGGCGGGGCAAGCTGTTCGGCGAAACGGCGCGCGCCATCTGGCCCGTCACCGCCGACGGACGCCGCCTGCCCCTGGCCGACGCCAGCGTGGACTGCGTGACCATCGCCTTCGGCATCCGCAATATCCTGCCCCGGTCGGAAGCCTTTGCCGAAATCCTGCGGGTGCTGGTGCCCGGCGGGCGGCTGTGCGTGCTGGAATTCGGCACCGGCAAGACCCCGGTGTGGCGCGGGCTGTACAATTTCTATCTCAACCGGGTGCTGCCCATGGTGGGCAAGGCCGTTTCCGGCGATTCCGGCGCCTACCGCTACCTGGCGGACACCATCATGGCCTTTCCCACCGCCGACGAACTGGCCGGGGAAATGGCGGCGGCAGGCTTTGGCCGGGTGTTCCACCTGCCGCTGACCTCGGGTATCGTGCGCTTGCACGTGGCCGAAAAGCCCCTGGCCCCGGCGACCGGGGCGCAGCAGACGGCAACGGCCACGCAGCAACGGCCCGCCCCCAGGGCGCGCGAGGCCGCGCCCGCTGCATCCGCCCCGTCCGCCGAATCCGCCGAATCCGCCATCGCGGAAACGCCAGTCCAGGACATGGCAGTTCAGGCCAACAGCCCGGCAAAGGGTGACAAAACGGCAAAGGCCGGTACGGTGCAGGCCACCCTGCCCGGCGCGGCCACGCAGGGAGCGGAAAAAAAGAAACGCGCCGCCAGCGGCGCCAGGGCGGGGAAGAAGACGCGCTAGCCGCAGGCGGCAACGCGATGGGCGGAGACTGGAGGCGGAGCCGCCGGGCCAATCTGCGCCGGGCCAATCTGCGCCAGACCAATCTGCGTCAGACCAATCTGCGTCAGACCAGCATGCGCCGGGCCAGCCAGACCACCAGCACGCCCACGCACATGGCCGCGATGCCCATGCCCCGCAGCATGGCCGGGGGCTGGTCGGACAGCGACCGCAACACGGGGCGCATCCGCTCGGCAAACAGGACGTACGGAATGCTTTCGATGACGAAGGCAAGGCCCAGGGCGCAGAGCAGGGTATTCCAGTCGATATGCATGGAAGCCTTCTCACACGGGGGCACCGCCCGTGGCAACCCCCGCCGCCAACGCAGCTTTCCGCCGACAGACACGTCGGCATGCCCGGTCCGGGCAGGCTTCCGCATCAGGACCCACCCGGTCACATCCGGAAAGCGACCGGCCTCGATCGACAGCAATCGGCAGTAATCGGCCCGCAGGGCCGGACACAGGATAGCCAACAGAATGAACGACATGACCACCTTTGATGCAATCGCCCGCCGTGAATCCCCCGTGGCCGTGGTGGGCCTGGGTTACGTGGGCCTGCCCCTGGCGGTGGCCCTGGCGCGCCGCTTCGATGTCATCGGCTTCGACATCTCGCGGGGCCGCGTGGACGAACTGACCACCGGGCACGACCGCACCGGCGAGGTGGCCGACGCCGACCTGGCCGCCACCACCGCCCGCTTCACCTGCGACGGCGCAGACCTGGCCTCCGCCGGGGTGATCATCGTGGCCGTGCCCACGCCCATCGACAGCCACCGCAACCCCGACCTGACCCCCGTGGAAAAGGCCTCCGCCACCGTGGGCCGCCACATGTCGCGCGGCTGCGTGGTGGTGTACGAATCCACCGTGTACCCCGGCGTCACCGAGGACGTCTGCGTGCCCATCCTGGAGCGCGAATCGGGGCTTGTCTTCGGGCGCGACTTCACCGTGGGCTACTCGCCGGAACGCATCAACCCCGGCGACAAGGTGCACACCCTGGAAACCATCATGAAGGTGGTTTCCGGCAGCGATGCCCCCACCCTGGACCTGCTGGCCGGCCTGTACGGCAGCGTGGTCACCGCCGGGGTGCACCGCGCGGCCAGCATCAAGGTGGCCGAGGCCGCCAAGGTCATCGAGAACACCCAGCGCGACCTGAACATCGCGCTGATGAACGAACTTTCGCTGATCTTCGACCGCCTGGGCATCGACACCCTGGAAGTGCTGGAGGCGGCGGGCACCAAGTGGAACTTCCTGCCCTTCCGGCCCGGCCTGGTGGGCGGCCACTGCATCGGGGTGGACCCGTACTACCTCACCTTCAAGGCGGAGGAACTGGGCTACCACCCGCAGGTCATCCTGGCGGGCCGCCGCATCAACGACGGCATGGGCAAGCACGTGGCCGAAACCGCCGTCAAGCAGATGATCAAGGCGGGCTGCCGCGTGGACGGCGCGCGGGTGGGCATCCTGGGGCTGACCTTCAAGGAGGACGTGCCCGACCTGCGCAACACCCGCGTGGTGGACGTGGTGGCCGAACTGCGCGAATACGGAGTGACGGTGCTGGTGCACGACCCCATGGCCGAAGCCGCCGAGGCACGCCACGAATACGGACTGGACCTTGCCTCGCTGGACGACTTCACGCGGCTCGACGCGCTGATCCTGGCCGTGGGGCACAAGGCCTACCGTGCAATGCCCCTGTCCGCCATGCGCGGCTGGTTCGCCACCCCGGACCGCGCCCTGCTGCTGGACCTGAAGGGGCTGCACGACGCGCGGGCCGCGGAAGAAGCCGGATTTTTCGCCTACTGGCGATTGTAACGGGGTCCGCGCACCGGCCCCAAAGGACTGGAACGCCATGCTCGCCAGCCAACGACGCAAACGCCTGCCTCCCGCCCCCGACGACGCCACGTTGCGCGCGGCCCTGCGCCGCACGGCGGAAAGGGAACAGGCCGACGACAGCCGGGGCACGGCGGACGACTCGCGCACCGGCCCCGCCTGCGCGTTGATGCCGGGCATTCCGCGCGGCACCCTGCTGTGCGAACTGCCCCCGCGCGACGTGCCGGTGGTGCTGTGCTGGGACGACTGCTGACGGGGCTTGCAGGAAGCGAGTTCGCTTCTGCGGTCCATGCCTGCGGGCGGACAACTGCTGCTGGACATAGCGCCCAACCAGATGGGCAGCGCGCGGCACATCGCCCGCGTCCGGCAGGCCGATGTGGTGGGCATGCCCTGCGCCACCGCCGAAGGACATTTGCGGTTGCTGCTGAGAAAACGTTAGGGCCCCAAGATATTTTTTTACCGTAAGCACTGCCCGTCGGAAACCGGAACAACGACACACCGGCGCTCCGCGCCGTTCATGGACAGCCTTCACGCATGAGCCTCGTCATCGCCACCGCCACCACCCGTGAAATGAAAGCCGTGCTCACCGGCTTCAACGGGCGGGGCCGCGTGGGCTGCGCCCTGCCCGGACCGGGCGAGGTCTGCCCTTCGCCCGTCAACGGGCGCAACTGTCTGCTGCTGGTCACCGGCGTGGGGCCGATCAACGCGGCCCTGTCGCTGGGCCGGGTACTGGGCGCGCACCGCAGCGTGCGCGGCGTGCTCAACCTGGGCGTCGCGGGCACCTTCGACGTGCTGCGCGCCCCGCTGGGCAGCGCCGTGCTGGCATCCGCCGAAGTCTGGCCCGAATACGGCCTGGCGGGCGACGACGGCGTGGACCCGCAAGGCATCGCCTTTCCCCAGGCAGAAGGCCCGGACGGTCCGGTGTGGGACCGCATCGACCTTGCGCCCGGGGTATTGTTCGAACAATGGCACCTTGCCATGCCCACGGCAGCCCGCAGCGGCGTTGCGCTGACCGTGGCCGGGGTTTCCGGCACCCCGGCGCGGGCACGGGCCATGTGCCGCCGTCACGCCCCGCTGATGGAGAACATGGAGGGCTTTTCGCTGGCCCTGGCCTGCCTGCGCCACGGCCTGCCCTTTGCCGAGGCGCGCACCATGTCCAACATCGTGGGGTCGCGCGCGGCGGAGGACTGGGCGCTGGAGGGGGCTCTGGACGCCCTGGGCGCGCTGGCCCGCGAACTTTTCCTGACCGACTGACGAACCATTCCGGCGCGCGGACGCCCCGCCCCGCCCAGACACGCCCGACCGCAAGCCCTACGGACATTCCCATGCTGAAGCTCAAAGCCTATCTGGCCACGGAACTGCCGCGCATCAACAAGACGCTCGACGCCGAGGTGGCCGTACTCCACCCGCTGGTGCGCCCCGTGGCCGAACACGTGCTGCGCGCGGGCGGCAAGCGGCTGCGCCCCCTGCTGACCCTGCTCACCGCACGGGCGCTCGGCGCGGAAGGCGGCGGGCTGTTCCGCAAGGCCTCCGGCCCGGATCTGTACCCGCTGGCCTGTTCCGTGGAACTGCTGCACTCGGCCACCCTGCTGCACGACGACATCCTGGACGGCGCCGACCTGCGGCGCGGCCTGCCCGCCGCGCACACCGTGTTCGGCCAGACGGAAACCGTGCTGGCCGGTGACGCCCTGCTGGCCCTGGCCAACCGCATCGTGGCCCGCTACGGCGACGCCCGGCTTACCGAAACCATCGCCGAGGCCATCGTGCAGACGGCCACCGGCGAAATCGTGGAAATCGCCCACCAGCGTTCCACCGAGCACGGCCACGATACCTACATCGACATCATCACCGGCAAGACCGCGTGGATGCTGCGCGCCTCGTGCGAACTGGGCGCCCTTGCCGCGCAGGCTCCGGACGAAGCCGTGCGGGCCGCCGCCGGGTTCGGCCTGAACCTCGGCATCGCCTTCCAGATCGTGGACGACGCGCTGGACTTCGCCGCCTCGTCCAAGGACACCGGCAAGCCCGTGGGCGGCGACCTGCGCGAGGGAAAGCTGACCCCGCCGTTGATCTACTACCTTGAAACACTGGCGCCGCGGGAACGCGATGCATTCGTGACGCGCTTCCGGCAAGGCACCTTCGATGATGCCACTGTGGCCGAGGTGGCGGCAGACCTGCGGGCGCGCGGCTGCGACGCGAAGACGCGCGAACTGGCCGCCAGCTACCTGGACAAGGCGTCATCCTGCCTTGATGCATTGCCCGATACGTCGGAACGTCGTATCCTGCGGCAAAGCATCGACTACGTCCTCAATCGCGGCACGTAGCATCGGGACACGGTTCCGCCGCGTGCCGGGCCACGGATGGTGATGCAGCCCGGCATGCGTCCGGCAGACACTCTGGCGATGCCCCGAAGCGCACCGGAAAGCCCCCGAACGCACGCGGCCCCGCGGCGGCAGCCGGGCTTTCCGCAACGCCGTGCACCACGCAATCCCCCACACCGGAGGGGCGCATGACTGTTCCGCAGGGTCGGCACATGGCCGACGAAGAAGCCATCAATCGCTGCCTGCAACTCACCTTCCCCCCGGTCATGGTGCAACTGGTGCAGGCACTGGTGGCGCCGTTTCCCGAATTCTCCACCATCGCCCGCATCCTGGCCATGGACCCCATGCTGGCCGCCGCCGTGCTGAACCTGGTCAACTCGCCCTATTACGGGCTGGGGACCAAGGTTTCCGACCTGCAACGGGCCGCCACGGTGCTGGGCACCCGCGAAATCCTCAAGCTGGCCCTGTCGCTGTCGTTCCAGAAGCGGGTGAGCAACGAGCTGAAGCGCCCCCAGCAGGCCATGTACCAGGACTGGCGGCTGGTGGTCTGGTCGTCCATCGCGGCGGAACAGATCGCCCTGCGGGTGCAGCCCGACACGGCCCACCTGGCCTACCTGGCCTCGCTGCTGAAAGACCTTGCCCTGTTCATGCACCTGTGCTCCGCCGACGAAGACCCGGTGCTGCGCGGCAAGGCCTGCATCACCAGCCTGGAGCGCGACCAACTGTCGCTGGAAAACACCTGCTGGGGCGCCGACCACGCGGCCATGGCCCGCAACATCATCCACCGCTGGGGCCTGCCCGAGGCCATAGCCGACGCCATCGCCAGCCACCACGACCTGGACGGCGTGGCCCACCACACGCCATTGACCCAGGCGGTCATCCTGGGCACCCAGTGGGCCGACCTGCTGCACGGCCAGGCCACCCACCCCGCGCTGATCATCCAGTTCGAGATGCTGCTGCGCACCCGCCTTTCGCTGGACGACCAGGGGTTGGAAAACCTGCGCGAGGCCTGCGCCCAGCGCTTCAAGTCCATGCTGGCCCAACTGGCCATCCAGGACCGTCCGGTGGGCACCCGGCTGTACGAACAGTCGCTGGAAACGCTGCAATCCTTCTATTTCCTGGGGGCGGAGCTGTCGCACGTGGCGGGCGGTCTGCCCTCGCTGGCGGCCACCCTGGGGCGGCAGCTGCGCTGGTACTGGAACGTGCAGCGCTGGGAAGTGGCCCTGCGGGTGCCCGGCGGCGAAGAGTACGTCCTGTTCAGCGGCGACGAGACCACCCCCGTGCCCCGCCAGTCCGGCCCGGCTCCCTTCGCGCGGCTGCCCTGGCAGACCGGCCAGGAACGGGTGCCCCTGTCCGCTTCGGGCACCGACTGGGGCCAGCTGCGCCTGCCCAAGGACGCCCTGCCCCCGGCCCGCAAGTCTGCCCTGCTGGTGTACTGCCACTTCATGGCCATGGCGCTGGAAAACTACTACCGCCAGCAGGCCGTGCTGGAGGCCAAGGCCGACACCCTGGACGCCCTGCCGCTGGGCGTGGCCCGGCTGGACCGTGAAGGGCTGCTGGTGGAAACCAACCGGCGCTTCCTGGACTACGTGGGCCGCGACGAACTGGCCCCCCGCACCCCGGTGCGCCCTTTGCTGTCCGAATCGCTGGGGCTGGACTTCGGCCCGGAATGGCAGACCTTCACCGACGAGGGCGGCCCCTCGTTCATCAGCCGCCTGTTCTGCCCCACCGACGCGGCGGGCAAGCGCATGGGCGCGCCCTGCGCCTACGTTTCGCTGCACCGCCGCCGCGACGCCTCGCACGACGACGTGCTGCTGCTCATCGAGGACGTGACGGAAATCTCCGACGTGGACGTGCAGAACCTGCGCCAGCGCGACTTTCTGGAACGGCTGCTGGATTCCATGCAGGAAATCGTGCTCACCGTGGACCGCACGGGGCACATCTCGTGGGCCTCGCGCCGGTGCGCCGGGCTGCGGGGCAAGAACCTGTTCGCCGCATCGCGCCCCACGGCAACCTTCACGGATACCTGGGATGCGGCCTACCTGTCCGGCTCGTCCCCCGCAGCCCCGGTGGAGGCGGTGCTGGAGCTGGGCGACGGCAGCATGGGGCTGTTCGAACTGGTCTTTTCCGAACTGGACGCCCGCGAGCACGAAGGCCCGGCCCTTCTCGTGGTGGGGCGCGACCTGACCAGCATCCGCCGCCTGGAGGAAAAGGTGAAACAGCAGGCCATGTACGATGGCCTGACCGGGCTGTTCAACCATTCGCAGTTCCACATGATCCTGGAACGTGAAATGGAGCGCAGCCGCCGCACCAGCCGCCAGTTGGGGCTGATCTTCTTCGACCTTGACCGGTTCAAGGCCATCAACGACACCTACGGCCACCAGGCGGGCGATACCGTGCTGCGCCGCGTGGCGGCGGGCATCAGCGCGGTGGTGCGCAAGGGAATGGACTTTCCCTGCCGCTACGGCGGCGACGAATTTGCCGTGGTGGTCACCGAGGTCACCCCCGAAATCATGGAAGGCCTTGCCCGGCGCATCCGCGAAGGGGTGGTGACCAGTTGCAAGGGCGCCGTGGACCTGAGCATGGGCCTTGCCCTGCTGGCGCCCTCGGACACGGGCGAAAGCCTGGTCCAGCGGGCCGACAGGGCCAGCTATGCCGCCAAGAAGCTGGAGGGGGTGAAGGTCCGCTGGGCCGAGTAGGACTCGGGCACGCACGACGCCACCCGCGACCATTTCAGGCCGCATGCATAGGAAGCGCCTATGCATGCGGCCTTGTTTCATTCAAACAGCCTATTTCACGTAACCTCCCGGCGCTGTTAGCATCCGCTCACACATCACTTCATCCCGTCACCGCAAGGAGGATACATGCGCCGTCTTCACGCAATCCTGTCCGTGCTTCCGGTCCTGCTTCTGGCCCTGGGCCTCGTCACCGTCGCCGCCGCCGCGCCACTGGATGCCTTCGCGCCCCAGTCAGGCATTACGGGTTCCCTGGACATCGCCGGGGGCACCGCGCACATCCCGGTCATGAAGGAAGCCGCCAAACGCATCATGACCGTCAACCCGGCCCTGCGCATCTCGGTGGCGGGCGGCGGGTCCGGCGTGGGCGTGCAGCAGGTGGGCGAAGGGCTGGTGGCCATCGGCAACACCGGGCGCCCCCTCACCGAGGCGGAAGTGCAGAAGTACGGCCTGGTGTCCTTTCCCTTCGCCATCGACGGCGTGGCCGTGGTGGTCAGCCCGGCCAACCCCGTCACCGGCCTGACCGGCAAGCAGGTGGCCGACATCTTCGCGGGCACCGTCACCAACTGGAAGGACGTGGGCGGCAAGGACGCTCCCATCACCCTGTACACCCGCGAGGACGGCAGCGGCACCCGCGAGGTGTTCGTGGAAAAGGCCCTGAAGAAGGGGCCGCAGGCCGCCACGGCCAACGTGGTGAACTCCAACGGCGCCATGAAGACCGCCATCGCCCAGGACCCCAATTCCATCGGGTACGTGGGCATCGGACACCTTGGCGAAAGCATCAGGGGCCTGCACTTCGACGGCATGGTGCCCACGCAGGACAACGCGGCCAGCGGGGCCTACTCCGTCACCCGCAAGCTGTACATGAACACCAAGGGCGCGCCGCAGGGCCTGGCCAAGGCGTTCATCGACTACATCTTCAGCCCCGAAGGGAAGGAGATCACCAAGGCCAGCGGCTATATCCCGCTCGACCGCTAGGTCCCGTGGGCAGGTATCGTGAAGCTGGACCCCGCCGTGCAAGGCCCGTCCCGTCCATTCGGGCGTGACGCCCGCACTCCGCTGGCGTTGCGCTGCGCCGCCGCCGTCACGGTGCTGGGCATCGCCGCCGTATTCGGCTTCGTCACCGTGTATGCCCTGCCCGTGCTGCTGAGCGGGCAGGGCCTTGCGGTGCTGTCGTGGCGCTGGCTGCCCGCCGCCGGGCAATTCGGCATCCTGCCCATGGTCTGCGGCTCGGTGCTGCTGGCCTGTTCGGCCCTGCTGCTGGGCTGGCCGCTGGCCCTGTGCCTGTGCGGCTGGATGCACGGTCTTGGCCCCGCCCGGCCCGCGCGCGGGCTGCGCCAACTGGTGCACGGCATGGCGGCGGTGCCCACGGTGGTCTACGGCTTCGTCTCGGTGTTCCTGCTGGTGCCGCTGGTGCGGCAGGCGGGGCAGGGGTCCGGCCTGTGCTGGCTGTCCGCCGCGCTGGTGCTGGCCCTGCTGGTGCTGCCCACCATGGTGGTGATCATGGATGCCGCCCTGCGGGAGCAGGGCCGGGCGTTGCGGCTCACCGGCGCGGCGCTGGGACTTTCGCCCGCGCAGGTCTTTGCCCACGTCATGCTGCCGGGCGCCCGGCGCTGGCTGATCACGGCGGGGGTGTTCGGCTTCGGCAGGGCCGTGGGCGACACGCTGATTCCGCTGATGCTGGCGGGCAACGCGCCCGGCGTGCCCGCATCGCCCTTCGACGCCCTGCGCACCCTTACCGCGCACATGGCCCTGGTCATGTCCACCGATGCGGGCAGCACCGCGTATCACTCGCTGTTCGCGGCGGGCATCCTGCTGCTGGCGGTGAGCGCGGGCGTCAGCCTGGCCGTGCGCCGCCTGCGCGGCACCGGACAGGATTCCCTTCCCGACGCGGAGTGGCGCCCATGACCGGGCGTCCGATTTCGCCAGAGCCCCGGCATCTGCCGGACAGGCGCATTCCATCCGGTGCCCGGCCCCGCACCCGCGAACATGTCCTCACCGTCGCGGCCTGGCTGGCCGCAGTATTGGTCGTGTCCGTAGCCGCCGTCGGCTGCGCCTACCTGCTGTGGCGCGGGGTGCCCACCCTGGGCCGTGCGCTCTTTTTCGGTGACACGCCGCCCCTGCTGGCCATGGCCGGGCTGCGCCCGGTGTGGGACGGCATCTGGCCCGCCTGCGCGGGCAGCCTGTACCTGGTGGGGCTGGCCACCCTGCTGGTGCTGGGACCAGGCGTGGGCTGCGGGATCTACCTTGCCGAATACGCGGGACCGCGCGCCCGCCGCCACCTGGGGCTGGCCGTGGAACTGCTGGCCGGGGTGCCGTCCATCGTCATGGGGCTGTTCGGATTCACGCTCATCCTCGTACTGCGCCGCACCTTCGTGCCGCAGGCCAACACCTGCCTGCTGCTGGCGGCGGGGTGCCTGGCCCTGCTGGTGCTGCCCCCGCTGGTGGTGTCCACCCGCGCCGCGCTGGAATCGCTGCCCCACGGCTTGCGGCTGACCGGGGCGGCCCTGGGGCTGACCCGCGAACAGATAGTGTTCCGGGTGTTGCTGCCAGAGGCCGGGCGCGGCATCCTGGGCGGGGTCATGCTGGCCATGGGCCGCGCGGCGGAGGACACGGCGGTGATCCTGCTCACCGGGGTGGTGGCCAACGCCGGGTTGCCCGCCGGGCTGCTGGCCAAGTTCGAGGCCCTGCCCTTCACCATCTATTACACCGCCGCCCAGTACCAGACCGAGGACGAACTGGCGCGCGGCTTTGGCGCGGCGCTGGTGCTGCTGGCCCTGTCCGGCTCCATGATGCTGGGGGCCGGGGCGTTGCAGCGGGTCATGGAGCGCCGCCACAAGGGAGAGGATGCATGGAACTGAACATACGCGATCCCGAGCCGGGCCTGCGGGTCACCGGGTTGCGCGTGTCCTTCCATGGCCGCCCGGCGGTGGAAGACGCCTCGCTGGACCTGCCCCGCACCGGGGTCACCGTGTTGCTGGGCCGCTCCGGCTCGGGCAAGACCACCTTCCTGCGCGCCCTGAACCGCCTGAACGAGTGCTTTCCCGGCTGCGAAACCACCGGCTCCATCCTGCTGTACCCCGGGGGGCGTGGTGGCGAAGGACTTGCGGACGGCACCCCCACCACCCCCTGTGGCGTGCCGGGGCCGGACGGACCCTGTGACGTGCTGGGGCCGTCCGGACCTTGCGACGTGCTGGGGCCGTCCGGCCCGGCCCTGACCGAACTGCGCCGCCGGGTGGGCATGGTCTTCCAGACGCCCAACGTGCTGCCCATGAGCATCCGCCGCAACCTGCTGCTGCCGCTGGAACTGGTGCGCGGGCAACTGCCCGACGCCCCGGCCCGCATGCAGGCCGTGCTGACCGACGTGGGCCTGTGGGACGACGTGCGCCAGCGTCTGGACCGCCCCGCCGCGCAGCTTTCCGGCGGACAGCAGCAGCGGCTGTGCCTGGCCCGCATGCTGATCCTGCAACCGGACATCCTGCTGCTGGACGAGCCCACCGCCTCGCTGGACGCGGCCACCACCCGCGACGTGGAACACCTGGTACGCCGCCTGGCGGCAGACCGCCCGGTGCTGATGGTGTCGCACAGCCTGGGCCAGGCCCTGCGCCTGGCCGACCGGGTGGTCATCTTCGCCAACGGCAGGCCGCAACGGGAATTCACCCCCGCCGACCTCGGCGGCGACGCGGGCCGCGACGCCCTCATGCAGGCGTTGCTGTAGCTCCCCTTGGGAACATTGCTCCGGTTTTGATTTTCTGCCACGTCATGGCCTGCGGCGAACTGCGGCCAACCGTGCACACGCTTGATCCCCAGGGGAATGGCGCTGAAGTTCTCACGACCAGCGCGCCAAAGGCCGCTACCGCCAAAACTACGGGAGCCGCGTGCGCATGCGCATTCCGCCGGGCAGATCACCCGAAGGCGCCTTGCGCCGAAGGGAAGCTGCCCGGCATTAGGAATGCGGCGCAAGAAACGCCGGGGGTCCAGGGGTGGCGAAGCCCCCCTGGAGCGCGGGGGTGGTATGCCCCCCATTAGGTGGACAACGTAAAAAAGCCCCACTAGGGAATGACGTTGTAACCTAATGGGGGTGTTTTATGTCACAGCGGAACTTCATGACGTATAGCAAGGAATTTAAGGAGGCTGCGGTCAAGCTCTATCTTGAGGGCAATAAGGGCTACCAGCAGTTAACCAATGAATTGGGCTTGAAGGACAAGAAGACATTGCGCACTTGGGTTGCAAAATTCCAGCGTGGTGAATCTCTTGAAGATGGCCGAGGCAGGCAAGGAGAGCGCTGCGGTCGACCGCGTACACAGTTTGCTTCCGCTGAAGAGGAACTCAAATACGTCAAGGCGGAGCTTGAATACGTAAAAAAGTTGTATCGCTCCCGGTTCGGCCACGAATGGGGAGCGCACAAAAAGGGTGGAATTTCTTGATAGTCGACGAACTGCGGAGTCGTTACCCACTCGCAGTTCTTCTGAAACATGCAGGAATATCCAGGTCTGGATTTTACAAGTGGAAAAGCACATCCTTTCGACAGCGTGAGAACGACATTATCGAGATGCATATCACCGCAATTCACTCGATTCGCCCGTATTACGGATATCGCAGGATGTCCGTTGCGCTCAAGCGAGAAGGATTGCTTGTGAATCACAAGCGCGCGTACCGACTGATGCGTAAACTTGGCATTCAATCCACCATTCGCAAAAAACGGAAATTCTTTGGAAGGGTGGGTAGCAGTCTTTTTCCGAACCTGCTGGAGCGAGATTTTTCAAGCATGCAGCCTGGCAGAAAGCTCGTGACAGACATTACATATCTCCCCGTCAAGAGCGGCTTTATGTATTTGTCAGTCATCCAAGACCTGCACAATAACGAAATCATTTCCCACAACATGTCAAATCAGAACAATCTTGATCTCGTCTTTGCCACTCTGCGTGCCCTTCCCAGGCACGAGGCCAAGGCCATTCTACATTCTGACCAAGGGTTTCAGTATACGCACAAGACATACGCGGACAGACTTGATGAAATGAATATACGCGGCAGCCATTCCAGAAAAGGAAATTGCCTCGACAACGCGGTCATTGAATCATTTTTCTCGCACCTGAAAACCGAAATATTTGCTGCTAAAAATGTCCTGCCTGCTGCCGAGCCGAAGGTTTTGGTAGAAGAGTACATCCGTTTCTACAATGCGGAACGGTTCCAGAAGAGGCTTGGCCAGCTTTCACCTGTGGAATACAGGGAAAAGCTGGCCGCCTGAATGATGCTCTGGGTGGGGGCTTTTTCATTGTCTACTTGACGGGGGGGCAGACCAGGGTGCAGGGGGTGTTCGTTACAACACCCCCTGCCCGCCGGAGGCATAACGAAATCGAGCGCCTCCGAACGTACTGGAGATTTTCCGTAGAAAACGCCTTCAATCAAGCCGCAATCTTCCCTCCCCCCGCTCCGCCAGCCCCGCCGCCCACCCCCTTCACGTATTTGCAAAGCGCGGCGTTTGCCTTTATGGAGAGCCAACCGCTCGCACCCCCAAACACCCTCAGGAGTCAGTCATGCTTCGGCGCATAGAAGTTGGGCTTCGGCCGCAGGTCACCGATACCGTGGGCCGCAACGTCGCCGCCAAGATCCGGGCCTCGCTGGGCCTGAACGTGGAATCCGTGCGCCTTGTCAGGGTGTTCACCGTGGATGGCCTTTCGGAGGATGCGCTGACCAGCATGGTCGCCCAGGGCGTGCTGCACGACCCCGTGTTGCAGGACGCCGCGCTGGACCTGCTGCCCGCCCCGCAGGGCACGGCCCCGGCGGACTGGGTGCTGGAAGTGGGCTTTCGCCCCGGCGTCACCGACAACGAGGGCCGCACCGCGCGCGACACCCTGGCCCTGGTGCTGGGGGCCGACCGCCGCGCCATCGCCGTGTACACCTCGGCCCAGTTCCACGTGACCTGCGCCAAGGACACGCCCCTGTCCCGCGCGGACATGGAACATATCGCCCGCGACCTGCTGGCCAACGAACTCATCCAGCGCTTTGCCCTGAAAAGCCGCGACGAATGGGCCGCCGAACCCGGCTTCGTCCCGCAGGCCGCCCAGGTTACCGGGGCATCCAGCGACGAGGTTGCCATAATCCCGCTGTCCTCCATGGACGACGCGGCCATGCTGGCCTTCAGCCGCGAGAATACCCTGGCCCTCAGCCTGGAAGAGTTGCACGCCATCCGCGCCTACTACGCGGACCCCGCCGTGCGCGCCGACCGCGCCGCCATGGGCCTGCCCGCCGACCCCACCGACGCGGAAATCGAAGTGCTGGCCCAGACTTGGTCCGAGCACTGCAAGCACAAGATATTTTCCGCCCGCATCGACTACGAGAACCGCGAAACGGGCCGCCGCGAAGTGGTGGACAGCCTGTACAAGACGTACATCCAGGGTTCCACCAGGACCATCCGCCAGCGCCTGGGCGAGCGCGACTTCTGCCGCTCTGTGTTCAAGGACAACGCCGGGGTCATCGCCTTCAACGACACCCACGACGTGTGCATCAAGGTGGAAACCCACAACAGCCCATCGGCGCTGGACCCCTACGGCGGCGCGCTGACCGGCATCGTGGGCGTGAACCGCGACCCCATGGGCACCGGCCTTGGCGCGGAACTCTTGTGCAACACCGACGTGTTCTGCTTTGCCTCGCCCTTCCACGAAGGCGAACTGCCCCCCCGCCTGCTGCACCCGCGCCGGGTCATGGAAGGCGTGCGCGAGGGCGTTGAGCACGGCGGCAACAAGTCGGGCATTCCCACCGTCAACGGCTCCATCGTGTTCGACGAACGCTACCTCGGCAAGCCGCTGGTGTACTGCGGCACCGTGGGCATGCTGCCCAAGGAGATTCACGGTCGTCCCGGCTGGTACAAGAAGGCCCTGCCCGGTGACGTCATCGTCATGGCGGGCGGGCGCATCGGCAAGGACGGCATCCACGGGGCCACCTTCTCGTCCGAAGAACTGCACGAAGGCTCCCCGGCCACGGCGGTGCAGATCGGCGACCCCATCACCCAGCGCAAGATGTACGACTGCATCATGCGTGCCCGCGACATGGGCCTGTACAACGCCATCACCGACAACGGCGCGGGCGGCCTGTCCTCGTCCGTGGGCGAAATGGCCCAGGATACCGGCGGCTGCCGCCTGGACCTTTCGCGCGCGCCGCTGAAGTACGACGGCCTGCGCCCGTGGGAAATCCTGCTGTCGGAAGCGCAGGAACGCATGACCCTGGCCGTGCCACCGCAAAAGCTGGACGCCTTCCTGGCCCTGGCCAGGGAGATGGACGTGGAACTCACCCCGCTGGGCGAGTTCACCGATTCGGGCCGCTTCCACGTGGTCTACGGCGACAGGCAGGTGGCCTGCCTGGACATGGACTTCCTGCATGACGGCGTGCCCCAGATGCAACTTTCCGCCGTGTGGGAACGCCCGGCCTTCGCCCCCGAATGCGAATGCAGGCTGAACCCGGCCCCCACCGAGCAGGGCCCGCTGCTGCACGCCATGCTGGGTCGCCTGAACATCTGCAGCAAGGAATACCTGATCCGCCAGTACGACCACGAGGTGAAGGGCGGCAGCGTGGTGAAGCCGCTGGTGGGCGTCAAGCGCGACGGCCCGGCGGACGCCGCCGTGGTGCGGCCCCTGCTGGGCAGCCAGGCGGGCATCGTGCTTTCGCACGGCATCTGCCCCAAGTTCAGCGACTACGACACCTACTGGATGATGGCCAACGCCATCGACGAGGCGGTGCGCAACGCCGTGGCCGTGGGCGGCGACCCCGACCGCATGGCCGGCACCGACAACTTCTGCTGGTGCGACCCGGTGCAGTCGGAAAAGACCCCCGACGGCCAGTACAAGCTGGCCCAGCTGGTGCGCGCCAACCAGGCCCTGGCCCACTTCTGCCTTGCCTACGGGGTACCTTGCGTTTCCGGCAAGGATTCCATGAAGAACGACTACTTCGGCGGCGGGGTGAAAATCTCCATTCCGCCCACGGTGCTGTACTCGGTGCTGGGCGTCATGGACGACGTGAACCGGGCCGTCACCTCCGACTTCAAGCAGCCCGGCGACAAGGTGTACCTTCTGGGCGACACCCTGCGCGAACTGGGCGGCAGCGAAATCGCCGACCAGCTGAACACCGTGGGCGCCCAGGTGCCCCAGGTGGACGCCCTGGCCGCCATGGCCCGCTACCGCGCCCTGCACGAGGCCATCAACGCGGGCCTGGTCACCGCCTGCCACGACCTGTCCGACGGTGGCCTGGCCGTGGCCCTGGCCGAAATGGCCGTGGGTGGGCGGCTGGGCGCGCGGTGCGACATCGCCGCCGTGCCCGCCCCCTCTCATGGCGGCGACATGACCGCCACGGAACTGCTGTATTCCGAATCGGCCAGCCGCCTGCTGGTCACCGTGAAGCCGGGCAACGCCGCCGCCTTCGAGGCGCGCCTTGCCGGTGCCGCCTGCGCCTGCATCGGCGAGGTGACGGCGGACACCGTCCTTGCCGTCACCGCGCAGGGCGCCCCCCTGCTGGCGGAAGGCGTGGAAGGGCTGGCCCGTTCGTTCAAGGCTACCTTCGACTGGTAGCCGGGAGTTCCCCAACTTGTCCTTTTGACCGCTGGGTCCGACCCGAAGGGCGCGAAGCGTGACCGTTGGGCGAGCTTGCGAGCCCTACGGACATCGTGCGCAACGACCGACCCGAAGGGCGCGAAGCGTGACCGTTGGGCGAGCTTGCGAGCCCTACGGACATCGTGCGCAACGCGGTCAAAAGTCCGGCGTTGGGGACCGCCTCCGAGACACAACAGACTGAAAACACACGCTTCCACGACGGGGCGGGCCGCAAGGTCCGCCCCGCTTCCTTGCCCCGCTGTGTCACCTTGCGCTCACGGCATGATTTGCTGTGGCGCACGGCAAAAAAGCGTGCCATGATACTGGCAGGTTCCCACGGTCGCAGCCCGGCCGTAAAGCCGTCCGCGCCAGGAGTCGCCATGCGGCCGCACATGTTCTCCATCCGCGTCACCCTGGTCTGGGTCGCCCTTCTGGCGGCCCTGCCCTCGTTCGGGATCATCCTGTACGATTCCCACCGCCTCGCCTCGCGACTGAAGATCGAGGCGGAGGCCTCGGTCACCCGGGCGGCCAGCAGCATCGCCGCCCTGCAAGAGCGCGTGGCCGACGGTGCCCGCCAGACCCTGACCATCCTGGCCGCCCTGCCCGATGTGCGCCGACTGGACCCGGCCACCTGCGAATCGATATTCCGGGAGGTGCTGGCCGGGGACACCACCCTGCTGAACCTGCTGGCCCTCGACGCCAACGGCGACCTCGTCGCCTCGGGCCGCCTGCCCCTGCCTCCGCCCGGCCAGTCCCCGTTCAACCTCGCGGACCGCCTCTACTTTCGCGCGGCGGTGCGCGACAAGCGCTTCGGCAGCGGCGAATACGTGCTGGCGCGCACCCTGCACGAGGCCACCTTTCACTTCGCGCTGCCCCTCGTGGACGGCGAGGCCCGGGTGTTCGGCGTGCTGGCCGCGCCCATGCGGCTCGACCAGTACGACGGCCTCTTCGACAAGCTGAACCTGCCCTCCGGCTCGGTGCTGAGCGTGACCGATCATCGCGGCGTCCGCCTGGCCTACCACCCGCGCAACGACGCCAATCCCGTGGGCAAGGCCATCCGGGAAGAGATCCTGAACATCCTGCGCGCCATGCCCGACGAGGGGCTGTTCACCCGTGAAAGTTCCGACGGCACGGTGCGGCTGTACGGGTTTACCCGCGTCCGCCTGTACCCGGGATCCGCCCCCTACCTGAACGTGATGGTGGGCATTCCCGAAGAGGCCGTGCTGGCTCCGATGCGCGCCGCCCGCAACCGTGCCCTGCTGCTGCTCGGCGGGGCCATGGCCGTGACCCTGGCCGTGGCCTGGAGCATCGGCGGCAGGCTGGTGGCCCGCCCCCTGTCACATATCGCCGCCACGGCCACCCGCATCGGCGAAGGGCAGTTGGGGGCACGCACCGGCATTCGCCACGACATGGGCGAAATCGGCCAGCTGGCCTTCAGCGTGGACACCATGGCCGCCATCCTCACCAGCCGCCTGCGCGAGCGCGAGGCCTTCACCGCCGAACTGCGCGACAACGAGGCCCGCTACCGTGCCGTGTTCGACAACGCCATGGACGCCATCCTGCTGGCCGACGCGGATACTGGCCTCATCCTGGACGCCAACCGGGCGGCCCAGCAGATATTCGGCTACACCCGCGATGAACTGGTGGGCATGCACCAGCGCCAGCTGCACCCGGACAGGGCACACCGCAACGGCTTCGGGGGACGTTTCGACACCCTGCGCGAACAGCCCCTGGAACTGCCGGCGGAAATGCCCATGCGCACCAAGACGGGCGTGGAGCGCGACATGCTGGTGAAGGCCAGGGTGATGCGCGTGGGCGACCGCGAGGTGGCCGTGGGCATGTTCCACGACATCACCGAACGCAGGCAGTCGGAACAGCAACTGCGCGAAGTGGAGGCCCGCTTCCGTTCCATCGTCGAAGGCGCGCCGCTGGGCCTGCTGCTGCTCACCCTGGACCAGGCCGAGC
This sequence comes from Desulfovibrio sp., assembly GCA_031287575.1. Taxonomy (GTDB): domain Bacteria; phylum Desulfobacterota; class Desulfovibrionia; order Desulfovibrionales; family Desulfovibrionaceae; genus Cupidesulfovibrio. The sequence continues at coordinate 200,774 of JAITSV010000076.1, forward strand.
ACCTGCGCATGGAGGCGGTGAACCCCACGGCCGACACGGCCCTGCACATCACCGAACGGGGCATGCTGGGGCGGCGGCTGACCGAAGCCCTGCCCGGCATCGCCGCCACCAACCTGCCCACCATCTTCGGCTCCATCGCCGGCAAGGGCGGGGCGTTCAGCGTCACGGCCCATGCCAGCGCCGGGTGGCTGCCCGCCGGGTGGGCCTTCGTGGACCTGTGGGTGTTCCGCACCGGCAGCCGCCAGATCGCGGTGATGTTCGCCGACGTGACCCGGCGCACCCGCGCCGAGGACGAATTGCGCCTGACCAGGGATACGGCGGAGAAGGCCAACCGCTCCAAGTCGGAATTCGTCGCGGTGATGAGCCACGAGGTACGCACCCCCATCAACGGCATCATGGGCATGCTGCAACTGCTGCGCGGCAGCCACCTTACCGACGACCAGGAAGACTGCGTGGACACGGCCCTGGGCGCCAGCCGCAACCTGCTGCGCATCCTCGACGACATCCTGGACATCTCGCGCATGGAGGCGGGCGCGCTGCCGCTGGTGGAAGAATCGTTCACCGTGGATCAGGTGACCGCACCCGTGCAGGCCATGCTGGCTCCCCAGGCCCAGGCCAAGGGGCTGACCTTCGAAATGCAGGCCGCACCGGACCTGCCCCCGGTGCTCACCGGCGATGCCGGGCGCATCCGCCAGGTGCTGGTGAACCTGGTGTCCAACGCGGTCAAGTGCACCGACACGGGCGGGGTGCGCGTGGAGCTGTACCCGCTGCCGCGCTGCGGGCAGGCAGAGCGGGCCTGCATCCACATGGCGGTCATCGACACGGGCATCGGCTTCGCGCCGGAGCGGCTGCGCACCCTGTTCGAAAGTTACGCCACCGACAGCGCGGCCACTGCCCGGCCCGGCGGTACGGGCCTGGGGCTGGCCATCGTGCGGCGGCTCATCCTGCTCATGGGCGGCACCATCTGCGTGGCCACCGCCCCCGGAGAGGGCACCGAATTCCACATCACCCTGCCCCTGCAACCGGAAGAGGAACACCCAGAGGGACGCCGCGCAATGAAGCGGGTGGCGCCGCCAAACACATCACCGGGCACATCACCAAACACAGCACCGGGCGCTCCGCCGAACACGGCGGGGCCTGCCCAGGAAGCAGACCGTGGCCCAGGCACCCCTCCGGCCTTTCCCCAGGCGGCCACGCCCCCTGCTGCGGGCGCATCGGCAGGGGTGCCCGATGTGGCAAGGGACGCGGCCGGGGGCACGGCAGAGGGCCATGGGCCGGACGCCGCCGGGACGCCGCCGCGCATCCTGGTGGTGGACGACGACGAGGTGAACCTGGTAACCGCGCAACGGCTGCTGACCCGGCTGGGCTACACGGCCGACCGCGCCGCCTCCGGGCCACAGGCCCTGGAAATGCTGGGACGCGGTCGCTACGACGCAGTGCTCATGGACATCCAGATGCCCGACATGGACGGCATGGAGGTTACCCGGCACATCCGCATGCGCGAGGCCGTGAACCCCGGCACCACCCCGCCGTGGGTGCCGGTGCTGGCCCTGACCGCCCACGCCATGCTGGGCGACCGAGAACGGTTTCTGGCGGCGGGCATGAACGACTATCTGGCCAAACCCATCGAAATCGACCAGTTGGACGCCAGCTTGCGGGTCCAATTGCGCGGCCAGCCGCACAGCCAGACATAGTCACGCCGCAGGCCGGAGGAGTGCCTGCCCACCCTTCTTCCCTCGTGCGTACGCCCTCGCGCACTGCCGCCGCGCGTCATGCAACATGTCGCGCCAAGCATATTCCAACTGTACGCACAACCTGCATTTTTTCCCGACCCCGCTTGACGCAACCCCGCCCCTTGGGTACAGCGAAAGCAAACAAGAACGGCGTTATACCGGGTCTTGTCGGCACGCGGCGGGGGACGGCCTGAGGTCGGGCAGAGCCCTGCCCCCATGCGCGGCGCGCTGCATCATGCGCTGCCGCCGCCACGCGCGCCGACCACCCATTGGCACGCCGCCCCGGACACCGGGGCGGGCACCCTGCGTGCTCACGCCGCAGGACAAACCGGGGGGGTCGCATGCTGTTCACCCGTTCGCTGGGCGCCAAGGTGCAAATGCTCGTCGTGGGCACCGCGGTCATGGTCTTCACGGCGTTGTTCCTCACCAACTCCTACTGGCAACGGGAAACCACCCTCCACCTCATCCACGACTCCTCCGCCCGTACCGCGCAGATCCTGCTCGAGGCCATCAACGACCCCATGTCCAAGGGCAACGACGAAGGCACCGAGGAAAAGTTCAACGCCATCGCCGCGCGCTATCCCACCGTCAGCGTGCACCTGACCGATTTTCGGGGCTCCGTCACCTATTCCACCCGGCACGAAGCCATCCGCAAGCCCATGAAGGACGTGGTGCGCGACCCACGCTTCGCCGCGCGGTTCGACACCGCGCTGCAAAAGCCGGTGGACGAGGGGCAATTGCTGGAACTGGACGGCGTGCCCTACTACACCGAGCTCAAGACCATCCCCAACGCGCCGGAATGCCACCACTGCCATGGCGCCAGCCAGCCCGTCCTGGGGGCCATGGTCATGTTGCAGGACATTTCCGCCGACGCGGCCCTGCTGCGCACCCGCCAATGGCAGGGCGGGGCCCTTTCGCTGGCGGGCATGCTGGCCCTTACCGCCGTGCTCTCGCTGTTCATGCGCCGGGCCGTGGTGGGCCGGGTGCGCACCATCGCCCAGGTGAGCAGCGAGATCGAACGCGGCAACTACGCCGTGTCCTTCACCGATGAAAGTGGCGACGAACTGGGCGTGCTGTCCGCCAACCTGGCGGCCATGGTCTCCACCATCCGCAACCAGCTGGAATACAACAAATCCGTACTTGGCGGCATCATCGTGCCGCTGGCGGTCATGGACAAGGCGGGGCGCATCGAGTTCGCCAACCAGCCCATGTGCGCCATCCTGGGGTCCGCGTGCAAGGACCTGATGGGGCTTTCCCTGCGCGAGGTGCTGGAAAGGGGCGGACAGGACTGTACCCTGCAATGCGACCCAGTGACCCAGGTGCTGTCCACCGGCACCAGCACCAGCGGCATGCTGCGCTTCGTGCGGCGGGACGGGGTGGGCTTTCCGCTGCACTACGAGGCGTCGCCCCTGCGCGACACCGCCGGAAAGGCCGTGGGGGCCATCACCGTGATGATCGACCTGACCCAGGAGGAAGAGGACAAGGTCCGCATAGAAACCCACCGCCGCAACCTGCTGGAAGTGGCCGAGGAAGTGACCGGGGTGGCCCGCGCCCTGTCCGACGCCGCCGGCGAACTTTCCGTGCGCATGGGCGAACTGGCCCGCAACGTCATCGAATCCACCGACGAGACGGCCCAGGTGGCCACGGCCATGGACGAGATGAACGCCACGGTGATGGAAGTCACCCGCAACGCCTCGGCCACGGCGGAGGCCGCCGACCTTGCCAACCACGAGGCCCAGCAGGGCGGCAACGAAATGCAGTCCACCGTGGCCGAAACGCGCCAGGTGGCCGAGCGGGCCGCCGGGCTTGCCGCATCGCTCAACGACCTGGCGGCCCGGGCCGACAACATCGGCCGGGTCATCGACGTGATCAACGAAATCGCCGACCAGACCAACCTGCTGGCGCTGAACGCGGCCATCGAGGCGGCCCGAGCGGGGGATGCCGGACGCGGATTCGCCGTGGTGGCCGACGAGGTGCGCAAGCTGGCCGAAAAGACCATGACCGCCACCAAGGAAGTGGAGCACGCCATCAAGGACATCCAGACGGGCACGGCCCAGGCCGTGGACGAGATGACCCGCACGCGCGGCCAGGTGGAAGCCACGGCGGACAAGGCCTCAGGCACCGGCGAGGCCCTGGGGCGCATCGTGCGGCGGGCCGTGAACATCGCCGACATGGTGCGCAACATCGCCACCGCGTCGGAACAGCAATCGGCCACCAGCGACGAGATCAACCGCAACGTCACCCGCATCAACGACCTGTCACGGGACATCGCCGACCGCATCCACACGGCGGAGGCCTCCATCAACGAGGTGTCCGGCATGGCCCGGCGGCTGGGCGAACTGGTGGAACGGTTCCGCCAGTAGGGGCCAAGCCTTGCCGAAAGCGCGGGCGCGCCCGGAATTTCGCGCAATCTTTCCGCCAGTTCGCGGAGAATGATTGAACAGTCCACCGACCTGATGTATAGGTGGCAGTACCGCATGTTCCCTCCGTTCCGTCCGGCGGCACGCCCCGCGCGGCGCACCCCGCACCGGCGGCCATGGCCCCCCGGCGAGACAACGGGGGACAACACGGAGCAGGGAACGCGCGGGAGCGACGAGACACCCCCGGTACCCCGGATGTTCACGGTCACCCGGACATCCACGGACACCCCGGACATTCACGGTCATCCCGGACCGCCCGCGACAGCGCGGGCGCCCGGCACCGCGCAAACATCACACGGCCGATACAGGCCCCAAAGGTCCTTCAAGGAGGCATCCCGTGCCGAACATGCTCGAAGTCTACAAATGCGTTCACTGTGGCAACATCGTCGAAGTCATGCATGCTGGCGGCGGCGACCTGGTATGCTGCGGCGAACCCATGAAGTTCATGAAGGAAGGCACCAGCGACGGCGCCAAGGAAAAGCACGTGCCGGTCATCGAAAAGACCGCCACCGGCTATAAGGTGAAGGTCGGCTCCGTGGCCCACCCCATGGAGGAAACCCACTGGATCGAGTGGATCGAACTCATCGCCGACGGCCGCAGCTACACCAGGTTCCTGAAGCCCGGCGACGCCCCCGAGGCCGAATTCTGCATCCAGGCCACCGAAGTTTCCGCCCGCGAATACTGCAACCTGCACGGGCACTGGAAGGCGTAAGCCCCCCCGCGCCGATCCCGGCGACAGTGGCCCCCGTCGCCCCCGGCGGAAAGCCGTCCCATGACGGGCAGCGGCGCGCGCCCGCAACGCAACCACCCGACAACGAGGAACGAATCATGAAGAAGTACGTCTGCTCCGTGTGCGGCTACGAGTACGATCCCGCCGAAGGCGACCCCGACAACGGCGTGAAGCCCGGCACCGCCTTCGAAGACGTGCCCGCCGACTGGGTGTGCCCCATCTGCGGCGCGCCCAAGTCCGAATTCGAACCCGCCTAGGGCATTTCGATTCAAGGCCACCAGGGGAGGCCGCGCCACCGCAAGGTGGTGCGCCTCCCCCCTTTGCATCCGCGCCCTTTTCGAATTCCGCACCGGGATCGGCACGCCGATGCCGCCCGAACGGACGCCCCGACGGAAGCCCAAACGACTGTCCGGACGACAGCCCGGACGGACACACGCATTGCGCGCCAGCCCGCACCGCGCATCAGGCATCGCCCCCTTGCCCCACCCACGGAATTTACTTACTCCTTTGGGCAGCCCTCTTGCGCATGCTCGCCGGCATGCCGCGCCCCCCGCGCACACCCACCGCACCCGCACCGCGAGGTAGAACATGCACGCCCTTGAAATAAAGAAGGACATCCACTGGGTCGGCGTCGTCGACCACAACAGCCGCGACTTCCACGGCTATTCGCTGTCGCCGCAGGGCACCACGTACAACGCCTACGTGGTCATGGACGAAAAGGTCACCCTGTTCGACACGGTGAAGCACGAATTCCTGCCCACCCTGCTCTGCCGCCTGTCCCAGGTGGTGGAGCCCGAGAAGATCGACTACATCGTCTGCAACCATCTGGAGCCCGACCACGCCGGCGCCCTGGCCGACATGGTGGCCCGCTGCAAGCCCGAAAAGATCTTCTGCTCGCCCATGGGCCTCAAAGCCATGGAAGCCCACTTCGACATCACCGGCTGGCCCGTGCAGGTGGTGAAGACGGGCGACTCCATCAGCCTCGGCAAGCGCACCGTGACCTTCGTGGAAACGCGCATGCTGCACTGGCCCGACAGCATGGTGTCGTACATTCCCGAAGACAAGCTGCTGATCTGCAACGACGCCTTCGGCCAGAACATCGCCAGCACCGAACGCTACGCCGACGAGGTAGACCGCTCCGCGCTGCTGCACGCCATGAAGGAGTACTACCACAACATCGTGCTGCCCTTCTCGCCCATCGTGCTGAAGACGCTGGACGCCATCGCCGAGCTGAAGCTGGACATCGACATGCTGGCCCCCGACCACGGGCTGATCTTTCGCGGCCACGACGAAGTGCGGTTCGCCTTCGACACCTACCGCCGCTATGCCGAGCAGAAGCCGCGGAAGCGCGCCGTCATCGTGTTCGACACCATGTGGCACTCCACCGAAAAGATGGCCAATGCCATCGCCGACGGGTTGGAGGCGGGCGGCGTGCCTACCCGCATCATGTGGCTGAAGGCCAACCACCACAGCGCGGTGATGACCGAACTGGCCGACTGCGGCGCCGTGATCGTGGGTTCGCCCACCCACAACAACGGCATCCTGCCCGAAGTGGCCAAGATGCTCACCTACATGAAGGGCCTGCGCCCGCTGAACCGCATCGGCGCGGCGTTCGGCTCGTTCGGCTGGTCCGGCGAATCGGTGAAGGCCATCAGCGAATGGCTGGAATCCATGGGCATGGAACTGCCCGCCGAACCGGTGAAGGTGAAGCACGTGCCCACCCACGACACCTACGCAAAGTGCTTCGAACTGGGCAAGGCCGTGGCTGCCGCGCTAACCGCCAAGTGCGAAGGGTAGGGGGGCCGTCTCCAAATTGACCTTTCGCCCGTTGGCGTCCGACCCGAAGGGCGCGGAGCGTGCCCGTTAAGCGAGCTTGCGAGCTTTACGGGCATCGTGCGCAACGCGGTCAAACTTCGCCTGCCATGGCTTTGCTGTCCTTATCCGTAGGGTTCGCTTCGCTCACCAACGGCTAAGGCTCGGTCGAATACAATAAGAGTACGCTCTGCGGCCGCCATCCGTAAGGTTCGCTTCGCTCACCTAACGGCTGCCGCACTCCCTCATGACAGGCTCGTTTTCCTCGCCAACGGACAAAAATCCTAATTTGGAAACAGCCCCTGAGAGAAGAAGGAATGGCGACGCCCCCCGGTCGCGCCGCACGGAGCAAGCCGGGTTGATGCCATGTTCACGCCATGATGACACACGGGGAGGGGCCGCACGGCCCTTCCCTTTTCGTTGCCGTAGCGGCAGACGGCTGAAAGCACCATGCCGTCGGCCCGTGTCAGTGCCCCGTGCCACGGTCACCAAGACGAAAGTTTTCGTGCCTCTGTTGCGGCACCCCGGCCTTTTCGCCACAGTCGGGCCATGGATTTCCTTTCCCCCCTGCTGGCGGCGGACACGCTGAAGATCTCCGTCATCCTGCTCACGCTGAAGGTGGCGGGCATCGCCACGGTGGTGTCTTCGGTGCTCGGCATCCTGACGGCGTGGTGCATCGCCCGGCGCCCCTTTCCGGGCCGCACCTGGGTGGATGCCCTGTGCGCCCTGCCACTGGTGCTGCCGCCCACGGTCATCGGCTACTACCTCATCCTGCTGGTGGGGCGGCGCGGCCTGCTGGGGCCGTGGCTGGCCGAATTCGGCATCAACCTGATGTTCTCGTGGGAGGGCGCGGTGGTGGCGGCCACGGTGGTGGTCTTTCCGCTCATCTACAAATCCGCCCGGGCCGCGCTGGAAGCCGTGGACCACAACCTGGAAAACGCGGCCCGCACCCTGGGCGCCTCGGAATGGAAGGTGTTCCTGCGGGTGTCGCTGCCCCTTGCCTGGCGCGGCATACTGGCCGGGGTCATGCTGGCCTTCGCGCGGGGCATGGGCGAATTCGGCGCCACGCTGATGATCGCGGGCAACCTGCCGGGCCGCACCCAGACCCTGTCGCTGGCCATCTATTCCGCCTTTCAGGCCGGGGACGACGCGCAGGCCCTGGCGCTGGTCATCGCCACCTCGCTGCTGTGCATGGGCGTGCTGATCCTTGCGGACAAGCTGGCCAGCGGCGGACTTTCCTTCGGCAGGGGGGCGTGATGATCGACGTTTCCATCACCCACCGCCTGCCCCCGGCCCGGGGCGCGGGCGGCAAGGGCTTCAAGATCGACGTGTCCTTCGCCACCGAAGACCGCACCCTGGTGCTGTTCGGCCATTCCGGCTCGGGCAAGACCCTGACCCTGCAAGCCATCGCCGGGCTGATGCACCCACGCGAGGGGCGCATCGTCATCAACGGCACCACCCTGCTGGACACGGCGGCGGGCATCGACATGCCCGCGCGCGACAGGGGCATCGGCTACGTGTTCCAGGACTACGCGCTGTTCCCGCACCTGTCGGTACGCAAGAACGTGGAGTTCGGCCTGGGCGCCGGACGGCGCGCGTCCGTTGCCGGGCAGTCCGGCGTCGGGCAGTCCGGCGCCGGGAACGGCAGCGGGGCCGTGGCCGACGGCGCAAGCGGCAAACGGCGCGTGGACGAACTGCTGGAACTGTTCGAGATAGACCACGTGGCCCACAACCTGCCGGGCAACATTTCCGGCGGGCAGCGCCAGCGCACCGCGCTGGCCCGCGCCCTGGCCACCAACCCGCGCGCGCTCTTGCTGGACGAACCGTTCTCCGCCCTGGACCCGCTGCTGCGGGTGCGCATGCGCAAGGAATTCACCAGGCTGTTCGCGCACTTCGACATACCTGCCATCATCATCACCCACGACCCGGACGACGTGGACGCCTTTGCCGACACCCTGGTGCTGTACGAGGACGGGCGCATCCGCCACCGCCTGAACTTCCGCGAACTGCGCGCGGAAGGAAGGCCTGCGCTGGGACTGCTCATGACCCTGATGAATTAGCCGACGCCCGCTTTTTTCCTCCATGCATCTCCTTTCCCGCCGGGCCGTGCGCGTCAACATGGCCCGGGGCGGGTGTCCCCCCCACCCGGATGCGCCGCCTCGCGCACCGGTTTCCACGGGCTTCCGGAGACCACCATCCGCCCGTCCGCCCCTCCATGTGAAAGAGCCGCCGTCCCCTGAAGGACGGCGGCTCTTTCCGCAGGCGGGCGGCATGCACCCGCGCGTCATGCCCACATGTCATGCCCACATGTCATGCCCGCATGGCAGGGCGTTTTCCGCCGCGCTATTCCACGTTCAGGATCACCGAGAACGCCTTGAACATCACCAGGATGTCCGTGCCCGGCGCAAGGTCCAGCGCCTTCACGCTTTCCACGGTCAGCAGGGCGCACACGGTGGTGCCTTCGGGCAGGTCCACCACCACCTCGGCGGCGATCTCGGAAAGGTTCACCCGCGCCACCTTGCCCGCGTAGCGGTTGCGGGCGCTGGTCTTCAGCCGGTTTTCCTCGCGGGCCAGGATCACCCACGGGGCCTTCACCGTGGCGGTCATCACCTTGCCGGTGCTCACCCCAAGGTTCTGGGCGCTTTCCTCGGTAATCACCGAAACCACCTTCAGCCCGCTGTTGGTGGTCAGTTCCACCTCCACCAGCAGCCCGTCCTTGACGACGGACGTAACCCTGCCGGTGAACGCGTTGCGTGCGCTGGTCTTCATCCGGGTCTCCTTGTTCAGGTAATGATGCACGATACGCCGTACGTCATCGTCTGAAAAGCGCAGGTAGTTGGCCGTCTGGTTCATGCTCTGGTGGCCCAGGATGCCCTGCACGATCTTCAGCGGCACGCCGCCGCGCAAAAGTTCCACGGCCCGCGAATGCCGGATGACGCGCGGGTTCAGGTATTCCTTGGGGATGGAGCACTCCGCGGCGCGCTCGTAGAACTTGCGGCGCACGTAGCCCTGGTCCATGCGAAAGACGCGCCCGCGCAGGCCGAACATCATGGGGTCGTCCAGCACCCGCTGCACCTCGCGCATAACCGGGACGGGCAGCTGGATTTCGCGCCCGCCGTGGCCGCGCACGATGACCTGCTGGCGCACCGCGTCGAGGTCGGCGGTGTCGTCCAGGGCCAGCACCTCGCCAAGCCGTAGCGCGCCGTGGCGCATCATCAGGAAGGCCACCCACAGCCGCCCGCGCGAACGGCGCTGCACCGGCGTGGACGCCGCGCCGAACCAGGCGAGGAAGGTGGCCGTCAGCTCATCAAGCTGTTCCGACGTAAGGTGCTTGACCCCTTCCGGCACCTCGAAGCTCTGGGCGGGGCAGGGCACGTCCGCCGCCTTCGGCACGGGGCCGGGCTGCGCGCCGTCCCCGTTCCGAAGCGCGCCACGCGGGCAGGCGCCACCGCCGCCCATGCCCGGCACGCCGGACAGCGCGGTGACGATGGAATGCAGCGTTGCCGCGCCCAGGCCGTCCGCGCCCAGACCGTCCGCGCCTGCGGGATCGACCGTGGGATCACGTGGGGGATCGAGCGCGGGCGTGCCGGAAACGCCGCCGCCAAGGCGCGCCTCCAGTTCCCGCTCGATGCAGGCCCGCATCAGTTCCAATTGTGTCTCGTCCAGTGCGCCGACGATACCGGCCAAAGGAGCATGCATGGTCGATCTGCCTCCGCAGTGTCGTTGCCGCCGCCACCCTGCCGGAAGTCTTGGTCGGTTTTGGCCGGAAAGGGAACACAGTCACGAAAAAAACAACCCAGGTGACCGTCTTGCCTGCCGTGCGGGCAGCGGCTACCCGGAAGATGGAAGGAGCCCCGGTCGCACGTGCCTGCCGCGCCGGTGCCCCGACGAGGTCCGGCCCGGAATGCGCACCGGGCCGGCACCCCGGTGCCGCCTTCATCCCCCCGGAATGCCACCGGCATCCACCGGGCGGCCTGTCTCCCCGCTTCCCTGCGCCATCGACGAGATGCCCATGCCCTTCGCTTCCTCCCTGCCCGCCGTGCTCGTCCCCGTTCTGTTGCTTGCGCTGGCCGCCCTGGCCGTGCTGCTGGCCTTTGAGACGGGGCTTACGCCGCGCGGCAACGCCCATGACGGCGAACTGGGCCTGGCGACGGGACGCGGCACGGCCATGCGCCTGCGCCTGCGCGAACTGTGCGGCGGCCCGCTGGCCCTGATGCTGGCCGGGCTGGGCGTGCCCCTGCTGTGGCCGGAACCGGAGGCCGGGGTGGCCCTGCTGGCCACGGCCACGGCGCTGCATCTGCTGCGCGGCCCCACCGCCGCCCATGCCGCGCCCCGTCCGGTACATGATCCGGCACATGATCCGACACATGATCCGGCAGACGCTCCGCAAGCCCCGCGTATTTCCTACGCCCCGGTGGCCCACATGCGCACCCCGTTCACCGACGTGCGCGGCATGCCCATCCAGCCCGTGGGCGCGCAGGGCGTGGCGGGCAGCATCGACGTGCTGCCCGAATTCGCCGCCGGCCTCGCCGACATCGAAGGGTTCTCGCATCTCCTCGTCATCTACCACCTGCACGAGTGCAAGGGCTTCACCCTGCGCGTGAAGCCCTTTCTGGACAACGACGAGCACGGCGTGTTCGCCACCCGCTCGCCGCGCAGACCCAACCCCATCGGCATTTCCGTCCTGCGGCTTACCGGCGTTACCGGCAACCGGCTGCACGTGGAAAACGTGGACATGCTGGACGGCACCCCGGTGCTGGACATCAAGCCCTACGTCCCCACCTTCGACGTCTGGGACGCCGACAGGACGGGCTGGTTCGCCACCGTGGCGGACAACGCCGTGCAGTGCAGGGCCGATGACCGTTTCGTCCCCGCAGACACCACCCAACCTCAGACAGGAGGCGCCTCATGATTTCCGGTTTCCGTCCGTTCCGCACCGGCCGCCGCGTGCTTGCCGCACTGGTTCTGGCCGCACTGGTCTGCGCTCCCCTTGCCGCCCAGGCGGGCGAGATCACCGTGTCCGCCGCCGCCAGCCTGACCAACGCCTTCACCGACATCAAGGGCATGTTCGAAAAGGCCAACCCCGGCAGCAAGGTGCAGACCAACTTCGCCGCGTCCGGTCCGCTGCTGAAGCAGATGCAGGAAGGCGCGCCGGTGGACGTGTTCGCCTCCGCCGACCAGGCCACCATGGACAAGGCCGTGGAAAGCAAGCTCATCGACGTGGCCAGCCGCATCGACTTCGTGTCCAACAGCCTGGTGCTCATCGTGCCTGCCGACTCCAAGCTGGGCATCGCCTCGGTGGACGACCTGAAGAAGGCCAACGTCACCCGCATCGCCGTGGGCAACCCCGACTCCGTGCCCGTGGGCCGCTACACCAAGGCCGCGCTGACCGCCGCCGGTTCGTGGGACGCCCTCTCCGGCAAGGCCGTGCTGGCCGAAAGCGTGCGCCAGGCCCTGGACTACGTGGCGCGCGGTGAAACCGAGGCGGGCTTCGTGTACATGACCGACGCCAAGATCGCGGGCGACAAGGTGAAGGTGGTCGCCACCGTCAAGGGCCACGCCCCCATCACCTACCCCATCGCCATCCTGTCCGGCTCCAGGGACAAGGCCACCGCCGCCGCGTTCATCAAGTACGTGACCGGCCCCGAAGGCATGGCCGTGCTGGACAAGTACGGCTTCGGCAAGCCGTAGCCGGAGCGGCATGGTCAAACGGGCGCCGAACGGGCGCCTGACGGGCATGGCCTGACCTTCCGCGTTTTTCCAGCCAACGAGAACGGGCGCCGACCTGATGGTCGGCGCCCGTTGCACGTTGCCCCCCGTTGTGCCTGATACCCCCATCGCGCCTGCCCGGTTTCCCAGGCCGCTCCGCTTGGCGCCCTTCTGCGACGGGCGCGTTGGGACGGGCACGGTGGGGCGGGCGCAGAGAGATCGGCGCCATGGGCCGGCTGTGCGTGGTGTGGCGGGCCGCAGGCTGTGGTTCGCGGCACACGGCCGACAGGGCCGCCCCGAACCACGCGGGTGTTGCCGTCACCCGGCCCGTGCGCACCACTGGCGGGCAAGGGCCGCGTACATGTCCGTTGCGGCGCGGATCTGCGCGGTCTCCGCGAATTCGTCGGTGCGATGGGCCATGGTCGGGTCTCCGGGGCCCAGGATCAGCACGGGCGTGTCCGGCAGGGCCGTACGCAGCGCCGCCGCGTCGGTGAAGAACTGCACGCTCTCGATGCCGGGCGGGGCGTCCAGGTATTCCGACAGCAGGCCGAAGGCCCGGCGCACCCAGGGGTGGTCCGGTTCGGTCCACACGGCGGGAATGTCCAGCAGCACGTCCATCTCCGTACCCGCGCCCGCCGCCTCGGCCACCCGCCGTGCCAGCACGGTCCCGCGCTGACCGGGAATGGTGCGGATGTCGATGCGTACGGTGGCCCTGTCCGGCACGGAATTGGTGTTCTGTCCGGCGTGCAGGGTGTTCACGCTGCACGTCCAGCCGCCCAGGTGGGCATGCGGCGGCGCGCCGAAATCCAGCACGCGGATGCGGGACACGGCATCCACGGCCTTGTACAGGGCGTTGTCGCCAAGCTCGGGCATGGAGCCGTGCGCGGTGCGGCCGGAAAAGCCGCACTCCAGCCACAGAGCGCCCTTGTGCCCCAGCAGCGGGCGGTTGCGCGTGGGCTCGCACACCACCACCGCGCCCACCCGGCCCAGCACGGCCCGCAGGTCCGGGTCGCGCGCCACGTGGAACGAGCCCTCGCAACCGGTCTCCTCGCCGCCGAACACGCACAAGACCATGTCCGGCCGCGCATCCTCCCCCGCCATGCGCAGGGCCGCGGCGCACATGGCCGCGATGCCCGACTTCATGTCGCTGGCCCCGCGCCCGTACAGCCTGCCCTCGCGCTCCTCGCCGCCCAGGGGCGGCACGCTCCACGCAGCCGTGCCCAGGGGCACGGTGTCGATGTGCCCGGCAAAGCACAGGGCCGGGCCGGGCCGCGTGCCGGGCAGACACGCCACCATGCTGGCGCGCCCTGTCGTGGCGGCCCCGCCCTGCGCGGACGCGAAGGAAGCCACGGTCACGGCGAATCCGGCCGGGACAAGGATGTCCGCAAGATGGCGCAGGGCCGGCTCCTCGCCGCCGGGCGGGTTGGTGGTGTCGTACCGGATGAGTTCCGCCGCCAGGCGCACCGGATCCGCCGCATGCATGCTAGCCCCCGTACACCATGAAGTGGGCTTCGGTGGGTGCGCGGGCCTCGCCGTTGATGGGCACGATGTCCTGCGGGCAGGCGGACATGACCACCACGCAGTCGAAGGCCGCCTCCAGCACCACGTAGTCGCCCGCCTTGGAAACCGGGGGCAGCCACTCGATGTGATTGTCCGTGGCCGGGGTGTTCATCCACAGGTTCAGCGGGCTGGGGCAGGTGGGCGCGACAAGGCCCAGCCGGGCCAGGGCGGCGTACATGTTGTCCTGGCAGTTGTCGTGGTACTCGGTGACCCCGAGGCCGATGTAGCGGTAGATGTCACACGCGGCGATGAGGGTGTCGTGCACGCCCGGCGAGGTGTCTTCCAGAAAGCGCAGCATGGGGCGGCGGCGGTTGGACACCAGGTCGTCGCCGGCGGCGGGGATGACCTTGTCCAGGTAGGCGCGGGTGTGCTGCATGGACAGGTATTCGCTCGTGTCGTGGGCGTTGAACGCCCAGGTGTCCACGATCTGCTGGCCGTGGGTGTTCACGATCCTGATGCGCTGCCCGGCCTTGAGCGGCGCGGCCATGCCGCTGCGCGCGGGAACGGTGACGAGTTCCGGAGACGTGGCCATGACTGGCTCCTTGGTTTGAAGGTTTGGAAGATCAGGCGTTGCGCCTGTTCCAGCCGCTCAGGAAGGCCCCCAGCCGGGGGCTTTTCGGGACGTTGAACAATTCCGCCGGGGGGCCTTCCTCCACCACCTGGCCCCCTTCTAAAAAATAGACCCGGTCGGCCACTTCGGCGGCGAAGCCCATATCGTGGGTGACCACCACCATGGTCATGCCCTCGGCCGCCAGCGAGCGCATGACCTCCAGCACGTCGCCCACCAGTTCCGGGTCCAGGGCCGAGGTGGGCTCGTCGAACAGCATGATGGAGGGCTCCATGGCCAGGGCCCGGGCGATGGCCACGCGCTGCTGCTGGCCGCCGGAAAGGTTGGCCGGGTAGCTGCCCAGCTTGTCGGCAAGGCCCACCTTGTCCAGCATGGCCGCGCCCAGGGCCTCGGCCTCGGCACGGCTCTTGCCGCGCACCGAGACCAGCGCCTCGGTCACGTTGTCCAGCGCGCTCATGTGCGGCCACAGGTTGAACTGCTGGAAGACCATGCCGAGGTCGCGCCGCGATTCGCGCAGCCGCGCGGGCGACGCCCTGCGCCGGTCCCGCCCGGAGACCTCCTCATAGCCCATGAGTTCGCCATTCACGCGCACCTCGCCCTCGTCGTAGGTCTCCAGCACGTTGATGCAGCGCAACAGCGTGCTCTTGCCCGAACCGGACGGACCAATGAGGCAGACCACCTCGGACGGGTACACGCGCAGGTCGATGCCCCTGAGCACCTCATTGCCCCCGAACCGCTTGCGCAGCTTGCGTATCTCGATGATGGGGGGCAAGTTCGCCGCCTTCTTGTTCATGACGTTTTCCCCGACGGGTTGAGGTGCCGCGTCAGCCGCGCCTCCAGCGCCGCCCCGGCGGCGGAAAGCCCGGTGACCAGCAGCCAGTACAGCACGGCCAGCACCAGCAGCGGTTCGGCGATGGTGAAGGTTTCGTTGATGATCTTGGAGGTCTGCTTGGTCAGTTCCGGCACGGTGATGATGGACAGCACCGCCGAATCCTTGATCAGGATGATGGACTGGTTCACCGCCGGGGGCAGTACCAGCGCGGCCATCTGCGGCAGTTCGACGCGCAGCAGCGTCCGCAGCGGCGGCATGCCCAGGCAGGCGGCGGCTTCCAGTTGGCCGCGCGGGATGGCCTCGAACCCGCTGCGGAAGATTTCCGCGAAGTAGGCCCCGCCGTACAGGCCAAGCCCCATCACGCCCGCCGCCTCCGGGTCCAGGGTGATGCCGACGCCGGGCCCCGCGTAGTACAGCAGGAACAGCTGGATGAGGATGGGCGACCCCCGGAAGAACTCCACGTAGACGCGGCACAGCGGCGCGGCCCGGCGTACGCGGGCGCGCAACAGCTCCACCGCGAGGCCCACGGCCATGCCCAGCAGGATGCTGGCCCCGCACAGGCGCACCGTGGTCCACAGTCCGCCCAGGATCACCGGCCAGTAGGCGTCCAGCACCCCCATGTCCAAACCCGGTATGGCCATGGTCATGCCGCCACCCTCCCGTTTCCGGCCAGGCGCGTCCGCACCATGCCCCCCAGGGCCGAGAGCCCGGCGTTCATGGCCACGTACAGCAGCGCTGCGGTCAGATAGATTTCCGTGGGCCGGTAGGTGGCGGCCACCACCTGCTGGCTGGCCCGCAGCAGTTCCACCACGGTGATGGCCGAGGTGAGCGACGAATTCTTCAACAGCATGATCAGTTCGTTGACCAGCGAGGGCAGCACCCGCACCAGCACCTGGGGGATCATGATCCGCCACAGGATGCGCCCCTCGCCCATGCCCAGCGCCCGCGCCGCCTCGGCCTGCCCGTGGGGGATGCTGGCGAATCCCCCACGGTAGATTTCGGCCTGGAAGGCGCCGCTGTTCAGGCTGAGGGCGATGATGGCCGCCGCCACGGGGGGCAGTTCGATGCCCGCCTGCGGCAGCAGGTAGAAGACGATGAGCAGCAACACCAGAATGGGGATGCCGCGCAGCGCGCTGATGAACGCCCGCGCGGCCCACGCCAGGGGGCGGCGGCGCGAGATGCGGCAGAGGCACACGGCCATGCCCACGCCCAGCCCCGCGACGATGGAGGCCAGCGAGACCCCCAGGGTCACTGCCGCGCCCTGGAGCAGGGCGGGCAGATGGGCGGCGGCGATGGAGAAATCGGGAACATGGCTCATGTGCGCTCTCCGGGTCGGCTACTGTACGGGCACGGGCAGGGCGTCGGCCGGGACGGGCATTTCCATGCCGAACCACTTGATTTGCAGCTCGCGCATCTTGCCGGATTCGTTGGCCTTGCGCAGGCCCGCGTCAAAGAACGCGGCCAACGAGGCCGAGGCGGTGTCCTTGCGGGCGGCCCACGAGAAGAACACCTTGGGGCCGAAGGGCGGGGTGATGATGCGGAAGGCGTCGGGGCGCTTCTTCACCGCGTCGGCCAGGTTGGGGAAGGACTGCGCGACCCCGTCCAGGCGCCCGGCGGCCAGGTCGGCGTAGGCCTCGTCGAAGGCCACGTACTCGCGCACCTGCTTCACCGGCGTGCCCTTGGCGGCCAGGGCGTCGGTCAACCCCTTCAGGGCCTGCAACTGGGCGGACCCGGCCTGCGAGGCCACCGCCTTGCCCGCCACGCCCTCGGGCGCGGTGATGCCGGAATCGGCCCGCACCAGCATGGCCACGGTGGCGTCGGCGATGGGCAGGCTGAGCGCATAACGGTCGAAGCGCTCCTTTGTGGCGGTGACCGAGGTGACCACGTAGTCGAACTTGCCTGCGGCAAGCCCGGGCAGGATGCCCTGCCACGGCACGTCCAGACGCTTCACGCGGACGCCGGGCAGATCGGCCATGACCAGGGCCAGCAGGTCGGCAGAATAGCCCACGATCTTGCCGTTCTCCACGAATTCGAAGGGCGGAAAGGCGGCTTCGGTACCGATGACGATCTCGCCCCTGGCCTTGATGTCCGCCAGCAGATCGGCGCGGGCGCCGGTGGCGGACAGCAGCAGGAGGGCAAGCGGGGCCACCAGCAGGGCCAGACGCTTCAGGCCGGAGAAAGTCCCTGTGAACAACCGTGCCATGTCGATGCTCCTTGCGGTTGAGGATTGTCCCGAGGCAAGCCTGCCCGCGGAAACTTGAACCGAAGGAGCATTTGTCGTGCCAAAACTTTCCTGAAAGGAAAATTATGCAGGAAAACGTGGACTGGCGCGGGGTTCACCGCTGCGCAAAGGAGCGCAAGGGAAGGACAACGCGGCGGAGCATGGCTTGTTTTTACAAAAATAACATTTTTAAGCATGTTGGTTTTACAAAAATGATCACATCAGAGCCTGACGAAAGACATTCCCGCGCATGGACCGCACGGCAAGGGGCATGCCGCAACGCGCCAGCCGCGTGCCCACGGACTCGGACACGCGGCTGGCGCGTTGCGGCCGCCTTGCGGCGGGACGGAGGAAATGGCGGGTGAGGGGCGGCGCAGTCCTCCCCTTCAGAAGGTGGGAGGCGTGTTCACCCAGATGACCCGGACCGTGGCCGCGCCTGGGTTGCGGAAGGCATGCGGCAGGGCGGAATCGAAGAAGAAGGAATCCCCCTCCTTCAGCAGGTGCACCTGGTCCTCCACTGTCAGTTCCAGTTCGCCTTCCAGCACGTAGCCCACCTCTTCGCCCTCGTGGCTGATGGTGCCGTTGGTGGAACCGCCGGGCTCCACGATATGGATGTGCGCCTGCAACACATGCCCCGGCTGATGCGGGGAAAGGTATTCAAGAATTATCCCCCGGCCCTCGCCCCCCAGCAGTTGGGCCAGGTGCCGCTCTCCCTTGCGTTGCACCACGCCGCTGCGGGCTTCCGGCAGGAACAGCGAACCCATGTTGGTGTCCAGCGCGCGCGAGATGTTGTGCAGCACGTTGATCGAGGGGTTGCCCTTGCCGTTCTCCACCTTGGAAAGCATGCTTTCCGAGCAGCCCGCCTTGTCGGCCAGTTCGCGCAGGGTCATGCCGCGCGCCTTGCGCAGCATGCGGATCTGCGCGCCGAGGATGTTCTTTTCGTTCATGCGCACTCCCTCTCCACGAAGGACAGTACGCCCAAGTTTCTTGTCATTCAAGTTTTGAGTCAAACTTTCCTGAAATTGTCATTCCTGTCCCGGAACACTTCCCGGCACCGGAAGGCAGTCAAGCCCGCATCCGTATCGTGCCGGCGGAAGGGGGACAGGGCCGCTACAGACGTGCCTCCCCCCGCAAACCGGCCCGCACCGCCAACTTGCCGCCGCCATGCATTTTTTGCTGACAGTTTCTTCGCAACCATGCTAGATTGCGCACAGTCCCTCCGCCAACACAGGCAGTAATTCTTCCACCATGCTTGCATATTGGCGGGAAAGTGGTAGTAGCAACCATTATCGCTTGATGCACACACGTTGCCCGGCCTTCGGCGGAAGCAGACCGGGCGGCGCACCGATTTCACCGTTTAACCTTGCCGGGCTTCCGGGCGGCCACCCGCCGGACCCGCAAAGGGGGAAAGCATGGATGTCGTCATGCTGTCACGGCTGCAGTTCGCGGTGGCCGTTTTCTTCCATTTCATCTTCGTCCCGCTGACACTGGGCCTTTCGGTGCTCATCGCGGTCATGCAGACCATCTACTACCGCACCGGCAACGAAACCTACAAACGCATGGCCAAGTTCTGGGGCAAGTTGTTCCTCATCAACTTCACCCTGGGCGTGGTCACCGGCATCACCCTGGAATTCCAGTTCGGCACCAACTGGTCGCGCTACTCGGAATACGTGGGCGACATTTTCGGTTCGTTGCTGGCCATCGAAGCCACCCTGGCCTTCTTCCTGGAATCCACCTTCCTGGCCGTGTGGGTGTTCGGGTGGGAGCGGGTGTCCAAGAAGGTGCACCTGTTCGCCATCTGGGCCGTGGCCTTCGCCTCCAACCTGTCCGGCCTGTGGATCATCCTGGCCAACGGCTGGATGCAGAACCCCGTGGGCTACGTAATCCGCAACAACCGCGCGGAGCTGGACAATTTCTTCACCGTGCTCGGCAACCCCTACGCCTGGGGCCAGTTCCTCCACAACCTGTTCGCCGCATGGATGCTGGCGGGCTTCTTCGTGCTGGGCATCTCGGCCTGGCACCTGCTGCGCCGCAACGAGGAAGACTTCTTCAACCGCTCGTTCAAGCTGGCCGCCGGGTTCACCCTGGCGCTGGCCGTGCTGGTGGCGGTGCAGGGCCATAACCACGGCAACACCGTGGCCCGTCTGCAACCCGCCAAGCTGGCGGCCATGGAATCGCACTGGGAAACCCGGACGTCCGCGCCCATGTACCTGCTGGCCGTGCCCAACGAAAGCGCGGAAGGCAATTCCATCCAGATCTTCGGCATTCCCGGCGTGCTCAGCCTGCTGGCCTTCAACGATCCCTCCGCCGAAGTGAAGGGCCTGAAGGACTTCCCCAAGGAAGACCGCCCGCCCGTGCTGCTGACCTTCCTGAACTTCCGCCTGATGGTGGGCCTTGGCACGCTGTTCCCGCTGCTGGCCGGTGCCGCCTTCCTGTTCCGCAACCGCCTGCAGGACAAGCCATGGCTGCTGAAGGCGCTGCCGTGGGCCATTCCGCTGCCGTACCTGGCCATCATGGCCGGGTGGGCCGTGGCCGAAATAGGCCGCCAGCCGTGGATCGTGTACGGCATGATGCGCACCACCGACGCGGTATCGCCGGTGCCCGCCTCGTCCGTGGCCGTATCGCTGCTGGCGTTCGGTGCCGTGTACACCCTGCTGGGCGTGCTCGACATCTACCTGCTTCGCAAGTACGCGCGCAAAGGCCCCGACGCCTAGCCCGCACGACGTGCCGCATAGCCGCATGAACAGCTAACCGAGAGGATCGGAAACATGTTGGAGACAATCTGGTTCGTCCTGTGGGGCCTGTTGTGGGCCGTATACTTCGTCCTTGACGGTTTCGACTTCGGCATGGGCACCCTGCTGCCCATCGCCGCGCGCAACGAGACCGAGCGCCGCACCATCTACAACGCCGCGGGCCCGTTCTGGGACGGCAACGAGGTGTGGCTGATCACCGCGGGCGGCGTCACCTTCGCCGCGTTCCCCAAGGCCTACGCGGTGATGTTCAGCGCGCTGTACGCGCCGCTGCTCATCCTGCTCTTCGCGCTGATCTTCCGCGCGGTGTCCTTCGAGTTCCGCAGCAAGATCGACAGCCCCGGCTGGCGCAAGGTGTGGGACGTGTTCCAGTTCCTGGGCAACTTCGTGCCCGCGCTGCTGTTCGGCGTGGCCTTCGCCAACCTGTTCATGGGCATCCCCATCGACGGCGACGGCGTGTACCACGGCAACCTGCTGAAGCTGCTGAACCTGTATGGCCTGCTGGGCGGCGTGTTCTTCGTGCTGATGTTCTCCCTGCACGGCGCGCTGTGGATGGGCATCAAGTCCACGGGCGCGCTGCACGACCGGGCCGTGGCCCTGGCGCGGGGCATCTGGCCGCTGCTGCTGTGCGCCGCGCTGGCCTTCCTGGCGGCCACCGCCGTGTACACCAACCTGTACGGCAACTATCTGAAGCTGCCGCCGCTGCTGGTGTTCCCCATCCTGGCCGTGGCCTCGCTGCTGACCACCCGGTTCTTCATCGCCTCCAACTCGGTGGGCATGGCCTGGGTGTGCAACGCGGTGTTCATCGTGTGCGTGACCTTCTTCGGGGTGTTCGGCATGTACCCGGCGCTGCTGCCGTCGAGCATGGACCCCGCCTTCAGCGTCACCATCGCCAACGGCGCGTCCAGCCCCCTGACGCTGAAGATCATGCTCACCGTGGTGGTGATCTTCGTGCCCATCGTGCTGGCGTACCAGGCGTGGGTGTATTCCGTGTTCACCCACAAGATCACCGACGAGGACCTGGAAGACGAGCACGCCTACTAGGGTCTACATTGTCTTTTTGCCCGTTGGCCTGTGGCTGACCACCACCGGCGGGGCAAGGGGCGCAAGGATCGACAACGGGAAGGGGAGGCCCATGGGCCTCCCCTTTTTCATGCCTGATGCGGACATGGCACGTCCGGACAACGGACGGCAAGGACCGCACGGGGCATCGCCCCGCTCCCGTCGCGGCCCGCAGCCTATTTCAACGAACGCTCGACCGAACGGGCATCATGCAGCGGCGTGCGGCGGGGGTCGGGCAGCAGGCGGTCGCACACGCAGCGCAGGCCCCGCACCGTGCACAGCGCGCGCAGCCAGTTGCCGATGCGGACGCGATACATCCACACGGCCAGCCCCGCCACCACGCCCAGCACCCACCACGCGGCGTGAGCCAGCACCGCGCCCAGCACCAGCGCCAGCCCGGCGGCCCCCCAGCGCAACGGGCCGCGCAGCAGGCGCACGGCGGTCAGCACGCCGCACAGGGCATTGGCCAGCAGAAAGCCGTCGGCCAGTGCCACCAGCCCGGTCACGTCGATGACGCCCCGGCCCACGGCGGCCAGCACCACCATATGCGCGCCGCACAACAGACCGATGCCCCCGGCAGGCGCGCCGGTGCGGGCACGCAGCCCCACCGCGCGCGGCAAAATACCGTCCGCCGCCAGCGAGGCCGCCAGCCGCGCCACCCCGCCCACGAACATCAGGTAGGTGGTGGCGCACAGGGCCAGCGCAAGCGCCCCCAGCACCGGTCCGCCCCACGCGCCGAACAGCGGCGTGAGCAGCGCGGCCACCCCGTCCGGGGGCACGACGATGCTGCCAGCGGCGGCTGCCGCACCCGTCATGCCCGTCATGCCAATCGCGCCCATCACGTCCGCCGTATCCGCACTGGCCGATGCCGCGCCGCGCACCGCCAGCCACTGCATGCCCCCCGCCACGGCCAGGTCCACCGCCGTCACGGCGGCCAGCGCGCGGATGACCGCCTTGCGGATGGTGCGGCGCGGGTTGCGCACCTCCGCGCTGTAGTTGCCCACCACTTCCCAGCCTACCACGATCCAGAACAGCAGCAGCAAGGCGTGCCCAAGCATGGACCAGTCGGGCGCGGGCAGGGCGAGGGCGGACAGGACGCCGCCCGGCATCCCGCCCGCCACTCCTCCGCCTGCACCGCGCCACGGCGTGGACGCCGCATCCCCCAGCATAACCACGCCCCCGGCGAACAGCAGCCCCGCCGACACCGACGACAGCACCAGCGCCACCCGCCCCAGCGAGGCCACCTGCCGCAGCAGCAGCCCCGCGCACACCAGCAGCAGCCCGTAGGCCACGCCCACCGGCGGCAGCCCGCCCAGCGGCAGGTAGCGCACCCCGGTCAGCAGCACGGCCACGGGGCCGAACAGCACCGCCACCACCAGATACAGCGAGGCCAGCCGCCGCCCCTGCGGCCCGAAGGCGTGCCCCACGGCCACGGAAACGCCCCCGTCGCCGGGGAACAGCACGGACAGTTCACCGAACACCAGTGCGAACACCACTCCCACCGCGATCATGACCAGCCACGCGGGCAGCGCCCACGCCCCGGCCACGCCCAGCACCACGGGCGGCAGGATGATGATGCCCGATCCCAATACCGGCCCGACGATAAGCCCCGCCAGAAGCCATGGTCCAAGTTGCGCGCTGCGCATGGGGTTGCCCTCCTGTTGTTTCCGTGCCATCCTTGGCCCCATAGCGCCCGGAAATCCAACGGTATTTCCCGAAGGCAGCGTTCGGCGCAGCCGAATGCCCGCCCCGACCTGACCGGATATGGCCGTATCTTGCCGGGTTCCTCCGGCGCGCGCATGGCGTCTTCCTCCCCCCCGGCTTTCGGCGTCACCGGCCTTTTCCCCGCGTCCGCAACCCCGCCCACCGTCATGGAACTGCACCTGCTCCGCGCCTTCGCCACCGTGGCCGAATCCGGCACGCTCACCCGCGCCGCCGCAGAGCTGCACCTCAGCCAGTCGGCCCTCAGCGGGCAGATTCGCGCACTGGAAGACGCCCTGGGCGTGACCCTGTTCCGCCGCCGCGCGCGCGGCATGGACCTGACCGACGCCGGAGCCGACCTGCTGCCCCTGGCGCGCAAGGCTCTGGACGCCGCCACGGCCCTGCGCCGCAAGGCCGAACGGCTGCGTGCCCAGCCCACCGGACGGATCACCCTTGGCCTGAACACCGACCCCGCCTTCCTGCGCATGGTGGCCCTGCACGAGGCCCTTGGTGCGGCCTGCCCCGACGTGGCGCTGGAATTCACCATGACCCAGACCATGACCACGCCGGAATTGCTGCGCGAATCGGTCATCGACGCGGGCTACCGCTACGGGCAGGAATTTGCGCCCGACATCGTGGAGCACCCCCTGCGCGACGTGGAA
This sequence comes from Desulfovibrio sp., assembly GCA_031287575.1. GTDB lineage: Bacteria > Desulfobacterota > Desulfovibrionia > Desulfovibrionales > Desulfovibrionaceae > Cupidesulfovibrio. The sequence continues at coordinate 224,534 of JAITSV010000076.1, forward strand.
ATACGCATCGTGATTCCGGCATGCATGGTGCCCGCGCTGCCCGCGTCTCTGCCGGTGACATGCCCGCCCGCCGTTTCGCTGGGTGCGGCTGCGGCCACCTCCGTGCGTGCCCCGCGCAAGGGCCGCACCCGCACGGAAGCGCACCCGCCGCCGGAACGCCCGGAATGGTCCGCCGCCGTGCGCCGCCACGGCGCGCCGCAGTTCGGAGAGGACGCGCCCCGGTTCGCTGAAGATGTGCCCTGGCCCGCCGCCCCCACGGCCCCGCCCATGCCGGGACAGGACATATCGCGTCTGGGCATGCCGCCCGGCAATGCCTCCGGTCTCGACGACGCATCCAATGTCCCCGCCCTCGCCCTGCTGGCCGCGCTGCTGGGCCGCCATGGCGGCATGCCCGCGCCCAGGCCGGACTACGCACCGTCCGACCTGCCCCGCCTGCCCGTGCACGACGCCAGCGCCTGGCACGCCCTGTCGCAATTGCCGTGGATCTGGCCCACCTGCGACTGCCCCTTCCACCGCACCGTGGCCGCGCGCATGGCCCCCTACAACCTGCGCCCGCGCACGGCGGCGGTTGCCATCGACGAGCCCATCGTCAAGCAGCTTGTGGCCACCGGCAAGGGCGTGGCCGTGCTGCGCGCGGACGAAACCGCCCAGATGGTGCGCGACCACGGGGTATACGTGTGGCCGGAGCCCCTGTCCGTGCCGCTGTGCATCGCCCACCGCACCGACCGCAGCGACGATCCGGCCCTGCGCGCCCTGGTGGAGGCCGCCCGCGCCGTGTGGCGCTAACCGCGCCGCCAGACGACGCGCCGCCGAACCGGTGGGGCCGCCTCCGTACGCCCCGCCCCCCTGACCGCCTGCCCCCCTATTCAGCCCCTATTCAGCCCCTGTTCAGCCCCCTCCCACAACGGCAAGCGTTCCGTAACGCCCCCTCGCACCCGCCGCGCGCTGGTCGGCCGCAGCGCGCGCTCCGGCCCGTCCCCCCCCCCCCCCCCCCCCCCCCCCCCCCCCCCCCCCCCCCCCCCCCCC
>JAITSV010000027.1 GCA_031287575.1 Desulfovibrio sp.
TTGCAGTTGCCAGACCGCAGGCCTTTCATAACAAATCAAAAGGAGTTTTTCTTACACCACCATAGCTGTAAGCTTACGAGAACCCCGCGCATAGCGCGGGGTTTTCTACATACAAAAAACCCGGACCAAGGTCCGGGTTTTTTGTTGTCCGCAGGGCGGTGGGCAATGCCACCGCGAAAAAAACCTAGCAGACGCAGCGCAATACCTTCAGGCCTTCCTGAAAGAGTATTTCCACCTTGTCGGGGCGCACCACGGCGCGTACCTCGCCGGGGCCGAACACCGGATGGTCGATGATCTCGCCCACTTCATAGCTTTCGCTCATGCTGTACTTGCGGTTGGTTTCCGCGGGGTTGCGGGTCATGGCGACCTTCCAGGCCACTTCGGTGGCCTCGGCGTCGCGCGCGGCCCGCTGATTGGCGCGGGTGGCGGCGGCCTTGCGGGCGGCCTCGGAACGAGAGGCGGAAACGTCCACGGCCTCGGCGCGGGTGGCACCCGCGCGCACCTTGCGCACGGAGGGTGCGGCATTGCGCGGGGCGTCCTTTTTCTGGGGACGGTATTTGTGCACCGAGCCGCAGGCCCGGCATTCGACCTTCACCACTTCACCGCCGACCATGGCCACGATGACATGGCCGGTAATGTCGTTGCATCGGGTGCACTTGGCCTCGATGATCGCCCCGGCGGCAAGTCCTGTACTGCGCATCAACACACCTTTCGCTTGTCGGGTGGCACGGGCCGTCCGGCGGCCATGCCGCCGGGCGTTCGCGCCATCCCGGAAAAGAATGAATCCCCCCCGCGCCCGTTGGCCGTCCATCCCCGGCAAGGGAACGGAACGGCACCCGGCGGGGTGCATGCCCGCATCCGTGTACCCCGCAACAATGCGCCGCGCGCCACCACCGGCCCCTCCCCCCGACGCGGCCTGCATTCCGCGACGCGTCCGCAATATCCGCGGGCGGACGACGCACTGCCCCCGGACGCCTGGTCCGGGTGCGGCGGGCATCGGCCCGTGAACGCAACTGTTGGGGATTATGGAAAACCGGCGGCATGGCCGTGGCAAAGCATCCACCGCCGCAAAAAAACCACAGGTTGGCACCTGTGGTCGGGCGGGGTGTTGCGGAACGGCATCCTTACCCCCGCAGGGCGGCGAAGGCAAGCCCAAAAGGCACTCGCCGGCAAGCCACGAGCCAGCATGAGGTGGTCGCCGGGCACCCCTCCCCCGCGAACGGGACGTGAAACGGAGACAAGCCGGACGCCAACCGGATGTCGCCCCGATGCCAACCGGACGCGCCACGCACGGGAAGGGGACAGGGCGGGGCCGGGCACGGGGGCAGCAGGAACGCTGCTATGCTTCCGGCTCCTGCGCGGCCAGGGCGGCGGCGCACGCCTCGCGCCAGGCCGTCATGCGCCCATCGAACCCGCAGGCCGCCAGCCAGTCGGTGTCCGCCGGTCGCGGCGTCCGGCCCGGTGTCAGCACCACCAGTTCATGGTGCAGGGCATTGGCGGCATGCACCGCCGCCACGCAGGCCGTATTTGCGGTGCCGCACGAGGGGGCGTGATGGCGGTGCACCGACTCCACCACGGTATCGGGCAGGCCCCACAGCGCCAGCAGATATGCCCCCATTTCGGCGTGCGAGGCGCCGAACACCTCGCGCTCGGCATCGTGCACCGTGGCGCCACCCTCGCGCACCCGGGCCAGGGCCGCGCCGTACTCCCCGGGCATGTGGGCCAGCAGCACCAGCTTGCCCACGTCGTGCAGCAGCCCGGCAATGAAGCAGTCGTCCTGTTCCGCCGCCGAAAGCCCCTCCGCCGCCGCGATGGCCCGGCTGAACCGCCCCACCCCGGTGCAGTGCCGCCACAGAAGGTCCGTGGAACAGCCCAGTTCCGGCGGCAGGGTGAACTGCCGGAACAACTCGGAAAGCAGCAGCAGGCCGCGTACCGTTTCCAGCCCCAGCAGCACCACCGCCTGGCGCGGCGTGCCGATGTGGCGGCGCAGCCCGAAGAACGAGGAATTGACCAGTTTGAGCACCGACGCGGTCATGCCCATGTCCTGCGAGACCATGTCGCCGATGCGTCGCAGCGAGGGTTCCGACTTGTCCATTTCCTCGCGCAGGGCGGCGAAGACCTCCGGCAGCGAGGGCAGCGAACCGATGGCCCCCAGCAGGCCCTTGATGCGCGGGTTGCACAATACCGGGCGCAGGCGCAGGGCACGGTTCACGGTGCGGGCCAGATCCTCGTGGCTGCACGGCTTGCTGAGAAACTGGTGGGCGGGCTTTACCGTGCGCATGATCATGGCGTAGTCGGAATAGCCGGAAAGGATGATGCGCAGGGTATCGGGAAAGCGGCGCTGCACTTCGGCCAACAGCCTGTCGCCGTCCATGCCGGGCATGCGCATGTCCGAAACCACCACGTCGTGCGGCTCGCGCGCGAGAATGTCCAGCGCCTCGCTCCCGCCGCCGGCAAAGGACATCTGCCACGCATCGCGCATGTGACGCAGCGCCAGGCGCAGCCCGTGCAGCACGTTGGGCTCGTCGTCCACGAAAAGCACCCGCAACTTGGCCCTCGGGTCCTGTGGCGTACATTCCATCGGCACTCCCCTGGTGATCCGGCCCGGCTTCCGCAAGGCGGCGGGCTTCGCGCAAGCCTAGCATCCGCCCACCGTTCAGGCAACGCGTACGCACGAACCGCACGACCGCCCCCACTCCCGCGCCACGCCCTTACGCAACGCCGCGAATGATGGTACACCCGCCCCCATCAACGCACCCGCGCGGTGCGCATTTCCGGAGCACACCCGCCATGGCCACAGCCTATACGACCTCCCCGGATGCCGCCCCCATGGGCAGCCTGCGCGTACGCACCCTGCATCTGGCGCCGGACTGCACCATTGCCGCCGTGCCGCCCGGCACGGAAGCGCCCGCTACGCCCAACGGCGCCTGCCCACGGACGCCCGACCCCGCCCCGGCAAACGGGGCCACCCCCGCGAACCCTGCCGCCATGCCCTCAAGCGGTGCCGAGGTTTCGCGGCCCGCCGACATGACGGCAAACGGTGCCGAGCCCGCGAAGCCCGGTGTCATCTGGCCAGGCGAGGCCGAGCCCGCGAGGCCCGCCGTCATCTGGCATGACATCACCACCCCCTCGCGCGGCGACCTGGGCCGCTTCCTCGCCCCCTACGACCTGCCCGACGACGTGACCGAGGCCTGCCTCGACCCGCGCCGCTACCCCGAGGTCAGCGTGTTCCCCTCGGGCATCATGGTCCACCTGCCCACCCGCCACGACTGGGACGCCCAGCATGGCCGTTACCTGACGGTGCTCTGCCTGCCCGGCCGCATGATCACCCTGCACGACGAGGACATCCCCCTGCTGGACAAACTGGTGCAGATGATCCGCTCCGGCAACGCGCCGCTCCAGGCCAGCGTGCAGGCCCTGCTCATCTTCCTGCTGGACGCCTGCATCGACGCCAACGTGCACTTCTACATGGAGGCCCGCTCGCGCGTGGAGCAACTGGCCGAAATGCTGGACGACACCCCCGACGCGGTCACCCCCGACGACATCCTGCCGCTGAAGCGCGCCATCACCCGGCTGTCCATCCAGTTCGAGGACCAATTCTACTGCCTGGCCACGCTCCAGACATTGCAGGCCACCGCCCTGCCCCTGACCAGCCAGCGCGAGGGCCTGCGCGACATCATGGACAACCAGAACCATCTGGCCCGCAGTCAGGCCCGGCTGGAAATGCGCCTGCGCGACCTGTACCAGTTCTGCCTGCTGGTGCTGCAACGCCGCACCGACCACCGCATCCGGGTGCTCACCGTGCTCACGGCGGTGTGCATGCCGCTCACGGTCATCGCGGGCGTCTACGGCATGAACTTCCGCCACATGCCGGAACTGGACTGGGACTACGGCTACTACGTGGCGCTGGGCGGCATGCTGGCGGTGGCCGGGGGCATGATGTGGTTCTTCCACAAGCGCGGCTGGTTCCGGTAGGTCCCGCCTCCCCTTGCCTCGCGGAGCGGCCTGCCGTACCTAGAGGGCTTCGGCCCGCCCCACCAGACCCCAGCCCGCCGCACGCCCGGCCCGCCACCCCATGGCCCATATCCTGATCATCGACGACGACGACGGCATCTGCCACGTGCTCACGCGCGTCGCGCAGCGCATGGGCCACACCGCGCGCGCGGCGCGTTCACTGGCCGAAGGCGAGGCACTGCTATCGCGCGAGCCGTTCGACGTGGTGCTGCTGGACGTGGGCCTTCCCGACGGAAACGGCCTTGCGGCCATCCCCCGCGTGGCGGCCCGGCCATCCCGGCCCGAAGTGGTGGTCATCACCGGCGCGGGCGACCCGGAAGGGGCGGAGGCGGCCATCGGTGCCGGGGCGTGGGACTACATCGAAAAGGATTCCTCCACCCGGCGCATGGCGCAGATACTGGAACAGGTGGTGCGCTACCGCGAGGGGCGCGCGGCATCCGCCCCGCCGAAGGGCGCAGCCGCCACCGTGCGCGAAGGCATCATCGGCGACAGCCCGCGCCTGTCCGCGGCGCTGGAGGCCATGGCCCGCTGCGCCGGGTCCGACGCCAGCGTGCTGATCACCGGAGAAACGGGCACCGGCAAGGAATTGTTCGCCCAGGCCGTGCACGCCAACAGCCCCCGCGCCACCGGGCCCTTCGTCATCGTGGACTGCGGCAGCCTGCCGGACAACCTGGTGGAAAGCATCCTGTTCGGCCACGTGCGCGGAGCCTTCACCGGGGCCGACCGCGACCGGGAGGGACTGTTCCGCGCCGCCAACGGCGGCACCCTGTTCCTGGACGAAGTGGGCGAACTGCCCCTGCACGTGCAAAGCGCCTTCCTGCGGGTGCTCCAGCAACGCACCTTCCGCCGGGTGGGCGGCACGCGCGAGGAGCGCAGCGATTTTCGGCTGGTGGCCGCCACCAACCGCGACCTTGACCGCATGGTGGAGGCGGGCGCGTTCCGCAACGACCTGCTGTTCCGCCTGCGCGCCACGCACCTTGCCCTGCCGCCGCTGCGCGAACGCACGGGGGACATCCCCCCGCTGGCCGCCCACTACATGGCCGAATTCTGTTCCCAACTGGGCGTGGCCAGAAAGCGCATCGCCCCGGACTTCCTGGACATGCTGGCTGCCTACGACTGGCCCGGCAACGTGCGAGAACTGGTCAACGCCGTGGAGCATGCCGTGAACGCGGCCGTGCACGAGCCGTTGCTGTTCCAGGCCCACCTGCCGCGCGAACTGCGGGCCCGGGTGCGCGCCAAAAGCCTGCGCGCGAGCAGCCTGCGCGCGAACGGGGATGCACCCGCACCGACAGTGCCGCCAATCGGCGCGCCGATGGACGGCGCGGCATCGGATGCCTCCCAGCCGCCCCTCAGCCCAGCCGCGCCCAGCCCAATCGCGCCCGGACCAATCGCGCCCGGACCAGTCGGGCCCGGACCAGACACATCCGGACCAGACATACCCGGACAGAAGCCCAATGCCCCGGCCGCTGTGGCGACGGAACTGCGCGCCGTTCCGCCAGTGCCCGCCACCTTGCCGCTGCTCACCGAATACCGGGAACAGGTACTGGCCCAGGCGGAACGGCGCTACCTGGAGCAAGCCATGCTGCTGACGGGCAACGACGTGCGCGAGACCTGCCGCATTTCCGGCCTGTCGCAGTCTCGTCTGTACCACCTGCTGAAGAAGCACGGCGTGCCCACCCCAGGCTGGAAGCGCTGACCAGGGGTTTTCCCGCGTCGCAAGAATTCCCGTCCAACAGGAAAACCTGCATCTCCCGCTTACCGGTGCGGCACGCGGGCCTGCCCCGCTGGACAACCTGGCCGCGCCGCATCATTCTTGCAGTGCCGCCCGTGACGGCGGCATTCCCCCCGATTCCATCCGCAGCAGGTTCCGCATGCATTCCGGCAATCCCTTGGTCCCCACCGGCACACCACACGCTGCACGGCCCGCGTCCGCAGTCCCCGCCTCGGTGGGCGCGGCGGCACGGCTCGTGTCCTTGCGCCGGGTGCTGGCGGTGCCATGCGTGCTTCTGGCCATCCTGTCCGCGCTTGCCGTCACGGTCACCCCAGTCACCCCAGTCGCCCCCGTCGCCCCCGTCGCCCCCGTCGCATGGGCGTCCCCGGCCACGGCATCCCCCGAAGCCACGGCGGCAACGGAAGCCGCCGACCCGCTCCTGCCGCCGGGGCTCGCCAAGGCCCCGGCCAGCCAGGTGCGTCAGGTCCTGCTGCTGAACTCCTATCACCCCGGCTACAACTGGAACGCGGCCCTGCTGGAAGGCATGCATTCCATTCTCGACAAGGCCGACCTGCAATTGCACATCCGCTACGAGTTCATGGACACCAAGCATGACCGTTCGGACGCCCTGACCGACGAACTGCGCAGCCTGTACCGGCGCAAGTACCGCAACAACAGGTTCGACGTGATCATCGCGTCGGACAACGATGCCTTCGAATTCCTGCGCCGCTTCCGCGACGAACTGTTTCCCGGCACGCCCGTGGTGTTCTGCGGGGTCAACGGCTTTCGGGAGGAAATGCTGGACGGCATTCCCAACTTCACCGGCATAGCGGAAGACTTCGACCTGCTGGGCACCATGCGCATGGCCCTGCAACTGCACCCCGGCACCCGGAACATGGTGGTGGTGGGCGGCGTGGACACCTCCAGCGCCATGAACTACCGGCTGTTCAACGATATCCGCCCGCAGTTCGAGGGGCAGGTGAACTTCATCGACCTGTATGGGCTCAACGTGCCCGACCTGGTCCGCCAACTGCGCGAGGTGCCCCGCGAGTCCGTGGTGCTGTACCTGCCCTACTACCTCACCCCGGACGGCACGCGCATCACCGTTTCCGACAGCATCTCGCTTGTGTACAAGACGGCGGACCTGCCCATGTACACGCCGTGGGCGCATTTGCTGTCCGACGGCATGGTGGGCGGGCGCATGGTCAGCCCCTACGACCAGGGGCGCACCGCCGCGGAAATCGCCCTGCGGGTGCTGCACGGCGCCAACGCCAGCGACCTGCCGGTGCGGCGCGACGCCCCGAACCCACCCACCTTCGACTACGAGATGTTGCAACACTTCGGCATTCCCGAATTCCGGCTGCCGGACGGAGCGATCATCCGCAACGAACCGCAAACCCTGTTGCGCCGCCATAAAGGGCTGGTGGGCACGGTCGTGCTGTTCATCGCCTACCAGTCGGTGGTCATTGCCTGGCTGTGGCGCAGCAACCGGCAGAGCCGCAAGGCGGAAGCGGTGCTGCGGCTGGAAGAGGAGCGCCTTTCCGCCCTGCTCGACCTGTCCAAGATGGAAGACCGCCCCACGCCGGAGCTGATGGGCTTCGTGCTGCGCAAGGCCGTGGGCCTGTGCCGGGCACGTACCGGCACCCTGCTGCTGCACGTCCCCGGCGCCACCCCGGCGGCGGACCATTTCTCGTCGTGGGATGGCAAACACGTGCGCCACTCCGGACCCGACGACAGCCCGCTGGACTTCGATACCGTGCTTCCCGGCTGGCGCCAGTTGCTGGAACGGGGAGAGCCACGCCGCGTGCGCCTGCGCCCCCCGCACCCGGCGGGGCCGTTGCCCGCCGCCGTATCCGGCCCGGACAGCACGCCGGTGCCGGACACGGCGGAATACCCCCCCGCCTACCGGGACGGATATTTCATGAGCCCGGAACCTGCGCCGGACACGGCATACCGAGTGCCGGATGACGCAGCACCCGCCCCCCGGCCTGCCGGGCCAGGCGGACCGGACGCACTGGACGGACCGGACGGAGCAGGCGGGCTGGGCGTGCCCGCACTGTGGCCCGGCCAAGCCGTGGTGCGCGCCCCGTACGTGCTGGTGCCCGTGCGCCATGACGACGGGCTGCAACTGTTGTTCATGATGGCCGGGGACATACCCTTCGACGATACCGACGTGCGCCATCTCACCCTGCTGGGGCGCGGGCTGCTGCGCCACCTGCGACACCGCCAGGAGGAGCGGCAACGCCAGCAACTGGAAGAACAGTTGCTGCACGCCCAGAAGCTGGAGGCCATCGGCACCTTTGCCGGCGGTATCGCTCACGATTTCAACAACATTCTTGAATCCGTGGGCTGCTGCTGCGAACTGGCCCTGGAAGACCTGCCCGAGCGCCATCCGGTCAGCGCCGACCTGGAGCAGGCCCTGCGCTCCACGCGACGGGGCAAGTCGCTGGTGCGCCAGTTGCTGGCCTTCAGCCGCAAGGAACCGCGCCGCCTGCACGACATCCGGCTGCCGGAGATCATGGAGGAATGCGTGTCCATGTTGGGGGCGCTGCTGCCCCACTCCGTGGACGTATCCCTGGCCGTGGCCGGTGCGCGCGGCGCATCCCGCGCGGCATCGGAGACGGCATCGGGGATGGCGCACGGCACGCCGCCGGATGGCGGCCCGGCAATGTACCCGAACGCGTATCCGGACCTCCCGGAAAGCGAGCCGTACCGCCCGGTGGTGCTGCGCAAGGAAGGCTTTCCGCCGCCCGTGGTCCGGGGCGACCCCACCCAGGTCCTCCAGGTGGTGGTGAACCTGTGCACCAACGCGGAACAGGCCATGCGCGGCACGGGCGGCGCCCTGCGCCTGGAACTGGACGGGACATACCTGCGCGAGGGGGACCACCCCGGCCTGCCCTCCGGCCTGTACGCACGCATCACCGTCACCGACACCGGGCGCGGCATGACACCCGAGGTCATAGCCCGCATCTTCGACCCGTTCTTCACCACCCGCCCCCACGGCGAGGGCACGGGCCTGGGCCTTGCCGTGGCCCATGGCATCGTCCGCCAGCACGGCGGCACCATAGAAGTGGACAGCGCGCCCATGCGAGGCTCCACCTTCACGGTGCTGCTGCCCGCCGCCCATAAGTTCGCTCCCGTGGCTTCCGGCGGGGCGTCCCCGGCCTCCGGGAGCGCGCCCGATGCCGCCCCGTCGGCCTCCCGCGTGCCTGACAGGGACATCGCCGAACCCGCCGCCGCGCCTCGGCACCGCGCACAACTACCGGACACCGGCCCGCCGCGAGACCGGACGGAACCGCCCATCCCTGCCGCCGCCCCCGGCGACACGCCGGACGCAGGGCCTTGCGCGCCTGCCCACCTCGCCGGTTTTCCGGCTGCCCCTCCCAAGACCAGGGCCGGGCAGTTCGCCGCCGCCGCGTTCGATGCATCGCCCCAGCAACTGGTGGAGCGACTGCTGGTGGTGGACGATGATCCCGGCATACTGGCCTCGCTTGACCGATTGTTCACGAGACTCGGCTACGAGGTGCACACGGCCCCCAACGCCACCGCCGCACGGGCACTGCTGGACGTTCTGCCCGCCGTCTCGTTGCTGCTCACCGACCAGGACATGCCCGGTACGACGGGCATGCAACTTTCCGCCATGGTTCACGAAACCATGCCGGACCTGCCGATGGTGCTCATCACGGGCCTGCCCGAGGACGCACCGGAACTGGCCCCCGCCACCTTGCGCGCCTCCGGCATCGCCCGGCTGCTGACGAAACCCCTCGACCATGCCCGCCTGGTACGCGTGGTACGCGCGCTCATCGACGGCACGCCACCCACAACCTGCCGCAAAATCTGATTTTCCTGCATTGCAGGAAGACCTGCGCCCCTTCTCGCCCCTCCCCTTCGGGAAATTCGTAACAAGCTGCAATAGCTGGCGAATATCCCACTGTTTTCTTTCGGCATGCCCCTTGCTTTATGGCGCCCAAACGGAACTCACCGTTACCGGGCAGCGTTCGCGGCGTTCCCCCGCTGCCATTGCGCGCCGCGAACGCACCGCCCGCCCCGCAAGCCAAGAAGCCAGGAGGTCATATGCGAGAGATCCAGGCATCCGCCATCACCAAGGCCGTCGCCGACCTTGCCGTGAAGGCGTGCTGCATCCTGCCCGACGACGTGTACGAGGCGTTCCGCGCGTCCTGTACGACCGAGCCGTCCCCCGTTGGCCGCGAAATCCTCGGCCAGCTCATGGAAAACGCCGATATCGCCCGCGACGAGGCCATGCCCATCTGTCAGGACACGGGCATGGCCGTCGTTTTCGTGGAGTTGGGCCAGGATGCCCACATCGTGGGGGGCGACCTTGAAACCGCCATCCACGAAGGCGTGCGCGCGGGCTACGTGGACGGCTACCTGCGCAAGTCCATGGTGGCCGAGCCGCTGTTCGAGCGCAGGAACACCCGCGACAACACCCCCGCCATCATCCACGTGCGCGTCGTGCCCGGCAGCGGCGTGAAGCTGAAGCTCGCCCCCAAGGGCGCCGGTTCCGAAAACAAGAGCGTGCTGAAGATGCTGGTTCCCGCCGACGGCATCGACGGCGTGCGCAAGGTGGTGCTGGACGCCGTGCTGGCCGCCGGCCCCAACTCGTGCCCGCCCATGGTGGTGGGCGTGGGCATTGGCGGCACCATGGAAATGGCCGCCATCTGCGCCAAGCGCGCCGCCGCCCGCGACATCGACAGCGAAAACGCCGACCCCCGCTACGCCGCCTTCGAACGCGAACTGCTGGCCATGGTCAACCGCACCGGCGTGGGGCCGCAGGGCCTCGGCGGGGTGACCACGGCGCTGAAGGTGAACGTGGAATGGTACCCCACCCACATCGCCTCGCTGCCCGTGGCCGTGAACATCAACTGTCATGCCGCCCGGCATGCCGAAATCGCGCTGTAGGAGGGCCAGCCCATGACCAAGGAACCCATCCGCATCAAGGCCCCCTTCGATGACGCCACGGCCCGCTCGCTACGCGCGGGCGACACCGTGCTCATCAGCGGCACCATCATCGCCGCCCGCGACGCCGCCCACAAGCGCCTGACCGAGGCCCTGGACCGGGGCGAGCAACTGCCCGTCGACCTCACCGGCGCGGTCATCTACTACGTCGGCCCCTCGCCGGCCAAGCCGGGCCAGGTCATCGGCTCCGCCGGTCCCACCACCTCGGGCCGCATGGACGCCTACACCCCGCGCATCCTGGACCAGGGCGTGAAGGGCATGATCGGCAAGGGCTACCGCAAGCCCGAAGTGGTCGAGGCCATGAATAAAAATCCCCCGGCATAGCCGGGGGTATTTCATATGCGCCTGTAAGGCTCTGTTTCCAGCAGCGCCCTAGCAGGCGCTTTTTAAAAGATCTGGCATCTGCATATCTGTTACT
>JAITSV010000033.1 GCA_031287575.1 Desulfovibrio sp.
GGGGCTGCCCGCCCCCGGCGCGCCATCCCCCCCGCCCACACCCCAACGGGAGCACACCATGACCCAGCCCGCAGGGCACGCCATGACCACGGACGACGTGGCACGCACCCTCGGCACGGACCCGGCGCGCGGCCTGTCCGCCAGCCAGGCACGGGAACGCCTGTCCCGCCACGGCCCCAACGAACTGACCCACGAGGAGCGGGCATCGCCCCTGCGCATGTTCCTGGGGCAGTTCGCCAACGTGCTCATCGTCATCCTGCTGGCGGCGGTGGTCCTTTCCGCCGCCGTGGGCGAGGTGGTGGACGCGGCCATCATCCTGGTCATCGTGCTGTTCTGCGCGGTGCTGGGCTTCGTGCAGGAATACCGGGCGGAACAGGCCCTGGACGCCCTGAAGAAAATGCTTTCGCCCACCACCAGCGTGCTGCGCGACGGCGCGGAGGCGCGCATCCCCTCGGCCCTGGTGGTGCCCGGCGACGTGGTGCTGCTGGAGGCGGGCGACCGCGTGCCCGCCGATGCGCGCATCGTCGAGGCCCACTCCCTGCGCTGCGACGAGGCCCCCCTGACCGGCGAATCGGTGCCCGTGGGCAAGGGCACGGACCCCGTGCCCGAAGACGCGGGCACGGCCGACCGGCGCAACATGGCCTTCACCGGCACCACCGTCACCTACGGGCGGGGGCGCGCCGTGGTCACGGCCACGGGCATGGAAACGGCCTTCGGGCAGATCGCCCGCGAGGTGGCCACCGTGGAAACGGTAAAGACCCCGCTGGAAAAGCGCACCGAGGAAATCGGCAAGTGGCTGGGCATCATCGCCCTGACCATCTGCGTGCTGGTGGCCGGGTTCAGCATCGCGCGTCAGGCCGCGCATGGCACCGTGGACTTCGCGTTCATCGTGTCCATGATCATGTTCGCCGTATCGCTGGCCGTGGCCGCCGTGCCCGAGGCGCTGGCCGCCATCGTCACCGGGGCGCTGGCCATCGGCATGCGCCAGATGGCCCGGCGCGGGGCGCTGGTGCGGCGCATGCCCGCCGTGGAAACGCTGGGCTGCACCACGGTGATCTGCACCGACAAGACCGGCACCCTGACGCGCGGCGAAATGACCGTGCGCGCGCTGTTCACCTTCCCTGCCCCGGCCACGGGAGCAGAGGGGGACGCAGGGGAGGCGGCGGTCGGCGCGGAGACCGAGGTCACCGGATCGGGCTACGAGCCCAGGGGCGGCCTGCGCCCTGCCGGACACGGCAGCGATGCGCCCACCGGCCCGCCCCCGCGCGAGGTGCAGGCCCTGCTGCTGGCGGGCGTGCTGTGCAACGACGCGGAGTTGCTGCCCCCCGGCGATTCCGGGCAATGGGCCATCCGGGGCGACCCCACCGAGGCCGCGCTGGTGGTGGCCGCGCTGAAGCTGGGCGCGCCCGGTTCCGGCAACGCCGCCGAATCCTGCCCGGCCTGGCTGGCCGCCCTGCCGCATACCCCTGCCTCTCCCGCCTCCCAGAGCGGGGGCTGCGCCCTGCACGTGCGCGCGCCCAATCCGCGCGTGGAGGAATTTCCGTTCAGTTCCGAGCGCAAACGCATGGCCACCGTGCACGACCTGTCGCCCCAGGCCGCCCCGGTGGCGGGCGCGGACCGCGCGGTGTTCATGAAGGGCGCGCCGGAGGTGGTGCTGGCCCGGTGCGACCGGGTGCTGGCGGGTGGGGAGATACGCCCCCTGACCTACGCCGACCGCGCCGCCGTGCAGGCGGCGGCGGAACGCATGGCCGGGCGCGCCCTGCGAGTGCTGGCCCTGTCCATGCGGCCACTGGAAAGTGCAGCGCAGGCGGCCCCGCTCACCCCGTTTACAGAGGACGAGGCCGAGCACGGCCACGTGCTGCTGGGCCTCGCGGGCATGATGGACCCGCCCCGAGACGAGGCGGCGCAAGCCGTGGCCACCTGCCGCCGGGTGGGCATCCGCCCGGTGATGATCACCGGCGACCACCGCCTGACGGCAGAAGCCGTGGCCCGCGAGATCGGCATCCACCGCGAGGGCGACGTGGTGCTGACCGGCGACGGCCTGGCGGCGCTGGACGACGCCACCTTCGCGGGCATGGTGGACCGGGTCAGCGTGTACGCCCGCGTCTCGCCCATGGACAAGCTGCGCATCGTCAAGGCGTGGAAGGCGCGCGGCGACGTGGTGGCCATGACCGGCGACGGGGTGAACGACGCCCCGGCCCTGAAACAGGCCGACATCGGGGTGGCCATGGGCATCACCGGCACCGAGGTGGCGCGCGAGGCGGCGGACATGGTGCTGACCGACGACAACTTCGCCTCCATAGTGAAAGCCATCGAGCTTGGCCGGTGGATTTACGACAACATCAAGAAATACCTTACCTTCCTGCTTCGCTGCAACATCACCGAAGTGGCCGTCATCGGCGGCATGGTACTGCTGCTGGGGCCGGAATACCTGCCCCTGCTGCCCGCCGCCATCCTGTACATCAACCTGGCCACGGACGGCCTGCCCGCACTGGCCCTGGGGGTGGCCCCGCCGGACCCGGACATCATGGAGCGCCCCCCGCGCGACCCGCGCGAAAGCGTGTTCACCCGCGACGTGACCACATTCGTGCTGCTGGCCGTATGCATCGAGATACCGCTGTTCTTCGGCCTGTTCCTGTACGACCTGTCGGACATCGCCACCGCGCGCACCGAGATGTTCTTCCTGTTCATCGTCATTGAAATGATCATCGCGCTGAACTTCCGGTCCATGCGTTTCAGCATCGTGCAGGCCCCGCCGCACGGCTGGCTGCTGCTGGCCATCGTGTGGGAGGTGGTGCTGATCGTGCTGCTGATGCAGTTCGCGCCGGTGCGCGAGGCCTTCGGCATCCACATGCCCGACGGGCGCACCCTGGGCATCATCACGGCCTTCGGCGCCGTGGTGTTCACCTCCATGGAAGTGGCCAAGGTGTTCATCCGCAGGCAGTTGGCGGCGGGAACGCCACGGCCGGACTGATGGAGTTGGTGGAACTGGCGGGACTGGCGGGACTGGCGGAACTGGCGGAATTGGCGGAATTGACGGAGCTGGCAGGGCTGGCAGGATCGCCAGAACAGGCAAACCGGGGAGTACCGCGAAACGGGGAGCGCTGGCACCTGGGGGATGCGCTTAGTGCACCCGCAGCTTGATGCACCCCTCGCAGGGCGGGGGCGGCATGCCCCGCGCATGGGCGGCCCGGAACGCCGCGTAGGCAGGGCGGCGCCACACCTCGGCCAGGGGGGAATCCTCCACGCTGCCGAACAGCATGCGCCCGGCCGCCACCGCGCGGGAACCCTCGCGCGGGCGGCCACCGCACAGGGGCAACGCCGCGAACACGCAGGGGGCCACCATGCCGTCCACGGTTATCACGGCGGCGCGTCCCACGTTTTCGGTGCACGAAGCATCCCCTTCGCGCGCGGCCAGCGCGTGCAGCATGTCGCCGGGCACGTCCCAGAGTTCCGGCGGCTCGTGCCCCGGCGTGAACGGGTGGTCAGGCCTGCGCGAAAAGTCAGACGTGAACGAGTGGTCAGGCGGCGAAACGGTATGCCTGTGCCGCCCGTCCGGTCGCGTGGCCACGTGTACGGACGGGTGCGCTGACGGGTGCGCTGACGGGTGCGCGGGCCGGGGCAGGCGCCAGACCATCCGGATGCCCTCCGCCCCGGCAACCGTGCACGCCATTTCCAGCCGCCGCCCCAGCGCGGCCAGTTCGTCCGCATCGGCATGGGCGTAGGCGGCATCCGCCAGTTCTGGCGTGGACACGTGATCCAGGGTGGACACCACCACCGTTTCCACGCCGCGCCCGCGCAGCAACGCGGGGAGTGCTTCCGGCCCGTCCGCGTCCTGGCGCAACAACATGTAGGCCAGATGCACGCGCGGCAGCAGGCTGCCCGCCCTGGCCTTGGCCTCGCGCAGGGCATCCAGCGCGTCCAGCACCCGCGCCGTCGGGGCGCCACGCCGCACCGCGTCGTTGCGGGCGCCGATGCCCGCCAGCGACAGGGCCACCATGTCCACCCCGGCGGCCACCAGCACCCCGGCCATGTCCGCATCCAGGTGCACGCCGTTGGTGGTCAGCCCCACCACGTACCCCGCCGCCACGGCCTCGGCCAGCATGTCCGGATACCGGGGATGCAGCAGCGGCTCGCCCCATCCCTGCAAGTGCAGGCGGCGCGCCCCCCGGCAGGCGGACAGCACCCGCCGGAACAGCGCCATGGGCATGTCCGCGTCGCGCCATCCGCCCCCGCAGGCGGTGCGGGGGCAATAGACGCACGCCGCGTCGCAGCGGGTGGTCACCTCCACCTGCACCCAGTCCCACCGGGGACGGCGGAGACGGAACAGCGCGCGCAACGTCGGGAACATGGTCCCTCCGGTCCGGAACAGCCCGTGGGGTCAGTTTGCGGAACGCACCACGGATGCACCCCATGGACGCGGCCCATGGGGGCGAAAGCGGCGTCCGGTCAGTCGTGCATGCGGAACGGGTTGGGCCACAGCCGGTTCACCCGGGTGGCGTAGCGGTCCCATGCATCGCCGAAGCGGGCGGCCAGGAACGATTCCTCCACCACCACCGTCTCGCGGAACAGCGCCCACGCCACCACCGGCCCGGCCAGCATGGGCCACGAGGCGAAACACAGCGCGATGCCCGGCAAGATGCCCAGAATCCATCCCGCGTAGATGGGGTTGCGGGTTACCCTGTACGGACCGCCGGTGACCAGGCGACCATCCAGGCGGCCCGGCTTCAGTTCCGCCCAGGCGCGGCGCACGGTCAGCGTGCCCAGCAGCAGGGCGCACAGCCCCATGAGCACCCAGGCCCAGTGGGGCAGCATTTCCATGCCGAAAGGGCCAGGCAGGGCCAGGGTAAGCCCGGCCCCGCCAAGCTGCGCCAGCAGGGCGGGCACCACGATGCGCGGCCCGGCGCCCCACAGCGAAAGTTCTTCCGGCGTCACGCCCCCGGCGCGTTCGTCCTCGTGCGACGGCACCACGCGGGGAATGGCCGCGCCTTCTCCCCCCGCGCCCGGCTCGCCGGAAAGGTCGGCCCCGCCGTGCGGCAGACGGAAGGAACCCGGCTGCCGGTCGTCCGCCTCGTCGGTGCGCAGCAGCGCGGAGTATTCCCGCGCAATTCCCAGATGATCGTGCTTCATGGCGGAACCTCCATGCCGAAGGGTTTTCCACGCCTGCATCATACCCGAATCGCCAGCCATCAGGGAAGCCCCCCCCCGCCGACCCGACAACCCGACAACCCGCCTGCCCGACAATCCAACGATCCGACGAACCGACGAACCGATTCCCGCGCCACCTCCCTCGTCACGCGCCTTCACCGGGGGCGTGCCGTACGCCAACCGACAATCATGCCGATCGGGTGCATGCGGCGTACATCCCGACGGATTGCTGCATGCGCAGGAATCGCGGCCATATTTTCTTGACTGCCCGCGACACATGCATATTGTCCGTAGTTGCATCTTCAAACCATCAACAGGAGTCCACATGACGCACGACACCGGTCACGACCTGCGATCCTCCTACGCACGGCCTGCGACCCTTGCCGATCGCCTGCTCGACCCCTTCCTGTCCTTCATGCGCATCGAGGCGGCCAGCGGCATCCTGCTGCTTGCCTGCACCGTACTTGCGCTGTGCGCGGCCAATTCGCCCCTGGCACCCGCCTGGCATGCCTTCTGGCAGCACCCCTTCGCCATGGGGCCGGAAGGCTTCGAACTGCGCAAGCCGCTGCTCCTCTGGGTGAACGACGGCCTGATGGCCATCTTCTTCTTTCTGGTGGGCCTGGAAATCAAGCGCGAGATGCTGGCCGGAGAACTGGCCACCCCCGCCCAGGCGTTGCCCCCCGTGCTGGCGGCGGCAGGCGGCATGGCGGCCCCGGCGCTGATCTACCTGGCCTTCAACCTGGGCCATCCTTCCGGCATCGCGCAGGGCTGGGCCGTGCCCATGGCCACCGACATCGCCTTCGCCCTCGGCGTGCTTTCGCTGGCCGGGGACCGGGTGCCCCTTTCGGTCAAGGTGTTCCTGACCGCCCTGGCCATCGCCGACGACATCGGCGCGGTGCTGGCCATCGCCCTGTTCTACACGGCGGACATCTCGCTGGTGGCGCTGGGCATCGGCTTTGCCGCGCTGGGCGTGGCCGCGCTGGGCAACGCCCTTGGCGTGGTGCGCACCCTGTTCTACGTGCTGGCGGGCGCCGTCACCTGGGTGGCCTTCCTGAAGTCGGGCGTGCACGCAACGGTGGCGGGCGTACTGCTGGCCTTCTGCATTCCCGCCCGCGCGCGGGCCACCCCCGGCGACCTCGTGAACGCCGGGCGGCGCCTGCTGGGCACCCTGGAAAGCGGCGCGGCCGACGCCCACCTGCTGGCCGACGCCCACCGCCACGCCGCCGTCGGGGCCCTGGAAACCGCCGCCCGCCATGCCGCCACGCCCCTGCGCAGGCTGGAACACGCCCTGGCCCCGTGGGTGGCCTGGGGCATCATGCCGGTGTTCGCCCTGGCCAACGCCGGGGTATCCATCAGCGCGGGCCTGCTGGGGGGACTCGGCAACCCGGTCACCCTGGGCGTGGCCGCGGGGCTCTTCTTCGGCAAGCAGCTGGGGGTGCTGGCCGCCGTGTGGCTGCCGGTGAAGCTGGGGCTGGCCCGGCTGCCCCGCGACATGACCTGGCGGCACGTGTACGGCATAGCCCTGCTGGCGGGCATCGGCTTCACCATGGCCCTGTTCGTGGCGCAGCTGGCCTATGCGGACGCGCGCACCCTGGACTACGCCAAGGTGGGCATCCTTTGCGCCTCGCTGGTGGCCGGGATATGCGGCTGGCTGGTGTTGCGCACCGCGCCGTCCCACTCCGGCCGGGCGGACGCCCGCACCCCGTAAAGTGGCCGCGCGGGCTACGCCAGCGCGAAAACCCGCGCCGCGCGCTTGACAAAGAGGCCGCTTCACCATACACACCTTCTTCGCCGCAACGACGGCCACGTTCCCCGGTGGCTCAATTGGCAGAGCGGGTGACTGTTAATCACTAGGTTGGCGGTTCAAGTCCGTCCCGGGGAGCCAGAATGCACAGGGCGCATGACCATCGGTCATGCGCCCTTTCTTGCGTCCGCGTGTGCATTCCTGCCCCCCGTCTCTCCCTTCCCCTTGGCAACCCGCCCTGCCACCCCCTGCTCCCAGATTTTTTTCTAGGGGTAATCCCCCAGTGGATTGGGCACCATATCCACATGAAAAACAATTCCTTCGGCTTTCCATTTGGCATGCCATGCCAATCCTCACGAGCGGTTACGCACTACCCCGATTGATAGACACCACTCCAAGCCTGATGCTAGATACAAGACCACTCATTACAGAACACACTCACCTATCGAACAGGGAGAGGACAGAGATGGTCTCGCAGAGCATCCGAACGACCATGCTCATCATCATTGCCGGCGTTGTATTGCTGATACAATCGGCGCTGGTGGTGGTGGTGGCGAAAACCGGCTACGATGACGGACTGACGGAAAAGAAGCGCGAAATGCGCCTGATGGCCGAAACCATTTCCAAATCGGTGTCCGACTTCGGCCTGCGCCAGGTGGACATGATGCGCGGGGCATCCAAGGTGCCCGTGCTGCGCCAGTTCCTGCAAGGCGACGCCTCGCTCGAAGGCGCGGCGACGGAAGTGATCAACGCCATGTCGCAGGCCGCGCCCGGCGTGAATACCTACTACCTGTTCAACGCGCAGGGCAGCCAGGTCATCCTGCGGGCCCAGGGCAAGCCGGGCAAGCCCAACAACCTGGCCGACCGCGAATACATCAAGGCCGCGCTGGCCAGCAAGGAAGGCTACAGTTCCTCGCCTACCAAAAGCCTGGCCACCGGCAAGCTCATCGTCAGCGTCACCGCGCCCATCTTCGACGAATCGGGACGGGTGCTGGGCGGGGTGGGCATGTCCTACGCCATCGACGGGCTGGTGGACAACTACATCGACACCGTGAAGATCGGCGAGACCGGGCGCCCCTTCTTCCTTTCGCCCAAGGGCGTGGTCATCGGCCACCCCGACGACGCCATGATCCTCAAGGACATTGCCGGCGACCCCGGCGTGGCCGAAATGATCGCCGCGCCCGACGGCCAGAGCACCATCACGCGCAACGGGCGCGAGGTGATGCAGACCTGGACCCGCGTGCCCAACTGGAACTGGATCCTGGGCGTTTCCATGGACATGGATGAAATCACCGCCCCCGCCGTGGCCCAACGCAACTACATGATCGGCATGGGTATCGCCGCCATCGTGGCACTCATCGGGGTCAGCCTGTTCGCCCTCGACCGCATCGCCGTGCGCCCCATCAAGAAGCTGGAAGGCTACGCCTCCACCGTGGCGGCGGGCAACCTGGACGACACCCTGGAGCTTGCCCAGCGCAACGAGATCGGCAAGCTGGCCGACAGCCTGCGCACCATGGTGGCCAGCCTCAAGGGCAAGATAGCCGAGGCCGACGAAAAGACCCGCATGGCCAACGAGGAATCGGCCCGTGCCGCCAGGGCGGGGCGCGAGGCGGAAGAAGCCCGCGCCGCCGCCGAACGCGCCCGCGCCGAAGGCATGTTGCAGGCCGCCGCCAAGCTGGAGAGCGTGGTGGAGATCGTCACCTCCGCCTCCGAGGAACTGTCTGCCCAGGTCGAGCAGTCCAGCAAGGGCGCGGAAAACCAGAGCGCCCGCGTGGGCGAGACGGCCACCGCCATGGAGGAAATGAACGCCACGGTGCTGGAGGTGGCGCGCAACGCCTCGCAGGCCGCCGAATCCGCCGAGAACGCCAAGGGCAGGGCCGAAAACGGCGCCACCCTGGTCACCGACGTGGTGCGCAGCATCGCCGAGGCGCAGACCCAGGCGCTGTCCCTCAAGGCGGACATGCAGAACCTGGGCTCGCAGGCCGAAGGCATCGGCCAGGTCATGAACGTGATCACCGACATCGCCGACCAGACCAACCTGCTGGCGCTGAACGCGGCCATCGAGGCGGCCCGCGCCGGGGATGCCGGACGCGGCTTTGCCGTGGTGGCCGACGAGGTGCGCAAGCTGGCGGAAAAGACCATGAACGCCACCCGCGAGGTGGGCGACGCCATCCGCAACATCCAGCACGGTACCCGCCGCAACATCGACAACGTGGAGCAGGCGGTGCAACTCATCGACAACGCCACCGGCCTCGCCAACAAGTCGGGCGACGCGCTGCAATCCATCGTGCAACTGGTGGAAGTGACCTCGGAGCAGGTGCGCTCCATCGCCACGGCGGCGGAACAGCAGTCCGCCACCAGCGAGGAGATCAATCACTCCATCGAGGACATCAGCCGCATTTCGGCCGAAACCTCCGACGCCATGCGCCAGTCGTCCGTGGCCGTCACCGAACTGGCCCGCCAGTCGCAGGAGATGAAGACCGTCATCGACGGCATGAAGCGCGAGGCCACGGCCGCATAGCCGGGCCCGGGCATGGCACGCGGGACGCGGTACGCCGGAGGACTGCCCCGCGCATGCCGCTGAACAGCCGGTACACCCACGGGGCCGGAACGACGATACACGCCGTTCCGGCCCTTTTCCGTCCCGTTCCGTCCGGGTGCGCGGCCCGCCCCGCCGCCGTGGCCGGGTGCCTTCACCGCGTCATCCTCCGCTTCCCGCCGGTTCCCACCGTTGCACACTGTTGACCAACACCGCCACGGGCCTATACATGGCGGTACGAAGCATGCGTAGCGCCCATCCACTGCACGGGGCGCACAGGACGCACAGGGCGCACGCCCGCGACCACAACCCGAAGCCCGCAGGAGGCACCATGAAACGCATCATCCCGGCAGCCATCATGCTGCTGTGCGCCGCCACGGCCCAGGCCGACGACAAGTTTTCCGCCATGGACAAGGACGGCAACGCCAGCGTGACCTGGGAAGAGTTCTCGGCCGCGTTCCCGCAGATGAAGAAGCCCGCCTTCGACGCCATCGACACCGACGGCAGCGGCGCCCTTACCCACGAGGAATGGGACGCCTTCCGCGCCCACCACGGCCAGGGCGGCATGGGCATGGGCGGCGGCATGGGCCCCAAGGACGGGCAAGGCACGGAGATGCCCAAGGACATGCCCAAGGGCATGGGCGGCATGGGTTCCGCCCCCCTCATCCAGCCCCCCTCCAAGTAGCCGCCCCCCGCGCTGCCACGGCGCAACCGCACCCCCCGAAATACGATACGGGCCGGTACAGTACCGGCCCGTTTCCTTGTCATCGGCAACCCCTGGCGTGCATGCCCGTTCCCGACGGTACGCCTTCACCAGGCACATCGTCCGGAAAACCGCCGGATACCCGTGGCTACGTCATTTCGCCCGAACCCGATCCGTCCCCCGATCCGTCGCCTGGTCCGTCGCCTGGTCCGTCGCCAGACCCGGCGCCGGGCTTGATGTCAGACCGGGCGCCCGGTCCCCCATCCGCCCCTGCGTCCACCGGCAACGCGCCGCGCTGCATCTTGCGCAATTCATGCTCCAGCTGGTTCAGGGCATCCATCAGCAGCATGAACACCGGGCGTGTTTCTTCCGCGCCGGTGGACCGGGTGCGCAGCTCCATCCGCTCGGCCATCTGGCGCACCCGTTCGGCGCCGATGGCCTCCGCCTCCAGTCGCAACAGGTGCGACAGGGCAATCAGTTCCACCCGGCTGCCCCGGTCCATGGCCGACCACAGGCTTTCGCGCAACGTGCCCGATTGGCGCAGGAAGCGCAGCGAGGCCTCGTCGCCGCCCACCAGCAGCGTGGCGGCGTTGAACACCGGGGGTTCGTCCACCGGCGCGGGCGACGACCGGCGCAGGGTATCCTCCCCGGCACCGCCCACCATGCCTTCCACGGCGGCCAGCAAGGTCTTCAGCCGCACCGGCTTCAGAGCCACGGACACCCCGCCCGCAGCTTCCAGCGCGGCCTGGTCCACTCCGGCGGGGTCACCGGTCATGAGCAGCACCGGCACGTCGGAGGGGGTTGCCGCATCGGTCAGGCGGCGCAGGGCGCGCACCATGTCGGCACCGTCCATGTCACGCGGGTGCGCGTCGGTGATGACCAGGTCGAAGCGCTGCGTGCGGGCCGCATCCAGCGCCTCGCGCCCTGCCGCGGCCGTCACCGGATGGTGCCCGCCGCGCGACAGGGCACGGCTGACCGCATGCCGGTTCACGTCGTCCGATTCCACCAGCAACACCTGCAACGGGTCGCGGACCGTCTGCCTGAACATCTGGCGGGAGAGCGGACGGGAAAGCGCGGGGAGAACGGATGGCCCGGACGGTGTGCCCGATGTGCCCGGTACGGCTGGTACGCCCGGTACGGCTGGCGTGGACGACGTTGCCGGGGTGCAGCGGGCCGCTCCCGATGTACCGTCGCGCCAGGCCGTCCCCGAGGCGTGTTCCATCACCTGGAGCGGGGCGTGGGCATCCGTATCCGGCTGTCCGCCCGATGCCGCGGGGCGTGGCTCCGCCTCGCACGTTCCGAAGGGCAACAGCACGCGAAAGGTGCTGCCCTGCCCCGGCGTGCTGTCCAGCACGATGCGGCCGCCCATCATGTCCGTGAACTTGCGACAAATGGCAAGGCCCAGGCCGGAACCGCCGTAACGCCGCGCGGTGGAGGCATCGGCCTGCCGGAAATTCTCGAAGATCAGCTCGTGCTTGTCGTCCGGAATGCCGATGCCCGTATCGCGCACCGAAAAGCACAGCCACTGCGTGTCGCCGTCCGGGCGCGCCCCCGAGGTCGCACCGGGCGATGCCATGTCCCGCAAGGTGTACGTGACGCCGCCAGCCATGCCGGACGCGATTAACGCATCTGGCGCATCTGGCGCATTGGCGGCATCTGGCCCGTCCGCCCGGCAGACCACGACGTGCACCCCGCCCTCGTCGGTGAACTTGATGGCGTTGCTGATGAAGTTCACCAGCACCTGGCGCAGCCTGCCGGGGTCGCCGCGCAGGTGCCGGGGCACGTCGCGGTCGATGTGCAGGGTCAGGGCCAGGCCCTTGCGTTCCGCCGTGTGGCCCATGACGCGCATCACCCCGCGCACCAGCCGCGCCGGGGCGAAATCGATGCACTCCAGGCGCAGCTTGCCCGCTTCCACCCGCGAAAGGTCCAGCAGATCGTTGACGATGCCCAGCAGCGCCTCCGCGGAAACCAGCGCCGCGCGCAGGTTTTCGGCCACGTCGGCAGGCAGGTGCTCTTGCAATGAAAGTTCGGTCAGGCCGATGATGGCGTTGAGCGGCGTACGTATCTCATGGCTCATGTTGGCCAGGAATTCGCTCTTGGCCCGGCTGGCGTCCTCCAGCCCGCGCGCCGAA
Organism: Desulfovibrio sp.; assembly: GCA_031287575.1. Classification (GTDB taxonomy): domain Bacteria; phylum Desulfobacterota; class Desulfovibrionia; order Desulfovibrionales; family Desulfovibrionaceae; genus Cupidesulfovibrio. The sequence goes on from JAITSV010000033.1 coordinate 12,267, forward strand.
TCGGCCAGGGCCTGTTCCGTCCTGCGGCGTTCCAGCGCCGCGCCGATGATCTCGCCCGCCGTCTGCAGGAACTTGAGATCCACCGATTCCCACACCCTGGGCTTGCGGGTGTCGTCGAAGCCGATGAACCCGTACCATCGCCCCTGGGCCACGATGGGCAGCACCAGCAGCGACCGGATGCCCTGCGACTCCAGGACGACCCGCTCCGACTCGGGAAAGGTGGCCACCGGCCCCCGGATCACCCGGCCCGCAGCCAGTTCCTGCCCCCAGCGGGGAATGACGGTGGCGTACGGCACGTCGCGCAGCAGCGGGTTGTCGATCTGGGGGGGTACCCCCGGGGCGCAGCGTTCGTAACGCTGCGAGCAGCACGGGTTGCCTTGCGCGTCCTCGTGATTCTCGAAAATGTACACCCGGCAGGCCCCGGCCGCCTCGCGCAGGCTTTCCAGCACCACGTGCAGCGTGTCGTCGGCGCAGGGGCGCGCCAGCAGGTCGCGCGCGCAGGTGGACAGCACCCGGTCGTACAGCAGGCGCAACTGCATCTCGTTGCGGGTACGCACCCGTTCCGAAATGTCGCGCGCCACCGCCACGATAAGGTCCCCGCGCGCGGAATGCCACGCGCTGGTGCTGAGATCCACGGGCACCAGGGTGCCGTCGCCCCGGCAGTAGCGGGTCTCCTGGTCCAGTAGCGGCGTGCCGCCAAGCACGGTGCGCGAGATTTCCAGACAGCGGTCGCGGGTCAGGGTGGGGTTGATGTCGCAGGGGCCCATGGTCAGCAGCTGCTCGCGCGAAAGCCCCAGCAGGGCGCAGGCCCCCCGATTGACGTCCACGTGCAGCCCGGTCACCGGGTCGATGAGAAAGATGGCCTCGGCCGTGGCGTCCAGCGCGGCACGGAAGCGGCGCATGGCCTCTTCCGTCTCCTTCATGTCGGTGATGTCCACCGCCAGTTCGTACCGGGCCAGACGCCCGTCGCCCAGCGGCACCAGCCGGTCGATGCAGCGGAACCAGCGGTTCAGCGCCGGGTTGCGGAACTCCCAGACATGGGCCTTTTCCGGCTCGTCGCGCAGGCGACCATTGTTGCAGAAGGGGCACGGGGCATCGCGGCCCTGCAATGCCTCGTGGCAGCGGCGCCCTTCGCAGTCGCCCACCAGACGGCGCAGGGCGGCGTTGACGTGGAGTATCTCGTAGGTGTCGATGTCGGACACGTAGGCACAGACCAGCCCGTCCACGGCCGGGGCGGCCATTTCCACGAAGGGGTCGGCCACGTCGCGCAGGGCAAGGGGACTGCCCGCCCAACGGCCCGGCGCGGGCCGAGACGAACGGGGGCCGCCATCGGGGGACGCGGTGGGAGCGGAAGAATCAGGAAAACCGGACGGACCGGACGCGCCAGAGGTACCGGACGTGCCGGAGTGGACAGGCGCGCCGCACGGCACGGGATCGTCGGGCCGCAGCCCCAGGACCTCGCGCAGCCGGCGGTTTTCCTCCTCCAGCCTACGCAGGCGGTCCTGCGCATCGTCGCCGGACAGATGCGCATCGCCGGGCGTGCCGGCTGACGCGTTGGCGGACACACCGGCACGCCCACCGGTGGAAGCGCATGGTGCCGCCTGGCCGCATGCGGTGGCGACGGCGCGGTCCGGTGCCTGTTCCAATGCATGTTCCGGTGCATGATCCGGTGCATGTTCCGGTGCATGATCCGGTGCATGATCCGGGGGGCGGGGCTGTGCGGCCCCGTCGGCATCATCCTTGCGCATGGCATCCTCACGGGGTTCCCCTGTATCGGGGTACTCGGCATACTGCGCGAAAGCGGGGGCGAAGGCAACCGCCTCAAGGCCAACCGGTCCCGATCGGCCCCGGTCAACCGCCCGAACCGTCCGCGCGGCCAACCGGGCTGCCGGGAATCAAGTCCTTGTCCTTGCCTGCCCCCCCGCCCGCCACTATAGTCCGCGCATGCGACATTCCAGCCACGCCCCCCACCGCGAGCCCGGCGGCACCCTGCCGCGCCACGCGGCACGATCCGGGGCCTGCCCCCGGGCGTACACCCCGCAACGCGGGCGCACGCCCCTGCCCCAGCCCGCCTTTCTGCCCACCACCGCGCGCGAGATGCGCGACCTTGGCTGGGACCGGCTGGACGTGCTGCTCGTCTCCGGCGACGCCTACGTGGACCACCCCACCTTCGCCATGGCCCTGTTGGGCCGCTGGCTGGTGGCGCACGGCTTTCGCACCGGCATCGTGGCCCAGCCCCGCTGGGACGCCCCGCATCAGGTGGACGACGTGGCCCGCATGGGCCGCCCCCGCCTGTTCACCGGCATTTCGGCGGGCTCGCTCGATTCCATGCTGGCCCACTACACCGCCTTCCGAAAAAAGCGCCACGACGATGCCTTTACCCCCGGCGGCCAGGCCGGGGCGCGCCCCAACCGGGCGGCCATCGTCTACGCCAACCTGGCGCGCCAGGCCTTTCCCGGCCTGCCCGTGGTGCTGGGCGGCATAGAAGCGTCCCTGCGGCGCATCAGCCACTACGATTTCTGGACCGACGCCCTGCGGCGGCCCATCCTCATGGACGCCAAGGCCGACCTGCTGGTGTGGGGCATGGGCGAACGCGCCCTGCTGGACGCGGCCTGCGCGCTGGACGCCGCCGTGGAGACCGTGGGAGCCGACGCCTACGACGCCGCCCTGCTGCCGCCCCTTGCGGAAATTTTCGACGGCATCCCCGGCACGGCCCGCATGGGCCGGATGGCCGAGTGGGACGCGGCCCCGACGGACGACGACAATCGGAACGAGAACGGACAAAGCGACGGTAGTCAGGACGGTCCGGAGCAAGACTCCCCCGGTACCCTTCCCCTGATGCGCCTGCCTTCGCACGCGGCCATCGCGGAGGATCCGCGCCTGCTCATGCGCGCCACCCTGCTGTTGGAGCGCCACGTGCACCGGGGCGACGCGCGGGCCATCCAGCCCGTGGACGACACCCCCACGTCGCGCGCCGTGCTGCTGGCCCCGCCCGCGCCGCCCCTGTCGCCGGACGAGATGGACGCGCTGTACGCCCTGCCCTTTGCCCGGCGGGCGCACCCCTCGCACCGCGAGCCCGTCCCCGCCGAAGAAATGATCCGCACCAGCATCACCACCCACCGGGGATGCGGGGGCGGCTGCTCGTTCTGTTCGCTGGCCCTGCACCAGGGGCGGCGCATCGCCTCGCGCAGCCGCGATTCCGTGCTGGACGAGGCGCGCCGCCTGAACGACATGGAGCGCTTCAACGGTTCGGTCAGCGACGTGGGCGGCCCCAGCGCCAACATGTGGCAGGCCCGCTGCACCCTGGACCCGGCCCGCTGCCGCCGGGCAAGCTGCATGCACCCGCGCGTGTGCCCCGGCTTTGCCGTGGACCAGTCCGAGGCCGTGGACCTGCTGCGCGCGGTGCGCGCCACCCCCGGCGTGCGCCACGTGCGCGTGGCCAGCGGGGTGCGTTTCGACCTGGCCCTGCGCGACGCGGAAGCCCTGCGCGCCTACACCATGGAATTCACCGGCGGCCAGTTGAAGGTGGCCCCGGAACACATCTGCGACGGCGTGCTGGACCTGATGCGCAAGCCCGGCCTTGCCGTGTTCGAGCGGTTCCTGACCGCCTTTGCCGACCATTCGACGGCGGCGGGCAAGGAACAGTACGTGGTGCCCTACCTGCTCAGCGCCTTTCCCGGCTGCACCGACGACGACATGCGCACCCTGGCCCGCTGGCTGGCGGCACGCGGCTGGTCACCCAAGCAGGTGCAGTGCTTCATCCCCACCCCCGGCACCGTGGCCACGGCCATGTTCTTCGCGGGCATCGACCCGGCGGGCAACCCCGTGCCCGTGGCCCGCACCGATGCCGCGCGGCTGCGCCAGCATCGCATCCTGATTCCCGACTTCGGCCTGTCGCCCGCTGCGGGTGGCCGTGCGCCGGGCGGCCCTGGGAACAGGCCGGGCGGAAAACCGGGGGGCAGGCCCAACGAGAGGCCCGGCGGGCACGACCGGCACGACCGGCAGGAACGGGGGAGCGACGCGGGCCGCGACCGGCGCGGCCACGGGCAAAAACCGGATGGTAGATCGGGCAGACCTGACGGTCCGGACAATGACGCGCGCAATGCCAACCGGCATGATGCGCGCAACGACAAGCGAAACGAGGGGCGAAATGAGGGACGAAATGAGGGGCGCAACGCCCCGCGCCCCGATTCGCGTCCCGGTTCCCGGCCCGGCTCTCGTCCCGGCTCGCATAGTGACAGGCGCGGCGGCAAGGGTGGGGGCGGCAGAAGCCGCTGACGCCGCCCCGCCTGACGGGGCGTCCGGCAGCACAATCCGAATATCAGGCCGAGTGCGGCACACCGCACCATGGACGCCGACGCCGCCCCGCATGAACAGTGCGTCAGCTCACGTCGTCATCGGAAGGGAACGGTGGGCCGTCTTCCGGCGCAGGCGATGCGGGACGCTCCGCGCCGCCAGGCCTTCTGCCCTCGCGGATGCGGGGGCTTTCCTTTTCACCCCCCGGTCGATGACGGCGCAAGGCCTGTAACGCGGCCTCGCGCACCGCATCGCCGCCATGGCGCAACAGGGCGGCCAATGCCGTGGCGGGCGGGGCATCACGCCCGTTTTCTTCCCGGCTTACGGGCAAGGCCAGCACCCTGCAGGCGTGTTCTTCCGGCAGGGCACGGCACAAGGCGTTTTCCGCCACCAGCAGCGCCTCCAGCGAACCGGACCGCACGGCTCGGGCCGGATGGCCAGTCTCAGTAACCTGTCCGGCTACCCTGTCCGAAACGTCGAAACCCTCGGCCCCCGCCGTTTCCGCCATCCAGCCGCCGGTATCCGCCACCTCGGGCGAAAGTCCCACCGCCACCGGACCGGCCCAGGCCGTGGGCAGCGCGCCCAGCACAGCCGCCGCCCGCCGCGCGTCGCGCATGGCCAGGTGGCGCAGCACGGCCACGGTCACGGCCAGTCCCTCCGCTGTCAGCAGGCGGGCCAGGGCCACGGCGGGCACCCCCAGCAACGGGGCGAACGGTTCGGCCTCGTGCCCCTCATCCCCGTCGCCGAAATCGCCCGCCGCAACATCTTCGCGTGCCGCAGCCGTACCGTCCCCGCCGCCCCCACGGGGCGGACCGTCCGCCCCCGAACCCGGCCCCGTACCCGGCGCGTGGGGCGATGCGTGAGACGCAACCGGGGCACGATGCGCCTCGGCCTCCAGACAAGCCCGCACCGCGCGCATGTCGTCCGGCCCCAGGGCCCGCATCAGCAGGCGGCGCACCTGGGCCTCGCCTTCCAGCACCAGATCCTCCGCGCCCGCCACGCCCGCGCCGTCGTCGCGCAGCACGGCCTCCACCTGTTCCGCGTACAGCGAACCCAGCCCGCGCCCCAGACCGCGCATGACCCGCACGAAACGGGCCGCCGCCTCTGGCCGCATGGCCGCCAGCGCCTGCGCTGCGTGCACCTCGCCCAGGGCCAGGGTGCGCACCACGAAGCGCTGCTCCGGAGACAGCACCTGCCGGAACAGCCGCCGCCGGGCCATGCGCCGCCGCACCTCGGTACCCAGTTCCGGACCCAGCAGCGCCAGCACCCCGTCGCGCCGGTGCGGGGCCAGTCGCGCCGCCACCACCGCCGCCGTCTGCGGGTGCCCCTCGGCCAGCCGCGCGGCAAGTTCCGCGTCGGGCAGCACCTGCAAGCGATCGTGGACCGATTCGGCGGATTCGGTGTGATCCGGGGTCAGCAACGCGGTATCGTCGGACAACAGGTCCGCCAGCGGCAACATCATGGACAGGGGCAGCACCAGCATCACCCGCCCCTGCCACGGAGCGGCAGCCTGCGGGGAGAGGGGGGACGGGGAAGACGCCAAGGTCTCCAAGGCTTGAGGAGGGGCCAACTGCCGGGGAAGGGACAACTCGGCGGGTCTCTCCGGTTGCGGCGCGGCAGCGGTCGACAGCCAGTGCAGCGCCACCGTGAACGGCGTGGCCACCAGCGGCTCGCCAAGGGCCGTCCAGTCGGGGCGCAGGGCCTCGCGGGCGTGGGCGGGCTGGCCGCCCGGTTCGCCGGGGGGCGCATCGCAGCCGGAGGTCTCTATTTCGAAATAGGGCAGAAAGGCCCATTCCAGGTCCAACTGCAACTGACGACCAAGATGCACGCACAGCCCGGACTCCGCATGGCCGGGCAACCAGCCGTTGCGGCTGCCCGCACCCGGCAGCGAAAAGGCGGGAGAACCGCCGGACCGATGGCCCGCCCCGCCATTTGCCAGACCGTTTCCAGGGCCGCCCGCCGGAGCGCCCCCCAAATATCCCTCCGGAGAACCTGTCATCGCGCGCGGGTCCACGCCAAGTCCCAGCCAGACAAACGCATCACGCAAGGAATGGTCGAACAACAGCGCGGCCATGCCTTCCAGCGGCACCACGCCAAAGCGGTGCATGGCGGGCCGCGTCAGCAGCCCGGCGCACCCGGCCATGTCGCACAATTGCGTCTCGTCGGGGGTAACCACGCAGCCCACGCCGCACAGGGTGCCGATACGCCGGGCGGCGGCGTCGGCGAAGCGGCGCAGGATGCGCCGGAGCAGTGGCAGGCGGCGCAACGTGGGCTGCCCGCCGGGGCGGCGCGACATGCCCGCGGGGCCGACAACGCCCGAAATATCCACGGACCCAACGGGGACACCCAGACCCGCAAGATCATCCATGCACTGGAAGGACGGTCCGGACGGGGCCACGGCACCCAGCGACCGGGGGGCGCGGCTGCGGTCCCTTCGACGGGGCACCACCACCAGTTCCGGCGGGCTGCAGGCGCCACGCGGGGCGCGGGAGCCGCCCGACGGGGAGGCATCATCGGGGAGATCGGGGGCGGAAGGCGCGACAGGGTCGGCAGGGGGATCGGAGCCTACTGGACTGGCAGAATTGGCTGGGCTGGCAGGATTGGGCGGTTCATCCGGAACCACGAAGCCGCCAGACAAACCAAACGGGCCAGACGGGCCAGACAGGCCAGACAGGCCAGACGGGCGCGGCACACCGTACGGCGCATCGCCGCCGGTTCCGGCACCACGGCGGGTGCGGCGGACGGGAAGCACCTTGCGGGGGGGTGGCCTGCGCTCTTTCAGGGACCCTCCGGGGAACTTCCGGCGGGTTTTCGTCCATAGCGACCACCTACGCCAAAACGCAGCCCCCGCCAAGCGCGCCGTGTGGCCCTTTCACGACGGCACGGCGCGGGCTTTACGGGGGCGCGCGGCGCGGGTATCGTCCGGCGCATCGACCACACTTCCCCGCAAGGAGGCGCCATGCCCCGCCACTGGCTGTTCAAGACCGAGCCCGGATGCTTCTCCATCGCCCACCTGGCCGCCCTGCCCGGCGCCACCACCAGTTGGGACGGCGTGCGCAACTACCAGGCCCGCAACTTCATGCGCGAGATGCGCCTGGGGGATCTTGGGCTGTTCTACCACAGCGTCACCAACCCCTCGGTGGCGGGGGTGGTGGAGATCGTGCGCGAGGCCTACCCCGACCACACCGCGTGGACCCCGGAAGACCGCCACTTCGACCCGGCATCCACGCCGGACAAGCCGCGCTGGTTCATGGTGGACGTGCGGCTGGTGCGCACCTTCGCCCAGCCGGTGCCGCTGGCCCTGCTGCGCACCCTGCCGGAACTGGCGGACATGGAACTCTTGCGCAAGGGCAGCCGCCTTTCGGTGCAGCCGGTGAGCCCGCGGGAATACGCCACGGTGTTGCGCCTGGCCGATGCCCCGGCCTGAAACCGCAGTCCAGCGTCGCTGCCACCCGTTGCTGCCCCCATTGCGGCCTGACGCCGAGACCTGACGCCCCGGCCCCATTGCACCACGCCATGACCCGATACGCCTGCCCGCCGGGCATGGACCACCCAACGCAACATCACGGATACATGCCATGACCAAGGAACTGGAAGACCGCCTGACCCGGCTGGAAGAGACCGTCTATTTTCAGGAACAGACCCTGCGCGAACTGAACGACGCGCTGGTGCGCCAGCAGGGCCAACTGGACGAGGCGGAGCGGCTGCTGGAGGCCACGCGCGAACGGCTGCGTTCGCTGACCAGGGCCATGGAAGACGATGGCGGCGAGGATACGGGCCCACCGCCGCACTATCTGTAAGGAATTTCGCGCGATTGGGGCACGTTGCGTAACCGGTGCTTCTTTCGCAGCCGGCGACATTCCGCGCATCTGGCGCATTTCGCATGACCGGCGGACGGGACACCTCGTCCGCCGGCTTCCGTTGCTGGCAGGAAACCCGGTCTTACCCGGCGTAGCCTGCCCGCGAAGGCTCACTACAACTACCCGCGCCCCTGTCCACCCGAAATTCTTGCCGTGACAACGTCAGTGGAGGTTGGGGAAACGGTGGGGGCTGCCGAGACTGCGGAAGCCGCGTCTCCCTCCGATGCGGCATCCCCATGAAGCTCGCCATGCCAGCGGGCCAGATACCGGGCCAGCACCCCGGCCAGCAGCACGCCCAGCCATGTGCCCGTCGTGTTGGCGGCCACGTCCGCCGCCGAGGCCATTCTGCCGGGCAGAAAGGCCTGTGCGAACTCCATGGCCACGCCCAGCAGGGCCATGGACCAAGCCGTCCGGCGCGCCGCACGGGACAGGACGGGCGTGGGCGGGTTGCTCCACAGGGACCCCGCCGCGAGCACCGCCAGTACCAGATAGGCCAACGCGTGCCACACCTTGTCGATGTTCGGCACGTCCAGCAGCATGTCCGGCTGGGGAATCAGCGACTGGTACATCACCACGGCCACGGCCAGCGCCCACGCGCAGCGCGTGCAGGCCAGCCGCCACGGGTGCCCGGCCAGCAGGACCGGCCATGCCAGCCAACGCGGTACGGGCCGGGTATCGTGCGAAAAATGGAGCATGGAACATCCCGCATGAAAACGGCGGCCATGCCGCCGGTGAAAGTGCCGTCAACGAAAGGTCAGGGACCGAGGCATCAGGGGCAGGCGCACCGCGCCGCCGTCAGCGCAGCCGTCAGCCGCCGCCGGAACAGATCGTACCGGGCGCACCATCGCGTCCGCCACTGCCCGAAGCGTCGCCGCCCGCATCCCCCGGCGGCGCGCACGGTCCGCAAGGGCCGAATTCCACGGGCAACCCGGCGGCATGCCAGGCGTCCATGCCGCCCGCGATGCGGTAGGCCACGGCAAAGCCCTGCACCACGGCGGCGCGGGCGGCGGAATCGCCGCGGGTGGACGTGGCCCCGTCGCACACGAAGGCCACGGAAGGGCAGCGGGCGGCGCACAGCACCTTGTGCAGCCACCAGCGCCGCAACAGGCGGGCCAGCCAGGTGGGCGGCAGGGGAAAGCACAGCGCGCCAGGCACGTGCCCGGCCTCGAACTGCGCGGCATCGCGCACGTCCACCACGCTCAGCGCCCCCGACCGGACACGCCGCCAGGCCTCATCCGGGGCCAGCAGGCCGTAGCCGCCAGCATCCGCCTGCCGACGCAGCCCGGCCGGAAATTCGCGCGTGCCGTCACCCATGCGCCGTTACCCTTCCCTCCGTGAACGGTTCCACCCTGCCCGCCACGTAACACGGCGCGGGCGGGACGAAAAGCCCGGCCGCGCCGCGTGGCATGCGTATGGTCCGGCGGGGCGCGCAGTGCGTCCCGCCCTTTGCATTTCAGGGGGTGTTTCCAAATCTGGGTTTGGCCCTGGGGGCTGTTTCCAAATTAGGATTTTCGTTCGTTGGCAAGGAAAACAAACCCGCCATGAGGGAGTGCCCTAGCCGTTAGGTGAGCGAAGCGAACCTTACGGATAGGGACCGCAGCGCGTACTCTTATCGTATTTGACCGAGCCTTAGCCGTTAGGCGAGCGCCTAGCGCGAGTCTTACGGATAAGGACAGCAAAGCAATGGCGGGGGAAGTTTGACCGCGTTGCGCACGATGCCCGTAAGGCTCGCAAGCTCGCCTAACGGGCACGCTCCGCGCCCTTCGGGTCGGATGCCAACGGACGAAAGGACAATTTGGAGACAGCCCCTAAACTTCGCCGCCCTTCAAGGACGCAGGCGCCTCCGGCCCGCTCTTCAGACACTTGAGCACGTGGGCCATGTTGCGGCCCAGGTTGACCATGGTGCGAATGCCTTCCTCGTCGCCGTTGACGTCGCCGGGGGCCAGACCGATGCCCACGTTCCAGTAGCTGGAGCACGGCACCACCATCTCGGCGATGCCGAAGAAGGCCATCAGGCCGTTGTACACCTGCTGCGCGCCGCCGCGCCGCACGGCCACCACGGGCGCGCCCACCTTCATGCGCAGGGCGCCGCCGTTGGCGATGGACACCATGCCCGCGCGGTCGATGAGGGCCTTCATTTCCGTGGAGACGTTGGCGAAATAGGTGGGGGACCCCAGGATGACGCCGTCGGCCTTGTGCATGGCGGCGATCCATTCATTCATGGGGTCGCCGGTCTGGATGCACTTGCCGTCCTGCTTTTCGAAACACTTCATGCAGGCGATGCAGCCGCGCACGGCCTTGCCGCCCACGCGGAATTCCTCGGTGGTGACGCCCGCGGCCTCAAGTTCGCGCCGGACGGTGCCGAGCAGGATGGACGTGTTGCCGTTCTTGCGGGGGCTGCCGTTAAAGACGACGACATGCATGGAAATATCCTCCGGTTGGGTGGGGACATGATGGGTGGCAGCATGGCCCGCGCCGCACCCGGAGGCGGGGCCGCGCGCCTGCCCGCTCCGGCCAGGGAAGGCGGAACGGGGCGCGCGGCCCGTATCCGGGCTATTGCGCGGGGCCTGCGGCGGTTTCTTCCGCCGGGCCGTCGGCCTCTTCGACAAGCAGGCCCAGCGGCACGTACGGGCCAAGGGGAATCAGTTCGAACTCTATCTGCCCCTGCTTGACCAGGGGCAGGGTGTTGATCAGCGACTGCGCCTCTTCCATGGAGGGGGCTTCCAGCACCATGACGGTGCCGGAGCGGTCCTGCCGAAAGTACACCTCGCGGACCACGTCGGCGAGGTACATCTTGATGGTATGGGCCACTTCCTTCAGAAAGTTGGCGCGGATGACGTCGGGGGTGGCGTCTTCGCGAACCTTGTCGATGGCGAGAATCTTCATGCGCGGCTCCTGGTGGAATTCGGGTTGCACCCGGTCCACGACGGGTACGCGGTTTCGCCGCCACGCTCAAGGCCCCAGTGGCCTGCCGCAGGGGGGAAGCCGGGGCGTACGCCCCTGCCCACCTGCTCGCCTGGCCCCCCGCTACTCACCCGGCCACCTGCTCGCAGGGCACGGTCCGCGCTACTCGCCAGCCACCTCGCCGCGCGCCACGGGACAGTAGAAGCCCCGGTTCTCGCGCAGGGGGCCGTAACACTTGTTGCACGAGATGCACGCGGCGCGGGCGTCGTCGCCATCCGCCCAGCGGCGCACCAGGCCGGGTTCGCGGATCAGCGGGCGGCACAGGGAAAGCATGTCCGCCGTGCCCTCGTCCACCAGTTGCTGTGCCACCTGCGGGGTGCGGATGCCGCCCACCAGGATCAGCGGCGCGCCCACCTCGGACTTGAAACGGCGGGCAGCCTCGCGGTACCAGGCCTCGTCCTCCGGCTTGCGGATGCGCGTCACGCGGGCGGGCATGCGGTTCGGCGGGTTCATGGCCGTGCCGCCGGACATTTCCACGGCGTCCACCCCGGCGGATATGGCGTGCCGGGCCGTTTCCAGCATGTCGTCCAGTTCGAAACCGCCGTCCATGAAGTCGGAATTGTTCAGCTTCACCCACACGGGAAAGCTCGGCCCCACGGCCTCGCGCACGGCGCGCACCGCCATCAGCAGGGGGCGCATGCGGTTTTCCAGGCTGCCGCCGAACCGGTCGGTGCGCTTGTTGCGCGCGGGCGACAGAAACTGGCTGAGCAGGTAGCCGTGCGCCCCGTGCACCTGCACCCCGTCAAAGCCCGCCTGCACGGCGCGGCGCGCGGCGGCGGCCAGAGCGCCCACCACCTCGTCGAGGTCCGTTTCGGTCATTGCGCGCATGGGCGGAAAGCCTTCCCGCTCGAAGGGGGTGGCGGTCATGCCGGGTTCGCCCGTGGCCGGGGTGTGGGACAGGCCGCCCGCGTGGGCCAGCTGGGCCACGATGCGCCCGCCGCCCGCATGCACGGCATCGGCCAGCATGCGCAGGCCGGGGATGCACGCGTCGTCATGCATGCCAAGCTGGCGGGGGCCAGCCTGCCCGCGCTTTTCCACGTAGGCATGGCCGGGAATGATCACGCCCACCCCACCCCTGGCCAGTGCGCCCAGCACCTCTGCCAGGGCCGGGGTGGCCAGGCCGTCGTCGGTGGCCAGCCCTTCCCAGGTGGCGGAACGGACGAAGCGGTTGGGCGATTCCAGGTTGCCGATGCGCACGGGCGCGAAAATGGATGCGCTCATGATGTCTCCGTGGCGCGCCGTCCTTCCCGCAAAAAGGGGAGACTGCGCAAAACTGTTGGGGAACTATGGGTAAATACAGAAAATGGCGGGCGGCGGGTTGCCGCCCCCCGTCATTTTTTGCGGTCGGCCAGCAGCACCCCGGCCACGCCGATGTCTTCCGGCTGGCGGCAGTCGATGAGCACGGTGATGGCTTCCGGCGGCAGCTTCATGACCCGCGCCGCCGTGGCGGTCAGTTCGCGCACCAGTTCGCGCTTGTCGTCCGTTGCCATGTGGTTGGCCACAACGCTGATGATGGGCATGCTACCACCCGTTCCAGTGGATCTTGGCTTCGTCGTGGCGGTCCTGCGGGGCCAGTTCCTGCGCCGGGTGGCCGATGACGATGAAACCCAGCGGCACCACGTTGTCCGGCAGGCCGAGCAGGCGGCGAAAGCCCTCCTCGCGGTCCTTCATGGGGTGCACGCCGGTCCACACCGCGCCCAGCCCCTTGCCGTGCACGGCCAGCAGGATGTTCTGCACGGCGGCGGAGCAGTCCTGCACCCAGTAGCCGGGATACTTTTCCGCCGTCAGGTCGGCGCACACCAGAATACCCAGCGGGGCCTTTGCGGCCATGGCGGCGTACTGGCTGAACGCGGGAATGGCCTCCAGCAGCGCGCGGTCATCCACGACCACGAAACGCCACGGCTGAGCATTGCCCGCGCTGGGCGCGGCCATGGCGGCGGCCAGAATGTCGCGCACGTCGGACGCGGCAACGGGGGCCTCGGTGTACTTGCGGATGGACCGGCGACCGTGAATGGCGGAAAAGACGTCCATGAAACCCTCCTGCGCCCTGCGTGGCGCGAAGTTACGAGGTACGAATGCGAGATTCGTGCGGCTTCGCCGCGTGCCCGGCCAGCCGCCGCGCCTGCCGGAGACTCCGTGCGGCAAGGCGGCGGTGGCCGGGGCAGGCAAAACCGGGCAAGGCAGGCGAAACGTTACGGCTCAAAATACCTGCTTGGGATTTTTCATCAAGTACGCACAATTTTGTGGCATAGTACCCTTAACCATACCGTAGGGTCTTGAAAGATACCGCAGATGATACTATGTTTCGCGCGGAGGTACCAGATGGTCACGGCATGCACCCTCAAGCACTGCGCGGGCAAGGAATACTATTGCGCGCTGGAGCTGACCCTTCAGGTCATTGGCGGCAAGTGGAAGCCCATCATCCTGTGGCGGCTGGGGCAGGACGGCACGTTGCGCTTCAGCGAGCTGCGGCGCATAATGCCCAACATCACCCAGAAGATGCTCACCCAGCAGCTGCGCGAACTGGAATCGGACGGCGTGCTGCACCGCGAGGTGTACCCCCAGGTGCCGCCGCGCGTGGAATATTCGCTGACCGAGCTTGGCCGCAGCGTGCTGCCGGTGCTGTCCGAAATGTGCAAGTGGGGCCACGCCTTCGAGGCCAATCACGGCACGACCGACATGACTGGCGCCAAGGCCACCGGGCGCGGCAAATCCGCAACCATCGGCGATGACCTGGACATGGCCGTGGGCGAAGTGTAGCCACCAGCTGTCTCGTTTCAGCCCCCCAGAAAAATCGAAAGCGCCCGGAGCAACTCCGGGCGCTTTTTGAACTTTCGCATCATACCATACAGGCAACAGTCCAAATTAGGAATTTTGTTCGTTGGCGAGGAAAACAAGCCAGCCATATAGGGCGTATACTCTTATCGTATTCGCCCTATATGGCTGGCTTAGTTTGACGACGCCAACGGGCAAAAGGCCAATTTGGGCAATTACAGCACGTTCCGCAGGCACAACAGCGCCGTCCCCGCAAAGGCGATGCCCGCCCCGGCAATGGCGCGGGGCGTGGGCCAGCGTCGCTCCACCAGGGCCGCCACGGGAATGATGAAGATGGGTTCCAGCCCGATGAGGGTGGCGGCAATGCCGGTCTGGGTGGCGCCAATGGCCACCAGCGACAGCCACACCCCCACCACCGGCCCGATGAGCGAGGCCATCAGCAGCAGGCGGAAATTGCGGCGGTCCTGACCGTCGCCGCGCACCACGGACAGCGCCGGGCGCAGCCTGCCGGTCAGCATGGCCGTGGGCCAGAACACGCCCATGGCCACCACCATGCGCAGCAGCGCGGCGAACAGCGGGTCCACCCCTTCGGCCAGCCCCTGCTTGGACAACACCATGCCGCCGGAAAGCGCCAGCGCCGAGGCAAGGGCCAGCCCCACCCCGCGCAGCCGCACCGCGCGTGACAGGGGCACCGCGCCCTCGGGCACCGTGCCGCCGTCGCCCACCACCCAGGCCACCCCGCCCGTGGCGATGAGAATGCCCGCGATGCCCATGGGGCCGATGGCCTCGCCCAGAAACAGGTAGCCGAGCACGGCGGTGATCACCGTGGACAGCGACTGTACCAGCAAGGCCACCCGCGCGCCCACCAGCACCACGCCGGAATAGAACAGCAGATCGCACAGGGCCACGCCGAACACCCCGGACAGGGCCAGCGCGGTCAGGGCCAAGGGACTGGGGCCGTCCGCCCCAGCTGAGGCGGACGTGCCGGGCACCATTACCCCGCCGCCGAAAAACAGCACGGATGCGCCCCACCACGCGCCGAACATCACGATGCAGATGGGCAGACGCAGCAGGATCAGGGTGTGAGGGCCGAGACGCCGGGAAAGGATGGCGTGGATCTGGCACGACACCGCCCAGAGGGCGGCGGTGGACAGGGCGGCGAGTTCGCCGGTCCCGAAGGCGGGCATGGGGTTCCTCCGCTGTGCGGACGGGTGAAACATGTACGGGGCGGCGCGGCACGCTTCGCCGGTGGCGGCGGACTGTCCGAGCGCACGCTCTCACGAAGGACAGCGCGACGCCCACGCCTACGCCCTGCGGCGCGCGGGGTCAACCGTGCGGCGCGGCCCGACAGCCGGAGGAAGCGTCTGCCCCATGCCGCCGGGACGGAATCAGGCCAAGCCCTGCTCGCGCAGCGCGCCCCAGCACAACAGCGGGAGATCGGTGATCAGCCCGGCCACGCCCCAGTCCATGAACCGGCGCATGTCCGCCTCTTCGTTCACGGTCCAGACGTTGACGGCCACGCCGATTGCCCGCAGCCCCGCCACGTCCGCTTCGGTGACGATGTCGTCGCCGGGATGGTAGGCCACCACGCCAAGGTCTCGGCACAGCGCCACCGGGTCGTCCGGGCGCACGTCCTCCACCAGCGCGGCAAGGGCCAGTGCGGGTTCCATGCGGGCCGCGTGGCGCAGGCAGTCATGCCGGAAGGAGGACAGCAGCGTCCGCTCCATCAGGCCGTGCGCGCGGATGCGCTCCAGCACGGCGCGGACCACCGCCTCGTCGCCGGGATACGTGGGGCTGCCGGGGCTGCCGTCGGCGTTGACGGTCATGTCCTTGATTTCCACGTTGACGCGCCAGCCGTGGTCCGCCGTGAAGGCCAGGGCCTCGTCCAGCGTGGGGATGCGCAGGCCGGGGAACAGGGCCAGGTCATCGGCGGTCACGCCGCCCGAGGCGATCTGGCCGTGCGGGTCGGCGGCCTGGTACCAGCTGCCCGCGTCCAGCCCGCGCAACTCGTCCAGGGTGAAGTCGCACACCCGCCACGGAGCGCGGTCCGCGTATTCCGGGCGGGATGCCACGTCGGTGGTGCGGTCCAGGGTGTCGTCGTGCACCACCACCAGATGCCCGTCGGCGGTGAGCTGCACGTCCAGCTCCCACAGGTCCGCGCCTTCTTCCAGCCCGCGCTGGGCCGCGAGGATGGTGTTTTCGGGTGCAACGGAGCGCGCGCCGCGATGGGCGATGCACAGCACCCGCCCTTGGCGCAGGGCGTAGTATCCTTCACGGGGCGTGATTGCGCCGGACATGCTGACCTCCTGAAAATTCGAACAGAAGCACGATTCCATGCCGGGAATACGTACCCCAAATAAAAAGTTTGGGAGGTTGGGGGGTCCGGGGGGAAGGAACCTTTTCGCTCTGCGGTCGCCATCCGTAAGGTTCGCGCTCCGCGCTTACCTAACGGCTGCCGCAAAAGGTTCCTTCCCCCCGGTTCATTTCCAACACTCTCTAACTACTTACTTCAGTTCTCCGCCCGGCATACAAATTCACGCACGCCACCAGCGAGGTGCCCACAATGAGCAGGAACGAGATGGCGTTGATGACCGGGGTGGAGCCGTCGCGCACCTGCAAGTACAGGTTGATGGGCAAGGTGGGTTCCGAACCCACCAGGAACAGGGTGGTGTTGAAGTTCTCAAACGACATCAGGAAGGCCACGGCGCCCGCGCCGATGATGGCCGTGCGCAAAAACGGCAAGGTGATGTAGCGGATCACCTCCAGCCGCGTCGCCCCCAGATTCAGCGCGGCCTCTTCCAGGGTGCGGTCGAATTTCTTCAGCCGGGCGGACACCACCAGCGTGACGAAGGTGGTGATGAACGAGAACTGCCCCAGCACCACCAGCCAGAAGCCGGGCCGCAGGATGCCCACGTCTATGCCCAGCACGTCTTCCATGAAGGTGCCCGCCGTGGTAGCCGCGATAAGGATGGAAATGCCCAGGATGACGCCGGGCACCACCAGCGGGGCCAGCATCAGAAAATACAGCGCGCCCTTCAGCGGAAACTCCTCCTGCTCGAACAGGAAGGCGGCGCAGGTGCCCACCAGCGTGGCCAGCACGGACACCAGGATGGCGGTCTGGGCGCTGGTGAAGATGGACGACAGGTTGCCCCGGTCATGAAAAATGCCGGTGCGCGCGGGCAGGTCGGCCAGAAACCAGTCCAGCGTAAAGCCCTTCCACGGCAGCGAGGGAAACTGCGAATTGTTGAAGGCCAGCACGCAGGTGACCGCCAGCGGCGCGAACAGAAAGATAAAGTACAGCGTGACGTACAGGCCGTAGCCCATGGTGTAGCCGCGAGAGCGCGGCAGCGAGCGGATCATTGCACTACCCTGCTCAGTTTCTGGCCGGTCAGCCGCAGCCCCAGCCAGATGATGCACGACGACAGCGCCAGCAGCAGAAAGCCGAAGGCCGCCCCCTGGTTCCAGTTGAAGCTGGCGATAAACTGGTTGTAGATCTGCTCGGTGAACCACAACGAATTCTTGCCGCCCATCAGGTTGGGGGTCAGGTAGTTGCCAAGGGTAAGCATGAACACCACGATGCCCCCGGACACGATTCCCGGCATGCAGTGCGGCACCACGATGGTGCGCATGATGGTCCACGGCCCGGCCCCAAGGTCGCAGGCGGCTTCGATCAGGCTGTCGTCCAGGCTTTCCAGCACGGAAACCAGCGGCACCACCATGAACAGCATGGAGGTGTACACCAGCCCCATGATCATGGTGGCGTCGTTGTACAGCATCTCCACGGGCCTGGCGGTGATGCCCAGCGCCGTCAGCCAGTGGTTCAGCACGCCGCTTTCGCGCAGCAGGATCATCCAGCCGTACACCCGCACCAGTTCGCTGACCCAGAACGGCAGCAGCAGCATGGTCAGCAGAAAGCGCGAGGTGTTCCGCTCCACCACCTTGGTCACGTAGAAGGCCACGGGCAGCGACACCACGAAGGTCAGCAGGGTGACCAGCACCGAATACCCGGCGGTGCGCACGAAGGTCAGCCAGTAGATGGGTTCCGCGAAGAACTGGTGGTAGTTTTCCAGGCTCCAGCCTTCGTCGCCGAAGGCGGGGTCCATGCGGAAGGACATGATCAGCAGGTCGAGGTGCGGCAGCACGATGAGCAGCCCCAGCCACAGCACCACCGGGGTCAGGAACAGCGCCAGGGTCAGGCGCAGCCCCGGCCCGGATTTCACCGGTGCGGAAGGGGGGGACACGGCATGCAGTGCGGCGCTCATTGGCCGCTCCCCGCCGCGAAGCAGATGCCCGCGCGGTCGTCCCAGCCCACGGTGATGCGGTCGCCGGGCTTGATGTGGTCGTACAGGCGGTTCTGGGGCAGGGCCACCATGACCTCGCGGCGCGAACCTTCCGGGTGGGTCAACAGGCGGCTGGCCGCGCCGTCGAACAGGATGGCCTGCACCTGCACCTGCGCGCGGTTGGCGCAGGCCCCGCGCACCGGCAGGGGCGCATCGCCGCCGTCGCCCGCCCCGTCACCTGTCGCGCCGTCAGGCGGGCCATCAGTCGCGCACGACGCGCCGTCGGGGTCGATCAGCACGGCCTCGGGCCGGATGAACATGTCCACCCGCGCCCCTTTCGCAAGCCCGGCGGGCACGCGGGCGCGAAACACCGTGCCCTCGTCGGTGCGCACCAGCCCCGCGTCGCCGGTGGCCTCCTCCAAGGTGCCCGACCAGACGTTGGTCTCGCCCACGAAACCGGCCACGAAGGCCGATGCCGGGCGGCGGTACAGGTTGCGCGGGGTGTCCACCTGCTCGAAGCGCCCGGCGTTCATGACCGCCACGTGGTCGGACATGACCAGCGCCTCGGACTGGTCGTGGGTGATGTACACGAAGGTGGTGCCCACCTCGGCCTGCAGGGTCTTCAGTTCCACCTTCATCTGCTCGCGCAGCTTCAGGTCCAGCGCGCCCAAAGGTTCGTCCAGCAGCAGCACGGCGGGTTCCAGCACCAGGCAGCGGGCAATGGCCACGCGCTGCTTCTGCCCGCCGGAAAGCTGGGCGGGCATCTTGCCGCCGTAGCCGGGCAGGCCCACACGCTCCAGCACGTCCTGCACCCTGCGGGTTATCTCGCCCCCGGCCATGCCCCGGCGCTTCAGGCCGAAGGCCACGTTCTCCGCCACGGACATCATGGGAAACAGCGCAAGGTGCTGAAAGATCAGGTTCACCGGGCGGCGGTTGGGGGCAATGCCCGCCATGTCGCGCCCGCGAATGGCGATGACGCCGGAATCGGGCGATTCGAACCCCGCGATCATGCGCAGCAGGGTGGTCTTGCCGCAGCCGGAAGGGCCGAGGATGGAAAAGAACTTGCCCTGCTCCACCTCGAACGACACGTCGTTGACCGCCGTGAATTTTTCGAAGCGCTTGACGAGACGGGTGACGGAAAGGTCCGCCGAAGCACTTGGGGATCCGATTGGGGATGCGTCTGAAGAAGCAACTGGCGAAATATCCGTGGGCATGGGGTCGTGCACTCCCGCCGCGCCGGGCCCCCGCCTCTTTCGCTGCGCGCCCCCTCCGGTCCCGGTGTCGCCTTGTTGCCGGGCCACCCGGTCCGCCTGGGGGTGTCGCAGTTTCGCAAGAGGGCCTGGGCCGCCATGCGCGGCGCATCTGGATGGCCACCCGCTGCCGGGCCATCCGGTATCCATCACGGTTCCGCCCCACGGCAGTGAACGAAGGGGCAAAACCGCCGGGCCCTGCATGCCCGGCGTGTCCTGTTCCGGATACGACTTCCGGATACAACGGAAACGAGGCGCCGCACCGCCCCAACGGGCAGGCGGGGCGCCCCGCGTCATGCTACTGGGCGGCCTTCACCCGGTCCAGCGCCTTGCCTTCCATGGCTTCGAGCTTGGCGGGCACGGGCGGGTACCACTTGATGTTGTCGATGACCTGCTGCGGGTAGCAGCGTTCGAAGTCGGCGCGGAAGGTGGGCTTCAGGCGTTCGCCCACGCCCACGGCGGCGGTGGGGGTATCTTCGGCGTTGGTGAACACGGCCGCGTTTTCGGGCCGCATCATGAAGTTGATCCACTTGTACGCGGCGTCGGCGTTGTCGGCCTTGGCGGGGATGGCGAAGGTGTCGATCCAGCCCAGCGCGCCGGTGGTGGGCGCCACGAAGTCGATGTCGGGATTTTCGGCGTGCAGCTTGAAGCCGCCGTTGTCCCAGGCCTGGGCGATGTGCACTTCACCCGAACGCATGGATTCCAGCAGCGCGTCGCCGTTGGTCCAGTAGTTCTTCACCACGCCCTTGGCGGCAATGAGCTTGCCTTCCACCTGGTCCAGCATCTTCTGGTAGGCGGCTTCATCCGCGTACAGGGCAAAGGGGTCGATGCCCATGCCGAAGGCCTGGGCGATGATGGTGGGACGCTTCAGGCGGTAGCTGGCGCGGCCCGCGTACCTGGCGTCCAGCAGATCGGCGAAGCTTTTGGCCTCGGGCGCGAACTTGCGGTTCACGATCAGGCCGTCGGTGCCCCAGCAGAACGGCACGGCATACGACGTGCCCTTGACCAGGGTGTTCTTCTTCACCGCGTCGAGCATGGAGGGAATGAACCGGGCTGCCTCGATGCGGCCGAAGTCGATGGGCTGGTACAGGCCGAAGCTTTCCTGCACGGAAGAAACGCGGTCCTGGCTGGGCTGGGCAAGGTCGAACCCGCCGCCGCGCGTGGCGCGCAGCTTGGCGATCATTTCCTCGTTGTTCGAATAGGTCACCTGCACCTTGTAGCCGGTTTCCTTCTCGAACTTTTCCACCAGTTCCGTCGGGGCGTAGCCCTTCCAGGTCAGCAGGCGGAATTCCTTGGGCGCGGCATGGCCCAGGCAGGGCAGCAGCAGCACCGTGATCATCGACAGCAGCGACAGCATCTTCTTCGTCATGTGCAGCCTCCGGGTATGATGGGTTTCCCGCCCGCGCGCGCCGCATCCCGTGCACCGCGCAATTCCGCGACGGGAGCGCCCACGATGGCGCCCCCATGTTACGCGAAGATTGCGCGCACGCCACACCCGGGTCACGGCCGCACGACCACTCTTGTCAGGCTACTCCAAAACCTTGCCGCTGTCACCGAACGGCGTGGCGGTACCCGCTCCTTGCGGCGCGCAGTCCTTCCGCCGTGTACAGGGCCAAGGCCGCCCAGATGCAGCCGAAGGTCAACAGATGCGCGGACGTCACCGGCTCGCGGAACACGAAGGCCCCCAGCAGAAAGGCGATGCTGGGCGCGATGTACTGCATGACCCCCAGCGTGGTCAGGCGCAGCCTGCGCGCCGCGAAAGCAAAACACAGCAGTGGCGTGGATGTGGCGATGCCCGCCCCCACCAGCAACAGCTCGGTGGTCACCCCCAGATGCCCCAGCGCGCCGCCCCCCTGCCACGCCTGCCATCCCAGATAGCCCACGGCCACGGGCGCGAGCAGCATGGTTTCGATGAACAGGCCGGGAATGGATTCCACCTTCACCAGCTTGCGCAACAGGCCATAGAACGAGAACGACACCGCCAGCACCAGCGCCACCCACGGCAGCCTGCCGTACGACACCAGCATGGACAGCACCCCGGCGGCGGCGATGGCGATGGCCGCAAGCTGCACGCGGCTTGGCCTTTCGCCCAGCACCAGCGCGCCCAGCAGGGCGTTGACCAGCGGGGTCATGTAGTAGCCCAGGCTGGTTTCCAGCACCATGTCCGAGTTCACGGCCCAGATGTACAGGAACCAGTTGCCGCCGATGAGCAGGCTGCTGCCCGCGATGGTGGCCAGGTTGCGGCGCGAGGCCACGGCGGCGCGCACCTCTGCCAGGCGCCCCCCCAGCAGCACCAGAGGCAGCAGGAATACCACCGACCAGGCGATGCGGTGACACAGGATTTCGGGCGAGGGCACCTGCTGGACAAGCTTCCAGTACAGGGGCAGCAGGCCCCACAGGCCGAACGCGCCAAGGGCCCCCCAAAGGCCCGCGCGCGTGGTGCGTTGCTCCGGTTGCGGCGGCATGGCTTCTCCGTGGTGGCGGCGGGGTGCGAGCCCGCGCCCAAAGGTGGCGAAAGAATGGCCCAAGTGGTCACGGATGATCGCGGCCAGTCGCGCAAGGGCGCGGCCATCGTGACCAGTCGCGGCCAGTCGCGGCAAGTCGTGACCAGTCGTGAAAGGTCGCGGCTGGCCCAAAAACGAAGGGGGCCGTCGCCGACGGCCCCCTAAATTGCGCTGGGTCGTTGTCTAGCGGCTGAAGGATCTGGCGAACAAGGCCTCGATGGCGGCCTTGCCGGAGTCCTCGATGAACCGGGTACCGGTTGCGGTGAAATGGCGGTGGGTAATGCGCGGGGCGGCCTCTGGCAGCCAGGCGTCCTGTTCCCAGCGGAACCAGCCGTTCTTCACCTGGTCGAACACGAACAGGGGCTTGTTGCAGATCTTGGCGAATTCCGCGCCCCAGCCGGTGCCGCCCTTGACGGTGCCGTCCTCCATCACCTCACCCACGACGAACACCTCGTGCCCGCTGCTGACCTGCCAGCAGATGGACTGCAACACCTTACGGAACAGGGGGGCGCGGGTGTACTGGCGGTTCATCAGGCGCGAAACGTAGGTCAGGCTCACGTCCTTCAGGGCCAGTTCCTCGCTGGTCAGCACGCGCACGCCGCGCATGCGTTCCACCTGATGGCCCTCGAAGCTGTAGTTGACCTCCTGCAGGCCATACGCCTCGGCCGTGGCGCCGAAACAGGCCTCGGTCCCCGCGGCGCCGCCGCTGTACAGGATGCATTCCCTGGGATCAAGCATCGGTATCCTCCGTCGCGTTCGTGAAGGCCGGCCCGCCGCCGGCGCGATGTGGTGGCGTCGTGCGACGTGCGCGGCGGGCACCACCCGGCGACACGTCATGAAAAGGGAAGACCCGCCCCGAAAGGCCGGGACGGGTCCAGTATACGCATTTGGCTTCCGGTGTACAGCGGGCGGTCAGCAATGGGGGAAGTGCCCTACCAGGGCCGACTACCCTGCTGCCTGGCAAACGGAACCCTGCCGCATGAGGGGCGGTTTGCGCCCTGCGGGCAACGGTTCCTGTCTAGTGGCGGACGCGGGCAGACCCGTCATTCCCCGTCAGGATGCGCACCCGGTCGCCCACCACGAAGGTTTCGTCCGGTTCCTGCACCACGGACATCACCTGCCCGTTTTCCAGCCTGACGGTGATTTCGATGGCCTTCTTGGTCTTCATGGCCTGTTCGCCGGCATAGCCAGCCGCGCCACCGGCCACGGCACCGCCCAGGGTGGTCAGCACGCGGCCCTTGCCGCCGCCGATCATGTTGCCGAGCACGCCGCCCACCACGGCACCGCCAAGCGCGCCGAGACCGCTGGGGCTATCCTCGATCACGGAATCAGTGATCTGTTCCACGGTGCCGTACTGCACGGTGTGCGACATGCGGGTCTGCCCGCCCTTGTAAGTGCCGCCGCCGTAGGTCTGGGCGCAGCCGGAAAGGGCAAGCCCGACGATCAGCAGCGCCACGAGGGCCTTGAGTTGACGCATCTCGTTCTCCTTGTCTTGAGACGGAATCGTTTGCCGCGCCGCCGGGAATGACGGCGCGATTTCCTATCTGAATATACAGCCTGAGGACGGGGGATGCAACACGCCCCGGCGGCACTCGCCCGCAGCATGCGGCGGGCACGCTCCCCGCGCCGGTCTGGGAACCGGTCTGGGAACCGGTCTGGGAACCGATCGGGGCATCAGTCCGGGCATGGTGGGGGCCATGCAGAACGCCGCCCCGGAACCCGCGGTCCCGGAGCGGCGCAACGTGCCGCGTGTGGTTCGGGCCTAGTAGCGGGGCGGGCGGGGCGCCTTGGGCTGCGCCTCGTTGACGCGCAGGTTGCGGCCGCCGAACGGGGTGTTGTCCAGGGCTTCGATGGCCGCCGCCGCCGCGGCGTCATCCATCTCGACAAAGCCGAAACCACGGGCGCGCCCGGTTTCACGGTCGGTGACCAGCTTGACGGAAAGCACCGTGCCATAGGTGCTGAACAGGCTGCGCACTTCGTCCTCGGTGGCTGCCCAAGGCAGATTGCCGACGTAGATAGACTTGGCCATGCGAAAAACCTCTCACTAAAAATGGAACACGCCCGCGCCGTTTCATCGGGACAGGACCGATGTCCTGCTGCGCGGCCCCAGTTTCTGCCCTTGCCCCAAGCGGGGCCATCCGTCAACAGGAAACATCAAGGGTGGTGCCCCCCTGCGTGCATGCACCGCGGCCATCCCCGGCAGCCCCCCTGCCCCGCCGGGCCAAAACGGGGGCGGGCACGGCAACCGCGCGAGATCAATATCCCATGACATCAGGTACATGACATTTGGGACGCTTTTCAAACGGAACGGAATCCTCTATCCTTTTTTCATCCAACGCCGTTTCCCGAAGGGCCTCAGATGACCACCCGCCGCAAGGCGCCCTGGCCGCAGGAGGCATCGCCGCATGCGCCCTCGCGCGTGCCCGCCGACTGCCCGCGCCGTTCCCGCATGTTACCGCCGGACCTTGTGCCCGCCGTACGCCACCATGCCGCAGACACCACCCGCCGCGTTCGCCGCCTGCGCAGCTTGCTCCGTCCGCACCTTCTGTTTCACACGTTTCGCCTGCCGCTTCCCCCGTCCTCATGGCGCCTGCGCTCGCTCCTGCCGGTTCCGGCGTGCATGGCCGCCATGGCCGCCATTGCCCCTATTTGCACGATCCGCCCGGCCCTGGCCGCCACCGATGGCGCCGTGTCGTGGGACCCCTACGGGCTGCTGCCGGGCCTTGTCGCCGGGCTGGTGCTGGGCCTGCTGGCTGGTTTGCGGCTGCGGCGCGGCAGGACCACCGGCACGGGGCAGGATGCCCCACGGAACGCGCAGCCGCGTCATGCGGGCCACGCATCCGCTTCGGGTCACACCGGTATTTCGAATCTGGCAGACGCTTCGAATCAGGCGGGCGACCTGGACCGCGCCCGCGAGCAGTACCACGCCATCTTCACCAGCGCGCCGGTGGGCATCTTCCGCGTGACGCCCGAAGGCCGCTACGAGAACGTCAACCCGGAATACGCGCGCATCTGGGGCTGCCCCACCACGGAAGAAATGCTGGATTGCGTCTCCGACATTCCCAGGCAGATGTACGCCAACCCCGGCGACCGCCAGCGCTTCGTGGGTGCGTTGCAGGCCACGGGCCGCGTGGACCGCATGGAACTGCGCCTCAAGCGGCGCGACGGCAGCCTGTTCTGGGGGCTGGTCAGCGCGCGCCTGGTGCGCGGCCCGGCTCCGGCCCAAACTGGCCAGACGGGCGGCCCGGACAGCACGGACAATGCCGCCGACAAGGCGGGGAACACCCCGGCGGAGGTCGACTACATCGACGGCTTCGTGCTGGACATCACCGAGCAGAAGGTGATGCAGGACCAGCTTTCCGAGGCGTGGCGCAGGCTGCGCGACATCATCGACTTCCTGCCCGATGCGGCCCTGGTGCTGGATGCAAACCGCCGGGTTACCGCCTGGAACCGCGCCATGGAGGAAATGACCGGCCATTCCGCCAGCGAGATGCTGGGGCGCGGCAATTTCGAATACGCCCTGCCCTTCTACGGCGAGCGCATCCCCCTGCTGGGCGACCGGTTCTTTTCCCCCGGCTTGCCGCTGCCCAGCCACTACACCATGTTCGGCGAACAGGGCGACAAACTGACGGCGGAAGCCTACGTGCCCACGTTGTACGGCGGCCGGGGCGCCCACGTGTGGACCGTGGCATCCGCCCTGCGCGATGGCGAAGGGCGCCTCGCCGGGGTCATCCAGACCATCCGCGACATCACCGAGCGGCGCAATCAGGTGCTGGAACTGGAACGAAGCCGCCAGCGCTACGACATGGCCATTTCCGCCACCAATGACGGCATCTGGGAGTGGGAACTGGCCACCAACACCCTGTACCATTCGCCGCGCTGCCTCGAAATCATGGGCCGCGCCCCCGACGCGGCGCTTTCGCCCATGGACATCGCGGGCATCCTGCACCCGGAGGACAGGCTGGGCGTGCTGTCGGAGGTGCGCCGCATCACCGGAGAGGACGCGGAGCGCTTCGAGCATGAATTCCGCATCCGCCACACCGACGGCACGTGGCGCTGGGTGCTGGCGCGCGGCGCGGCCCGGCGCGGCCCCGGCGGGCGCCTGAACCGGGTGGCCGGGGCCCTGGCGGACATCACCGACCACAAGCAGGGCGACGCCATCGCGGGCATCCTGTTCCACATCGCCAACGCCATCAACGAAACGCGCGACCTGGACGAACTGTTCCTGTCCATCCATGCGGCCCTGCGCCGCCACGTGCAGGCCCCCAACTTCTTCATCGCCCTGGTCAACGAATCGGAAGACCGGCTGGACTTCGCCTACTTCGCCGACGAGCGCGACGCCCGCTACAACCCGGTGGAGCGCATTTCCGACCCCGGCGTGCAAAGCCCCACCCTGGAGGTCATCCGCACCGGCAGACAGGTGCACCTGCACAGCAACGACATCGAGGCGCGCCCGGTATTCGGTGCGCGCCCGGCGGCCTGGCTGGGCACCCCGCTGCGCTCGCGCGGCAAGGTCATCGGGGCCATGGTGGTGCAGCACTACGAGGATTCGGAATTCTTCTCGGCCCGCGACGCGGAACTGATGGTGCCGGTGGCCGAACAGGTGGCCGTGGCCATAGAGCGCAAGCAGGGCGAGGAAATGCTGACCCATCTCGCCCTGCACGACCCGCTTACCGGCCTGCCCAACCGCGCCCTGCTGCTGGACCGCATCGACAGGGCCATCCAGCGCCGCCGCCGCAACGACAGCTACCGCTTTGCCGTGCTGATGCTGGACCTGGACCGCTTCAAGTTCATCAACGACAGCCACGGCCACACCACGGGCGACAACCTGCTGGTGGAAGTGGCCCGGCGCATGCGCCCGGTGGTGCGCGCGGGTGACACCGTGGCCCGCCTTGGCGGCGACGAGTTCGCCCTGCTGCTGGAAGACGTGGATTCGCCCCGGCGCATCGTGCAGATCACCCGCCGCCTGCTGGCGGCGCTGGAACGCCCGGTGCGCATGGGCACCAAGGTGGTGCGCACGTCCGCCAGCATCGGCATGGTGCTGCGCACCCAGGGGTACGATACCGCCGACGCGCTGCTGCGCGACGCGGACATCGCCATGTACCAGGCCAAAGCCCAGGGCAAGGGGCGGTTCCGGGTGTTCAACCAGTCCATGCACCGCCACACCATGGAAATGATGACCCTGGAGGGCGACCTTTCCATGGCCATGCGCCGCAAGCAGCTGTACCTGGAATACCAGCCGGTGTTCGCCGTGGACGGCGCACGGCTGCTGGGCTTCGAGGCGCTGGTGCGCTGGCGGCACCCCACCGAGGGCGCGGTGCCGCCAGCCCGGTTCATTCCCATGGCCGAAGAGACGGGGCTGATCCTGCGCATCGGCCAGTGGGTGCTGGAACAGGCGGCGGCTACCCTGGCCCGCTGGCGGGCCACCCTGCCCGGCGCGCGCGACCTGTACGTTTCGGTGAACCTTTCGGCGCGGCAGGCCTCGCAGCCCAACCTTACCGGGCGCGTGGCCCGCGTCCTGTCCGACACCGGGCTGCCGCCCGATGCCCTGAAGCTGGAGATTACCGAAACCGCCATCATGAAGGACCCGGACGGCGCGTTGCAGCGGCTGGAAGCCCTGCGCAGGCTGGGGGTGGGCATCGGCATCGACGACTTCGGCACCGGCTACTCGTCCCTGGCGTACCTGCAACGCTTTCCGGTGGACACCCTGAAGGTGGACCGCTCGTTCGTTTCCGCCGTGGCCGGGGATGCGGAAAACCGCGAGATCGTGCGCACCGTGGTCACCCTGGGCCGCAGCCTGGGTCTGCACGTGGTGGCCGAAGGTGTGGAGACGGCGGAACAACTCGCCATCGTGGCGGAACTGGGCTGCCACTCGGTGCAGGGGTACCATTTCTCCCGCCCCGTTGCCGAGGACCGGGCCGTGGACTTCATCGCCGCCGGGGGCGTTCCCCATGCTGCGAACGAACAGCGAGAGGCGGCCCAGTTGGGTGACGCAAACGGGACGGAAGATGCTGACGGGCCGGGAGAACCGGGCGCCAGCGGTCCTGCCACGCCCGAACCGCGCTGACCGGCCCCGCTCAGTGGCTCCACAGGCTTATCCCGCTGGCTTATCCCGCTGGCCTATCCCGCTGACTTATCCAACGGGCTTATCCCGCTGACCGGCACTCGCCGGACACTACGCCAAGGAATACATCATGACCGCACCGCGCATCCTGCTGACCAACGACGACGGCGTGCACTCGCCCGGCCTGCTGGCCGCGGCGGAGGCGCTGCACCCCCTGGGCGGGCTGGACGTGTTCGCCCCGCTGCGCCAGCAGACGGCCATGGGCCGCGCCCAGACCGGCGACCGCAACGCCACCCTGCAACAGGTGGAACTTGCCGTGGCGGGCGGGCCGCTACGGGCCTGGGCCTGCGATGCATCCCCGGCGGCCACGGTGGGCCACGGGCTGAAGGTTATGCCCGGCTACGCCCCCGCGCTGCTGGTATCCGGCATCAACTACGGCGAAAACCTGGGGGCCAGCATCACCAGTTCCGGCACGGTGGGCGCCGCGCTGGAGGGGGCCTGCCGGGGCATTCCGGCGCTGGCGGTATCCATGGAAACGGGCATCGAATCGCACCACGCCTACACCGAGCAGGACTGGGGCGCGGCCATGCACTTTCTGACGCTGTTCGCGGGCATGGTGCTGGAACGCGGCCTGCCCGGCGACGTGCACGTGCTGAAGATAGACGTGCCCGCCGGGGCCACCCCGGATACCCCGTGGCGGCTGACCCGCCTTTCGCCGGACATGTACTACGAATCGCGTCTGGCCGCCCCCTCGCTGGGCAGCAGGCTGGGCGACGCCACCGTGACCAAAGGGCCCGCCCCCGGCGAATCGCCGGAAACCGACGTCTACGCCCTCAGCGTGGACCGGGTGGTTTCGGTAACCCCGCTGACCCTCGACTTCACGGCGCGCACCGCCTTCGGCGACATCCGCGCGTGGCTCGACGGCGGGCGCTGAACCGGCGGACACTGAACTGGCGGACACTAAACTGGCCCGCGACCAGGCCACGGCGCATGAATAAAAATCCCCCGGCATAGCCGGGGGTATTTCATATGCGCCTGTAAGGCTCTGTTTCCAGCAGCGCCCTAGCAGGCGCTTTTTAAAAGATCTGGCATCTGCATATCTGTTACT